>NZ_LZIN01000069.1 GCF_001667375.1 Mycolicibacter sinensis | reverse complement strand
CCCCCCCCCCCCCCCCCCCCCCCGCCCCCCCCCCCCCCCCCCCCCCCCTATTTTGTCCCGGGCGGCTTAATCCCGGGCGCCGAGCGGGTAACTGTGCCCGGGCCAGACCGTGGGCGCGACCGGGCTCACCACCATCCGGTGGCCGCGCCCATCTGTCGGCCGAGTTCACCGGTCATGGTGCGCATGTAGGTGGCCGACAGGTGATGGGAATCGTGATAGATCAGCACATTGCCCTCCACGGCGCGGCAGATGTCGGTGTCGCACACCGCATCGGACAGATCCAGCGGCTTGAGCAGCGGGAATCGTTCGACGAAATCCAGGGTGGGGTTGCGGTCGACGAGGACTTCGGAGCGTTTGATGCCGCAGGACGTCGCGTCACCCCCGGAGGCCAGGCAGTCCGCCGGCTGGAAGGGGTCACCGTCGCGCACCAGCCACGGGGTGTCGCGCACGCCGAGGATAGGGATCTTGTGCTCGGAGAACCGTTGCCAGATCCCGATGTAGGTTGCCGGCATCACGTCGCCGGGTTTGATGTTCCACGGCCGGGTGGCGGTGGTGAACACGAAGTCCGGGTGGTCGGCGATCAACTTGTCCATCGTCTTGCCCACCCACTCGTAGCACTGCGGATAGGGCGCGTTGTTGCCCATGATCAGCGGCACCTTCTCGGTGGACAGCGGGCAACCCATCTTGAGGTAGGTCACCACTTTGAAGTGGTGCTTCTGGCCCAGGATGTCCAGCGCCGGCAGCCAGTGTTCGGCATGCGACCCGCCGGCCAGCGCGACGGTTCGGGTGGCCTCCAAGTCACCATAGGTGCAGTTGATCAGGGCCGGGTTGGTGAAGGTGCTGATGCAGCCGTCGCGGGTGGAGCGTGGCAGGTCCTTCTTGGCCTCCAGGATGGTGGGCCGCATCCGCAGCTTGGGCACCCGCTGATGCTTGATCAGCGCGCGGGCACCCGGGTAGTCGTCCTTGCTGAGCTTGGCCAGTTCCTTGCCGCTGGCGCGCTGGACGGTGACGTGTTCGCGCCAGGTGAACGAGGTCGCGGTGAGCGCAACGCCCAGCAGCACCACCGTCGAGCCCAACGCCATGGTCGGCCTTCGAAAGTGGGAAAGCCACCAGCCGGCCGGCGGTTTCCGCCAGCGAATGCGTTGCGGAACCGGCCTGGCGGTGGCCGATGCGCGGGAGCGCAGCGGGTCCTCGACGAGCCGGGTGGTCAGGTAGGCCAGCACGCCGGACAGCAGCAAGATGCCGGCGCCCTCGAGCACCGAGGCGTGTTTGTGGCCGGTGTAGGACAGCCAGAAGATCAGCAGCGGCCAATGCCACAGGTACAGCGAGTAGGCCATCGCGCCCAGCGTCACCAGCGGCCCGGTGGCCAGCCACCGGCTGGGCCACGGGAGTTTTTCGCTGGTGCTCGGGTGCGTGTGCCGGTTGGCGCCGGCCAGGATGAACGCCACCGTGGCACCGACCGGCACCAGTGCCCAGGGGCCGGGGAATTCCTGCACGCCTTCGATCAGGGCACCGCAGCTCAGGATCGCCGCCAGCGCAACGGTGGCGACGGCGGTCCGCAGCCACATCGGCCAGCGGATATAGGGCACGAGCGCCCCGGCCAGCGCGCCGAGCAACAGCTCCCACGCCCGGGCGAAGCTGTTGTAGTAGGCCAGCGCCTGGTTGGACTGGTGCGCGACGACCGCATACCAGAACGACGCCACCGTCAGCGCGGTGAGCAGCACCACGAATGCGGTGCGCAGATGGGTGCGCAGCCGCCGCCGGAAGGCGAACGCGAAACCGAAGATCAGCAGCAGGAAGCTGAGATAGAACTGGCCCTGCACCGACATCGACCAGATGTGCTGCAGCGGGCTGACCGCCTCACCGGCGCGCAGGTAATCCGAGGCGGTGCGGGCCAACTCCCAGTTCTGGTAGTAGCCCAGGCTGGCCAGGCTCTGGTCGGCGAAGGTCTCCCAACGGGTCTGGGGCTGGATCCAGATTGTCAGCGCCGCGCAGGCGGCCAGCACCACCACCAGGGCGGGCAGCAGGCGCCGAACCAGCCGGATGAGGTCGGGCACCGGTGACAGCGACGACGTCGGGTTCAGCGCGACGCGCAGCAGCTTGCCGCCGAAGAAAAAGCCGGACAGCGCCAGGAAGACGTCCACCCCGCCGGAGACCCGGCCGAACCAGACGTGGAACACCGCCACCAACGCGATCGCGATGCCGCGCAGCCCGTCGAGGTCGTGGCGGTAGAAACCCGTCTTGCGGGTTCCCATCGCAGCCGCCGACCCGGGCGCCGGAACGGACCCGGCGATGGGTCGCTCGGCGGGGGGCGCCGCAACAGGTGTTGCCGCCGGTCGCGGCGGGGACAGGGCAATCATGATCGCCCGATAATCTACCTAATCGGGCTGGAGAAGCCGTATTCCAACGGCTGTGATGTCGACCGGGTGTGTCTAGGGAATCACCCGGGTCAGATAGGGGACCATGTTGGAGGTACGGGCCGGTGAGACCGTGACTGCGGGGCTGGTGCCCTCGATCATCTGGTTGTTGCCGAGGTACAGCGCGACACTCTGCGATCCGCCCGGTCCGTAGCAGAGCAGGTCGCCGGGGCGGGCCTGCGCGGGCGGGACCTTGTGGCCGACGCTGCACTGCTCGCCGGAGGTGCGCGGCATTTTGATGCCGGCGCCGGCGTAGGCGTACTGGATCAGGCCGGACGCGTCGAAGCCGACGGTGGTGGTGTCCGGGATGTCCGCGGTGGGCGGCACGGCGGTGCCCGGCAGGACCGGGGCGGTGCTGCCGGCGACGGTGGGGCCGCCCGGAAGCCCGGTGCGGCCGGTGACGTCGGTCAGCGCGCTGCGGGTGGTGGCGGCGCGGGCCCGGGCGTTGTTGGTGGGCCCGGAGACGTCGCCGCCCCCGTAGACGTAGGGCACCCCGCGCTGGGAGAGGGCGCGTTGGATCACCCGCTCGATGAGCTGGCTTTGACCGGACTGCGAGATCGGGTCGGCGCCGGCGGACCCGGCGGCGCTGAACGCCGGGGCCAATGCCGCCGCCACAGCGATCGCGGTGGCGCAGATGCGTTTCATCGGACATCCCCTCTCGCGCCGGTGATCACGGCAGCATCATTGGTCACTTCTGTCACAAAGCGTACCGGCGGGTACGCGCCCTGCGCCGTCGCTGGGCAGAAATTCGGCAACCTGTGACCGAACGGTTACGGCCGACGACCTGCACTACTGTCGTCAGTCATGTCCGCGTTGACTCCCCAGCAGATCAGCGCCATCGACACCGCCCACGTGTGGCACCCCTACAGCACGATCGGCGCCGAGACGCCCGCGCCGACGGTAGCGGTGGCTGCCCGCGGCGCCTATCTGACGCTGATCGTCGATAACGCGCCGGTCGAGGTGCTCGACGCCATGAGCTCCTGGTGGACCGCGATCCACGGCCACGGCCACCCCGTGTTGGACGCGGCGATGACCGCGCAGCTGGCCACCATGAATCACGTCATGTTCGGTGGCCTCACCCACGAGCCCGCGGCGCGGCTGGCGCAGCTGCTGGTGGAGATCACCCCGCCGGGGCTGGACACGGTGTTCTTCTCCGACTCCGGTTCGGTGTCGGTGGAGGTGGCGGTGAAGATGGCGCTGCAGTACTGGCGCGCCCGCGGCCGGCCCGCCAAGTACCGGCTGATGACCTGGCGCGGCGGCTACCACGGTGACACCTTCACCCCGATGAGCGTCTGCGATCCCGACGGCGGCATGCACAAGCTGTGGGTGGACGTGCTGGCCGCGCAGGTGTTCGCCCCGCAGGTGCCCCGCGACTACGACCCGGCCTACAGCGCCGCCTTCGAGGCGCTGTTACAGCACCATCGCGACGAACTGGCGGCCGTGGTGGTCGAACCGGTGATGCAGGGCGCCGGCGGCATGCGCTTTCACGACCCGCGCTACCTGAGTGATCTGCGCGAGGCCTGCACCCGCCACGGCGTTCTGCTGATCTTCGACGAGATCGCCACCGGGTTCGGCCGCACCGGCGAGCTGTTCGCCGCCGAACATGCCGGTGTCAGCCCCGACATCATGTGTGTCGGCAAGGCGCTGACCGGCGGGTACCTCAGCCTGGCGGCGACGCTGTGCAGCACCGAGATCGCCCATGTCATCAGCGGCGGGGAGGCCGGCGCCCTGATGCACGGGCCCACCTTCATGGCCAACCCGCTGGCCTGCGCGGTGTCGGTGGCCAGCACCGAGCTGTTGCTGGGCCAGGACTGGCGCTCGCGCGTAGCACAGATCGGTGCGGGACTCACCGCCGCCCTGGAACCGGCCCGCGGGCTGCCGGGAGTCACCGACGTGCGGGTGTGCGGCGCGATCGGGGTGATCGAATGCCGGGAGCCGGTGGACCTGGCGGTGGCCACGCCGGCCGCGCTGGCGCACGGGGTCTGGCTGCGCCCGTTCCGCAACCTGGTGTACGCGATGCCGCCCTATGTGTGCACGCCCGACGAGATCGCCCGCATCGGTGCCGCGATGGTCGGTGTGGTCCGTGCCTTAACCTGAACGGTGTTCAACTGTCGTCGAGGGAGTGCACGGTGACCCGCACGGATCTGTCTCCGCTGGCCTGGCTGGCCGGGGTGGAACAGCAGCGCCGCCAGGACGGGCTGCGGCGCTCCCTGCGGGTGCGGCCCGCCGTCACCACCGAGCTGGACCTGGCCTCCAACGACTACCTCGGGCTCTCGGCGCACCCGGCCGTCATCGCCGGCGGGATCGAGGCGCTGCAGACCTGGGGCGGCGGCGCCGGCGGATCCCGGCTGGTGACCGGCAATACCGAACTGCACCAGCAGTTCGAGCAAGACTTGGCCGATTTCGTCGGCGCCCCAGCGGGTTTGGTGTTCTCTTCGGGCTATACCGCCAATATCGGTGCCGTCGTCAGCCTGTCAGGTCCGGGGTCGCTGCTGGTCTCCGACGCCTACTGCCACGCCTCCCTGGTGGACGCCTGCCGCTTGTCGAAGGCGCGGGTAGTGATCACCGGCCACCGCGATGTCGAGGCGGTGGCGGCGGCACTGGCCGGCCGCACCGAGAAACGTGCCGTGGTGATCACCGAGTCGGTCTTCAGCGCCGACGGCGCATTGGCTCCGTTGCCGGACCTGCACGAGGTGTGCCGCCGGTACGGCGCGCTGCTGATCGTCGACGAGGCGCACGCGGTGGGGGTGCGCGGCGCCGGCGGTCGGGGGCTGGTGCATGAGGTCGGGCTGGCCGGAGCGCCCGACGTGGTGGTGACCACCACGCTGTCCAAGGCCCTGGGCAGCCAGGGCGGCGTGGTGCTGGGGCCGGCCGCGGTGCGGGATCACCTCATCGACGCCGCCCGGACCTTCATCTTCGACACCGGGCTGGCCCCGGCGGCCCTTGGTGCCGCGTCGGCCGCCCTGGGCGTGCTGGCCGCCGAGCCCTCCCGCGCCGCCGACGTGCTGCGCCACGCTGCTGAGTTGGCCGACATCTGCGACGTCGAGCAGCGCCCGGAGTCGGCGGTGGTCTCGGTGATCCTCGGCGACGCCGAGCGTGCGGTGGCCGCCGCCACCGCCTGTCTGGACGCCGGGGGGGGGGTGGGCTGTTTCCGGCCGCCCACGGTGCCCGCCGGCACCTCGCGACTGCGGCTGACCGCGCGGGCCTCGCTGACCGCCGACGACCTCGAGTTGGCCGGCCGGGTGCTGACCCAGGTGCTGCACGACCACCGCGCCGCGGCGCAATGACGGTCCTGGTCATCACCGGAACCGGCACCGGAGTCGGGAAGACCATCGCCACCGCGGCATTGGCCTGCTGTGCCCGCCAGGCCGGCCTGGACGTGGCGGTGTGCAAGCCGGTGCAGACCGGCACCGCCGACGGCGACGACGACCTGGCCGAGGTCGGGCGGCTCTCGGGGGTGACCGAGCTGTGCGGGACGGCCCGCTACCCGGAGCCGCTGGCCCCGGTCGCGGCCGCCGAACAGGCCGGGAGGACGTTGCCCACCCGCGCGGAGCTGCTGGCGACGATCCACGCCGCCGACCGCCCCGGACGGGTGACCCTGGTCGAGGGCGCCGGCGGGCTGCTGGTCGAGTTGGCCGCCGACGGAGTCACTCTGCGGGATCTGGCCGTGGACCTCGGCGCGGCCGTGCTGGTGGTGGTCAACGCCGAACTGGGCACCCTCAACCACACCGCTCTGACCCTGGAATCACTTGCCGGGCAAGGCTTGTCATGCGCCGGTCTGGTGATCGGCAGCTGGCCCGCACAGCCCGGGCCGGCTGCCGCGAGCAATCACGGGGCATTGGCGCGGCTGGCGCCGGTGCGTGCCGCGCTGCCGGCGGGTTCGGCGTCCCTGGGCGTTGCCGAGTTCGCCCAGATGAGCCGTGCCGCTTTCGACGCCGACTGGGTGCGCGCGCTGGCGGGCTGAGCGATGGTGCACTCGATCGAGCTGGTCTTCGACGTCGAGACCGAGATGACGGTCCGCGATATCTGGGCGCAGCTGGCCGCGGCCGGGTTGCCCCGCCCGGCCCCGGCCCCCCGCCCGCACGTCACCCTCACCGTCGCCCAGCGCATCGATTCCCGGGTCGACGCGGAGCTGGCCGCAGTCGCCGACCGGCTGCCGATCGACTGCATCCTGGGCCCGACGGTGCTCTTCGGTCGCTCACACGGGGTGCTGGCGCGGTTGGTGGTGCCGACCGTCGAATTGCTGGACCTGCATGCCCAGGTGCACCGGGTGTGTGCGCCACACCTGATCCCCGCGCCGATGCCCAACGCGCTGCCGGGCCGGTGGACCGCGCACACCACGCTGGCCCGCCGGATCGGTCCGGCCAAGTTGGGTCGCGCTCAGCGCATCGCCGGCCACCCCGATATCACCGGGCGGTTCGTCGGCCTGCGTCGCTGGGATGGCAACACCCGCACCGAGTATCCGATCTAGACCGCGAGCCCGGCCCGCATCGTCAGTCCGTCGATCAGCAATCCCAGCCCGAACGCGAACGCGCTGCTCGGGTCGGCATCGGAGGTGATCTCGGCGGCCCCGGCGGCGTCCCACTGCAGGCGGGACTGCTCGTCGGCGGTGAACCCCAAGACGTAGTAGACGACGGTGCGGGCGACCTGCCCGGCCTGATCGGGATCCACACCGGCCGCCGTGGCCGCGCCCGCCAGCAGGGCCAGGATCTCGGTGGCCGCCCGGGACTGACCCGCGGCCATGCTCGCCGACACCAGTTCGGCGCCGTCGGTGTGGGACAGCAGCGCATCGCGCAGGCGCTCGCCCACGGTCTGCATCCGCCACTGCCAGCTGCCCGGTCCCGGGTCCGCGCAGGCCGGGCCGAGCACCCGGTCGGCGACCGCCCCGAGCAGTTGCTGTTTGTTGGCGAAATGCCAGTACAGCGCGCTGGGGCTGACGTTCAGCTCGCGCGCCACCCGGCGCATCGACAGGTCGGCGATGCCGTAGTTGTCCAGGATGGTGGCCGCCGCGGCGACCACGTCAAGTTTGTGCAGCTGCACCCCGCTACCCTAACCTGAACACCGTTCAAGTTTTGAGGGGAGCACGTGTGACCGACGACATCCTGACGCTGGCCCGTGAGCAGGTTCTGGAGCGCGGCGAGGCGTTGCGGCGGGATCAGGTCCTCGAGGTGCTGCAACTGCCCGACGAGCGGCTCGAGGAACTGCTGGCGCTGGCCCACGACGTGCGGATGCGCTGGTGCGGTCCCGAGATCGAGGTCGAGGGCATCATCAGCCTGAAAACCGGTGGCTGCCCGGAGGATTGCCACTTCTGCTCGCAATCCGGGCTGTTCCAATCGCCGGTGCGCAGCGCCTGGCTCGACATTCCCAGCCTGGTCGAGGCGGCCAAGCAGACCGCCAAGACCGGCGCCACCGAATTCTGCATCGTCGCCGCGGTGCGCGGGCCCGACGAGCGGCTGCTTGCTCAGGTCGCCGCCGGTATCGAGGCGATCCGCAATGAGGTCGACATCCAGATCGCCTGCTCACTGGGCATGCTGACCCAGGAGCAGGTGGATCAACTCGCCGCGATGGGCGTGCACCGCTACAACCACAACCTGGAGACCGCCCGGTCGCACTTCCCCAACGTGGTCACCACCCACACCTGGGAGGAGCGCTGGGAGACTCTGCGGATGATCGGCGAAGCCGGTATGGAGGTGTGCTGCGGCGGCATCCTGGGCATGGGGGAGACGCTCGAGCAGCGCGCGGAGTTCGCCGCCGACCTGGCCGAGCTGGACCCCGACGAGGTGCCGCTGAACTTCCTCAACCCGCGCCCGGGCACACCGTTCGGTGACCTGGACGTGCTGCCGGCCGCCGACGCGCTGCGCGCGGTCGCCGCGTTCCGGCTGGCGCTGCCGCGCACCATGCTGCGGTTCGCCGGGGGCCGGGAGATCACGCTGGGCGACCTGGGCGCCAAGCAGGGCATCCTGGGCGGGATCAACGCGATCATCGTCGGCAACTATCTGACGACGCTGGGCCGTCCCGCAGAGACAGACCTGGAACTGCTCGACGACCTGCAGATGCCGATCAAGGCTCTCAACGCCACCCTGTAATGGTTCGCGACCTGCCGGTCGTCGGGGCCGGCGTCTACAACGTCTACACCGGCGTGCAGATCGAGGACGCCGCCGGTGAATCGGTCCCGACAGCCGCCCAGCTGGGCTTGGAGCCGCCGCGGTTCTGTGCGTCCTGCGGGCGCCGGATGACGGTGCAGGTCCGTCCGGATGGCTGGTGGGCCAAGTGTTCTCGGCACGGGCTGGTGGATTCGGCCGATCTGGACCCGCAGCGATGATCGGCGCACCGGCGGAGCTTGCCCCACGGCTGACGCGGCGGCGGGCCTGCCTGACCGTCGCCGCCGGACTGACCCTCGCCGGGTTGCCGATCGGTGCGTTGTGGGCCTGGATCGCCCCACCGGTGCACGGCGTGGTGGCGCTGTCCCGCCGCGGGGACCGGGTGCAAGCCTACCTGGGCAACGAGGCCGCCCATTTCTTCGTCGCGCCGTTTCTGCTGCTGGGCATGCTGGGCGTGGTGGCGGTGGTGTCGGCCACGCTGGCCTGGCAGTGGCGCGCGCACCGGGGCCCGGGCATGGTCGCCGCGCTGTCACTGGGCCTGACCGCCGGCGGGGCGCTGGCGGCGTTACTGGGGGCGGCGTTGGTGCATCGCCGCTACGGCACGGTCGACGTCGACGGCGCGCCGGTCTCTGCCGAGCACCGGGTGCACTACATCGTCGAGGGGCCACCGGTGTTCTTCGGGCACACTCCGTTGCAGGTCGCAGCCACGTTACTGTTGCCGGCGGCGACGGCAGCGCTGGTTTACGGCCTGTGCGTCACCTGGAGCACCCACGACGATCTGGGCGGCTATCCGCCCGAGCCGGCCAGGCGAAGCTGGGACCGCCGAATAAATCCGATCATCACAGCGGAAGGCGGCGCAGCGCCCCACCGGTGATGACCCGCGCGGCCACCAGGCCCAGCCGCGCCAGCCCGAGGTAGGTCTTGGGCTTCAGCAGTGCCGGCCACTGACTCTGCACCGCGCCGGCGGGCAGCGGCCGGCCCGCGAACCGGTCCTGCAACCAGTCCAGCACCATCGGGGCGGACAGCGGGTGCAGCAGGATGTGCTCACTCAGCAGGTCGCGGTGATAGGTCAGGTTGGCGCCGCCGTTCGCATAGGTCTCGGCCAAGTGGTCGATGTGCACGACTGAAATCACCTGATCGTGAACGGCCTGCAGCATCAACACCGGTGGTTTCGGCGCTTGGCAGCCGAGCTTGGTGTCCTCGAAGACGTGTTGCACCGCAGGGAGTTCCACCAGATCCTGGAGCGGCTGGTCGATGAACTCCGCGAGTGACTTATGGTGCATCCGCATGATGGCGCCGGCCGTGGTCATCGATTCCAGTGAACGCATCAACGCCTTGCCCTCGGCAGTGGCGTGATCGTCGATCACCTTCTGCAAGTCGGGGTAGATCTTGGCCAAGGTGGCGATCATCACCGCGGGCAACCCGGAGAAGAACGTCCCGTCCAACCCGAGGAAGGTGTGCCCGAGATCGCCCACCGGCGAACCGAGCACCGCACCGACGATGTTGAGTTCGGGGGCGTAACCGCCGCAGACTTCCGCCGCCCAGCCGGTGGCCAAGCCCCCGCCGGAGTAGCCCCACAGCCCGACCGGGTCTTCGGGGGACAAGCCCAGCTGCTCGGCGCGTTGCGCGGCGCGCACCCCGTCGAGCACGTAGTAACCCGGTTCGTACGGCGCACCCCAGTGCCCGTCGCAGCCCTCGTGGTCGGGGATGGACACCGCCCAGCCCTGCGCCAGGGTGGCGGCGATGAGCACGAACTCGAGCTGGGTGAACGAGCCGTAACCCTTGGCGTGCCGGCGCAGCGCATAGGAGGGGAAGCAGCGGCTGTCCACCGCGTCGATCGCGCACTGGTACGACACGATCGGGCAGGGACGGCTGCGATCGCGGTCGGCCGGGACCAGCACCGTCGTCACCGCGGCCTGCGGGATGTTGTTGCGGTCGACGGTCCGGTAGAGCAGCTGGGTGGCGACCAGTTGCTGGGGGATCAGACCCAAAAAGGCCAGCTCGACCTCCCGCGAGCGCAGCACGGTGCCGGCTACGGCGTGCTGGAAGCCGGCCGGCGGCTCATAGAAGGGATCCTCGGCCAGCCGCAGCGGGCGTTCGCCGGATTGCAGCGGCTGGTGGGGGGCTTGTCCGATCCACTCGACAGACGTTTCGCGGGCCAGGTTGTCCAAGTCCATCCCGCCATTGTCTCTTAAGAGGGCATTAAGAAGCCAGTCCGACTCACCCTGGCGGCCGCAATGCCGCGAATTCGTCGGTGACCCGCAGCTCGGAGTCGGTGAATCGGTAGCGGGCGGCCGGCCGGCCCCCGCTGCGCCCGGAGCGGGCAGTGGTGCCGGTGCGGGTGATCACCCCGCGGCGCACCAGCACCCGCTGCAGGTTGGTGGCGTCGACCTGGTATCCGAGCACCACACTGTAGATGTCGCGCAGCGTAGAAAGGATGAATTCGGTTGGGGCCAAAGCGAACCCGATGTTCGTGTAAGACATCTTGGCAACCAGCCGGCTGTGGGCGTGCGTCACCATGGTCGCGTGGTCGAACGCCATCGGCGGCAAGTCGTCGACCGGATGCCAGTGGGTGTCGCCCGGCAGTTCGGGGTCGGCGGGGGAGGGCACCAGGCCCAGAAATGTCGAGGCGATGGTGCGCACCCCCGGCACCCGGCGCGGGTCGGAGAACACAGCCAACTGCTCAAGGTGGGCTATCTCACGCAGGTCCACCTTCTCGGCCAACTGGCGGCGCGCTGAGGCCGTCACATCCTCGTCGTTCCGCAACAGTCCACCTGGAAGCGACCATCGTCCGAGTTGGGGTTCCCGGGCGCGCTGCCACAGCAAAACGTTGAGCCGGGGGCGGCGCCGGTCGAGGCCGCCAACCTGGAAGACCGCGGTGAGCACCTCATGCGCAGTGCTAGTATGAACCATGTTTTCGATTGTAAGTCGAAAACCTAAACCGCGAGAGGAGTCGCGCATGACCACCCTCACCGATCCCGGTGTGCAGGCGGGCAGCCTGGCCGACCGCATCATCAACTCTCCGGCCGGCTACAGCGGTGTCGAGCCCGACGAGGAGTGGGTGGCCGAGATCCTCCGGCTGAAAAAGGCTCGCAATGCGACGATCTTGGCGCACAACTACCAGCTGCCCCCGATCCAGGACATCGCCGACCACGTCGGGGACTCGTTGGGCCTGGCGCGCATCGCCGCGGACACCGACGCGGACACCATCGTGTTCTGCGGCGTGCACTTCATGGCCGAGACCGCCAAGATCCTGTCCCCGGACAAGACGGTGCTGATCCCGGACGCCCGGGCAGGATGCTCGCTGGCCGATTCGATCTCCGCCGAGGACCTGCAGGCCTGGCGCGACGACCACCCCGGCGCGGTGGTGGTGTCCTACGTCAACACCACGGCGGCGGTCAAAGCGCTCACCGACTACTGCTGCACCTCGTCGAACGCCGTGGACGTGGTCAATGCGATCGACCCGGACCGCGACGTGCTGTTCCTGCCCGACCAGTTCCTGGGCCAGCACGTCCAGCGGGTCACCGGACGCAAGAACATGCACATCTGGGCCGGTGAGTGCCACGTCCACGCGGCCATCAACGGTGACGAGCTCGAGGAGAAGGCGCGGGCGAACCCGGACGCCGAGCTGTTCGTCCACCCGGAGTGCGGCTGCGCGACCTCAGCGCTGTATCTGGTCGGCGAGGGCCACTTCCCCGAAGAGCGGGTCAAGATCTTGTCCACCGGCGGAATGCTCGAGGAGGCCCGCCGCACCCAGGCGCGAAAGGTCTTGGTGGCCACCGAGGTCGGCATGATCTACCAGCTGCAGAAGGCGGCGCCGCAGGTCGACTTCGAGGCGGTCAACTCCAAAGCGGCCTGCAAGTACATGAAGATGATCACCCCGGCGGCCCTGCTGCGCAGCCTGAGCGAGGGCGCCGACGAGATCCACGTCGACCCGGAGACCGCGCGCCTGGCGGCGCGCAGCGTGCAGCGCATGGTCTCGATCGGGCACTCCGCCCCGGTCAGCAAGTGACCGGTGGCCCCAGCTGGCAGCAGCGGGCCGATGTCGTTGTCATAGGCACCGGCGTCGGCGGGCGGGCCGCGGCCCGCGCCGCACGCCGCGCCGGCCGGGACGTGGTGGTGCTCAGCAAGGCTGACACCGGCTACGCGGTGACCGCGACGCACTACGCCCAGGGCGGAATCGCGGTGGTGCTGCCGGGCACCGACGACTCTGTGCACGCCCATGTCGCCGACACTCTGGCCGCCGGCGGTGGATTGTGCGACGCCGACGCGGTGACTTCGATCGTGGCCGACGGTTATCGCGCGGTCGCCGAATTGGCAGGTGCCGGTGCACAATTCGACCGCGAAGCGGACGGGAACTGGGCGATCACCCGCGAGGGTGGGCACTCGCGGCGCCGCATCATTCACGCCGGCGGCGACGCGACCGGAGCCGAGGTGCAGCGCGCCCTGGATCACGCCGCGGCCGGTCTGGACATCCGTCACGGCCAGGTGGTGTTGGCGATTCTGCGCGACGCCGACACCGTCACCGGTGTGCTGGTGGCCAATGCCGACGGGCTCGGGGTGATCCACGCTCCGTCGGTGGTGCTGGCCACCGGCGGTGTGGGCCACCTGTACGCCGCGACCACCAATCCCGGCGGTGCCACCGGCGACGGCCTGGCGTTGGCGCTGCGGGCCGGGGTAGCGGTCAGCGATCTGGAATTCATCCAGTTCCACCCCACCATGTTGTTTGCCGGCGCGGGCGGCGGTCGCCGGCCACTGGTCACCGAGGCGGTGCGCGGGGAGGGCGCGATGTTGATCGACTCCCGGGGCGCCTCGGTCACCGCGGGAGTGCACCCGATGGGGGACCTGGCGCCGCGCGACGTGGTGGCCGGCGCCATCGACGCCAGGCTCCGCGAAACCGGCGACGCCTGCGTCTACCTCGACGCCCGCGGCATCAGCGGCTTCGAGGGCCGGTTTCCGACTGTCACCGCGGCCTGCCGCGACGCCGGCATCGACCCGGTGCACCAGCCGATACCGGTGGTCCCGGGCGCGCACTACAGCTGCGGCGGCGTTGTCACCGACACCCACGGTCGCACCGAGCTACCCGGCCTGTTCGCCGCCGGCGAGGTGGGCCGCACCGGCATGCACGGCGCCAACCGGCTGGCCTCCAACAGCCTGCTGGAAGGCCTGGTGGTGGGCGAGCGCGCCGGATCGGCGGCGGCGGTCCACGCCGAGGCGGCCGGGCAGGTGCGCGCCGGCGCCCCGCAATTGGGCCGGCAGCCCGCGCTGGACCGCCAAACCCTGCAGCAAGCGATGTCGCGCGACGCATCGGTAGTCCGCGACGCCCGGGGCTTGCAGCGGCTGACCGACCTGTTGGCCACGGCCGCGGCGCGGCGGGTCAGCGACCGGACCGGTTTCGAGGACGCCGCGTTGACACTGTCCGCGCAGGTGGTCGCCGCGGCGGCGCTGGCGCGTCCCGAGAGCCGGGGCTGCCACCACCGGGCCGAGTTCTCCGGCGCCGATCCCGCTCAGGCCCGCAGCACCACCGTCCGGGTACGCGACGGCGCGGTGGTGCTCGGAGTCCCGGCGGGGGTGGCCTCATGACCCGCTCGGTGACACTGTCGGAGACCGAACTCAACGAGGCGCGCGCGATCATCGCCCTGGCGCTCGACGAGGATCTGCGCTACGGGCCCGACGTCACCACCACCGCGACGGTGCCGGCGGATGCGGTGACCGAGGCCGCGCTGGTGCCCCGGGGGGCTGGGGTGATCGCCGGAGTCGACATCGCCCTGCTGGTGCTCGACGAAGTACTCGGCGCCGACGGCTACCGGGTGTTGGGCCGGGTGGCCGAGGGAGCCCGCCTGGAGGCCGGTGCACCGGTGCTGAGGCTGCAGGCCGACACCCGGGGCCTGCTGACCGCCGAACGCACCATGCTCAACCTGATCTGTCACCTGTCCGGGATCGCCACCGCCACCGCGGCCTGGGTGGACGCCGTGGACGGCACGACGGCGCAGATTCGCGACACCCGCAAGACCCTGCCGGGTCTGCGGATGCTGCAGAAGTACGCGGTGCGGGTCGGCGGCGGGGTGAATCACCGGATGGGGCTGGGGGACGCAGCGCTGATCAAGGACAACCATGTCGCTGCCGCGGGGTCGGTGGCGGCGGCTCTGCGCGCGGTCCGGGCGGCCGTCCCCGAGGTATCTTGCGAGGTCGAGGTCGATTCGCTGGAGCAGTTCGACGAAGTGCTCGCCGAGGGACCCGAGCTGGTGCTGTTGGACAATTTCCCGGTGTGGCAGACCCAGATCGCCGTGCAGCGCCGGGATACCCGGGCGCCCGGGGTGCTGCTGGAGTCCTCCGGCGGGCTGACCCTGGACAGCGCGGCCGCCTACGCCGCCACCGGTGTCGACTACCTGGCGGTGGGGGCGCTCACCCACTCGGTACGGGTGCTCGACATCGGTTTGGATATGTAGCTTTTTCCTACGCCGAGGGCTCAGGCGATGTCGGCGACCAGCACCGCCACCTTGCGGTTCTGCAGTCGCACCGCCCACGGCAGGGACGCATCGGCGGTGCCGGCCGGCAGGATCCGCGGGTTGGTCAGGTGCAGTTCGCTGCGGAACAGCCGCACGTCGGCCTCCCCGGCGGCCAGCACGTTCTTGACCCAGTCGGCCTTGCCGTGCCCGAGCGCGACCGCCACCACGTTGCCCTTGCGGTAGGTCGTCACCACCGTCTCGTAGGGTTTGCCGGACTTGCGGCCCCGATGCTTGATCACCGACATGCCGGGCAGAAACCGGGACAGCGGCTTGACCACCGGGTTCATGTACTTGATCTGCAGCCGGTCCAGCCACGGCGGGAACACCACCGGCAGTTTCTCGGCACCCTTGTCGACAGCCATCGCGACTCCGTTCTGATTGAGGGGTTTGTTCAGGTGATGTCAGCGACGAGTATTCCGACCCAGCGGGCCCCAACCCGCGCGATCAGCGGCAACCCGCTGGTGTCGCCGCCGATCGGCACGATCCGCGGATTGGTGACGTGGACGCTGCGCCGAAAGAGCCGCACGTCGGCCTCACCTGCGGCCAGCACGTTCTTGACCCAGTCGGCCTTGCCGTGACCGAGCAGCACCGTTAGCCGCGGGCCCTTGCAGAACGCGCGCACCACGGTGCGGTACGGCACGCCGGACTTGCGGCCCCGATGGTCGATCACCGCGAAGGTCGGCAGGTGGAATCGCTTGATCAGCGGGGTCTGCACCGTGCGCTGCAGGTAGTCAAGCCAGTCCGGAAAGATGTAGGGCACCCCGGGAACGCTCTTCGGGTGATCCTTGGTGGGCATGCCGTCTCCATTCCCGCGTCTTCCGCTGCGAACCACCCTAGCCGGGGCGGACCTGCCGCGGCGCAATCAGAGAGCCGGGCGCGATGCGCTGCGAAATTCACTTGGATGGCTCTGGGACAATGGACGACGTGAACACCGCCCTGCTGGCACGCATCGACCTGCGTGGCACCGACCAGTCGAACCTTTCCAAGGCTCAACTGCGCGCCGTGCTGCCGCGCGGCGGCGTCGACGTCGAGGCGGTGTTGGCGCGGGTACGCCCGATCGTCGAGGAGGTCGCCGAGCGCGGGGCGGCCGCGGCGCTGGACTTCGGCGAATCGTTCGACCAGGTCCGTCCGGCAGCCGTCCGGGTGCCGGCGGCGGCGCTTCAGACCGCATTGGCCGGCCTGGACCCGGCGGTGCGGGCCGCCCTGGAGGTGGTGATCAGCCGCGCCCGCGCGGTGCACGCCGACCAGCGGCGCACCGACACCACCACCACCCTGGCCCCGGGGGCGACCGTCACCGAACGCTGGGTTCCGGTCGAGCGGGTCGGCCTGTACGTTCCGGGCGGCAACGCGGTCTACCCGTCGAGTGTGGTGATGAACGTCGTCCCGGCCCAGACCGCCGGGGTGGACTCACTGGTGATCGCCAGTCCGCCGCAGGCCGCCTTCGACGGCCTTCCGCACCCGACGATATTGGCGGCGGCCCGGTTGCTCGGCGTCGACGAGGTCTGGGCGGTCGGTGGCGCGCAGGCGGTGGCGCTGCTGGCCTACGGCGGCACCGACACCGATCAGGCCGAGCTGGCCCCGGTCGACATGATCACCGGCCCGGGCAACATCTACGTGACTGCCGCCAAACGGCTATGCCGTTCGCAGGTCGGTATCGACGCCGAAGCCGGTCCCACCGAGATCGCCATCCTGGCCGACCACACCGCCCACCCGGCGCATCTGGCCGCCGACCTGATCAGCCAGGCCGAACACGACGAGATGGCCGCCAGCGTGCTGGTCACCACCAGTCCACAATTGGCCGACGCGACCGAGCGGGAAGTGGCCGCGCAGCTGGAAACCACCGTGCACCGCCAGCGGGTGGCCACCGCGCTGGGCGGGCGCCAGTCGGCGATCGTGTTGGTCGACGACCTGGACGCCGGTATCCGGGTGGTCGATGCTTATGCCGCCGAGCACTTGGAGATCCAGACCGCCGACGCCGCCGCGGTGGCGGCCCGGATCCGTTCGGCCGGAGCTATTTTCGTCGGCCCGTACGCCCCGGTCAGCCTCGGCGATTACTGCGCGGGCTCCAACCACGTGCTGCCGACCGCGGGCAGCGCGCGATATTCCAGCGGGCTGTCGGTGCAGACCTTCCTGCGCGGTATCCACGTCGTGGACTACTCCGAGGCCGCGCTCAAAGATGTCAGCGGGCACGTGATCGCCCTGGCCAACGCCGAGGATCTACCCTCGCACGGCGAAGCGGTCCGGCGGAGGTTCGAGCAGTGACCCGTCCCGGAGGCGAGATCACGCTTGCCGACCTGCCACTGCGCGAGGATCTTCGCGGCAAGTCGCCCTACGGCGCACCGCAACTCAGCGTTCCGGCGCGGCTGAACACCAACGAGAACCCGCACCCGCCCAGCGCGGCGCTGGTCGACGACGTCGCCCGCTCGGTGCGCGAGGCCGCGGCCGATCTGCACCGCTATCCCGACCGCGACGCGGTGGCGCTGCGCACCGACCTGGCCGGCTACCTGAGCACCCAGACCGGTGTCGAAGTGGGCCCGGAGAACGTGTGGGCGGCAAACGGCTCCAACGAGATCCTGCAGCAACTGCTGCAGGCGTTCGGCGGTCCCGGCCGCAGCGCGATCGGATTCGTCCCGTCGTATTCGATGCACCCGATCATCTCCGATGGCACCCAGACCCGGTGGTTGGCTGCGAACCGGGCCGAGGACTTCGGGCTGGACGTCGACGTCGCCGTCGGGGCCATCACCGACCGTCAGCCCGATGTGGTGTTCGTCGCGAGCCCGAATAATCCGTCCGGGCAGAGCATTCCACTCGATGATCTGCGTAGCGTGCTCGACGTCGCGCCGGGAATCGTGATCGTGGACGAGGCCTACGGCGAATTTTCGTCGCAGCCCAGCGCGATCGGGCTGATCGGCGACTATCCGACGAAGCTGATCGTCACCCGCACCATGAGCAAGGCGTTCGCATTCGCCGGCGGCCGGCTCGGATACCTGATCGCCGCCCCGGCGGTGATCGACGCGATGCTGCTGGTGCGGTTGCCCTATCACCTGTCGGCGATCACCCAGGCGGCCGCCCGTGCTGCGCTGCGACACGCCGACGACACCCTGGGCAGCGTCGCGCAGCTCATCTCCGAACGGGAGCGGGTCTGTGCGGCATTGATCGCCATGGGGTTTCGGGTCATCCCCAGCGATGCGAACTTCGTGCTGTTCGGCGAATTCGCCGATGCGCCCGCAACCTGGCAGCGCTACCTGGATGCCGGCATCCTGATCCGCGACGTCGGCATCGCCGGCTACCTGCGCGCCACCACCGGATTGCCGGAGGAGAACGACGCCCTGCTCGCCGCCAGCCAACGCCTTGCGGCCACCGAACTCGCACAACCATTAGGAGCTTCATGACCGGCAGCCGCCGCGCCCGGGTGGAACGCACCACCCGCGAATCTCAGATCACCGTCGAACTCGACCTCGACGGCACCGGGATCGTCGACATCGACACCGGGGTGCCGTTCTACGACCACATGTTGACCGCGCTCGGCAGCCACGCCAGTTTCGACCTGACGGTGCGCGCCAAAGGTGACGTCGAGATCGAGGCGCATCACACCGTGGAGGACACCGCGATCGTGCTCGGGCAGGCCCTGGACCGGGCGCTCGGCGACAAGACAGGCATCCGCCGGTTCGGCGACGCGTTCATCCCGATGGACGAAACACTGGCGCACGCCGCCGTCGACGTGTCCGGGCGGCCCTACTGTGTGCACACCGGCGAGCCGGATCACTTGGTGCACAGCACTATTGCGGGGTCGCAGGTGCCCTACCACACCGTCATCAACCGCCACGTGTTCGAGACACTGGCTTCGAACGCCCGTATCGCGCTGCACGTGCGGGTGCTCTACGGGCGCGACCCGCACCACATCACCGAGGCCCAGTACAAGGCGGTCGCCCGTGCGCTGCGTCAGGCCGTGGAGCCCGATCCGCGGGTGACCGGCGTGCCGTCGACCAAAGGCGCTCTGTGAAGTCGGTAGTGATCCTGGATTACGGCTCGGGCAACCTGCGTTCAGCCCAGCGCGCCCTGCAGCGGGCCGGGGCCGCGGTCGAGGTGACCGCCGACGCCGACGCGGCGGCTGCTGCCGATGGACTGGTGGTCCCCGGCGTCGGCGCGTTCGCGGCGTGCATGGCCGGGCTGCACGCGGTGCGCGGCGAGAAGATCATCGCCGAACGGGTGGCTGCTGGGCGCCCGGTGTTGGGGGTTTGCGTCGGGATGCAGATCCTGTTCGCCCGCGGCGTCGAGTTCGGCGTGGAGACCGTCGGCTGCGGGCAATGGCCCGGCGCGGTCACCCGACTCGAGGCGCCGGTGATCCCGCACATGGGCTGGAACGTCGTGGACGCGCCGGCCGGCAGCACCTTGTTCGCCGGGTTGGACGCCGACACCAGGTTCTACTTCGTGCACTCCTACGCCGCGCAGCGCTGGGAGGGCCGTCCCGAGGCTTTGGTGACCCGGGCGACCCATCAGGTACCGTTCCTGGCGGCTGTCGAGGACGGGCCGTTGGCCGCCACCCAGTTTCACCCTGAAAAGAGTGGGGATGCCGGGGCGAGACTGCTGAGCAACTGGGTGGAGGCACTGTGAGTACACGATTGATCTTGCTGCCGGCCGTCGACGTGGTCGACGGGCGTGCGGTGCGACTGGTGCAGGGCAAGGCCGGCAGCGAAACCGAGTACGGGTCGGCGATCGAAGCCGCGCTGGGCTGGCAGCGTGACGGCGCCGAGTGGATCCACCTCGTCGACCTGGATGCCGCCTTCGGCCGCGGCTCCAACCGTGAGCTGCTCGCCGATGTGGTTGGCCGCCTTGATGTGAAGGTCGAAATGTCCGGTGGCATCCGCGACGACGACTCGCTGGCGGCGGCGCTGGCCACCGGCTGCGCCCGGGTGAACCTGGGCACCGCGGCGTTGGAGAACCCGCAGTGGTGTGCCCGCGCGATCGCCGAGCACGGCGACCGGATCGCGGTCGGTCTGGACGTACAGCTCGACAAGGACAGTCCGGAAGGCGCCTACCGACTGCGCGGACGCGGCTGGGAGACCGACGGCGGCGAACTGTGGCCGGTGCTGGAACGTCTTGACCGCGAAGGGTGTTCACGCTACGTAGTCACCGATGTGAGCAAGGACGGCACCTTGGGCGGGCCCAACCTGGAGCTGCTCGGTGAGGTCGCCGACCGCACCGACGCTCCGGTGATCGCCTCCGGCGGGGTGTCCAGCCTCGACGATCTGCGGGCGATCGCCACGCTGGTGGACCGCGGAGTCGAAGGCGCGATCGTCGGCAAAGCGCTCTACGCGGGGCGGTTCACCCTGCCCGAGGCGCTGACCGCGGTGCAAGGCTAGGCCCGCGCGTGGCGCTGGACACCGCGGATCTGAACGCCCTGGTCGCCGAGGCGTCGAAAATCCTTGATGTCGCGGCGCAGCCGTTCCTCGAGGGCCACCGCGCCGGTTCGGCGGTTCGAAAGGGCGGCAACGACTTCGCCACCGAGGTCGACCTGGCTCTGGAGCGTCAGATCACCGACGGCTTGGTGGCGGCGACCGGAATCGGCGTGCACGGTGAAGAATTCGGCGGTCCGCCGATCGATTCCCCGCTGGTGTGGGTGCTGGATCCGATCGACGGCACGTTCAACTATGCCGCGGGATCCCCGCTGGCGGCGATCCTGTTGGGTCTGCTGAGCGACGGTGAGCCGGTGGCCGGTCTGACCTGGCTGCCGTTCACCGACCAGCGCTACACCGCGGTGGCAGGCGGACCGTTGCTGCGCAACGGGGCGGTCCAGCCGGCGCTGGGCCAAACGGCGCTCTCGGAGTCCCAGGTCGGGATCGGCACGTTCAATGTCGAGTGGCGGGGACGCTTTCCGGGCCGTTATCGGCTCGCGGTGTTGGAGGGCCTGAGCCGGGTGACTTCGCGGCAGCGGGTGCACGGCGCCACCGGAATCGACCTGGCCTATGTCGCCGACGGCATTCTCGGCGGGGCGCTCAGTTTCGGCGACCACATCTGGGACCACGCCGCCGGTGTCGCGCTGGTACGCGCGGCCGGCGGCATCGTCACGGATCTGACCGGCGCGCCGTGGACGGCGCAGTCGCGCTCGGCGCTGGCCGCCGCACCGGGCGTGCACCGCGAGATCCTCGACATCTTGACCGCGGTCGGCGCACCGGAGGACTACTGAGATGAGCCAACCGAGCGATGTGGCGGTCCGGGTCATCCCGTGCCTGGACGTCGACGACGGCCGGGTCGTCAAAGGGGTCAACTTCGCGAATCTGCGCGATGCCGGGGATCCCGTCGAGCTCGCCGCCGCCTACGACGCCGAGGGCGCCGACGAACTGACCTTTCTTGACGTCACGGCGTCGTCGTCGGGCCGGGCAACCATGCTGGAGGTGGTTGCCCGCACCGCGGACCAGGTGTTCATCCCGCTCACCGTCGGCGGCGGGGTGCGCACCGTCGCCGACGTCGACGTGCTGCTGCGGGCCGGCGCCGACAAGGTGTCGGTGAATACCGCCGCGATCGGCCGTCCCGAGCTGCTGGCCGAGCTGGCCCTCCAGTTCGGCTCCCAGTGCATCGTGCTGTCGGTCGACGCCCGCACGGTGCCAACCGGATCGGCGCCGACCCCGTCGGGATGGGAGGTCACCACCCATGGCGGCCGGCGCGGCACCGGAATCGACGCCGTCGAGTGGGCGGTCCGCGGTGTCGAACTGGGCGTCGGGGAGATCCTGCTGAACTCGATGGACGCCGACGGCACCAAGGCCGGCTTCGACCTGCCGATGCTGCGCGCGGTGCGGGCGGCGGTGAGCGTGCCGGTGATCGCCAGCGGGGGAGCCGGCGCGACGGAGCATTTCGCCCCGGCGGTCGATGCTGGCGCCGATGCGGTGCTGGCGGCCAGCGTCTTTCATTTCCGGGAGCTGACGATCGGGCAGGTCAAAGCGGCGATGGCGGCCGAAGGGATCATTGTGCGATGACTCGCGGTGGCGACGATGCAGTGGGGGTGCCCCCAGCCGCGCAGCGGCGAGGGGGACGGACCTTGCGGAGCGATGAGGAGGAGTGCCGCCAATGACACTCGATCCGGTGATTGCGGCCCGGCTCAAACGCAACGCCGACGGCTTGATCGCTGCGGTCGCTCAGGAGCGGAGCAGCGGCGACGTGCTGATGGTCGCCTGGATGGATGACGACGCCTTGGCGCGCACCCTGGAAACCCGTGAGGCGACGTACTTTTCGCGCTCGCGGGGGCAGCAGTGGGTCAAGGGCGCGACGTCCGGACACACCCAGCACGTCCACTCGGTGCGGTTGGACTGCGACGGTGACACCGTGCTGCTGGAGGTCGATCAGACCGGCGGGGCCTGCCACACCGGCGACCACAGTTGCTTCGACTCCGACGTGTTGCTGCCTCCCGCGGATTGACTCCCTGACGGGACCCGAGCGGTATGCTGGCCGACTGTGAACTCCGACGAACCGGACGACTCGTACCCGTTGGACTACCCGGGTTTGGAGCTGGAGCGGGTTTCCCAGCAGATCGACTCCCACTATGCCCGGGGCACGGTCAGCGACAGCGAGGCGCACCTGCCACGCGCGGGAGCACGGATCATCGCGCTCACCAAGCAGCTGAGCGAATCGCAGGCGACCCTGGAGTCGACGTCCGTGCAGTTCAACGAGTTGGCGTCGGCCATCCCCGGTGACATCGTGGACCTCAGTGATCGGCTCTCCGGAATTCTCAACGGCGCCATGGCCGAAGCCGAGGACATCCGGGCGGAGGCGCAGCGATTCGCCGACGAATTACGCAGTGCCGCCGAAAAGGAAGCCGGGGCGATTCTCGATGACGCCGAGGCCCAGCGCCGAGAGGCGGCCGAACTGCGCGCCGAGCTGGAGACCCAGCACAAGCAACTTCGGGTTCATGCCGCCCAATTGCGGCGGCAGGCCGTGATGAGCGCCGCGGAGATCATGAAGGAAGCCGAGAACCACGCCTCGGAGATATTGACCGAGATGAACAACGCGATCACTACGCATGTCGCCGATGCGCAGCTTCGGTTGACCGAGCTCATGGATGCCCGCGCGAAAATTGTCAATCAGATTCAGCGTTCGACCACCGGGGTGAAACGTGAATCCCTCGCCCCGGCCAAAGAGTCCTGGTTTCGCGAAAATCGTCCACGCTGACTTATGTCAGCCCTGTTAATGCGAGCCGGTGACACGCCCACACAGGTCTGGTACGCTGCGTCGCACGGCAACTGGCCGGTCCATTTGGCCTCGCGCACAAGCCAACTCAGTCGAGCAGCTGGTTGCCCCCCGAAACCCGCAGACCGAACCAGTCAGGTGCTAGGAGTAAATCGGTGGCCCTAGAGATTCCGGAATTCGAAACGCAGATGCGCGGTTTCGACCGCAATGAGGTGTCCGACTACATCGCGCGCCTGCATCATGAAATCGAGATCCTGCAGGATCGAACGAAATCTCTCGACGCGGTCAAGGCGCAGACGCGATTTGATCGCGAACAACTGACCGCCGAGGTCACGCGATTGCAAAACGACATTGTGCGGATGACCGCCGAGGCTGATTCCGAGCGTCAGCGCCTGACCGCTGAGCTGGCCGAACTGCGGTCCCAATTCGAGCAGGTCACCGGTCCGGTCGATTCCGTGGAGGGCATGTCGGATCGGATCGCGCGGATGATGCGGATCGCCTCCGAGGAAGCGCGGCGCACCAAGGAACTGGCCCGCCAGGACGCGGAGGCACTGACCGCAGAACTGCGCGAGCAGTTGGAGGCCGCCCGCCAGGACCGGTCCGCCGCCAGTGAGGCGCTGGCGGAGTTCCAGGCGTCCACCAATGTGCGCCGGGCGAAAATCCTCGAAACCGCGACGGCCGAAGCGGAGGAGATCCTGCAGATCGCCCATGAGGAACGCAGCCGGATCGCGCAGGAGATCGAGGACGCCGAACGCAGCCGTCGCGAGGTCTACCAGCGCCTCGCCGAGGAAGACGAGCGCAACCGCCGGGCGGCGCAGGAAGCGCTCGATGAGCAGATCAAGCTGGCCTGGGAGGAGGACGAGCGCAACCGCCGCGAGGCGCAGCGCCGGCTGGACCAGAAGATGCAGGCGGCCTGGGAGCAGGCCGAGGCGAACATCGCCAAGCTCGATAAGGAAGCCCGCCTGGAGGCCTCCACGCTGATCAGCACCACCAAACGCGAGTCCAAGCTGCTCACCGAGCGCACCCAGGCCGAAGTCGATCTATTGGTGCGGGAGCGCGCCGGGATCGTCACCCACCTCAACGAGATCCGGAACTGGATCGACACCGCCGTCGGCGACAGCCGCCAGGTGGCCGAGGACGCTCCCGCCCAGGAAGACGCGGCAGAGGAAGACGCCGCCGAGGCTTAGGCCGAGGAGCGTGCCCGCAGCGCCTCCAGCGCCTTGTCGGCGTGGGTGTCCATGGAGAACTCGCTGGCGATCACATCGAGCACCTTGCGGTCGGTGTCGATGACGAAGGTGGTGCGCTTGACCGGCATCAACTTGCCGAGCAACCCGCGTTTGACCCCGAACTGGGCGGCCACCGCGCCGTCGGTGTCGGACAGCAGCGGGTAGTCGAAACCCTCCTGGTCGGCGAACTTGGCCTGCTTGGCCACCGGATCGGTGCTGATACCGACCCGCTGTGCCCCGACCGCGGCGAACTCGGCGGCCAGGTCACGGAAGTGGCAAGCCTCCTTGGTGCAGCCCGGCGTCATCGCCGCCGGATAGAAGAACAGCACCACCGGCCCGTCGGCCAGCAGGGCGCTGAGCTTGCGCGGTGTTCCGGTCTGGTCGGGCAGTTCGAAATCGGCCACGGTGTCGCCTGTTTTCATGGCCGCAAGGCTACTCCTGACTCCACATGGGGGTCTGGGAAGATGGGCGGGTGCAAACGACCCACGCCGGCACCGCATCGCGGGAGGATTTCCGGGCCCTGGCTGCCGAGCACCGGGTGGTCCCGGTGACCCGCAAGGTGCTCGCCGACGCCGAGACGCCGCTGTCGGCCTACCGCAAGCTGGCCGCCAACCGGCCCGGCACCTTCTTGCTGGAGTCGGCCGAGAACGGGCGGTCCTGGTCGCGGTGGTCGTTCATCGGTGCCGGAACCTCCTCGGCGCTGACGGTGCGCGACGGCGAAGCGGCGTGGCTGGGCGCGGCCCCGCAGGACGCCCCCACCGGCGGCGACCCGCTGGAAGCCCTGCGCGAGACTCTGGCGGTGCTGGAAACGGCCCATCTGCCCGGTCTGCCGCCGCTGTCGAGCGGCCTGGTGGGGTTCTTCGCCTACGACATGGTGCGCCGGTTGGAGCGGCTTCCCGAGCTGGCCGTCGACGATCTGCGGTTGCCCGACATGCTGCTGCTGCTGGCCACCGACATGGCCGCCGTCGACCACCACGAGGGCACCATCACCCTGATCGCCAACGCGGTCAACTGGAACGGCACCGACGAGCGGGTCGACGAGGCCTATGACGACGCGATCGCCCGCCTCGATGTGATGACCGCGGCGCTGAGTCAGCCGCTGGAGTCCAGTGTGGCGATCTTCGAGCGCCCCGAGCCGGTCTACCGACGGCAGCGCACCGCCGAGGAGTACGGGGCGATCGTCGAGCGGCTGGTCGGGGAGATCGAGGCCGGCGAGGCGTTTCAGGTGGTGCCGTCGCAGCGTTTCGAGATGGACACCGCGGTCGACCCCATTGATGTCTACCGGATGCTGCGGGTGTCCAATCCGAGCCCGTACATGTATCTGCTGCAGGTCCCCGATGACGATGGGGGACTGGCATTTTCGATCGTCGGCTCCAGCCCCGAGGCGTTGGTGACGGTCCAGGACGGTCGCGCGACCACCCACCCGATCGCCGGAACCCGGTGGCGCGGTGCGACCGACGAGGAAGACCTGCTGCTGGAGAAGGACCTGCTCAATGACGACAAGGAGCGCGCCGAGCACCTGATGCTCGTCGACCTCGGCCGCAACGACTTGGGCCGGGTCTGTGTTCCGGGCACGGTGCGGGTGTCCGACTACAGCCACATCGAGCGCTACAGCCACGTCATGCACCTGGTGTCCACGGTCACCGGCTTGCTCGCCGAGAACCGCACCGCACTGGACGCGGTGACCGCGTGCTTCCCGGCCGGCACCCTGTCCGGGGCACCCAAGGTCCGCGCGATGGAGCTGATCGAGGAGGTCGAGAAGACCCGACGCGGCCTGTACGGCGGCGTCGTCGGCTATCTGGATTTCGCCGGCAACGCCGACTTCGCGATCGCGATCCGCACTGCCCTGCTCGCCGGCGGCACCGCCTACGTGCAGGCCGGCGGCGGGGTGGTGGCCGACTCCAACGGCCCCTATGAGTACACCGAGGCATCGAACAAGGCTCGCGCGGTGCTGGCTGCGATCGCCGCCGCCGAAACCCTCACCGCGCCCGGGGCCGATGGCTGAGGGCCGGGCTCGTCGCGCCACCGTCGCGCTGCGGGTAGCGCAACTGCTGCTGGTGCTGGCCGCCGGCGGCCTGTGGGGCGCCTCCCGGCTGTCCTGGGTGCTGATCCGCTCGTTCGACGGGCTGGGACAGCCCAAGGAGGTCGCGGTCACCGGCGCGTCGTGGTCGACGGCGCTGATGCCGCTGGCATGGGTGTGCCTGGCCGCCGCCGTCGCCGCGGTGGCGGTGCGGGGCTGGCCGCTGCGGGCGCTGGCGGTGCTGATGGCCGCGGTGAGCCTGGCCGCGGGGTATCTGGGCGTGAGCATGTGGGTGGTGCGCGACATCGCGCTGCGTGCCCTCGACATCGCCGAGATCCCGCTGACCTCGCTGCTGGGGACCGATCGCCGGCTGACCGGTGCGGTGTTGAGCCTGCTGGCCGCGTTGTGCGTGCTGGCCGCTGCCGTGCTGCTGATGCGCGCGGCCGCGCACGGCTCCGGCGGTGACGCGAAATATGCGGCGCCGGCGGCGCGCCGGGAAGCTGTCCGGGGCCGCGCCGGTGGCGCTGAGGGCCAGGAGATGTCGGAACGGTCGATGTGGGATGCGCTTGACGAGGGCTCTGACCCCACCAGTGATCCACCCGATGACGCGTCCGGCCCGGCCGCCGAGGGCCGGTGACATCGCGGGTGGTGACGGTAGCTACCCTTCGATGAAGGTCTTCGACGGAACGTGCGAGAGGAACCGGCAGACATGAGTTCGGCAACCGTGCTCGACTCCATCATCGAGGGAGTCTGCGCCGACGTTGCCGCCCGGGAGGCCGTCGTCAGCCTGGCGCAAGTCAAGGCGGCAGCCGAGGCCATGCCCGCCCCGCGGGACGTCATGGCGGCACTGCGAGAGCCCGGCATCGCGGTGATCGCCGAGGTCAAGCGGGCCAGCCCGTCGAAGGGCCAACTGGCCCCCATCGCCGACCCGGCCGAACTGGCCTGCGCCTACGCCGAAGGCGGTGCCCGCGCGATCAGTGTGCTGACCGAACAGCGCCGGTTCAACGGCTCGCTGGCCGACCTGGACGCGGTGCGCGCCGCGGTGTCGGTGCCGGTGCTGCGCAAGGATTTCATCGTGCGGCCCTACCAGATTCACGAAGCACGCGCTCACGGCGCGGACATGCTGTTGCTGATCGTGGCGGCGCTCGAACAGCAGGCGCTGGTCTCGATGCTCGACCGCACCGAGTCCCTCGGGATGACCGCCCTGGTGGAGGTGCACACCGAGGAAGAGGCCGACCGGGCCCTGACCGCCGGCGCGAAGGTGATCGGGGTCAACGCCCGCGACCTGCACACGCTGAAGGTCGACCGGGACTGCTTCGCGCGGATCGCGCCGGGCCTGCCCACCGAGGTGGTCAAGATCGCCGAGTCCGGAGTTCGCGGCACCGCGGACCTGCTGGCCTACGCCGGCGCCGGCGCGGACGCCGTTCTGGTCGGTGAGGGACTGGTCACCAGCGGCGACCCGCGGGCGGCCGTTGCCGATTTGGTCAGTGCGGGTAAGCATCCGTCCTGCCCGAAGTCGACCCGCTAGATGTCGGACACCGCCCAGCCTCCTCTTCCGCGCGCCAGCGCCGGAGTGGCCGAACCGAGCCGGCACGACCCCGACGCCCGCGGGCACTTCGGCGCCTACGGCGGCCGCTACGTCGCCGAGGCGTTGATGGCGGTCATCGAAGAAGTCACCGCCGCCTACGACAAGGTGCGCAATGACCGCGAGTTCCTCGACACCCTCGACAAGCTGCAGACGCACTACACCGGCCGGCCCTCACCTCTGTATGAGGCCGAACGCCTCTCCGCCCACGCCGGCGGGGCACGCATCTTCCTCAAACGCGAGGATCTGAACCACACCGGCTCGCACAAGATCAACAACGTGCTCGGCCAAGCGCTGCTGGCCCGGCGCATGGGCAAGACCCGGGTGATCGCCGAGACCGGCGCCGGCCAGCACGGGGTGGCCACCGCCACCGCCTGCGCCCTGCTGGGGCTGGAGTGCGTGATCTACATGGGCGCCGTCGACACCCGCCGCCAAGCGCTCAACGTGGCCCGGATGCGGTTGCTGGGCGCTGAGGTGGTCTCGGTGGAGTCGGGCTCGCAGACCTTGAAGGACGCCATCAACGAGGCGTTCCGGGACTGGGTGACCAACGCCGATCGCACCTACTACTGCTTCGGCACCGCCGCCGGGCCGCACCCGTTTCCGACCATGGTGCGCGACTTCCAGCGGATCGTCGGCCTGGAGACCCGCACGCAGATTCAGCAGATGGCGGGCCGGCTGCCCGATGCCGTGGTGGCCTGCGTCGGCGGTGGATCGAACGCCATCGGCATCTTCCACGCGTTCCTCGACGACCCGGCGGTGCGGCTGATCGGCTACGAAGCCGGCGGCGACGGCGTGGCCACCGGCCGGCACGCCGCGACGTTCACCGGCGGATCCCCGGGGGCGTTCCAGGGGTCGTTCTCCTACCTGCTGCAAGACGACGACGGTCAGACCATCGAATCCCATTCGATCTCGGCGGGGCTGGACTACCCCGGCGTCGGCCCGGAGCACGCCTGGCTGCGCGAGACGGGGCGAGCCGAGTACCGGCCGATCACCGACACCGAGGCGATGGCGGCGTTCGGAATACTTTGCCGCACTGAGGGAATCATCCCGGCGATCGAATCCGCGCACGCGGTGGCCGGCGCGCTGCAGCTGGCCGCCGAGCTGGGCCCGGGCAAAATCATCGTGGTGAACCTGTCCGGGCGCGGCGACAAGGACGTCGAGACCGCCGCCAAGTGGTTCGGCCTGCTCGACGACGGCGGCCCGCAATGAGCGGTCACGCCGGCGACCGGCTGGCCTCGCTGTTCGCCGGGTGCCGGGAGGAGGGCCGCGCCGCCCTGATCGGCTACTTACCGACCGGCTATCCGGACGTGGCCGGCTCCATCGCCGCGATGACCACGCTGGTCGAGGCGGGGTGCGACCTCGTCGAAGTCGGCGTGCCGTACTCCGATCCGGGAATGGACGGACCGACCGTGGCGGGGGCCGCCGAGGCCGCCCTGCGGGGCGGTGTCCGGGTGCGTGACACCCTGACCGTGGTCGAGGCGATCACCCGCGCCGGTGGCCGCGCGGTGGTAATGACCTACTGGAACCCGGTGCTGCGCTACGGGGTCGACGCATTCGCCCGTGATCTCGCTTCGGCCGGTGGCCTCGGGTTGATCACCCCCGACTTGATCATCGACGAGGCCGACGACTGGATGGCCGCGTCCGAGCAGCACCGGCTGGACCGGATCTTCCTGGTGGCACCGTCGTCGACACCGCAGCGCCTTGCCGAGACCGCACACGCTTCAAGCGGATTCGTCTACGCCGCTTCGACCATGGGCGTCACCGGTGCTCGCGACACGGTGTCGAACGCCGCACCGGAACTGGTGCGCCGCGTTCGGGAGGCCTCCGACATTCCCGTCGGGGTGGGATTGGGAGTGCGGTCCGGGGCGCAGGCCGCCGAGATCGGCGCCTACGCCGACGGCGTCATCGTGGGGTCGGCACTGGTCACCGCACTCACCGACAGCCTGCCCGCGCTGCGGTCCTTGACCGAAGAACTCGCTGCTGGTGTGCGTCAGAGGGTTTCGCACGGATGACGTTGAACTGGCTGACCTACTTTCCCAGTCCGGCGCGCGGTGTCTGGCATCTGGGCCCGGTCCCCATCCGGGCCTATGCACTGTGCATCATCGTCGGGATCGTCGCGGCGCTGCTGATCGGGGACCGCCGGTGGCGGGCCCGCGGCGGCGAGCCGGGGGTCATCTATGACATTGCGCTGTGGGCGGTGCCGTTCGGGTTGATCGGTGGGCGGCTGTATCACCTGATGACGGACTGGCGGACCTACTTCGGTGAGGGCGGCGTCGGATGGGAGGCCACGGTACGTATCTGGGACGGCGGTCTGGGCATCTGGGGTGCGGTGGCGCTCGGCGGTGTCGGCGCGTGGATCGGCTGCCGCCGTCGCGGGATCCCGCTGCCGGCCTTCGGCGACGCGGTCGCACCCGGCATCGTGTTGGCGCAGGCGATCGGGCGCATCGGTAACTACTTCAATCAGGAGCTCTACGGCCGGGAGACGACGCTGCCGTGGGGGCTGGAGATCTTCTGGCGTGAGGATGCTGCCGGGGTACGCGATCCGCACCTGCTCGACGGCGTGTCGACCGGGGAACTGTACAAGATCGTCCAGCCGACGTTCCTCTACGAATTGCTCTGGAACCTCGTGGTATTCGCGGTGCTGATCTACGCCGACCGGCGGTTCCGGATGGGGCACGGCCGGCTGTTCGCGCTGTATGTCGCCGGTTACTGCATCGGGCGCTTCGGCATCGAATTGCTGCGCGATGATGCGGCCACCCACATCGCCGGTATCCGGGTCAACTCGTTCACCTCGACCTTCGTGTTCATCGGCGCGGTGGTCTACATCCTGCTGGCCACCAAGGGTCGTGAGGATCCGGACGTCATCCGTCGCGCTTGGGAGCAGCAGGGATCCGGGCAGCAGGCGGTGACCGAGCCGGAGCCGGAAGCCGAAGAGGAGTTGGTGGCAGTCGGCACCGCAAACGGCGTCGGATCGGTGGTCCGAGTGCCGAAAAGACTGACCGGCGAAGGCGAAACCGATGAGGACCAAGACGCGGACGAAGGGGCTGACGAGGCCGACGACGTCGACGACGCCACTGCGGCCGAGCCCGATGAGGACACCGAGACCCCTGAAGACGCCGAGGACGTCGAGCACGTCGACGATGCCGCCGTTGTCGAGGATGACGACGTTGCCGCTGACGACGCCGCCGAAACGGACGACGTGGTCCAGGAGGCTGACGACGCCACCGCGGCCGATGAATCTGACGACGCCACCGAGGCCGAAGACCCCGAGCCGGAGGCCGAGGGGTCGGAGGAAGGCGAGGACCCCGAAGCGTTAGCCGACCCGGACGAAGAATCCGAGGACGCCGAGCCTGAACCAGAGGTCGCTGCCGACGAGGGCGCTGAAACCGACACCGAACCCGAGACGTCCACCGACGAGGACGCTGAACAGCGCTGATATCAGCCCGGGCCGCGGATTCGCGTTTTCTGGCATGCTGCGGAGATGACCGATCCGTCGTGGCCTCCTACCGGGCCGGAGGGCAAGTGGCAGCCTTACCAGCAGGCCTCGCCTTACCCGCCACCGTATCCGGGCCAACCCGATCCGTGGGCACCGCACGGTCATCATCCGATGACCGGACAGCCGTACTCGGACAAGTCGAAGGTCCCCGCGGCTCTGCTGCAACTGCTCGGCGTGTTCGGGCTGCTCGGGTTCGGGCGGATCTACCTCGGCCAGACCGGATTCGGGATCGCGCAGTTGCTGGCCGGCATCTTCATCACGATCGTGACGTGGGGGGTCGGCGGTGCGGTTCCGCTCATCTGGGGCATCGTGGATGCGATCCTGATCCTGAGCGGTCGGGTTCACGACGCGCAGGGCCGTCCGCTGCGCTAGGTGCTATAGCATGCGTGATCATGCTGCGTAACAGCCGGGTTACGGCTGGCGCCAACCATTCCTGAGGATGGCGGCTCAGCCGGCCCGACTATGCTGACGGCGTGAATAGACGCGGCAAGATCGTCTGCACTCTGGGACCGGCGACCCACTCCGCGGAGATGGTCAGGGCATTGGTCGACGCGGGCATGGATGTGGCCCGTCTGAACTTCAGCCACGGCGACCATGAAGACCACCAAGCCTCCTACGAATGGGTGCGCATCGCCTCGGACGCGACCGGGCGGGCGGTCGGCGTGCTCGCCGATCTGCAGGGGCCCAAGATCCGGCTGGGACGTTTCACCGACGGCTCGGCTTATTGGGCGACCGGTGAGACCGTGCGGATCACCGTCGCCGACTACCCCGGCGACCACGACCGGGTATCCACCACCTATAAGCAGTTGGCCGCCGACGCCGCGCCCGGTGACCGGGTCTTGGTCGACGACGGCAAGGTCGGCCTCGTCGTAGAACACATCGACGGCTTGGACGTGGTGTGCACGGTCACCGAGGGCGGCCCGGTCAGCAACCACAAGGGCATGTCCCTGCCGGGTATGAAGGTCTCGGCGCCCGCCCTGTCGGAAAAGGACATCGAGGACCTGGAATTCGCCCTGAACCTCGGCGTCGACATGGTGGCGCTGTCGTTCGTGCGCTCGCCGTCGGATGTCGAGTTGGTGCACGAGGTGATGGACCGGGTCGGGCGCCGGGTTCCGGTGATCGCCAAACTGGAGAAGCCCGAGGCGATCGAGGACCTGGAAGCCGTGGTGCTGGCGTTCGACGCGGTGATGGTCGCGCGCGGTGACCTGGGGGTGGAGCTCGCGCTCGAAGAGGTGCCGTTGGTGCAGAAGCGCGCCATCCAGGTTGCGCGGGAGAACGCCCGGCCGGTGATCGTCGCGACCCAGATGCTCGAATCGATGATCGAGAACTTCCGGCCGACCCGGGCCGAGGCGTCCGATGTGGCCAACGCGGTGCTCGACGGCGCCGACGCGGTGATGCTTTCCGGTGAGACCGCCGTGGGCAAGTACGCCCTGGAGGCGGTGCGCACGATGAGCAGGATCGTGTGTGCCGTGGAGGAGAATTCCACCGCCGCACCGCCGTTGAGCCATGTCCCGCGCACCAAGCGCGGGGTGATCTCCTATGCGGCTCGCGAGATCGGTGAACGACTCGACGCCAAGGCACTGGTGGCCTTCACCCAGTCCGGTGACACCGTCCGGCGGCTGGCCCGGTTGCACACCCCGCTGCCGTTGCTGGCGTTCACCGCGCTGCCCGAAGTCCGTAGCCAACTCGCAATGACTTGGGGCACTGAGACATTCATCGTCCCGCAGATGCAGTCGACCGATGGGATGATCCGTCAGGTCGACAAGGCGCTGCTGGATCTGGGCCGCTATCACCGCGGTGACCTGGTGATCGTCGTCGCGGGCGCCCCGCCGGGCACCGTGGGCTCGACTAACCTGATCCACGTGCACCGGATCGGGGAGGACGACGTCTAGTGCCGGCCGAGTCGAACACCGACTTTGAGGAGCTGCTGGCCGTACTGGACCTCAAGGCCACCCGGGACGACGTGTTCGTCGGATCGCATCCCAGCAAAACCCCGCTGCGCACCTTCGGTGGACAACTCATGGCGCAGGCGTTTGTCGCCGCCAGCCGCACTGTCGCCGCGCACCTGCCGCCCGGCGCATTGTCGGTCCACTTCATCAACGGCGGAGATCCGGCCCGCGACATCGAGTTCCGGGTGCACCGGCTGCGCGACGAACGCCGGTTCGCCAACCGGCGGGTGGATGCGATACAGGGCGACACCCTGGTCGCCACCGCGATGGTGTCCTACCTCTCGGGTGGTCGTGGGCTCGAGCACGGCGTGGCAGCGCCGGCGGTCCCCGATCCGGAGACGCTGCCCAGGGTCCGCGAGGTGCTCAAGGGCTACGAGGAAGTGGTGCCCAATTTCGTCAATGCACCGCATCCGATCGAGTGGCGGTACACCAATGATCCGGCCTGGGTGATGCGCGACAAGGGCGGGCGGCTCGATCACAATCGGGTCTGGATGAAAGCCGACGGCGTGTTGCCCGAGGACCCGGTGCTACACGCCGCACTGATGGTGTACTCGTCGGACACCACGGTGCTGGACTCGATCATCACCACCCACGGGCTGTCGTGGGGATTCGACCGGATCTTCGCGGCCAGCGCCAACCACACCCTGTGGCTTCACCGGCCGGTGCGTTTCGATGACTGGGTGCTGTACGCGACGTCGTCGCCGGTGGCGGCCGATTCGCGCGGGCTGGGTGCCGGGCACTTCTTCGACCGGGCCGGTCAGCTGCTGGCCACCGTCACCCAAGAAGGCGTCTTGAAGTACTTCCCGAACGCCAACCGCTGAGCTGATGGCGGAGACCGGCTGCTAGGCCGGCATCAGCGCCGAGTCCGACGATTCCTGGACCAAGGGTGCTTCGGCGGTGCCGAACTTGTTCTCGAAGTGCTCGCGGAACCGGTCGGTGCACTGTTGTTGGGCGGCGGCATCCGAACCCGCCTTCGTCATGCAGTCCACGTAGTCGCCGCCTCCCGCCGTCCGCCAGATGCCGACGTAGACGAAGATGCAGCCGATTCCGGCGACCACCGCCAGCGCACCGAGGACGATACCGGCGATGGCGACCCCGCCGTTGTCGGCTTCGCCGCGCTTGGCGCGGCTGTGCCCAAGGAACCCGAGCACCATCGCGACGATGCCCAGCACCACCCCGCCGATCACCGACAGCGCGGTCACGATTCCGGCGATGGCTACCACCAGGGCAGCGATGCCCATACCGTTCCGGGGCGCGCTGGGGCCGGGCGGGGGGTAGCCGGGGTACTGCCCGGGCGCCGGGTAGGGGTAGGGGTAGCCGGGCGGGGGATAGCCTCCGCCGGCCCGCGGCCAGGACGGTTGAGATTCAGGCGACAGCGAGGGCATCCCCGATTCGGGCATTGCGCGGACTCCAGATCAGAGCTTCAGACAGGTGTCAAACGGGTTAGGACTCAGGGTACCCGCGTTGGCGCCGACGGGTCCCGAAGCTGTCGGACGGCTAGCTGCCCGACAGCGCCGCGTCGATCTCGCGGGAGGCGCTACGAATCTTGAGGGCGGTGATGATCTCGACGATCCCGATGACGATCAACCACCAGCCGACCACCAACGCCAGGATCCACAGCGAGGTGAACGGCGCCGCCAGCGTCACCAGCCCGGCCAGCAGGCTGATCACGCCCACGAAGATCTGCCAGCTCCGGCCCGGCAGCGCCGGGTCACTGATGCCGGCGACGGTGGTGGCCACCCCGCGGAAGATGAAGCCGACCGCGATCCAGATGGCCAGCAGCAGCACCGCGAGGGCTTCCTCGTCGGAGTGGAAATGCCGGAAACACAGCACGGCCAGGATCACCGACGCGGTACCGCTGAGGAACAGCAGCACCCGCCCGCCCGCGGATACGACCGGCAGGCTGAACGCGACGATCACCTGGGCGACCCCGGTGATCACCAGATAGATGCCGAACAGCACGGCGGCCGCCAGGATGGTTCGGCCCGGCCAGGCCAGGATCAGCACGCCTAGGGCCAGCGCCAGAACACCGGAGACCAGCGTCGACTTCCACAGATGCGGCAGCAGGCTGGAAGGGGTTGGTTCCATGGCCGAAGTCTGGCACAGATGTCGCGTCGCGGCCGGGGTATCGACGACCGCGTCAGGCGGCCGGGGCGGTCCGCGAACTGTAGATCTCGGCAAGGAACTGCTCGACGGCCAGCGCCGTGTGCGCTGCCCGGGGCGAGCCGAAGATGTCGAAGGCGTGCTGCGCCACCGGCATTTCCGCGTAGACGACCGGGTTGGTGCTGACATCGCGCAGCCGGGCGGTGAAAGCGCGGGCCTGCTCGACCGGCACCAGTGAGTCGTTGACCCCGTGCAGTACGAAAAACGGTGGCGCGTCAGCGGAGATGTACGTCATCGGGGATGCGTCGCGGTAGGTGTCCGGGAACTTGCGGCGGCTCTGCTTGAACACGTAGGCGCTGAGCGCCGGTGTGAGCAGCGGGTGCAGATCGGTGTCGCCGGTGAAGTCGTAGATGCCGTAGAACGGGATCGCCGCCCGCACGCTGGTGTCGGCGTCGGCGAAACCCGGCTGGAATCGGGGGTCGCCTGCCGTCAGGGCGGTCAGCGCGCACAGGTGCCCGCCCGCCGAACCGCCGGTGACCGCGACCCAGTCCGGGTCGCCGCCGTAGTCGGCGATGTGGGCTTTCGTCCAGGCCAGGGCGCGCTTGACGTCGATGATGTGATCGGGCCAGGTGGAGCGCGGACTGAGCCGGTAGTTGATCGACACGCACACCCAGCCCCGCTCCACCAGGTGAGTCATCAGCGGATGTGCTTGGCCGCGTTTGCTTCCCACCATCCAGGCGCCGCCCGGCACCTGCAGCAGGACCGGCGCGCGGCCGTCGCGGGGCAGGTCGCGGTGACGCCACACGTCGAGGGTGTTGCGGCCGCCGTATTCGCCGTAGGGAATGTCGGCATCGGTGGCGTAGTCGCGGTAGACCCGCATCATGCGCACCAGACCGGGTGCCTTCGCGATTTCGCCGTCCGGGTCCGGCCGCTTCCAGAGGTCAGCGCCGTCGGTGCGCCGGCCCGCACCGAGTTCGGCGTCCAACGCCGCGGTCAGCGGCCGGTTGGCGGTGCGCCCGGCATGGCTGAGCCCGAGCAGGCCCAGCCAGGACAGCACCGACACCAGCCAGCTGAACCGTCGTAGCCGCGGCGACAACCGGCGCGACACCGCTACCAACGCCGCGGACTGCCCGGCGATCAGTTGCAACGGAAGCTCCGAGGCGAACACGCCGAACGCGAACGCATACAGCGACGGGTAGCCGTGCTTGGTCAGCGGGCGGTAGCCATTGAGGGTGGTGGCGAGTCCGGCGAGCGAGCCGAACACAGCCAGAAGCCTCGTCATTGCGCTCCTTCGCGTTGGGGGACGACCCTTCGGCACCCTACCGAAACCGGTCGAGTCGCCCCGTCAGCGCGCGGGCACCGACAGTGATCGCGACGCCGGACCACTCGAGGCCGGCGGGCGCGCACCCACCAGGAACCAGGTGTGCATGACGCCCTTGCCCTTGACGTCGACGTCACCGCGCTCCTCGAACACGAAGTCGCTGCTCAACCGCTGGTAGACGTCCTGCGGCACCTGGATGCGGTTCTGGGTGCCGGTCGACTCCATCCGTGAGGCGAGGTTGACCGCATCCCCCCAGACGTCGTAGAAGAAGCGGCGGTTTCCGACCACACCGGCGACGACCGGGCCGGCGGCCAGACCGATCCGCAGCGACACCGGACGGCCCAGCGGATCGCGCAGTTCGGCGATGGTATCGGCGATATCGAGCGCTAGCCGCGCCAGCGCATGCAGGTGATCGGGCCGGGCGTTGGGGACCCCGCTGACCACCATGTAGGAGTCGCCGCTGGTCTTGATCTTCTCCAGCCCGTGCCGCTCGACGAGCCGGTCGAGGCCGGTGTAGAACTCGTTGAGGAATTCGACCAGCTGGCCGGGGTCGGTCTCGCTGGCCCGGCGGGTGAAGTCGGCGATGTCGGCGAACAGCACCGAGGCGTCCGGATAGCTGTCGGCGATCACGTCCACGGCCGGGTTCTTCAGCCGGTCGGCGACAGCCGTGGGCAGGATGTTGGCCAGCAGCGCTTCGGAACGTTCGTACTCGGCTTCCATCGCCGCTTCGGCGTGGCTGATCTCGCGCAGCGCGTACCAGATGGTGGCCACCACCATGAAGCACGCCGAGACCACCACCAGGGCGAAGGACAGGTTGCGCAGCCAGTCCGGCTGATCCAGGTTCTGGGCGGGGACCAGCAATTGCAGGGCGATGGTCAGCGCCGCGCCGATGCCGGCCACCACAGCGGCCAGCTTGATCCGATCGACGCCGAGGATGAGCACGCTGATCGATGCCGCGGCCAGGAAGTAGAACTGGATTCCCGAGCCGGTCCCGACCACCCAGCAGATGACGAAGGTCGTCAGGTAGGCGATGCCGACGAACGCCAAGGGTGCAATCAGCTCGCCGTAGTGGTACAGCAGCGGCGTCAGCACAAAGGCGGCGGCGGCGATCAGGTTGAGCGCACCGATCCACCAGTACGTCGGGTCGGCCCAGATCTCGAGAAGTCCGAACCCCGCGCTGATGATCGCGGCCAGCCCGGCGGAGACCTTGAGGATCCGCAGCCGCTGCGACAGCCGCGCCGCGTAATGCCGGGTGCGGGCCGGCATGCAGTGCGAGTGCCGGTAGGAGCCCTGGGCCTCGGCCGGCACGGCCAGGAACCGCTTGACGGTCACAATCGACAGCCTAATCGCGTGAGCAGCGCAGTTGGCGGTTTCACCGGGCGGCTACGGTCGGCGGCCATGGTGCTGCGTTCGGTTGCGCTGATCTGCCTGGCCGGCGTCGCGGTGATCATGTATGCACCGCGCTGACCGGCGGTGATCGTGGTGCCCTCGGTGAGATTCGAACTCACACTGTACGGGTTTTGAATCCGTTTCCTCTGCCAGTTGGGATACGAGGGCTTCTGCGCGGCTTCCTACCCTAGACGATGCCCCACCGGGTTGCCGTCGCCGGCAACCGCGACAGAATGGGGTGATGACTGCGTCGACATCCCAGAGCGCCCCGCGTCCTGCCCGCCGGGTCCTGATCGCCGAGGACGAGGCGCTGATCCGCCTCGACCTCGCCGAAATGCTGCGGGAAGAGGGCTACGAGGTGGTCGGGGAGGCAGGCGACGGCCAGGAAGCCGTGGAGCTGGCCGAACTGCTGCGCCCGGACCTGGTGATCCTCGACGTGAAGATGCCGCGGCGCGACGGCATCGACGCCGCCTCCGAGATCGCCGCCAAACGCATCGCGCCGATCGTCATGCTCACCGCCTTCAGCCAGCGCGACCTGGTGGAACGGGCCCGCGACGCGGGGGCGATGGCCTATCTGGTCAAACCCTTCACCGCCGGCGACCTGGTCCCGGCCATCGAGCTGGCGGTCAGCCGGTCCGAGGAGATCACCGCGCTGGAACGCGAGGTCAGCACGCTGTCGGAACAGCTGGCGACCCGCAAGGTCATCGAACGGGCCAAGGGCCTGCTGCAGTCCAGGCAGGGCTTGAGCGAGCCCGAAGCGTTCAAGTGGATTCAGCGCGCGGCGATGGACAAGCGGACCACGATGCGGCAGGTGGCCGACGTGATACTGGAAACCCTCGACACGGCGGCGAACCCCCCGGCCTGACCACCGTTGCGGTTGGTCAACGGCTACGCTCGATGACGTGCAGCGCAGAATCATGGGCATCGAGACCGAGTTCGGTGTCACCTGCACCTTTCACGGCCACCGGCGGCTGTCGCCCGACGAGGTGGCGCGCTACCTGTTCCGCCGGGTGGTGTCCTGGGGCCGCAGTTCGAATGTGTTCCTGCGCAACGGCGCTCGGTTGTACCTCGATGTCGGCAGTCATCCCGAGTACGCCACCGCCGAATGCGACAACCTGACTCAGCTGGTCACCCACGACCGGGCCGGCGAACGGGTGCTCGAGGACCTGCTGATCGACGCCGAACAGCGGCTGGCCGATGAGGGCATCGGCGGCGACATCTACCTGTTCAAGAACAACACCGACTCGGCCGGCAACTCCTACGGCTGCCACGAGAACTATTTGATCGTGCGGGCCGGGGAGTTCTCCCGGATCTCCGACGTGCTGCTGCCGTTTCTGGTGACCCGCCAGCTGATCTGCGGCGCCGGCAAGATACTGCAGACCCCCAAGGCCGCAACCTTCTGCCTGTCGCAGCGCGCCGAGCACATCTGGGAGGGCGTCTCCAGCGCGACCACGCGCTCCCGCCCGATCATCAATACCCGCGACGAGCCGCACGCCGACGCCGAGAAGTACCGCCGGCTGCACGTCATCGTCGGCGACTCGAACATGTCCGAGACCTCGACCCTGCTCAAGGTGGGCAGCGCGTCGCTGGTGCTGGAGATGATCGAGGCGGGGGTGCCCTTCCGCGACTTCTCTCTCGACAACCCGATCCGGGCGATCCGCGAGGTCAGCCACGACGTCACCGGTCGCCGGCCGGTACGCCTGGCCGGGGGTCGCCAGGCCGGCGCCTTGGACATCCAGCGCGAGTACTACGGGCGGGCCGTGGAGTATGTGCGGACGCGCGCGGCCAGCAACCCGCAACTCGAGCAGGTCATCGATCTGTGGGGCCGCCAGCTCGATGCCGTCGAATCCCAGGACTTCGCCAAGGTGGACACCGAGATCGACTGGGTGATCAAACGAAAGCTGTTCCAGCGCTACCAGGATCGCTACGACATGGAGCTCTCCGACCCCAAAATCGCGCAATTGGATCTGGCCTACCACGACATCAAGCGGGGCCGCGGGGTGTTCGATCTGCTGCAGCGCAAGGGCTTGGCCGCCCGGGTCACCACCGATGAAGAGGTCGATGCGGCCGTCGACACCCCGCCGCAGACCACCCGGGCCAAGCTGCGCGGCGAATTCATCAGTGCCGCACAGGCCGCCGGTCGTGACTTCACCGTCGACTGGGTGCACCTCAAGCTCAACGACCAGGCCCAGCGCACCGTGTTGTGCAAGGACCCGTTCCGCTCGGTCGACGAACGGGTCAAGCGGCTGATCGCCAGCATGTAGCGCTTATCCTCCTTCTCATGGCGACCGCCAAAGTCGAACGGCTCCTGAACCTGGTCATCGCGTTGCTGTCCACGCGCGGTTACCTCACCGCGGAGAAGATCCGCACCAATGTCGCCGGCTATGACGGCACCCAGAACCTCGACGCGTTCTCGCGGATGTTCGAACGCGACAAGAACGAGCTGCGTGACCTGGGCATTCCGCTGGAGACCGGCAAGGTCTCGGGTCTCGACCCGGTCGAGGGCTATCGCATCAACCCGGACGCCTACAAGCTGCCCGCCATCGAGCTGACCAGCGAGGAGGCGGCCGCGGTCGCGGTCGCCGTGCAGCTGTGGCAGTCGCCGGAGCTGCGCGCCAACGCCCAGGGCGCGGTGGCCAAACTGCAGGCCGCCGGGGTCGACGTGGATGCGGATCGAGCCGACGTGCTGGTGGCACCGCCGGCGGCGCTGCCCGGTATCCATCGCGCCGAGCCGGCGCTGAGGGCGCTGACGGACGCGGTCCAGGCGGGGCAGACCGTGCAGTTCGGCCACCGCCCGTCGCCGGTGGCGCCCTACAGCATCCGCACCGTGGAGCCCTGGGGGGTGGTCACCCACGGCGGCCGGTGGTATCTGGTGGGCCACGACCGCGACCGCGACGCGGTCCGCACCTTCCGGATGTCGCGGATCGCCGACGACGTCACCCCGATCGGGCCACCGGGCGCCGTCACCCGGCCTGAGGCCGCCGATCTGCGCCAGATCGTGGCGGCGGCGGTGGGGGATGCGCCCAGCGGTCTGCAGGCGCGCATCTGGGTCGCCGACGATCGCGCCGTGGCGCTGCGCCGGACCGGCACGGTGCTGGGCCGCGAGTCGGTGGCCGGCCGCGACGGCGACATCATCGGCGTCGATATCGGCACCCATGACCGGCTGGCCCGCGAGATCGCCGGATACGGGGCCGACGCCGTCGTCCTGGACCCGGCCTCACTGCGCGACGACGTGGTTGCGAGGCTCACCGCCTGTGCTCGGGGGGTCTCGGCGTGAACCAACTTCCGAAGCGGCTGGTGCGGCTGCTCAACATGGTGCCGTACTTCTTGGCGCGCCCGGGCATCACCAAGGAGCAGGCCGCCGCCGAGCTCGGGGTCAGCCTCAGCCAGCTGCAGACCGACCTCGAGCAGTTGGCGGTATGCGGATTGCCCGGTTACGGGCCCGGAGATCTGATCGACCTGACGTTCTACGACGACCGCATCGACGTCTACGAATCCGCGGGCGTGGACCGGCCGCTGCGGCTGACCTCGCCGGAGGCCACCGCCATGCTGATGGCGTTGCGGGCGTTGGTCGACATGCCCGGCATCGTCGACCCCCGGGCCGCTCGCAGCGCGATCGCCAAGATCGAGAACGCCGCCGGCACCGCCGTGCAGGAAGCATCCGAGGCGACCGACCACGCCAACCCGGCCGCTGACGTGGTGCGCGAAGCTGTGCGCCGCCATCGTGCGCTGGCCATCGACTACTACGCCGCCTCCCGCGACACCTCCTCGCACCGGATCGTCGACCCGATCCGGGTGGTGCTGATCGCCAACCACAGTTACCTGGAGGCGTGGTGTCGAGAATCCGCTGGCGTGCGGCTGTTCCGCTTCGACCGCATCGACGGCGCCGAGGTGCTCGACGAGCCGTCCGCGCCGCCGGAACCGGCGCGGCAGGCCGAAACCGACACGTCGTTGTTCGACGCCGACCCGTCGATGCCGGTCGCGACCGTGCGCGTGGCACCCTCGGCGGCGTGGATGTTCGAGTACTACCCGATGCGTCTGATTGGCGAATTGCCCGACGGTTGGCGTGAGGCGGAGATGACGTACGCGTCCGACGAGTGGTTGACCCGGCTACTGCTGGGAATGGGGGATGAGGTGCAGGTCGTGGCGCCCGAGTCGCTGGCAACCGGCGTGCGCGACGCCGCGGTGGCCGCCCTGGCCGCTTATGAGAACGGGCGCTCATGACCGCCTACAACCTCGGAGCGCCTCTCCTTCGTCGAGCCTCGCTGAACCGCCGGGTTAATGCGGCGGTCCCAGCTTCGGCTCTCCTTCGTCGAGCCTCGCTGAACCGCCGGGTTGATGCGGCGGTTCCAGCTTCGCCTCTCCTTCGTCGAGCCTCGCTGAACCGCCGGGTTCCTGAGCTGCGGTAGCATCGTGGCGACGTCTGGAGGTAACCAAAGTGAACGCTTTAGGACCGTCGCACCTGGCGATCCTCGCCGTCGCCGTGATCATCTTGTTCGGCGCCAAGCGATTGCCCGACGCGGCGCGCTCGCTGGGTAAGTCGCTGCGCATCTTCAAATCCGAGGTTCGCGAACTGCAAAGCGAGGCCAAGCCGGATTCGACCGCCACTCCGACCACCGTCCAGTCCGAGCGGGTCGACCCGCCGGCGGCCGGCGGTCAGTCGGCGTAGCCCGGCCCCGCCGTCGCGGCGACCGCGCCTGACCTACTGTGCCCACGCTCGGAGCTCTGCGGCGGCTGGACCCGCGGCTGCGCCGCAGTCGCACCAATCCCGACGGGACGATGTCGCTCGTCGACCATCTGCGTGAGCTGCGGACCCGGCTGCTGATCTCGCTGGGCGCGATCGTGCTCACCACGATCATCGGCTTCGTCTGGTACACCCAGCCGCTCTTCGGGCTGGAAAGCCTCGGCGAATGGCTGCGCCACCCGTACTGCGAGTTGCCGGCCTCCGCGCGCGCCTCGATCGCGCCCGACGGGCAGTGCCGGCTGCTGGCCACCGCACCCTTCGACCAGTTCATGCTGCGGCTTAAGGTGGGCTTGGCCGCGGGAATCGTGCTGGCCTGCCCGGTCTGGTTCTACCAGTTGTGGGCGTTCATCACCCCGGGGCTCTACCGCAAGGAGCGGCGCTTCGCGGTGGTGTTCGTGGTGTCGGCGGCCGTGCTGTTCGTCACCGGTGCGATCCTGGCCTACCTGGTGCTGTCCAAGGCGCTGGGTTTTCTGCTGACCGTCGGCAGCGACGTCCAGGTGACCGCATTGTCCGGCGACCGCTATTTCGGTTTCCTGCTGAACCTGCTGGTGGTGTTCGGGATCAGCTTCGAGTTCCCGCTGCTGATCATCATGCTCAACCAGGTCGGCGTCTTGAGCTACGCCCGGCTCAAAGAGTGGCGGCGCGGGCTGATCTTCGCGATGTTCGTGTTCGCGGCGTTCTTCACCCCCGGCTCGGACCCGTTCTCGATGCTCGTGCTCGGCTTCACGCTGACCCTGTTGCAGGAGTTCGCGATTCAGATCGCCCGGCTGCACGACAAACGCAAAGCCAAACGGGAGGCCACCGAGGAACTCAGCGACGACCAGGCCTCGCCCATCGATGCCCCCGCACCCGTCGCCAGCCCGCGTGACTAGCCCGCCGGAGGTGCCCGAGCTGAGCCGGTTCACCGCGCAACTGCCGTTCGGGCTGGACGACTTCCAGCGTCGGGCATGCCAGGCCCTGCAGGACGGTCGGGGCGTGCTGGTGTGCGCCCCCACCGGCGCCGGCAAGACGGTGGTGGGGGAGTTCGCGGTGCACCTGGCCCTGGCAGCCGGCGGAAAGTGCTTCTACACCACGCCGATCAAGGCGCTGAGCAACCAGAAGCACACCGACTTGGTCGCCCGCTACGGCAAGGACAAAGTGGGGTTGTTGACCGGCGACCAGTCGGTCAACGCCAACGCGCCGGTGGTGGTGATGACCACCGAGGTGTTGCGCAACATGCTCTATGCGAATTCGCCAGCTCTGCAAGGTCTTTCGCATGTGGTGATGGATGAGGTGCACTTCCTGGCCGACCGGATGCGCGGCGCGGTCTGGGAGGAGGTGATCCTGCACCTGGCCGACGAGGTGCGGCTGGTCAGCCTGTCGGCGACGGTCAGCAACGCCGAAGAGTTCGGCGGCTGGATCCAGACGGTGCGAGGAGACACCACCGTCGTTGTCGACGAGCACCGCCCAGTGCCGCTGTGGCAGCACATGATGGTGGGCAAGCGGCTCTTCGACCTGTTCGAATCCCGCCCCGACAGCGACGGGCCGGGCACCGCGGGCCGTGCGCGCGTAGACCCACAACTGTTGCGGCACATCGCGCATCGGCGCGAAGCCGACCGGCTCACCGACTGGCCACCGCGCCGCCACAGCGGCAGGGGCGGCCCCGGGCGCCCGGGCTACCGGCCCCCGATGCGCCCGGATGTGATCGCAGTGCTGGATTCGGCCGGGCTGCTGCCGGCGATCACTTTCGTGTTCTCCCGCGCCGGCTGCGATGCCGCGGTTAAGCAGTGCCTGCGCTCGCCGCTGCGGTTGACCACCGAGTCGGAGCGCGCCCGCATCGCCGAGGTGATCGACCACCGCTGCGGTGATCTCTCCGATGACGACCTGGCCGTGTTGGGCTATTACGAATGGCGCGAGGGGCTGCTGCGCGGACTGGCCGGCCACCACGCCGGGATGCTGCCGGTGTTCCGCCACACCGTCGAGGAGCTGTTCGCCGCGGGCCTGGTTAAAGCCGTGTTCGCCACCGAGACCCTGGCGTTGGGCATCAACATGCCCGCGCGCACGGTCGTGCTCGAAAGATTGGTCAAGTTCAACGGCGAGCAGCACGCGGCGCTGACCCCGGGCGAGTACACCCAGCTGACCGGGCGGGCCGGCCGGCGTGGCATCGACATCGAAGGCCACGCGGTGGTGTTGTGGCATCCGGGGGAGGCCACCGCCGATCCCGATCAGGTGGCCGGGCTGGCGTCTACCCGAACGTTCCCGTTGCGCAGCTCGTTCGCGCCGTCGTACAACATGACGATCAACCTTGTCCAGCAGATGGGCCCCGAGCAGGCCCACCGGTTGTTGGAGCAGTCGTTCGCCCAGTATCAGGCCGACCGGTCGGTCGTCGGCCTGGTGCGCAGCGCCGAACGCGGCGAACGGACCCTGGATGACATCGCCGCCGAACTCGGCGGCCGCGACTCGGCCGTCCTTGAGTACGCCCGGCTGCGGGCGCAGATCTCCGAACGGGAACGAGCCCAGGCGCGGGCCTCGCGGCTGCAGCGCCGCCGGGCCGCCAGTGATGCGCTGGCGGCGTTGCGAAAAGGCGACATCATCACCCTCACCCACGGGCGCCGCGGTGGTCTGGCGGTGGTGCTGCAGGCCGACGGGGAATCTGACGAACCGCGGCCGCTGGTGCTCACCGAGCACCGTTGGGCCGGCCGGATCTCCTCGGCGGATTATTCGGGCGCCGTGCCGCCGATCGGAACCATGAACCTGCCCAAACGGGTGGAACACCGCCAGCCGCGGGTCCGCCGCGATCTGGCTTCGGCGTTGCGGTCCGCGGCGGAAGGCCTGGTGGTGCCCAAGGCGCGCGGTCGGCGCGGCGGCGGCCCGCAGGAGGACCCGGTGGATCCGGAACTGGCCGCGCTGCGGCAACAGCTGCGCGCTCACCCCACCCACGCCGAGCCGGGTCGTGAGGACAAGGTGCGCACTGCCGAGCGCTACCTGCGCGTAGAGGCCGACAACGCCCAACTGCGCCGCAAGGTGCAAGCGGCCACCAACTCACTGGCGCGCACCTTCGACCGGATCGTCGGGTTGCTCGCCGAGCGGGGTTTCGTCACGACCGGCGCCGGCGACCCGAAAGTGACCGCCGATGGCCGGATGCTGGCCCGGATCTATAACGAAAGCGACCTGCTGGTCGCCGAGTGTCTGCGTACCGGGGCATGGGACGGTCTCGGGCCGGCTGAGCTGGCCGCGGTGGTCTCCGCGGTGCTCTACGAATCACGCGGCGCGGATGGCCCGGGCGGACCGCCGACCCTGCAACCGCCCACCGAGCCGGTGCGCCGCGCCCTGCACCAGACCCGCAAGCTCTCGGCCGCGCTGCGGGCCGACGAACGCCGGCACGGCATCACCGCGACCCGGGAACCCGACGACGGCTTCGTCGCCGCGGTGTATCGCTGGGCGCTCACCGGGGACCTGGCGTCGGCATTGGATGCTTCGGACGCCGCCGGTGCCGGTTCGCCGCTGTCGGCGGGTGACTTCGTGCGCTGGTGCCGCCAGGTGCTCGACCTGCTGGATCAGCTGCGTAACGCGGCGCCCGGCGCCGAACTGCGGGCAACGGCAAAACAGGCCATCGACACCGTTTTGCGGGGCGTCGTCGCCGTTGACGCCGGGTAGGCTGGTCCGGGCGCTACGGTGGAGAGCCGGCGGTGATCAGCACCCGCTACGCGAGAGGACTTGGGGAACAACGATGAGCGGACCGCAGGGATACGACCCGACGCAGCCGTGGCAGCCTCAGCAGCCCGGGCAGCCCGAGGAGCAGCCGGGCACCGGAGCGGGTCCGGCGACCGGCGCCGAGCAGCAGTGGCAGCCGCCGGCCTACACGCCGTCGCAGTACCCGCAGCAGACGTCTTACCCCTCGACACCGCAGTACCCCGGCTACCCCCAGCCTGAGCAGTACGGCCAGCCGACCCAATACGGCCAGCCCGGCCAGTACGGCCAACCCGCGCAGTACGGCCAACCCGGCCAGTACGGCCAACCGGGCCAATATGGTCAGCCTGGCCAGTACGGCCAACCGGCCCAGTACGGCCAACCCGGCCAATATGGCCAATACCCCCAGCAGCCCGGCCAGTACGGTCAGCCCGGATCGGGCAGCAAGCGCCCGACCGCGCTGGTAGGCACCGTGCTCGCAGCCTGCCTGGGCATCGCTGCCCTGGTGGTACTGGTGCTCGGGTTCTGGAAGCCCGGATTCTTCGTGACCACCAAACTCGACGTCGACAAGGCGCAGCAGGGGGTGCAGCAGATTCTGGCCGACCAGACCAACGGCTACGGCGCCAAGAACGTCAAGGACGTCCGGTGCAACAACGGCCAGAGCCCGGTGGTCAAGCAGGGTGACACGTTCAACTGCGAGGTCAGCATCGATGGCACGAAGCGTCAGGTGACCGTGACTTTCCAGGACAACTCGGGCACCTACGAGGTCGGCCGGCCCAAGTAGTCCGCATTAGCCCGGTTCAGTCCGGCAGCGTGTCGAGCGCCCGCTGTAGCCGGGCGATCGAGGATCCGACGCCGAGACGGTCGGCCAGCTCGGCGACCCGAGCGGGGTCGGCAGCCACCCGCGGCAGGGTGTCCGACGGCGTCGACAGTGTGACCGGGGCGTCGGTGGCGACCCGCACCACCGGACCGGCAGCGGCGATATAGTCCTGCGCCGCTTGCAGTTTGGCCCGCACTCCCTTGGCCATCGGCGAGCGCGGGTCGGCGGCGGCGGCCTGCACCGCCGCGAGCGAACCGTGCTCGGCCAGCAGCCCGACCGCCGTCTTCTCGCCGATCCCGGGCACTCCGGGAAGCCCGTCGGAGGGATCGCCGCGCAGCAGCGCCATCTCGGCGTAGGCGGCGCCGGCGCGCTCGGCGGGCAGGCCATAGCGTTGCGCCACCTCCGCCGGGCCGAACAGCGTCGCCTGCGCCAGCCCGCGGCCCAGATAGAGCACCGACACCGCGACGGGGTGCTCGGCGACCACCTGCAGCAGGTCCCGGTCGCCGCTGACGACGATCACCGGATCCTTGCGCTCGGCCGCCGCCAAGGTGCCCAGGACGTCGTCGGCCTCGAAGTCCGGCGCTCCGGCGGTGGCGATCCCGAACGCGTCGAGCAGCTCGGCGATCATCTCCACCTGCGGGCTCAGCTCGTCGGGCACCTCCTCGACGTCGGTGTCCTCCGGCACCTGCTCGGCCACCCGGTGCGCCTTGTAGGAGGAGATGAGGTCGACTCGCCACTGCGGGCGCCAGTCCAGGTCCAGGCAGACCGCCAACCGGCCGGGACGCTGGCGGGTGATCAAGGTGGCCACCGAGTCGAAGAAGCCGCGCACCGCGTTCACCGGCCGGCCGTCGGGGGCGGTGATCGAGGACGGCACGCCGAAATAGGACCGGAACCACATACTGGCACCGTCGAGCAACAGCACGGGAGCGGGCATGGCTGCCACCCTATTTACCATTGACTCTGCATCTACCAGGCGGGTTACTCGCACTTCTTCGTGGTGAGCGCAGAGTCAACGCAACCCGGGCCACGTTAGCCTGATGTGCGTGACTTCCCGGTTCGATAGCAGCGTTTACGCCCACCGCCTGGCCGCTGCGGCCGCCGCGGCCGCCGATGCCGGTCTGGCCGGGATGGTAGTCACCCCGGGCTACGACCTGCGTTACCTGACCGGGTCGCGCGCCCAGACCTTCGAGCGACTCACCGCGTTGGTGCTGCCGGCATCCGGGTCGCCCACCATGGTGGTGCCCCGGCTGGAGTTGGCGGCGCTGCGCGAATCCGCGGTGGCCGGGCTGGGTATCGCGGTGCGCGACTGGGTCGACGGTCAGGATCCCTACCGCCTGGTGGGCGAGGCGTTGGGAGCGTCGCCGACGGCTGCGGCGGTCACCGATTCGATGCCGGCCTTGCATCTGCTGCCGCTGGTCGACGTGCTCGGCACGACGCCGGTGCTGGCCACCGAGGTGCTGCGCGAACTGCGAATGATCAAGGACCCCAGCGAGATCGACGCACTGCGGAAGGCCGGCGCGGCGATCGATCGGGTGCACGCCCGGGTGCCGGAGTTTCTGGTGCCGGGCCGCACCGAGGCCGACGTCGCCGCCGATATCGCCGAAGCGATCGTCGCGGAGGGGCATTCGGAGGTGGCGTTCATCATCGTGGGTTCTGGGCCGCATGGCGCCGACCCGCACCACGAGTGCTCGGACCGCGAGCTACGGCCCGGCGACGTCGTCGTGGTGGATATCGGCGGCCCGGTCGAACCGGGATATCATTCCGATTCCACCCGCACCTACAGCTTGGGGGAGCCGGATACCCAAGTGGCGCAGCGGTATTCGGTGTTACAGCGGGCGCAGCGCGCGGCGGTCGAGAGCATCCGTCCCGGGGTGTCCGCCGAGCAGGTCGACGCGGCTGCACGCGATGTGCTGGCCGAGGCGGGCCTGGCGGAGTACTTCGTGCACCGCACCGGCCATGGCATCGGCCTGTCGGTGCATGAGGAGCCCTACATCGTCGCCGGCAACGACGTCGCACTGGCCGCCGGGATGGCGTTCTCGGTCGAGCCGGGCATCTACTTCCCCGGCGAGTGGGGTGCCCGGATCGAAGACATCGTGATCGTCACCGACGAGGGTGCCGAGTCATTGAACAACCGGCCGCGCGACCTGGTCGTGGTCTAGCGGCTACCGCGGTCGAGCAGATCAGCCGAACCCAGCACTCGCTCCACCTGCACCTCGATCACCACGCGCTGCGGGTTGACCCGCGGCGTCCGGTAGCGCTGGGCGTAGCGCAGCTCGGCATCGCGAACGGCGGCGGCCGCGTTGTTGACCGTGGCGCTGCCCTCCAGTGAGAGCCAGCGCGCCCCGTCGACCTGGCTGAGCACGGCCACGCCGGCGCGTTCGGCGTTGACGGCCTTCTGCGAGCCGCCGGTGGTGATCACCCGCGCGATGTGAGTTTTCGGGTCGAAGGTGAAACCGACCGCGACCACATGCGGCGAGTTGTCGGCGCGCAGGGTGGTCAGCATCGCCAGGTGCCGTTCAGTGAGAAACGCCAGCGCGTCGCTGGTGAGCCGGGTCGTCGCGTTCGCCATCACCGTTCACGCTAGCGCAGGCGATAATCGCAGCCGTGAACGACACGGTGGACGGGTCGGTGGTGATTTTTGGCGGGCGCAGTGAGATCGGCGTGGAACTGGCGTGCCGGCTGGCGCCTGGCGCAACGGTTTTGCTGGCCGCCCGGGGCGCCGACCGGCTCGACGCGGAGATCGCCGCGGTGCGCGACGCGGGCGCTGTGGCGGTGCACGCCACGGAGTTCGACGCCGATGACCTGGCCGCCCACGGCCCTCTGGTCGCGGACCTGATCGCCGAGCACGGCCCGATCGGCACCGCCGTGCTGGCTTTCGGGATCCTGGGCGACCAGGCCCGGGCGGAGTCCGACGCCGCGCACGCGCTGGCCGTGGTCCACACCGACTACGTCGCCCAGGTCAGCCTGCTCACCCATCTGGCGGCGGCGATGCGTGCGGCCGGGCGGGGCCGCTTGGTGGTGTTCTCCTCGATCGCCGGGGTGCGGGTGCGCCGGGCCAACTACGTCTACGGTTCGGCCAAGGCCGGTCTGGACGGGTTCGCCAACGGCCTGGCCGACGCCTTGCACGGCACCGGAGTGCGGCTGTTGATTGTTCGTCCCGGGTTCGTCGTCGGGCGGATGACCGCCGGCATGAAACCGGCCCCGCCTGCCAGCACGCCCGCCCAGGTTGCCGCCGCGGCCGCTCGCGCGCTCGCCCGCGGGCGACGCACCGTCGCGGTGCCGTGGATGCTGCGGCCGATGTTCAGCGTCATGCGGGTGGTGCCGCAGGCGATCTGGCGCCGAATGCCCCGCTGACCGGGGCAAAAGATCGCAATCCGATTCTTACAACGTTGCAGAAGTCTTACATCAAGATAAGAAAACCTGAGGAATTTGACGCGGCGGTCTGGCCTTCGCCCGCCTAAAAGAACTATGGTGTAAAACCATGGACGATCGTGATAAAGACCCGTCGGTGGTGCTGCCGTATCTGATCGGTCGGCCGCTGCCCGCGACCGAAGTCTATGAGGCCTTCGGGTACCGCAAGTCCGCCTACTACAAGGCGGCACACGAGGGCCGGTTGATCACCGCCGACAATCTGCTCCGGGTTGCCCAGCACTTCGGCTTGAATGCCCTTGATCTGCTGGTGCGCTACGGACTGATCACCGAAGACGCGGTGGCGTCCTATGTCGATTCGGCACAGCCGACGCCCGCGCTGCCAAAGATCGCCAACCTGCACCCCGTCCCGAGCCGGCCCCCGCTGTAGCCGGGGTAGCCCCACCCGCACGTTCATCCAGCGTCCCGGCGCCGCGGCTCCGGGCGAGTAGATTCGCGACCGTGGCCCCCACCTTTGCCGAGATCGCCAAGTCCGATTACCTGCTACTGACCACCTTCACCAAAGACGGCAGACCCAAGCCCACTCCGGTGTGGGCGGCCGCCGATGGCGAGCGGTTGCTGGTGATTACCCAGGAGTCGTCCTGGAAGGTCAAGCGGATCCGCAACACATCGCGCGTCACCCTGGCGGTCTGCGATGTGCGAGGCCGGCCCAAGGGCGAGGCGATCGAGGCGGTGGCCGCCGTGTTGGACAAGGCCGACAACGGCGCCGTCTACGCCGCGATCGGCAAGCGGTACGGGATCATCGGCCGGGTGTTCAACGTGTTCAGCAAGCTGCGCGGCGGCATGCGCAACAACGTCGGGCTGGCGCTGACCGCCGCCGAATGAGCCGACTCCGTCACATATAGTGGACTTCAATCATTAAAATTAGCATTGTTGGACTGACCCACCGACAAACGAGGAGTTCCCGTGGCCGCCTTCACCTCCGACCAGATCCTCGGCGACATCGTCACCGCCGACCCGTCGACGACCCGCATCCTGAGCAAGTTCGGGATCGACTTCTGCTGCCACGGCCAACGGACGCTCACTGATGCGTGCGCTGCCGACGGCGTCGACGCCGCCGAGCTGCTCGCCGCCCTCAACAGCTCCGGTGCGCCCGCTCAGCGCGCCGACTGGGCCGACTTCGACGACCCCTCGCTGATCGCCCATATCGTCAGCACCCACCACCGGTTCCTGTGGGAGGAGTTCCCGCGGTTGGCGGAGCTGGTCGACAAGGTGGCGCGGGTGCACGGCCCCAACCACGGCGAGCTGGTCCGGGTCCGGGAGCTGTTTCATCAGCTGCGCGCCGGCATGGAACCGCACCTGCGCACCGAGGAGACCATGCTGTTCCCCGAGATCAGCCTGCGTGCCGGCCGTCCGGACCGTCCACTGTCCGACGAGGTGCGCAATGAGCTGGCCGAGAATCAGCAGGAGCACGACAACGCCGGCCATCTGCTCGCCGAACTGCGGGAGCTCACCGACGACTACACCATTCCGGCGGACGCCTGCGCCAGCTACACCGCGATGCTGGCCGGCCTGGCGGACCTGGAGAGCGACATCCACCTGCACGTGCACAAGGAGAACAACGTGCTGTTCCCGCGGGTGCTTGCCGAAGCCGGCAGCCCGGCCTGAGCTCAGCCGGCGTGCAGGTGTTGGCCGAAGAACGCGAACACCCGCGCCCAGGCATCGGCGGTCGCGGCGTCGTTGTAGCCGAAGCCGGCGATGCGGAGCAGCGGCTGGGCCGGCAGCTTGTTGGCGAAGCTGTGCCCGGCTCTTGGATAGACCTTGATGTCGTGCGGGATGTTTTGGTGCTCGACGACCCGGCGTAACCGGTTGGGGGCGCCGATGCCCATCGGGTCCCGGCGGCCGAAGCTGGCCACGATCGGGCAGGCGCCGTCGAGCGTCTCGCTCAAATGCCGAGGCAGCGGGGTGCCGTAGAACGGAGCGGAGGCTCCGAAGCCCTTGGGCGACAACACCAAGGCGAACTGTCCGCCCATACAGAAGCCGGCGATCCCGACCTTGCCGGAGCACTCCGGCATGCCCAGCAGGTGATCGCGCGCGGCCATGATGTCGTCGAGGGCGCGGCCGCGCTGGGTCAGCAGCTCGCGGAACACCCGGGTGATGCAGCGCGCCCGCCCGCCGCGCGAGTACAGGTTCGGCGACAACGCGAGGAAACCCGCCTCCGCGACGTGTTCGGAGATCGCCTGCATGTCCGCGGCGTAACCGATCGCATCGTGAATCACCACCACTGCAGGCCACGGCCCGGGCCCGTCCGGAATGTCCAGCAACGCGTCGATGGGTCCCTCGGGGGTGGCGAGTTCGATGGTCGTCATCGCATCAACGTATGCCCCGGCGCGCCGCGAGGGAACCTCCTCGGCGGCCCGGACGTTGGGGAGGCATGGGTAGCGCTGTGGTGCAGATATTCGGTGTCTACGTCCTGGCCGAATCGGCCGCGGTGGCCGCACTGATCTGGGCGATCGGCTTCGGCTGGACGGCGCTGTTGCTGCTAGCTGCGTTCGTGGCCGGACTGGCGCTGTCAGCAGCCCAGGTCAGACGCCAGATCGGGCGGCTGCGTACGGGTGCCGGGCAGCGCGTGCTCGCCGACGGCGGGCTGATCGCGGCGGGCACCGTACTGGTGCTGGTCCCCGGCCCGCTGACCACGCTGGCGGGCCTGCTGCTGCTGGCGCCCCCGACCCGCACCGCGGCCCGCCCCGTGCTGGCCGCGGCGGCCGCCGCCGGACTCGGCCGGCACACGCCGCTGGTCGCCGCCACCGTCGCGGGCCGGCGCTGGTATGCCACGCGGCGCACCCCCGACCAGCACACCGACTACATCGACGCCGAAGTCGTCGACGTCACCGACGTCCGGCCCAGCCAACCGCCCACCCTGTCGGTCGGCTGAACCGGCGTCACCGCCACCCCGTACTTTTTAGGCCGTGACAGTCGTGCCCGGCGCCCCCACCGTGCTGCTGCTCGGCGGCCGTATCCACAGCCCTTCTCATCCCGACGCCACCGCGATGGCCGTCCGCGACGGGGTGGTCGCCTGGCTGGGCAGCGACGCCGTCGGCCGCGATCAGTTCCCGTCGGCCGACGTGCTCGATCTCGATGGGGCGTTGGTGACACCGGCTTTCGTCGACAGCCACGTCCACGTCACCGAGACGGGCCTGTGCCGCACCGGTTTGGATCTGCGGCCGGCCACATCCCGGCGACACTGCCTACAGCTGGTCGCCGACTACGCCGCCGCCCATCCCGGTCAGCCGATCTGGGGTCACGGCTGGGACGAAACCGGCTGGCCCGACGGTGCGGCCCCGGACACCGCGGCACTCGACGCGGTGGTGGGGGACCGGCCGGCCTACCTGTCCCGGGTCGACGTGCACTCGGCGCTAGCCTCGAGCGGGCTGCGCAAGCTGGTGCCGGAACTCCCGGGGCGCCCCGGCGCTGCGGCGCCGCTGTCCGGGGCGGCCCACCATCTGATTCGTTCGGCGGCCCGCGACCTGCTCACCACCGCCCAGCGGGCCGCCGCCCGCACCGCCGCGCTGGACGCCACGGCCGCGGCCGGCATCGTCGCGGTCCACGAGTGCGCCGGTCCGAACATCGGCGGCCTGGACGACTGGCGGGAGCTGCGGGCGCTGGACCACGGGGTCGAGGTGGTCGGTTACTGGGGCGAGGCGGTCACCAGCGCCGCCCGGGCGCGCGACCTACTCGCCGAGACCGGCGCCCGGGGTCTCGGCGGCGATCTGTTCGTCGATGGTGCCCTGGGTTCGCACACGGCCTGGCTGCACGAGCCCTACGCCGACGCCGCGGACTGCACCGGTGTGCGCCACCTGGACCCCGACACCGTCGAGGCCCATCTGTGGGCCTGCACCGAGGCCGGGGTGACCGCCGGTTTCCACGTCATCGGCGACGCCGCGGTGTCCGCGGTGGTCGCGGCCCTGGAACGGGTGGTGGAGCACTTCGGGGTGGCCGCGGTGGCCCGCTGCGGGCACCGGCTGGAGCACCTGGAGATGGTCAGCGCCGAGCAGGCCGCCAAGCTCGGCTCCTGGGGCGTGATCGCCAGCATGCAACCGGTTTTCGACGCGCTCTGGGGCGGCGTCGACGGCATGTACGCCCAGCGGTTGGGTGCGCAGCGGGCCGCCGGGCTGAACCCGTTCGCGCTGTTAGCATCCCAAGGCGTGCCCCTCGCGTTCGGTTCCGACAGCCCGGTGACCACTCTCGATCCGTGGGCCACGGTGCGTGCCGCCGCACACCACCGCACACCGGGCAGCGCGGTGTCGATGCGGGCGGCGTTCGCCGCAGCCACCCGCGGCGGCTGGCGGGCCGCCGGGATCAACGACGGCGTCAGCGGAACCTTGGTGCCCGGCGCGCCCGCGTCCTACGCGGTCTGGGAGGCCGCCCGGCTGGCGGTGGAGGCGCCCCGCGACTCCGTTCAGCGCTGGTCGACCGATCCGCGCTCCCGGGTGCCCGCGCTACCGGTGCTGGAACCCGGTGATGCGCCGACATGCCGGCGCACCGTGCACCGTGGTGTGGTCCTGCATGGCTGACACCGCAGAGGATCCGGCGACACTCCACGGCCCCGTCGCGCCGAACCGGTTGGAGCGGCTGGGGGTGGCGGCGGCCGACCGCTGGGCCCAGCTGGCGGCGACGGTGCTGGCCGGCATGCTGCTGCGCGCCAGCTTCCCACCGCTGAACTGGTGGTGGGCCGCAATCCTGGCGTTCGCGCTGCTGAGCTGGGTGCTGATTCGCCGCGCGACCACCGTCGTAGGCGGTTTCGGTTACGGCCTGCTGTGCGGTCTGGCCTTCTATCTGCCGCTGCTGCCCTGGGTCGGAGGCCTGGTCGGGGCCCTGCCCTGGCTGGCGTTGACCCTGATGTGCGCGCTGTTTCCCGCCGTGTTCGGCTCGGCCGCCGTCGTGGTGCGCCGACTGCCGGGCTGGCCGATCTGGTTCGCCCTGGTATGGGCGGCGCAGGAATGGGCGAAGTCGGTGATCCCGTTCGGCGGATTCCCATGGGGCGCTGTAGGTTACGGCCAGACATCCGGTCCGTTGCTACCGCTGGTAGCACTCGGCGGTGTTCCGCTGCTCTCGGCGGCCGTGGTGTTGACCGGCTGCGCCGGCACCGCGCTGACCGTGGAGATCCTGCGGTGGCTGCGCGAGGAGCCGCCGGCCCGCGACGCCGGCCGTCCGCCGGCGGTGCTGCTGCCCGGCCTGTGCATCTGCCTGGTGCTGCTGGCCGCGATCGTGGTGTGGCCCGGGGTGCGCCGCTCCGGTGTGGGAGCCGGTGACGACCCGGCGATCACCGTGGCGGCGGTGCAGGGCAACGTGCCGCGCCTGGGACTGGACTTCAATGCCCAGCGCCGCGAGGTGCTGGACTATCACGTCCGCGAGACCCTGCGGCTGGCCGACGACGTCGAGGCCGGCCGGGCCCCACGCCCGCTGTTCGTGATCTGGCCGGAGAACGCCTCCGACATCGATCCGATGGCCAACGCCGATGCCGCCCAACAGATCACCCTGGCCGCCCAGGCGATCGACGCCCCGATCCTGGTGGGCACCGTGCGGGCGGCGCCCGGTTGGACCCGGGACAATCCGGTGGCGACGAACTCGGTGCTGGTGTGGGATCCGCACACCGGGCCGGGGGAGAGCCACGACAAGCGGATCGTCCAGCCGTTCGGCGAGTACCTGCCGTGGCGCGGGTTCTTCCGCCACCTGTCGGGCTACGCCGACCGCGCGGGATATTTCGTGCCGGGGCACGGCGACGGAGTGCTGCACGTCGCCGGCGTTCCGGTCGGGGTGGCCACCTGCTGGGAGGTGATCTTCGATCGCGCGCCGCGCCAGTCGGTGCTGGCCGGCGCCCAGCTGCTGGCGGTGCCGTCCAACAACGCCACCTTCGACGAGACGATGAGCGAGCAGCAGCTGGCGTTCGCCAAGGTCCGCGCGGTCGAACACGACCGTTATGTCGTCGTCGCCGGAACCACCGGCATCAGTGCCCTCATCGCCCCCGACGGTCGCGAGCTGGCCCGCACCGGCTTCTTCGAGGCCGACTACCTCGACAGCCACCTGCGGCTCAAGACCTCGCTGACCCCGGCCACCCGGTGGGCGCCGATCCTGCAATGGGTGCTGGTCGGCGCGGCCGTTGCGGGTCTGCTGGCGGCCATACTGCAAAATAGTCGGTTCAAGCGTCGTTTCGTCGGCGCAGAGGTGAAGGGGAGGATCGGCGCCGATGAGTGAGCGTCCCAGCCTGCATACGCTGGTGGTGATACCCACCTACAACGAGCTGGAGAACCTGCCGCTCATCCTCGTCCGGCTGCAACAGGCCCGCCCGGACGTCCACGTCCTCGTCGTCGACGACGGCAGCCCCGACGGCACCGGGCGGCTGGCCGACGAGCTGGCCGCCGCCGACCCCGAACGCCTCCACGTGATGCACCGGACCGCCAAGGCCGGACTGGGTGCGGCCTACCTGGCGGGTTTCGCCTGGGGGCTGGCCCGCCATTACGAGGTGGTGGTCGAGATGGACGCCGACGGCAGCCACGCACCCGAACAGCTCTACCGGCTGCTGGACGCCATTGACGCGGGCGCCGACGTGGCGATTGGTTCGCGCTACGTCGACGGCGGCGCGGTACGCAACTGGCCGGTGCGTCGGCTGGTGCTGTCCAAGACCGCCAACACCTACGCGCGGCTGCTGCTCGGGGTCGGGATCCACGACATCACCGCCGGCTACCGCGCCTACCGGCGCAGCGTGCTGGAGAAGATCGGCCTGGACGCGGTGGACTCCAAGGGGTACTGCTTCCAGGTCGACCTGACCTGGCGCGCGGTCAACAACGGCTTCATCGTCACCGAAGTGCCGATCACGTTCACCGAGCGCGAACTGGGCGTGTCGAAGATGAGCGGCTCCAACATCCGCGAAGCGATGGTTAAAGTCGCGCGTTGGGGGATCGGCGGCCGGGTCAACCGGCTCCGCGGCGGGCGCGCCTGAGTCGGCAGCAAGCACCCGCCGCGAGTCGGGTCAGCCCCGGCGCTTGGTCTTGATCAGGTCCAGCCGCTCTTTGAGCAGCTCTTCGAGGTCTTCGATCGAACGGCGCTCCAGCAGCATGTCCCAGTGGGTGCGCGGCGGCTTGACCTTCTTCGGCTCGGGCAGATCGCCTTCGAGCAGCGTGCCTTCCAAGCCGTTGCGGCACATCCAGGTGCCGGGAATCTCGGCGTCGTCGGCGAAGGGAACCTCGAACTCCTCGCCGTTCTCGGTGCGGTACCGCGCCATGCGACGCGGCGCCAGGTCGTGGTTGCGGTCGGTCTCGTAGCTCACGGCTCCCAGCCGACTGCCTCGAAGAACACGGTCAGCCATCGACCCACACTCCTTAACCTTTTTGTCAGAAATACGTCTCGCGATTGTCAACGCAAACGGGCCCTGTGCAGTTCCCGACGCACGCGGCGCAACCTCTAATGATACCGGGAACCCAGCCGGACCCCGACTAAGGTGGTTGGACGTGCCACGCAGTCCTCGCCCGCAACCGTGCCGATGGTGCGGCCGCGACGTGGGTGACGCCGGTATCGGGCGGCGCCGGCAGTATTGCCGGCAATCCTGCCGGCAGCGCGCTTACGAGCAGCGTGCCCTGATCAGCAGCGGTAAGACGTCCGCGCTGGCGCCCGACGCCGTGGTGCTCTCCGCCGAGGAGGCCACCGCCTTGTCCGACCGGGTGTATCAGGTGCGCTGCGCGGCCGAGGACATCGCGACCGCCCTGGCCGAGGACGCTCCGCGCGAGGACCTGCGGCAACTGTGCGACGCGCTGCTGCAGGCCGTCGAATCCGCCGACCGTTGGCGTTGAGGGTCAGCTGGCGCAGCTGAACAGCTTGCCGGCGTCGGCGGGCGGCGGCACGGGGTGCAGGCAACCGAAGACGCCGATGCCCTCGGGACTGAACCGCACCGCCGAGCGGTGGGCGTAGTTCACGCAGAACAGCCCGGCTCGATCCGCCCGGCAGCGGTAGTCGCCGAACGCCAGCGTCGATCCATCGGGCAACTCGGCGCCCTCACCGTGCACAAACCGGCCCGGATCACCGTGTGCGGAGCCGACCCGCAGCGTGTTGCCGGCGTAGTCGACCCAGCCGCCCTTCCACTGCCCGTAGACGTCTTCAGGCTGCGGCGGCGGATTCACCAGGTCCACCACGCAGGCCAGTGCGCCGTCGGCGGAGCCGGAATCGGTCATGCAGTTGGTGGCGCGGTGCGACGCGGCCGGCACCGTGAAGGCGACCTCTTCGATGAGGTCGGTGCTGACCCCGTCGCGGGTCGCGCTGTGATAGCCCGCGGGATCGGCGGGCCGGCCGGCCTCGATCCAGGCGATCACCTCGGCGATCGGGGCGCCCGTCGCCGGCGGCGCCGAAGGCTTCGACGACGAACTCGGTGCGGCGGGGGCCGACGACGACGGCACGCTCGTTACGGTGCTTTTACCGGTCGGCCCGGGCTCCGGCTCGCCGACGGTCGCGCGGGCACACCCGGCGATCAGCAACAGCACAGCGATGAGCCCGGTGAGACGCATGCCGTTAGGCTAACCGGCCGGGCGCAAGCTACCGTTCGGCTCATGCATAACCACCCTGTGCAGGCCAGCATCGCCAGCGGCGTCGTGGAGGGTTTCGCGCGCGACGGGGTGCGCAGATGGCGCTCGATCCCGTATGCCCGCCCGCCGGTCGGGCCGCTGCGGTTCCGGGCGCCCCAGCCGCCTGAGCCCTGGTCGGGGGTGCGGCACTGCCACGGGTTCACCAACTGTGCACCGCAGGAGCGGATGTACACCATCCTCAGCCCGGGCCGCTTCCAGCCGACCAGCGAGGACTGCCTGACCCTGAACGTGGTGGCGCCGGAAGATGCAGGTACCGAACCGCTGCCCGTCATGGTGTTCATCCACGGCGGCGGCTACATCCTGGGCAGTTCGGCGACCCCGATGTACGACGGGGCGGCGCTGGCCCGCCGCGGCTGCGTGTACGTCTCGGTCAACTACCGGCTCGGCGCGCTCGGCTGCCTGGACCTGTCGTCGCTGTCGACCTCCGAGATCACCATCGACAGCAACCTGTACCTGCGTGATCTGGTGCTGGCCTTGCGCTGGGTGCGCGAGAACGTCGGGGCCTTCGGCGGCGACCCGGACAACGTCACGATCTTCGGGGAAAGCGCCGGCGCGCACATCGTCGCCACGTTGCTGGGGGTGCCGCAAGCCGAAGGTCTGTTCGCCCGCGCGATCGCCGAAAGCCCCGCCGCGGGAATGGTGCGCGGTCCCGAGGTGGCAGCGGAGTTCGCCCGCCGGTTCGCCGCGCTGCTCGGGGTGCGCGCCTCCGACGCCGCGCACACGCTGCTGCGGGTGTCGCCGGCCGAATTGCTGGCGGCCCAGGAGCGATTGCTCACCGAGGGCACCCGCGACATGTTGGGCGCGTTCCCGATCGGCCCGGTTTTCGGCGACGACCTGTTGCCGCTGGATCCGGTCGAGGCGATGCGGCGCGGTTCGGCCCATCGGGTGCCGCTCATCGTGGGCAGCAACGCCGAGGAGGGCCGCTTGTTCACCCGTTTCCTGAAGATGTTGCCGACGACCGAGCCGATGGTCGAGGCCGTGCTGGCCAACACCGAGGCGGGGGTGCGTGATCGCATCATCGCCGCCTACCCGGAGTATCCGAACCGGACGGCCTGCATCCAGCTCGGCGGCGATTTCGCCTTCAACGCCGCCGTCTGGGAGATCGCCGAGGCCCACGGGGCGCATGCGCCGACCTACGTATACCGCTACGACTTCGCTCCGCGCGTGCTGCGCTGGTCAGGGTTGGGCGCCACCCATGCCACCGAACTCTTCGCCGTGTTCGACGTTTACCGCAGCGGCGGATTGGGCCGGCTGCTGACCGCCGGCGCGGATCGCCGGGCGGCACTGCGGGTCAGCGATCAGGTGCAGCGCCGCTGGCGGGCCTTCAGCCGTGACGGCGTGCCGGGCGACGACTGGCCGGTGTACACCCGCGACGACCGCGCGGTGATGGTGTTCGACCGCAAGACCCGGGTGGAATACGATCCGGCACCCGAGCGCCGGATGGCCTGGGAAGGCTTCACCCTGGCGCACTAGCCGCTACCGCGAGCGAGCTCAGGTGCGGAGCACCCGGGTGCCGCCGGCCAGCTCGTCGTGCTTGCCCTGTTTGGTCGGGCTGCCGCTGATCGTCAGCGCGATCACGACGTAGGCGATGAAGGCCAGCAGCGGGCCCAGGTAGGGAAATACGGCCAGCACGGTGAACGAGTTGCGGACGGCCGACTGCGCAGGCGTCGGCTTCGACACCCCGTCGGGTCCACGCACCGCCAGACCGAGCAGTCGCTTGGCCGGCGTGGCCCCCTGGGTGACTTCGAACAACACGAAATAGCCGTAGGTCAGCACCCCGGAGAACACGCCGGTCACCAGGAACGGATAGTCGTCGCTGAACACGAACAGCGCCAAGACGAACGCCACGATGCTGACCAGCACCCCGTCGAGCCACCGGGCCCAGAAGCGCCGACCCAGCCCGCCGGGCTTCTGGCTCGCTGCCGGCGGCTGCCCCCAACCCTGCTGCGCCCAACCCGGTGGCGGCTGATGGCCGCCGGGCGGGCCGTAACCGGATCCGTAACCCGGGCCGTAGCCGGGGACATTCGGATCGAAACCACCGGTTGTCATCAGATCCGCTCCTGATCATCGGGTGTTCGCCAATGTACCGTGGCGGTCGCGGATGGAAGCGGATTCTGCGCACGGCGAAATGGTGGCCAGTGGAGGACCATGTATCCGATCGCGGTGGGGCTCATCGTGGCGGTGCACCTGGCGTTCGTCGGCTACGTCGTCGCCGGCGGCTTTCTGGCGCTGCGGTGGCCCCGCACGCTGTGGCTGCATGTTCCGGCGGTGGGGTGGGCGGTGCTGCTCCTCGCCGCCAACCTGGAGTGCCCGCTGACCTGGTTCGAACGCCGCGCACGTGCGGCCGCCGGGATGGCCCCGCTGCCACCGGACGGTTTCATCGCCCATTATCTGACCGGCGTGCTGTACCCGGCCGGCTGGACACCGGCCGTCGAGGTCGTGGTGGGCGCCGTCGTGATCGGGACCTGGGCGCTGTGCGGCCGGGAAACGCTGCGGCACCGGCGATACGGTGGGGGTCATGCGGGCGCTGATCATCGTCGACGTGCAGAACGACTTCTGTGACGGTGGCGCACTGCCGGTGACCGGCGCCGTCGCGGTCGCCCACGACATCACCCGCTATCTGAGGGCCGCCGGGGACCGCTACGACCACGTGGTGGCCGCCCAGGATTGGCACATCGACCCCGGCGACCACTTCTCCCCGCACCCGGACTACGTGACGTCCTGGCCGCCGCACTGCCGCGCCGGTACCGCCGGCGCAGATTTCCATCCCGCACTGTGCACCGATCGGATCGACGCGGTCTTCCGGAAGGGCGAATTCGACGCCGGCTACAGCGGTTTCGACGGCGTCGACGACCACGGCACCGCGCTGGGCGACTGGTTGCACCGGCGCCAGGTGGACGGTGTCGACGTGGTCGGCGTTGCCACCGACTACTGTGTGCGCCACACCGCCGAAGACGCGATTCGCGCGGGGTTTTCCACCACGGTGCTGACGCGCTTGACCGCGGGGGTGGCCGCCGATTCGACGGCCGCCGCGGTGGCGGCGATGCGCAGCGCCGGTGTCGCTGTTGTGGAGGCAGCCTGATGACGGACTCGACAGCCCAAGACCTGCTGGCCACCGTCGAGCAGTCACCGGCCGCGGCGGCCGCCCATGACCGGACCGGCTGGGTGGGCCTGTTCAGCGCCGACGGTCGGGTGGAGGACCCGGTCGGCTCGCGCCCGCACGTCGGTTTCGAGCAGATCGGCCGGTTCTACGACACCTTCATCGGGCCGCGTGACATCACCTTCCACCGCGACCTGGACATCGTGCACGGCACGACGGTCATCCGGGACCTGCAGCTCGAGGTCGCGATGGGGCCGACGGTGGTCATGCACATTCCGGCGATCCTGCGCTATGACCTGACCGAGGACTTAGCCGAGGCCGACGGCCGATGGAGGCTGCAGCGGTTGCGCGCGTACTGGGAGCTGCCGGCGATGATGCGCCAGTTCCTCGGCAACGGCGTGGCGGCGCTGCCCGCCGGGGCCCAGCTGTCGCGCTCACTGCTGAGCAACCAGCGCTTCGGCGGCACCGCCGGATTCGCCGCCGGATTTCTCCGGTCGGCCGAACGGGGCAAGAGGCCGGTGCGGGCGTTCCTCACCGCGATAGCCGCCGGCGAGCTGTCCACCATCACGGCGGCGATACCACCCAGTGCGACAATGACTTTCGGCGACGATATCGCCATGGATCTGGCCGAACTCGCCGCCCGGCTGGATGGCGCCCAGCCGACGAAGCTGCTGGCGGCCGGCCGCACCGTCGCCGTCTCGATCACCTCAGCGCAGCAACGCGGGGTGCTCTTCGCCGACGTGGACCGGCGTGGCCGGGCGATCACGACCATCCGGTACTTCGCAGAAGACTGAGGCGGCGGGCCGACGAGGATAAGCTCGACGACGTGCCAAGCTTCCGCATTGCCGAAGTCGCCGAGCTGCTCGGAGTCAGCGACGACACCGTCCGGCGCTGGATCGACTCCGGGCGCCTCTCGGTGACGTCAGGAAGCGGGCCCCGGATGGTCGACGGCGCCGAACTCGCACGGTTCGCCCAGGAACGCGCCTCCGTCGAACCGATGTCGCGCAATCCGGTGGTGGGGCAATCCGCCCGCAACCGCCTGGTCGGCCTGGTCACCAAGGTGACTCGGGACACGGTGATGGCCCAGGTGGACGTGCAGGCCGGCCCGTTTCGGCTGGTGTCGCTGGTCAGCCGGGAGGCCGCCGACGAACTGCGGCTGCAGCCCGGCAGCCTGGTCGTCGCCTCGGTCAAGGCCACCAACGTCGTCCTGGAACTGCCGCGCCGAGCCGGTTCGGCCGGGAACGCCGACCCGGCGGCGGAATTCGGCTGAATCAGGTCAGCAGCATCACCAGCGAGGCCGTGGCCAGCGCCAGGTAGGCGGCCGGAAAACCGATGTTGTACAACACTTTGGCCCGCAGATGCGTCACCACGGCCCCGACGAAAAAGGCGACCAGCCCGGCCGCGGCGACGACACCGATCACTGGGACGCCCGCCAGGCCGATGATCAGCCCGGCGCCCCCGGCCAGCTTCAGCCCGCCCAACAGTGGGAGCCAGGATCTCGGCACCCCCACCTGCGCCGAGTTGGCCAGCACGAACTGCGCCGGAATCAAGTCGGCGACGGCGATGGCGATGGTGACGACCGCCGTGAGGGTGATGACCGCGAGGTAGACGGTCGATACGCTCATGGTGTTGCTCTTCCTTTCGTCGGCGGATGTGGCTATCTGTGTCGATGACGACCCCCGGGCGGGAAAGGTGACCCATGGGCAACGTGGAGTATCTGGCGGAGCAGTTCGAAGGCCACCGACGCCACTTGCATTCGGTGGCGTTTCACCTGCTCGGCTCGGCCGCCGACGCCGACGACGCCGTTCAGTCGGCCTGGCTGAAAGCCAGCCGCGCGGACTTCACCGCGGTGGACAACCTGGCGGGCTGGCTGACCACGATCACCGCCCGCACCGCCGTCGACCAGCTGCGCGCACGTGCCCGGCGCGGCGAGCAGCCCCTGCCGGAAACCCTTGACCATGGGCCGGCCGCGCTCGCCGCCGAGGAGGAGGCATTGCGCTCCGAGGCGGTCAGCCGCGCACTGCTGGTGGTGCTGGATCGGTTGTCGCCGGCTCAGCGAGCGGCCTTCGTATTGCACGAGGTGTTCGACGTTCCCTTCGAGCAGATCGGTGAACTGCTCGACAGGTCCACCGATGCGGCCAAGAAGCTGGCCAGCCGGGCACGGGAACGGCTCCACGCCGAGCCGGCCGCCGAACCGCGTCGCCGTGCCGAGCACCAACAGATCGTGACGGCGTTCCTTGCGGCCTCCCGCGGCGGCGACATCCCCGCGCTGCTCGAGCTGTTGGCGCCCAACGTGGTGCGCCGGGTGGATCCGGTGCTGGTGCCGGCCGGGGTGCCCACCGAGATGCGCGGCGCCGCCGATGTCGCGACCGAGACCCGGCGCTTCACCGCCCGCACTCGCGCCGGTGCGGTGCTGCTGGTCGACGGCGCGCCCGGCATCGCGATCGCCCCCGGCGGCCGGCTGCTGGCCGTGTTGCGCATCGGTATCGGCAACGGGCGCATTCACACCATCGACATCGCCGGCGAGCCGGATCGATTGCGGCTCATGACGCTGCAACTGCCAGGAACCGATCGGCCATGAGTGCGCGTGATGGCCGCTCACCGGTGCTTGATTCTGCTTTGATGGGTCACGCGAACCGATTCGGCAGTTGAGGGGGAGACCCATGCCCGAGGAAGCGAAGGAACCGGAAGAGAAGCCGGTCGCGGTGACAGCGCGCGGCATCTCGATGACCGGCCCCTGGGGTCGGGTCTTCGGGCCACTCGACCTGGACATCGAGGCCGGCGGGGTCACTGTGCTGGTCGGCCCGCCCGGCTCGGGACGTACTGCGCTGCTGATGAATCTGGCCGGGCGGATGAAACCGTCGACGGGGACGATCGCGGTCCTCGGGCGCCGCAAAGCCCGCGACATCTTCGGCGTCTGTGCGCTCGCCGGTATCGAACAGCTCGACGCGATCTTCGAATCGGTGACCGTCCGCGACCTCATCACCGAACAGCTCCGCTGGGACACACCGTGGTACCGGCTGGTGCGCCGCGCCGGGGAAGCCGAGCGCGACGCCGTCTGCCGGCCGGTCTTCGGTGACCTGCCGGTGCCGCGACTGCACGAGTACGTCGAACAGCTCGACGAACTGACCGGGCTGCTGTTGCGTATCGCGCTGGCCAATACCGCGCGGCCACCGTTGTTGGTGGTCGGCAGCATCGATCAGGTCACCAGCGACCACGACCGGGCGGCCCTGATCGGCCGGCTGGTCGCGTTGGGCGAACAGCAGACCGTCATCACCGCGTCGGCCAATGAGGTACCCGAGGGCTCAGGGGTCGCAGCGCAGCTCCACGTCGCGCAGCTGGGGCCGGCCGAGCTAGCGCACAGCACCCACGGCCGACACGAGAAGGGGAATGACTAAATCATGCTCGCGGGAATGTCGTTGGGAACCGACCTCAAACGCTACTCCCGCGGCACCATGCCGCGGGTGGCCCTGATCACCATCATCGTGCTGCCCCTGCTGTACGGCGCCATGTACCTGTGGGCCTTCTGGAATCCATTCGCCGCCATCGACAAGATCCCGGTCGCTCTGGTCAACGAGGACACCGGTGCCACCGTCTCGGGAAACCAATTACACGCCGGCGATGAGGTCACCCGAGCGCTGGTCGACTCCGGCCAGCTCGATCTGCATCGGGTATCGGAAAGCGATGCCGCCAAAGGGGTTTCCGACGGCACCTATTATTTCTCCATCACGCTGCCGGCCGATTTCAGTGCGTCGGTGGTCTCGCCCGCGGGCCCGCATCCGCAGAAGGCGCAGATCCAGTTCCGGTTCAACGACGCCAATAACTATCTGGCTTCTGTCATGGGGCAGAACGCTGCCCGCGAGGTTCTCAACGAGGTCAGCGCCAAGGTCGGCCAGCAGGTGATCGGCACCGCATTGACCCAGGTGACCGACGAGGTCAAGAAGGCGGCCGACGGCGCCAACCAGCTCTCCGACGGCTCGAAGACGCTGGCGGACAATCTGGTAGCGGCCCGCGACGGCTCCGCCGCGCTTGCCGGCGGCAGCCGCCGGCTGGCGGCCGGCGTTCAGCAGGCCACCGACCCGCTGCTGAAGCTCACCGACGACCTCGGCGCCATGGGTTTTGACCCGAATGCCGCCGGTGCCGCCGCGACCGCGTTGAGCGGCAACATCAAAACGGTGTCCGACCGGATCGGGGCACTCAACGTCAACTACCAGCAGGCCGCCGGAATCGTCAACCAGGTGGTGGACGCCTTGCACGCCAACCCCGACCCGGCGGTGCGCGGGCTCGGCGACACCCTCGCCGGCGCCCAGCGTCTGCTGTCCATCAAGGGTATCGATCCCGCCACCGATGAGGGCCTGGCCCAGCTGCGCGTCAACACTCAACGGCTGGAGAATGATCTGGCCGATCCCAACAGCGGGCTGCGCACGCTCATGACCCACGCGCTGGAGGGCGGGCTCAAGAACGACCTGATCGCGCTACGCAACGGTGCTACCGAGCTGGACGCCGGCACCCACAAACTGAGCGACGGCCTGGTCCAGCTGACCGACGGTAGCAATCGACTCAAAGACGGTGCCGCACAATTGGCCTCGGGTCTGGGCGAGGCGGATCAGCGCGCATCGACGATCACCGACCAGCAGCGCGTCGAGGTGGCATCGATCCTGGCCAGCCCGGTCGGAGTGGCGATGGGCTTCACCCACCACGCCGCCACCTTCGGCACCGGCTTCGCTCCGTTCTTCCTACCGTTGGCCTTGTTCATCGGCTCCCTGATCGTGTGGATGTTGCTGACGCCGTTGCAGACTCGCGCCATCGTCAACGGACTCGGCGCGTTGCGGGTGGTGCTGGCCTCCTACTGGCCGGCGCTGCTGCTGGGGATCTGCCAGGTGGTGCTGATGTATGCGGTGGTGCATTTCGGGGTCGGGCTGCAGGCGCGCTACGCCGCGGGCATGGTCGCGTTCCTCGCGTTGATCGCCGCGTCGTTCCTGGCGATGATCCAGGCGTTCAACGCGGTGCTCGGTGTCGCGGTCGGCCGGGTGGTCACCCTGGCCTTCCTGATGTTCCAGCTGGTGTCGTCCGGCGGGGTCTACCCGGTGGAGACGACCGCGAAGCCCTTCCAGATCCTGCACCCCTATGACCCGATGACGTACGCCGTCAACGGGTTACGTCAGCTGACCGTCGGCGGCATCGACACCAGGCTGTGGGTGTCGGTGGGCGTGCTGGCCGGGATCCTCGTGGTTTCCCTGGCCGCCAGCGCCCTCGCCGCCCGCCGAGACCGCCAGTACACCCTCGAACGCCTCTACCCGCCGATCGAAGTGTGACAGACGTTGCAGCGGCGGGGTTTTCTGCGCGGAGCCGGTCTACTCGGTGCGGCCGCGCTGGCACCGTGGCCGGCCGGCTGCACCGCTGACGACGACGCGCTGACGTTCTTCTTCGCGGCCAACCCGGAAGAGGCCGATACCCGGATGCGCATCGTGACGGCGTTCCAGCGCGAGCATCCCGACATCAGGGTGCGCACCGTGCTGGCCGGAGGAGACCCCACCCAGCTGATATCGACATTCTGTGCCGGCGGCAGGTGCCCGGATGTGCTGATGGCCTGGGAGTTCAACTACGCGGGGCTGGCCGACCGCGGGGTGCTGGCAGACCTGAACCCGCTGTTGGACGCCGACCCGGAGTTCGCCGCGGCTTTGCACGCCGACAGCATCCCGGCGCTGTATGAGACGTTCGGCTTCAACGGTGGTCAGTACGCGTTCCCCGAGCAGTGGTCGGGCGCGTTCCTGTTCTACAACACTCGCCTCTTCGCCGAGGCCGGGGTTCCGCCGCCACCGGGACGCTGGGACCGCCCCTGGACGTTCGACCAATTCCTGGACACCGCAACCGCACTCACCCGGCGGGCACCCAACGGCCGGACCACCCAGTGGGGATTCGTCGACACCTGGTCGCCGCCCTACACCGCGGCCGTGTTCGGGATGAACAACGGCACGCCGTGGGCGGTCCCGCGATTCAACCCCACCCACATGAACTTCGACGACGACGCCTTCCTCGACGGCATCCAGTTCTACGCCGACCTCGCCAACATTCACCGGGTAGCACCGGCGGCCTCCGACACCCAGGCGATCTCCACCATGGGCCTGTTCACCGCGGGCCAGGCGGCGATGGCATTCGGCGGCCACTGGCGTTATCAGACCTTCGTGCAAGCCGAGGACCTCGACTTCGACGTGGCGGTGCTGCCGACCGGGCCGGCCGCGGCCGCCAAGGGCATGGCTGCCCGCTCGGCCATCGGCAGCACCGGCCTGTCCATCGCCGCCACCAGCCGACACCGGCAACAGGCCTGGGAATTCGTCAAATACGCGGCGGGTCCGGTGGGGCAGTCGCTGATCGGGGAGTCCGGGCTTTTCGTGCCGGTGCTGAAATCGGCGATCTCCGCACCGGGCTTCACCGAAGCACATGCCGGTATCACCAACCTCGCGGTGCTCACCGGCGGCCCTTCGCATTCCGAGGGATTGCCGATCACCCCGGAGTGGCAGAAGGTGCACGCCCTGATGGACCGCGCCATCGGGCCCGTGCTGCGCGGAAAGCGACCCGCTGCGAGTCTGAAGACCGGACTGACGCCCCAGATCGACGAAGTGCTGGCCACCGCATGAACCCGACACGCAGACGCGCCCGGGCGGGACGGTGGTTCATCGCCCCGAACCTGGCCGCGGTCGCGGTGTTCATGGCGTTCCCGCTGGCGTTCTCGCTCTACATGAGCGTCCAGCGCTGGGACCTGTTCAGCCCGCCGACGTTTGTGGGCGCGGCGAACTACCGCGACCTGTTCACCGCCGATCCGCTGTTCGGCATCGCGGTCGGCAACTCGACGGTGTTCACGGTGGGCACCGTGGTCCCCACCGTGTTGATCAGTGTGGTGGTGGCCGGATTGTTGAACCACCAGATCAAGGGCATCGGGTTGTTCCGGGCGATCGCGTTCCTTCCGCTGGCGGTGTCCTCGGTGGTGATCGCGGTGGTGTGGCAGTTCGTGTTCAACACCGACAGCGGCTTGCTCAACATCATGCTCGGCTGGTTCGGCATCTCGGCGGTGCCGTGGCTGACCGAACCGCACTGGGCGATGGCGTCGCTGTGTCTGGTCAGCGTGTGGAAGAGCGTGCCGTTCGCGACGGTGATCCTGTTGGCGGCCATGCAGGGTGTGCCGGAGTCGCTTTACGAGGCGGCCCGCATCGACGGCGCCGGCGAGATCCGGCGCTTCGTGTCCATCACGGTGCCGATGATCCGCGGCGCTCTGTGGTTCGTGGTGGTGATCTCGGTCATCAACGCGTTTCAGGCCTTTGATCTGGTCTACGTCCTCACCGGCAGCAGCGGCGGCCCGGAGACCGGCACCTACGTGTTGGCGATCATGCTGTTCCAGCAGGCGTTCGCCTTCCTGGACTTCGGTTACGCCTCCGCGCTGGCGTGGGTGATGTTCGCGGTGCTGCTGACATTGACGATCATCCAGCTGCGGCTGTCGCGCAGGAACGCGGTGGACCAATGACGCCCCGGCGCACGGGCCTTCCGGCGCGGTACCGTATCGGCCGCTTGCTCGGCGTCTACGCCGGTCTGGCCGGCGTCGCCGCATGCGCACTGTTCCCCATCCTGTGGGCGCTGTCGGGATCACTGAAACGCCAGGCCGAGATCAGCCAGCCGACGCTGTTGCCCGCGCATCCCCAGTGGTCGAACTACCTCGACGTGTTCGCCCGAATGCCGTTCTGGCGAATGTTGTTCAACACCGTGCTCTACGCCGGCGCTGTGACGGCCGGCCAGGTGTTCTTCTGCTCGCTGGCCGGTTACGCCTTCGCCCGGCTGCCGTTCGCCGGACGTAACACCCTGTTCGTGCTCTACCTGGCCACGCTGATGGTGCCGTTGACCGTCACGGTGATTCCGCAGTTCATCCTGATGCGAGTGTTCGGCTGGACCGACACCATGTGGGCGATGATCATCCCGGGGTTGTTCGGAAGTGCCTTCGGCACCTATCTGATGCGGCAGTTCTTCGCGACGCTGCCCATCGATCTGGAGGAGGCGGCCATCTTGGACGGGTGCTCGCCGTGGGGCGTCTATTGGCGGATTCTGTTGCCGCACGCCAAACCGGCGGTGATGGTGCTGGCGGTACTGACCTGGATCAACGTCTGGAACGATTTTTTGTGGCCGCTGTTGATGATTCAGCGCAAGAGCATCGCCACCCTTACCCTCGGGCTGGTGTGGATGCAAGGGGAGTACGTCGCCGAGTGGCCGGTGCTGATGGCGGCCTCCATGCTGATGCTGGCGCCGCTGATCGTGATCTACGCGGTGGCGCAACGCGCCTTCATCAGCGGCATCGCCGCCACCGGATTCGGCGGGCGGTAACGCAATGGCGGCAGTGACTTTCGATTCGGTGACCCGGCACTATCCCGGTGCCGACCGGCCCGCGCTGGATAAGCTGAACCTGGCGGTCGAGGACGGCGAGTTCATGGTGCTGGTCGGGCCGTCCGGCTGTGGCAAGACGACGACGCTGCGGATGCTGGCCGGCCTGGAACCCGTTGATGCGGGACGGGTCTGCATCGGCAGCGCTGACGTCACCGACACCGACCCCGGCGCCCGGGACATCGCCATGGTGTTCCAGAACTATGCGCTGTACCCGCACATGACCGTGGCGCAGAACATGGGTTTCGCCCTCAAAGTCGCCAAGACCCCGAAAGCCGAGATCCGCGCCCGGGTGGCCGAGGCCGCTCGGCTGCTGGGCTTGGAGGCGCACCTGGGTCGCAAACCCAAGGACCTGTCCGGCGGTGAGCGCCAGCGGGTGGCGATGGGCCGGGCGATCGTGCGCCGCCCGCAGGTTTTTTTGATGGACGAGCCGCTGTCGAATTTGGATGCGATGCTGCGGGTGCAGACCCGCAACCAGATCGCCGAACTGCAACGCCGGTTGGGCATCACCACCGTCTACGTCACCCACGATCAGGTGGAGGCGATGACGATGGGGGACCGGGTAGCGGTGTTGCGCGACGGGGTGCTGCAGCAGTGCGCGCCGCCCCGCGAGCTCTACCGCCATCCGGCCAACGTGTTCGTCGCCGGGTTCATCGGCTCACCGGCGATGAACCTGTTCACCGTGCCTGTTGTCGACGGCGCGGTCTCACTGGGCGGCTACACCCTGGCTCTGCCACGTGAAATCGCTCTCAGTGGAGAGGATTTGGTGATCGGTGTGCGACCCGAGCATCTCGTGCTCGATGACGGCGGCGTCGACGTCGACGTGGAGTTCGTCGAGGAACTCGGCGCCGATACCTACGTTCACGGCAGCATCACCGAATCGGGCCAAGCCCCGCGCCGGGCCGTCACCGCCCGGATGGCGGGCGACCACTCCGTGCGGCGCGGTGACCGCGTGCGGTTGCGCCCCGACCCGGAGCAGGTGCACTTCTTCGGTGCGGACGGCATGCGGCTTGGTCGGTGATGCCTCAGGCGCGTGCGCGTGTCGGCCGTTTTCTGTCTTGAGTCAAGAAATTGGCGGGTTTTCTTGGGTAATCGGGTTCAGGTAGGCCTGCTGCGGGGTGCGGTCTTGGA
>NZ_LZIN01000068.1 GCF_001667375.1 Mycolicibacter sinensis | reverse complement strand
GCTGCAAACAACCTGGCCAACACCGACGCCTCGGTCGGCTCCAGCTGGGCCTGACCGAAGCCAGTACCAACCAAGAACCGGCCCCGCCTGCAGGCTGCGCCGGTTCTTGCGTTGGGGCTCAGGCGGTTTACCCGCCCCCCGCCGGTATCGACGCGCAGGCGCCCAGCACCGTGGTGGACAGGAACGTCGCGGCATTGGCCAGATAGTTGTCCGACGGATCGTAGGTCGGCAGCGACAGCACAAACGCCCGCCGATACTGCGCGGACAGCTCCGCGAAGTCCTGCAGGGTCGGATTGTTGCTGCGCCGGCCCAGCTGCTGCATCTTGTTGGCCAGACTGATCATCACCGGGCCGACGGCCAGGTTGATCGCCTTCTGCTGCGGGTTCCAGTAGGTCGCCGGGATGCTCGGGTCGATCTCGGTCCATTCGGCGGTGTCGGCGCCGAACTTGTCCAGCGCGGCCTTCCAGTCCGCGCACACCGGGTTCGGCCCGGTCAGGTAGCGCTGCGGGTTGGTGGGATTGCCCGGCGAGGCGGTCTTGGTGGGCGCGGACTGTGGCTCGACCAGCGGCGCGCGGGTCGCCGCCGATCCGTTGTTGCTGGCCGCGCAGATCGCGGCCAACGCCGATGCCGCACTGTGCGCGGTGCCGGCCAGCGCAGCGTCGCGTTCGGTGTAGGTGGGAATGTGCTCGACGAAAGCGCGGGCGTAGGCGATGAACTGCTCGTAGAGCTCACGCATCACCCGGTGCGGGGTGAGCTTCACCAACCCGACGGTCTGTGCGGCGGCGTTGCGCACCACCTGTCCGGCGGCCAGGTATTCCTTTTTCTGTTCGTCGTTCCACGCCGTGGCCGGGATCGACTGATCGCGCTCATTCCATTTGCCGTGCCCCAGCAGGGACAGCGTGCTGGACAGGTTGGCGCTGATCGACCCCCACGCGATGCAACTTGGGTCGGTCATGATGATGGACACCGGTCCGGTGTCGTCGGCGCTGGCGATACCCGACGCCGCCGCGTTGCGGCTGGAACTCGCGCCATCCAACGCACCCTTGCCCGGCTCACCGCCGAGCAGCACCACCCCGACCAGCACCAGGGCGACCACCGCCAACACGACCACGGCGGCCAGCCCCCATTTGAGGCTGTTGGTCTGCTTGGGCGAGGCGTCTTCTTCCTCGTACTCCTCGTCGTCGTAGTCGAAGTCGAGGTCATCGGTGCCGTTGGTCACAGTGAGCCAGCTTAGAGCACCTACCGGCCCGGGGCAGTGCTGCGCGTTGGCCTTAGACTTGGCGACCGTCGAACCGTTACTCGACCGTCTTCGAACAAAAGGGGCTCTTTGGTGTTGCGCAGCCACGACGCCGGCTCATTGCGGGCCACCGACGCCGGACTGAGCGTCACGCTGGCCGGCTGGGTGGCGCGCCGCCGCGACCACGGCGGAGTCATCTTCATCGACCTGCGCGACGCCTCCGGGGTGTCGCAGGTGGTGTTCCGCGATGCGGCCGTGCTGGAGCAAGCCCATCGTCTGCGCGCCGAGTTCTGCGTTGCCGTCACCGGTGTCGTCGAGGTGCGTCCGGCCGGCAATGAGAACCCGGATCTGCCGACCGGCGCCATCGAGGTCAACGCGACGGCGCTGACCGTCCTCAACGAGGCCGCGCCGCTGCCGTTCCAGCTCGACGAGTCGCCCGGCGAAGAGGCGCGCCTCAAGCACCGCTACCTCGACCTGCGCCGCGAAGACGGTCCCGGAGCGGCGCTGCGGCTGCGCTCGAAGGTCAACGCGGCCGCTCGCGCGGTGCTCGCCGAGCATGACTTCGTCGAGATCGAAACCCCCACTTTGACCCGCTCCACCCCGGAGGGCGCCCGCGACTTCCTGGTGCCGGCGCGGCTGCAGCCCGGCTCGTTCTACGCGCTGCCGCAGAGCCCGCAGCTGTTCAAGCAGTTGCTCATGGTGGCCGGTATGGAGCGCTATTACCAGATCGCCCGCTGCTACCGCGACGAGGACTTCCGCGCCGACCGTCAGCCGGAGTTCACCCAGCTGGACCTGGAGATGAGCTTCGTCGACGCCGAAGACGTGATCGCCATCGCCGAGCAGGTGCTCCAGGCGCTGTGGGCCTTGATCGGCTATAACCTGCCGCTGCCGCTGCCGCGGATGAGCTACGCCGATGCGATGCGCCGGTTCGGCTCCGACAAGCCCGACCTGCGCTTCGCTTTGGAGCTGGTGGAGTGCACCGAGTTCTTCAAAGACACCACCTTTCGGGTCTTTCAGGCCCCCTACGTGGGTGCGGTCGTCATGCCGGGCGGGGCGTCGCAGCCGCGCCGCACCTTGGACGGCTGGCAGGAGTGGGCCAAACAGCGCGGCGCCAAGGGCCTGGCCTATGTGTTGGTCGGCGATGACGGCGAGCTGTCCGGCCCGGTTGCCAAGAACCTCACTGACGCCGAGCGCGCCGGGCTGGCCGGGCACGTCGGCGCCGCGCGGGGGGACTGCATCTTCTTTGCGGCCGGGCCGGCCAAGGGATCCCGGGCGCTGCTGGGGGCGGCCCGCGGCGAGATCGCCCGGCGGCTGGACCTGATCGACCCCGACGCCTGGGCGTTCACCTGGATCGTCGACCCGCCGTTGTTCGAGCCCGCCGACGACGCCACCGCGGCCGGTGACGTCGCGGTGGGCTCGGGAGCCTGGACCGCGGTGCACCACGCCTTCACCTCGCCCAAGCCCGAGCACGCCGGCAGCGTGGAGTCCGACCCGGGCGCGGTGCGCGGCGGCGCCTACGACGTGGTGTGCAACGGCAACGAGATCGGCGGCGGCTCGATCCGTATCCACCGCCGCGATGTCCAGCAGCAGGTCTTCAAGGTGATGGGCATCGATGAGGCGGCGGCCCAGGAAAAGTTCGGATTCTTGTTGGACGCCTTCAGTTTCGGGGCGCCGCCGCACGGTGGGCTGGCGTTCGGCTGGGACCGGGTGGTGGCGCTGCTGGCCGGAGTGGACTCGATTCGCGAGGTCATCGCGTTCCCGAAGTCCGGCGGTGGCATCGACCCGCTGACCGACGCGCCGGCCCCGATCACCGCCGCCCAGCGCAAGGAAGCCGGGATCGACGCCAAACCCGAGCCGCGCTGAAACGCCGACACGGCGCGCCGCGTCCGTCAGGCTGAGCGGATGGACTCCGCTGAATTCGCGCGCCTGGTCGTCGCCAACATGCCGTTCGCGGCGGCGCTGGAAATCGACATCACCGAACTGGCACCCGAGCAGGTGATCGCCACGATGGCCTGGGCGCCGGAGCGCTGCACCACCGGCGGCATCCTGCACGGGGGAACGCTGATGGCGTTCGCCGACACCGTCGGGGCGGTGTGCGCGGTCGCCAACCTGCCCCACGGCGCCAGCACCTCGACGATCGAGTCGAAAACCAATTTCTTCCGCGCGGTGCGCGAGGGCACGGTCACCGCGACCAGCCTGCCGCTGCACGTGGGACGGACCACGATCGTGGTGCAGACCGATTTGACCGGCGACAACGGCAAGCTGGTCGCCAGGGTCACCCAGACGCAGGCGGTGCTGGCGCCGAAGTAGCCGGTCTCACCAGAACGGTTTGAGCAGGCTGCGCATCGCCGGCGGCACCCAGCCCTTCACCGACGACGGGAATACCCGTCCCGGACCGCATTTGGGCCAGGCATACGGCCCCTGCTCGTCCAGGACCCGACTGGCGACGGCGATCTGTTCCTCGCGCGACGCCTTCGACGGCAACCCGACGCCGCCGAATGCCCGCCAGGTCGACGGCTTGAACTGCAGGCCGCCGTAGAAACCGTTGCCGGTATCTGCGGCCCAGTTACCGCCGGACTCGCATTGTGCGACCGCGTCCCAGCCCATCATGTTGGCATCCGCGTGGGCGACGCCCGCGGACGCCAGTAGGGCGCCCACGATCCCGCCGGTGACCAGCCCGGATGCGGACCAGACGAGGTGCCGCCTGCCGAACGTCACGACACGCCGTGCGGTGGTCCGGTGCATATCACAACCTCCGTGATAGTTGTCTATCAGTGAGGTTTACGAGGATAACGCGATAATTGATGAAATTGCACATTTTGGTCACCTAAAGATGCAAATGAGGTTTCTGTTGTTAGATGATGTAATTCTCAATTAGAGTGACGGAAGTTGATGAAGTTGTAATTGTTACGTATGTTGCGAGAGATCTCTTAAAAATTTAGAACGACATTAATTAATTTTGTTACTTATGTGACAGCTGCGACTGGTGTGTATATGAGCCGGAAGCGCGACGCGCGCGGTCGCCTCACCGCCACCACCGCCTAAGCGCCTTAGGCTGCCTCGGGTGGCCGACCGCTATGGAACCGATATCCTCGCCGACAACCCGCACACCGCCCGTAAGGTCCGGTCCGTTGAGGTGCCGGTGGAACGCGGGATGGTGGTCGAAGACGCCCAGAGCGGCTACGTCGGCGCGGTGGTGCGGGTCGCCTACGGCCGGATGGATCTCGAAGACCGGTACGGTCGCATCCGCGGATTCCCCGTCGGTCCCGGCTACCTGATTGACGGCAAACCGGTGATCCTGACCGAGCCACGGCCCAAGGCGTCCACGGCGTCCGCTCGCACCGCGTCGGGCTCGGTCGCGGTGCCCGGCGCCCGCGCCAAGGTGGCGCTGGCCAGCAGGATCTATGTCGAGGGCCGCCACGACGCCGAACTCGTCGAACAGGTCTGGGGTGATGACCTGCGCATCGAAGGGGTGGTCGTCGAATACCTCGGCGGAATCGACGATCTGGCCGGGATCGTGGCCGAATTCCAGCCCGGACCCGGCCGTCGGCTCGGGGTGCTGGTCGACCACCTGGTCGCCGGCTCCAAGGAGACCCGCATCGCCGAAACGGTGCGCCGCGGCCCGAGTGGTGCGCACACCCTGATCGTCGGGCACCCCTACGTCGACATCTGGCAGGCGGTCAAACCCGCGCGGGTCGGGCTGAAGCAGTGGCCGGCGATCCCGCGCAACGTGGAGTGGAAACACGGCATCTGCGCCGCGCTGGGTTGGCCGCACGCCAACCAGGCCGATATCGCCATGGCCTGGCAGCGCATCCGCGGTCGGGTGCGCAACTGGACCGACCTGGAGCCGGAGCTGATCGGCCGGGTCGAGGAGCTGATCGACTTCGTGACGCAATCCGGCGGTTAGCGAGTCGACGGAGGAGAGGCGAAGCTGGACCGCCGCGGTAATTCAGCTGAATCGGGCCACCGCCGTCATCGAAGCGGGTTGGATGGCGAGCATGAAAACAATTGCCGCCGTGGCGCATGCGCCACATCAGCCCTTCGAGATCATGGAATTGGATCTGGACGGGCCGGGCCCGGGCGAGGTGCTGATCAAGTTCACCGCGGCCGGGCTGTGTCACTCGGACCTGCACCTGGCCGACGGTGACTGGCCGGCGCGGTTCCCGATCGTCGGCGGGCACGAGGGCGCCGGGATCATCGAGGACGTCGGTGCCGGGGTCACCAAGGTCAAACCCGGCGATCACGTGGTGTGCTGCTTCATCCCCAGCTGCGGGTCCTGCCGGTACTGCTCGACCGGCCGGCAGAACCTGTGCGACATGGGCGCCACCATCCTGGAGGGCTGCATGCCCGACGGCAGCTACCGGTTCCACTCGGGTGGAACCGATTACGGCGGCTTCTGCATGCTGGGCACCTTCGCCGAGCACGCGACCGTCTCGCAGCACTCGGTGGTCAAGGTCGATGACTGGCTGCCGTTGGAGACCGCGGTGCTCGTCGGCTGCGGGGTGCCGACGGGGTGGGCGACCGCCAACTATGACGGCGGGGTACGGGCCGGGGACACCGTGGTGGTCTACGGCATCGGCGGGGTCGGCATCAACGCGGTGCAGGGCGCCGCGCACGCCGGCGCCAAATACGTGGTGGCCGTCGACCCGGTGGAGTTCAAGCGCGACACGGCCCTCAAGCTCGGGGCCACCCACGCGTTCGCGACCGCCGAGGAGGCGATGGGCAAGATCGCCGAACTGACCTGGGGGCAGATGGCCGACCAGGCGCTGATCACCGTCGGCGACCTGGACGAGGCCGTCACCACCGCGGCGTTCAACACCATCGGCAAGGGCGGCACCGTCGTCATCGCCGCCCTGGCGAAGCTGGAGAGCCTCGACGTGCACGTCTCGGGCTCGCAGCTGGCGCTGTTCGGCAAGACCATCAAGGGCACCCTGTTCGGCGGCGCCAACCCGCAGTACGACATCGTGCGGCTGCTGCGCCTCTACGACGCCGGCCAGCTCAAGCTCGATGAACTGGTCACCCGCCGCTACACCCTGGAGCAGGTCAACGAGGGCTATGCGGATCTGCGCGACGGCAAGAACATCCGCGGGGTGATCGTGCACCGCTGACGCCGCGAGCCGACGGCGGAAATGGTATGCCTGAAGGCGTGTCCGACGGACTGTTCGACCTCACCGGCGACGCGGCGCCCGAGCCCGGCTCGGGCACGTCCACGCCGCTGGCGGTGCGGATGCGCCCGGCGACGCTCGACGAGGTGGTAGGCCAGGACCACCTGCTGGGGCCGGGCTCCCCGCTGCGCCGGCTGGTCGACGGCTCCGGGGCGGCGTCGGTCATCCTCTACGGCCCGCCCGGCACCGGCAAGACCACGCTGGCCTCGCTGATCTCCGGTGCGACCGGCCGGCGCTTCGAGGCGCTGTCGGCGCTGAGCGCCGGGGTCAAAGAGGTACGCGCGGTGATCGACACCGCCCGGCGCGCCGCCGCTTACGGCGAGCAGACCGTGCTGTTCATCGATGAGGTGCACCGGTTCTCCAAGACCCAGCAGGATGCGTTGCTGGCCGCGGTGGAGAACCGGGTGGTGCTGTTGGTGGCGGCTACCACCGAGAACCCGTCGTTCTCGGTGGTAGCCCCGCTGCTGAGCCGGTCGCTGATCTTGCAGCTGCGTCCGCTGGGGGCCGACGACATCGCCGCGGTGCTGCGCCGCGCCATCGCTGATGAGCGCGGCCTGGGCGGGCGCATCGAGGTGACCCCGGATGCCGTTGACTTGCTGGTCCGGCTGGCCGCCGGTGACGCCCGCCGCGCGCTGACCGCACTGGAGGTGGCTGCCGAGGCCGGCGAGCGGGTGACCGTCGAGATCGTCGAGGGGTCGCTGGATCAGGCCGCGGTGCGTTATGACCGCGACGGCGACCAGCACTACGACGTCATCAGCGCGTTCATCAAGAGCGTGCGCGGCTCCGATGTCGACGCCGCGCTGCACTACCTGGCCCGGATGCTGGTCGCGGGGGAGGACCCGCGGTTCATCGCGCGGCGGCTGATGATTCTGGCCAGCGAAGACATCGGGATGGGGGACCCGACCGCGCTGCAGACCGCGGTGGCCGCCGCGCAGACTGTCGCGTTGATCGGCATGCCCGAGGCACAGCTGACCCTGGCGCACGCCACCGTGCACCTGGCGACCGCGCCGAAGTCCAACGCGGTGACCACCGCGCTGGGCGCGGCGATGGCCGACATCAGGGCCGGCAAGGCCGGGGCGGTGCCGGCGCACCTGCGCGACGGCCACTACTCCGGCGCGCAGGCACTGGGCAACGCGGTCGGCTACCGCTATGCCCACGACCACCCCGACGGTGTTGTGCCCCAGCAATATCCACCTGATGAGCTGGTCGGGGCGGACTACTACCAGCCCACCGGACGTGGTGCCGAACGGGAGATCGGCGGGCGCCTGCAGAAGCTGCGGTCGATCATCCGCCGCCGCTGAACTCGCTGCTCGTACCCTGGGGATATGAACACCGAAGTGCTCGACGTCGACACTGCCCGGCGTCGCACCGTCGATCTCACGGCGCAGGTGCGCGCCTTCTGCGCCGCGCACGGGGACGGCTTGTGCGGCTGAGTTTCCTCTGACCGCGCCCTCTTGGCGTCAGGAAGGTGGTCGGCAGACCGGTACTGTAGGGCCGTCTATAAGTGCGACAACGGCGGGAAAGCGACTTTAGAGTGCAGACACACGAGATCAGGAAACGCTTCCTCGATCACTTCGTGAAGGCGGGCCACACCGAGGTGCCCAGTGCTTCGGTGATCCTCGACGACCCGAATCTGTTGTTCATCAATGCCGGCATGGTGCAGTTCGTGCCGTTCTTCCTAGGTCAGCGGACCCCGCCGTATGCCACCGCCACCAGCATCCAGAAGTGCATCCGCACCCCGGACATCGACGAGGTGGGCATCACCACCCGGCACAACACCTTCTTCCAGATGGCCGGCAACTTCTCGTTCGGCGACTACTTCAAACGCGGCGCGATCGAGCTGGCCTGGACCCTGCTGACCAACAGCGTCGACGAGGGCGGCTACGGGCTGGATCCCGAACGGCTCTGGGCCACCGTCTACCTCGACGACGACGAGGCCGTCGCACTGTGGCAGGAGATCGCCGGGTTGCCGACCGAGCGCATCCAGCGCCGCGGCATGGCCGACAACTACTGGTCGATGGGCATCCCCGGGCCCTGCGGACCATCCTCGGAGATCTACTACGACCGCGGCCCCGCCTTCGGCGTCGACGGTGGCCCGGTCGCCAACGAGGACCGCTACATCGAGATCTGGAACCTCGTGTTCATGCAGAACGAACGCGGCGAAGGCACCTCCAAGGAGGACTTCGAGATCCTCGGGCCGCTGCCGCGCAAGAACATCGACACCGGGATGGGCATCGAGCGGGTCGCGTTCCTGCTGCAAGGTGTGCACAACGTCTACGAGACCGACCTGGTCCGCCCGGTCATCGATGTGGTGGAAGCGCGCGCACCCCGGGGCTACGGTGCGGGCAACGACGCCGACGACGTGCGCTACCGGATCATCGCCGACCACTCCCGCACCGCGGCGATCCTGATCGGCGACGGGGTGAGCCCGGGCAACGACGGCCGCGGCTACGTGCTGCGCCGGCTGCTGCGCCGAGTGATCCGCTCGGCCAAGCTGCTCGGTATCGAGGGCCCCATCGTCGCTGAGTTGATGGCCACCGTACGCGACGCGATGGGCCCGTCGTACCCGGAGTTGGTCAGCGACTTCGACCGGATCTCCCGGATCGCGGTGGCCGAGGAGACCGCGTTCAACCGCACCCTGGCATCGGGGTCCAAGCTCTTCGAGGAGGCAGCGGCGGCCACCAGGTCGGCCGGCGTCACCGTGCTGTCCGGCAAGGACGCCTTCGCCCTGCACGACACCTACGGCTTTCCCATCGAACTCACACTGGAGATGGCGTCGGAGGCCGGCCTGGCCGTCGATGAGGCCGGCTTCCGCGCCCTGATGGCCGAGCAGCGCCAACGCGCCAAGGCTGACGCCGCCGCCCGCAAGCACGCCCACGCCGACCTGAGGGCCTACCGGGAGTTGATCGACGCCGGCCCCACCGAGTTCACCGGATTCGACGAACTGACCTCGGAGGCAAGGATTCTCGGGATCTTCGCGGACGGCAAACGGGTCCCGGTGGTCGCGCACGGCGACGCCGCCGCCGATCGGATCGAGTTGGTGCTCGACCGGACCCCGCTCTACGCCGAAGCCGGCGGGCAGATCGCCGACGCCGGCACCATCAGCGCCGGCCCCGCCAAGGCCGCGGTCACCGACGTGCAGAAGATCGCCCAAACCCTGTGGGTGCACCGGGTCACGGTGGAGTCGGGGGAGTTCGTCGAGGGCGACACCGTCACCGCCGCGGTGGACCCGGGCTGGCGCAAGGGCGCCACCCAGGGCCACTCCGGCACCCACATGGTGCACGCCGCGCTGCGGCAGGTGTTGGGGCCAGGCGCTGTTCAGGCCGGGTCGCTGAACCGGCCGGGTTATCTGCGGTTCGACTTCAACTGGCAGGGGCCGCTGAGCGACGAGCAGCGCACCCAGGTCGAAGAGGTCACCAACGAGGCGGTGCAGGCCGACTTCGAGGTGCACACCTTTACCGAGGAACTCGAGAAGGCCAAGTCCATGGGCGCCATGGCGATGTTCGGCGAGAAGTACCCCGACCGGGTGCGGGTGGTCGAGATCGGCGGGCCGTTCTCGCTGGAGTTGTGCGGCGGCACCCATGTGCACAACTCCGCGCAGATCGGTCCGGTGACCCTGCTCGGCGAATCGTCGGTCGGATCCGGGGTGCGCCGTGTGGAGGCCTACGTCGGGCTGGACTCGTTCCGGCACCTGGCCAAGGAACGCGCGCTGATGGCCGGCCTGGCGTCCTCGCTGAAGGTGCCGTCCGAGGAGGTGCCCGCCCGGGTAGCAAACCTGGTGGAGCGACTGCGGGCGGCGGAGAAGGAACTCGACCGCGTCCGGCTCGCCAGCGCCCGCGCGGCCGCGTCGAATGCCGCCACCGGCGCCGAGCAAGTCGGTAACGTGCGCGTGGTGGCGCAGCGGATGTCCGGTGGTATCGGCGGTGGCGACCTGCGCTCGCTGGCCGGCGACATCCGCGGCAAACTCGGTGAGGGCCCGGCGGTGGTGGCGCTGATCGCCGACGGAGACGGCAGCGTGCCCTACGTGGTCGCCACCAACCCCGCCGCGCAGCACCTCGGGCTGCGTGCCGACGATCTGGTCAAAGACCTGGCCGCGGCGGTAGCCGGCCGCGGCGGCGGCAAGGCGGATCTGGCGCAGGGCTCCGGCAAGGACTCGTCCGGTATCGACGCCGCCCTCTCAGCGGTCCGCGCGGCGGTCGCCCGGAGCGCGCCGGCGTGACCTCAGCCCACCATCGCACCCCGGACCGGCCCGGCGGGCCGGATGATCCCGGCCGCGGAAGACGGCTCGGGGTGGATGTGGGCAGCGTGCGGATCGGGGTGTCGTGCAGCGACCCCGACGGCCTGCTGGCGACCCCGGTGGAGACCGTCCGCCGGCATGCCTCCGGGTCGCACCTGCGCCGGCTGGCCGAGCTGGCCGAGGAATTCGACGTAGTCGAGGTGGTGGTCGGGCTGCCCCGGACCCTGGCAGACCGCACCGGATCGGCCGCCGAAGACGCCATCGCGGTCGCCGAAGACCTGGCCCGGGCGCTGGCCAAGCGGAACCGGCCGGCCCCGGTGCGGCTGGCCGACGAGCGGCTGAGCACTGTCAGCGCGACGCGGGCCCTGCAGGCGGCCGGGATGCGGTCAAGGCGTCAGCGCTCGGTGATCGACCAGGCCGCAGCGGTGACCATCTTGCAGAGCTGGCTCGACCAGCGCCGGGCCTCGGCCCCGGCGGACCCGGCGGTGCCGACGGAGGACAACGGTGTCTGACGAACGACCCAAATGGAAAGCCAGGCCCGTGGCGGTAGAGCCCGCGCCGCAGCGGATGAGCCGGACCGAGCGGGCTCGCGAGGACCGGCGGCGACGACAGCGCAACCGGCAGCGGCGCGTGGTCGGCGGACTGGGCGTCGTGCTGATCACCATGACCGTTATCGCCGCGGTGTTCTTCGGTTCCAAGCTGTGGCACTCGCACGGGCCGGTCGTCGACTACACCGGTGACGGCGGCCCGCAGGTGCTGATCGAGGTGCACGAGGGCGACTTCACCACCGCCATCGCCGAAACCATGCTGGGCGCCGGCGTGATCGCCAACGTCGCAAAGTTCCTCGACGCCGCGCAGAACAACACCGCCATCGCGGCGATCCAGCCCGGCTTCTATCGGTTGCGGACCGAGATCCCGGCCGCCACCGCGGTCAAGCAGCTCACCGACCCGGCCAACCGGATGGGCAAGCTGGTGATCCCCGAAGGCCGTCAACTCGACGACACCACCGACATGAAGACCAACGCGGTGACCCCGGGAGTGTTCACGCTGATCGCGGAGGCCAGCTGCCTGGAGCTCAACGGCGATCGGCACTGCCTCGCGGCGGAGGACCTGCGGCGCGCCGCGGCGATGGAGACACCGCAGGCGCTGTCGGTGCCGGACTGGGCTTTGGAACCGGTCACCAGGATGGGCCGCGACCACCGCCGCATCGAGGGGTTGATTACCGCGGGCACCTGGAACGTCGACCCGACGGCGCCGGCGCCGGTGGTCTTGTCGAAGGTGATCGGCCAGAGCGCCGCGGAGCTGGCCAAGTCCGGTCTGCCGGCCACCGCCGCGCAGTTGGGCATGACGCCCTACGAACTGTTGACAGTCGCGTCGCTGGTGCAACGCGAAGCCTTGCCGCACGACTTCGCCAAGGTGGCCAGGGTCATCGACAACCGGCTGGGCGAGCCGCAGCGCCTGGAGTTCGACTCGACGGTCAACTATCCGCTGGACCGCCAGGAGGTGGCCACCACCGACGCCGACCGGGCCAAGGTGACGCCGTGGAACACCTACGTCTCCGAAGGGCTGCCGGCCACCCCGATCTGTTCGCCGGGAACGAAGGCCCTGCAGGCCGCCGAGCACCCCGAGCCGGGCGACTGGCTGTACTTCGTGACGATCGACAAGGACGGCACCACGTTGTTCACCCACAACTATCAGCAGCACCTGACCAACATCGAGATGGCCCTGGGCAACGGTGTCCTGGACAGCTCCCGCTGAGTCGGGGCCCCGCAAGGCGGCCGTTCTCGGGTCGCCGATCGCGCACTCGCGCTCACCCCAACTGCATCTGGCGGCCTACCGCGCGCTGGGCCTGCAGGGCTGGACCTATGACCGCATCGAGTGCGACGCCGAGCGGCTGCCGGTGCTGGTAGCCGGATTCGGGCCGGAGTGGGTCGGCGTGTCGGTGACCATGCCGGGCAAATTCGCCGCGCTGGCCTTCGCCGACGAACGCACCCCCCGCGCCGAGCGGATCGGCTCGGCCAACACCCTGGTGCGCACCGAGACCGGCTGGCTGGCCGACAACACCGACGTCGACGGGGTCAGTGGAGCGCTGGGATCGGCCGGTGACATCTTGGGGGGAGAGGCGATCGTGTGCGGGTCCGGCGGCACCGCCCCGGCCGCCGTGGTGGCGTTGGCCGAACTCGGGGTCAGCCGCATCACGGTGGCGGCGCGTAACCCCGACAACGCCGCCCGGGTGGTGGCGCTGGCGACCGACGCCGGCGTGCCGGCCCGCCATTGCCCACTCGACGATGCCGGGCTGAGCAAGGCGGCCGCGGCGGCATCGGTGATGGTCAGCACCCTTCCGGCCGACGTCGCCGCCGCCTTTGCGCCGGTGTTGGCCGGGGTGCCGGTGCTGCTGGACGCGATCTACGAACCCTGGCCGACTCCGCTGGCGGCCGCGGTCACCGCGGCGGGCGGCACGGTGATCAGCGGCCTGCAGATGCTGTTGCACCAGGCGTTCACCCAGGTCGAGCTCTTCACCGGCCGGCCCGCGCCCCGTGCGGCGATGACTTGCGCGGTAGCCGGCCCGGCCTGAACATGACGCCATGTGGGCAGTGCTGGTGGTGGCGTGGCTGACGCTGCTGAGCGGCTATGACCTCCGGCAGCGCCGGCTGCCGAACTGGCTGACGCTGCCCGCAGCGGTGGTGGTGCCCGCGGTGGCGGCCGGGTCCGGCCGGGGAACCGCGGCACTGGCCGGGGCGGCGGCGCTGACCGCGGTCTATTTGGCGGTGCACCTGATCGCCCCGGCCGGGCTGGGCGCCGGCGATGTCAAGCTCGCCGCCGGACTCGGTGCATTGACCGGTTCTTTCGGCGCCGACGTGTGGTTGCTGGCGGCACTGTGCGCGCCGCTGCTGACCGGGGTGTGGGGTCTGATCGCCGGGTTGGCCCGCCGCGGGCCGACGGTTCCGCACGGACCATCGATGTGCCTGGCCAGCGCGGTGGCGGCGGGCCTGGGAATGTTCTGAGGACGCCGTCTCAGCGCGATCGTGGAGGTCACCGACGGCGCTGGGATGAGCGAACGCAAATTAACGCCGTAGTTAACCTTGACAGGAAACGTTTGCTACTCAGCCCGCTATTAGCTAATATAGCAGTATTGACTCTGCTGACGGGGGTAATCCAGAGGGGGTGACCGTGAAGCGAGCTGTAATTGGGGGCGTGGCTGCTGCCGCGGTCGTCGTGGGCGGCGCCGTGCTGGCCACCAACATGGCTTCGCCGTCCCTGCCTGATGTGCAGGTTCCGGCGGTTGCGCTGTCCAGCGCCGAGGGAAGCGACGCCACCGTGCAGTGGCTGGACCTGTTCGCGCAGACCTCGGCCGGCAACCTCGATGCGTTCGGCGGGTACCTGCTGGACCCGAGTACGGCCGTCCCGCCCGGCGAAGCCCCGCTAGTGCTGATCGACCCGCAGACCTCGGCCGAGGACTTCGACCGCATCCTGGACGGCGTCGTCGGCAATGCGGACAGCCAGCTCAATGCGGTGACCAATGGTCGTGACGCGGTTACCTATTTGATCCTCAAAAACGGCTCCTGACCCCACTCGGGGTGGCGGGCCGGTGTGATTCCGGCGTTTCTCGCGGTACTGAGCTGTCTGCGTGCGCACGCGTAACCTCCGCCGAGCCCGGGTGGCCAAGACCGGCATGGGAAGATGGGACACGTGTTGCGTTGGATAACCGCCGGGGAATCGCACGGTCGCGCGCTGGTCGCCGTGGTCGAGGGCATGGTCGCCGGAGTAGGCGTCACCTCGGCTGACATCGCGGCCCAACTCGCCCGTCGTCGCCTCGGCTATGGTCGCGGCGCCCGGATGAAATTCGAGGCCGACGCGGTCACCGTCTTGTCCGGGGTGCGCCACGGTCTCACCCTGGGCGGCCCGATCGCGGTCGAGATCGGCAACACCGAGTGGCCCAAGTGGGAGACGGTGATGTCCACCGATCCGGTGGATCCCGGCGTGCTCGACGCCGAAGGCGGGGCCCGCAACGCGCCGCTGACGCGGCCACGGCCCGGCCACGCCGACTACGCGGGCATGCTCAAATACGGCTTCGACGACGCTCGCCCGGTGCTGGAACGCGCCAGCGCGCGCGAGACCGCCGCCCGGGTCACCGCGGGTACCATCGCGCGGGCGTTTCTGCAGCAGGCCCTGGGCGTGCAGGTGATCTCTCACGTGATCTCGATCGGCGCCTCCGACGCTTACGACGGCCCGGTGCCCGCACCCGAAGACCTGGCCGCCATCGACGACAGCCCGGTGCGCGCCTACGACGCAAAGGCCCAGGAATCGATGATCGCCGAGATCGAGGCCGCCAAGGCCGACGGCGACACCCTGGGCGGCGTCGTGGAAGTCGTCGTCTCGGGCCTGCCGATCGGGCTGGGGTCCTTCATCAGCGGCGACGACCGCCTCGACAGTCAACTGGCCGCGGCCATCATGGGCATCCAGGCGATCAAGGGGGTCGAGATCGGCGACGGTTTCACCACCGCCCGCCGGCGCGGCAGCGCGGCCCACGACGAGATGTATCCCGGTCCCGACGGCGTGGTGCGCTCCACCAACCGGGCCGGCGGGCTGGAGGGCGGCATGACCAACGGCCAGCCGCTGCGGGTGCGCGCGGCGATGAAGCCGATCTCCACCGTCCCGCGGGCGCTGGCCACCGTCGACATGGCCACCGGCGATGAAGCGGTCGCGATCCACCAGCGCTCCGACGTGTGCGCCGTCCCGGCCGCGGGAGTGGTGGCCGAAGCCATGGTGGCGCTGGTGCTGGCGCGCGCCGCGCTGGCCAAGTTCGGCGGGGACTCGCTGGCCGAGACCCGCCGCAACATCGAGGGGTACCGGCGCTCGGTGGCCGAGCGCGGGCCGGTGGGCGACCAGGCCCGGGTATCGGGCTAGGCCGTGGCACCCAGAGCGGTTCTGGTGGGGTTGCCCGGGGCGGGCAAGTCCACCATCGGACGGCGCCTGGCCAAGGCGCTCGACGTCGACATGCTCGATACCGACGCCGCCATCGAGGCCCGCACCGGACGCAGCATCGCCGACATCTTCGCCGCCGACGGCGAGGCCGAGTTCCGCCGCATCGAGGAGGAGGTGGTGCGCGCGGCGCTGGCCGAGCACGACGGCGTGCTGTCCTTGGGCGGGGGAGCGGTCACCAGCCCGGGGGTCCGCGAAGCCCTGGCCGGGCACACCGTGGTGTTCCTTGAGATCAGCGCCGCCGAAGGGGTACGACGCACCGGCGGCAGCACCGTCCGGCCGCTGCTGGCCGGGCCGGGCCGGGCCGAGAAGTTCCGCGAGCTGATGGCCCAGCGGGTGCCGCTCTACCGGCGCCTGGCGACGATCCGGGTCAACACCAACCGGCGAAATCCGGGAGCGGTGGTTCGCTATATCGTGTCCCGGCTGGAGGCCGGCGTCCCAGACCGCAAGGCCCCCGCGGCAACTCGGGCACAACCGCCGCCGGCACCGGCCGGCTCACCGCCCACCCCCGCCACGCTGGCCGCACGACAGACCGGAGGACGCAAGTGACCGAGATTCCCGAGCCGATCACCGTGACGGTGGCCACCGACCCGCCGTACCCGGTGGTGATCGGCAAAGGGCTGCTCGGTGATCTCGCCGACCAGCTCGCCGGCCGTAACAAGGTCGCGATCCTGCACCAGCCGACGTTGGAGGCGACCGCGGAGGCGATCCGAAGCTACTTGGCGGACAAGGGGATCGAGGCGCACCGCATCGAGATCCCGGACGCCGAGGACGGCAAGTCGTTGCAGGTGCTGGGTTTCATCTGGGATGTGCTGGGCCGCATCGGACTGGACCGCAGAGACGCCCTGGTTAGTCTCGGCGGCGGCGCCGCCACCGACGTGGCCGGCTTCGCGGCGGCCACCTGGCTGCGCGGTATCTCGATCGTGCACGTGCCGACCACCCTGCTGGCGATGGTCGACGCCGCGGTCGGCGGCAAGACCGGCATCAACACCGAGGCGGGCAAGAACCTCGTCGGCGCGTTCCATCAGCCCGCAGCCGTCGTGGTGGATCTGGCCACCCTGGAGACACTGCCGCAGCGCGAGATCGTCGCCGGCATGCCCGAGATCGTCAAGGCCGGCTTCATCGCCGACCCGGTGATCCTGGATCTGATCGAAGCCGATCCGCAAGCCGCGATGGATCCGACCGGTGAGGTGCTGGGCGAGCTGATCCGGCGCTCGATCATCGTCAAGGCCGAAGTCGTCGCCGCCGACGAGCGGGAGTCGGGCCTGCGCGAAATCCTCAACTACGGCCACACTTTGGCGCACGCGATCGAGGCGCTGGAGCACTACCAGTGGCGGCACGGCGATGCGGTATCGGTCGGGCTGGTGTTCGCCGCCGAGCTGGCCCGGGTCACCGGACGCCTCGATGACGAAACCGCCGACCGGCACCGCTCGATCCTGTTGTCGCTGGGCCTGCCGGTCAGCTACTACGAGAGCGCCCTGCCGGCGCTGCTGGAATACATGATGGGGGACAAGAAGAACCGGGCCGGCGTGCTGCGGTTCGTGGTGCTCGACGGCCTGGCCAAGCCGGGCCGGCTGGAAGGGCCCGACCCGATGCTGCTGGCCGCCGCCTACGACGAGGTGGGCCGGCGTTTCCGATTGGAGCGACGGTGAACCGGATCAATGTCATCAACGGCCCGAACCTGGGCCGGCTGGGCCTGCGCGAGCCGGATGTCTACGGCGACACCACCTATGCCGACCTGCAGGCACTGATCGAAGCCGAGGCGGCTGCGCTGGGTGTTGACGCCATGGTGCGCCAAAGCGACAGCGAAGCGCAGCTGCTGGAGTGGATTCACGCCGCCGCCGACGCCGCCGAACCGGTGATCCTCAACGCCGGTGGCCTGACCCATACCTCGGTAGCGCTGCGCGATGCCTGCGCGGAGCTCCGCGCACCGTTGATCGAATTGCACATCTCCAATGTGCATGCGCGCGAAGACTTTCGGCGCCACTCCTATCTGAGCCCGATCGCCAGCGGGGTGATCGTCGGCTTCGGGGTACGCGGCTACCTGCTGGCGCTGCGCTACCTGGCCGAGTCGCCCGGCTGAGTCTCCCCGCCGTCGTCAGTGACCGCGGGAATCTCGGTGGTCGCCGCCTCGTTCTCGGCCGGGTACTCCTCGGTGGTGAAGCCGGCGGCCGGACCGGCCAGCGTCGCGTCCGCGTCGGCCTGGGCGCTGGCGGTCTCCTCGGCAGCCACCGGAGCGGCGCCCACGGTGGCGAACACGTCCGTGGTGGCTGCCTCATCCTGGGCGGCCAGGCCGTGGTGGCGCATCGGTTGCTTTTCGTAGTCCTTGTCCACGCGACGGCGTCCCAGGGTGACCGCGGCCACCGCCGATGCGAACACCAGCAGCGCGGTGAAGGCCGCGAAACTGGTCAGCTCGTTGAGCAGGGTGCTGACGTAGAGCGCCTTGTCGACCAGCGCGATGAGCCACGACACCACACCGCTGAGCACACCGGCGACCAGCCCGGCACCCAGCCAGGTCATCGCGAGGTCCTCGCGCCGGTCCGGGTCGGGGTTGGCCCTGGCGTCGGCGCGGCCGTCCGAGTGGCCCCACACCATCACGGCGATCACGAACAAGATCATCAGGATCAGGCTGATCAGCCCGGCCTGCGCTTCGAAGGCGTTGATCAACACCCCCTGGATCAGGCGGATGACGACCATCAGCGCTGCGAAGACCAATCCGCGAAGAAACCACTTGCTCATGGGGGCACAGCGTAGCGAGTACCGTCACACCGCGTGACACATTCCTCCCGGCGATTGCGTCTGAGCGCTGTGATCGGTGCGGCCGATCTGGACGCGATGCTGGTCACAGACCTGGTCAACGTGCGTTATCTGTCCGGATTCACCGGTTCGGCTGGCGCGTTGCTGGTCTACGCCGACGACCGGCCGTCGGCCCTGGTGACGGACGGCCGATATCGCACCCAGGCCGCCCGCCAAGCCCCCGATCTGCCGGCCGCTATCGAGCGGGCCGGAGCGAGCCACCTGGTGGCACAGGCCGCGGCGGCCGGGGTGCGCCGGCTGGGGTTCGAGGGACACGTCGTCACCGTCGACGGGTTCGACACCCTGTCCAAGGCCGCCGACGGGACCGAGCTGGTGCGGGCCTCGGGCTTGGTGGAGAAGCTGCGGGAAGTCAAGGATGCCGGTGAGGTCGCCCTGTTGCGGCTGGCCTGCGAGGCCGCCGACGCCGCACTGAGCGTCCTGGTGGACCGCGGCGGGCTGCGGCCGGGCCGCACCGAAAAGGAGGTCGCCCGCGAACTGGAAGCGCTGATGCTCGACCACGGCGCCGACGCCGCGTCGTTCGAGACGATCGTGGCCGCGGGCGCCAACTCGGCGATCCCACATCACCGGCCGACCGACGCCGTGCTGGCCGCCGGCGACTTCGTCAAGATCGACTTCGGGGCGCTGGTGGCCGGCTACCACTCCGACATGACACGCACCTTCGTGCTGGGGGAGGCAGCGGCCTGGCAGGCCGAGATCTACCAGGTGGTGGCAGCGGCGCAGCGGGCCGGACGAGAGGCCCTGCAACCTGGTGCCGGGCTGCGCGACGTCGACGCCGCCGCACGCGAGGTGATCGCCGGCGCCGGCTACGCCGAAACTTTCAGCCACGGCCTGGGCCACGGGGTGGGTTTGCGGATTCATGAAGCGCCGGGAATCAACGCGGCGGCCGACGGTACACTGCTTGCCGGTGCTGTGGTGACCGTGGAGCCCGGCGTCTATCTGGCCGATCGTGGCGGCGTCCGCATCGAGGACACGCTCGTGGTCGCTGATACTCCCGCGCAGACCCCGGAATTGCTGACTCGGTTCCCCAAGGAACTGACCATTCTCTAGGAGACGTAGAAAACGTGGCTTCAACTGCTGACTTCAAGAACGGCCTGGTGCTGGTGATCGACGGCCAGCTGTGGCAGATCACCGAGTTCCAGCACGTCAAACCGGGCAAGGGCCCGGCCTTCGTGCGCACCAAGCTCAAGAACGTGGTGTCGGGCAAGGTCGTGGACAAGACCTACAACGCCGGCGTGAAGGTGGAGACCGCCACCGTGGACCGGCGCGACGCCACCTACCTGTACCGCGACGGTGCGGACTTCGTATTCATGGACAGCGCCGACTACGAGCAGCATCCGCTGCCCGAGGCGATGGTCGGGGATTCGGCGAACTACCTGCTGGAGAGCATGCCGGTGCAGATCGCCTTCCACAACGGGGTGCCGCTATACCTGGAGCTGCCGGTCAGTGTCGAACTGGAGGTCACCCACACCGAGCCGGGCCTGCAGGGCGACCGCTCCAGCGCGGGCACCAAGCCGGCCACCGTGGAGACCGGCGCCCAGATCAACGTGCCGCTGTTCATCAACACCGGGGACAAGCTGAAGGTCGACACCCGCGACGGCAGCTATCTGGGACGGGTCAACTCCTGACCATGCCCGTTGGCAAGCCGGTCAAGGGACGGCATCAGGCACGCAAGCGCGCGGTCGATTTGCTGTTCGAGTCCGAGGCTCGGGGGCTGACCCCGGCCGAGGGCGCGGCGATGCGGGCCGAGCTGGCCAGCCAGCAGCCAGACGTGGCACCGCTGCACCCGTACACGGTCACGGTCGCCACCGGTGTCGCCGCCCACAGCGCCCACATCGACGACCTGATCACCTCGCACCTGCAGGGCTGGAAGCTGGAGCGATTGCCGGCCGTCGACCGGGCGATCCTGCGGGTGGCGATCTGGGAGCTGCTGCACGCCGAGGACGTGCCCGAGCCGGTCGCCGTCGACGAGGCGGTGAAGCTGGCCAAGGAGCTGTCCACCGATGACTCGCCCGGCTTCGTCAACGGCGTGCTGGGCCAGGTGATGCTGGTGACGCCCCAGCTGCGGGCGGCGTCGCAGGCGGTCCGCGAGGCGGCTCAGCAGCCCGACACCGAGGAGTAGCCGGCGTCAGTGCCGGGGCGGGCAACTGCCCTGGGGTCCGCGCGCAACGCAGCGCACGAGGTCGCCGCCCCGGTCATGCAGGCACCAGAGGAAAAAGGCGTCCCCGATTTGGTTGACGCCCTCGAACGGGCTCGCCTTGGCTTCGCCGCCGTCGATGACCACCGCTTCGTCCTGCACGGTCGCCGGGCAGCCCGCGGCGCCCAGGCGTTCGCAGGCCTCCTCGGCCGTCTGTGTTCCGGCCAGCGCGGCGGTATAGGTGTCGAGTTTGCCCATCTGGTCCACCGGCCCGACGTTACCCACGGAGGTGCCGCGTCGACAGGGCATTTGGGTCCCGGATCGAAGGGCCTTAGACCCCTAGCCGGACCTCAGGCGAAAGCGCCCCGCCCACAAGCGTCTCGGGCCACACTGGCCCTATGGGCCTTACGAGCTCGGACAGCGACGGGCAGCGCCGGAGGTTGCGGGTCTCAGCGCTGGCGGCGGTGGCCAACCCGTCGTACTCGCGGGTGGACACCTGGAATCTGCTCGACGACGCCTGCCGCCAACTGGCCGAGGCCAACCGGGCCGGCCTGGACACCACCCACCACGCCGCGCGGGTCAAGCGACTGCTGCACCGGCTCGGCGCCTATGAGCGGTACTGGCTGTTCCCCGGCGCCGCGAACCTGGCAGTCCTGCGCGGCTACCTCGAGACGATGGCGACGGTATCGCTGCGCGAACAGGTGTCGCTGGTGGTGCGGCTGCTGTCGGACTACGGCGACCGGGCGGCGCTGTTCGACCTCGGCGCGCCGCTGTCCGATCAGGAGTTGGTGGCCCAGGCCCGCCAGCAGCAGTTCTACACCGTGCTGCTGGCCGACGACTCGCCGTCGGGCGCCCCCGAAAGCCTCGCGGAAAGCCTGCGCGCGCTGCGCAGCCCCGACGACGAGGTCCAGATCGAACTGCTGGTGGTGTCCAGCGTCGAAGACGCCGTCACCGCCGTGGCGCTCAACGGCGAGATCCAGGCGGCGATCGTGCGGCACGATCTGCCGCTGCGGTCGCGCGACCGGGTGCCGCTGATGAACACGCTGCTGGGCGCCAACGACGACGCGGGGACCATCGACTGCGGCCGCGATGCCATCGAATGCGGGGAGTGGATGCGCCTGCTGCGGCCGCACATCGACCTCTACCTGCTCACCGACGAGTCGATCGCCGCTGACACCGAGGACGAGCCCGACGTCTACGACCGCACCTTCTACCGGCTCAACGACGCCACCGACCTCAACAGCAGCGTGCTCGCCGGAATCCGTAAACGTTATGCCACACCGTTTTTCGATGCGCTGCGGGCCTACGCCGCCGAGCCGGTCGGCCAATTCCATGCGCTTCCGGTGGCGCGCGGCGCCAGCATCTTCAACTCGCGCTCACTGCAGGACATGGGAGAGTTCTACGGCCGCAACATCTTCATGGCCGAGACCTCGTCGACATCCGGTGGGCTGGACTCGCTGCTTGACCCGCACGGCACCATCCGCGTCGCGATGAATAAGGCCGCGCTGACCTGGAACGCCGACCACACCTACTTCGTCACCAACGGGACATCGACGGCCAACAAGATCGTCGTGCAGGCGTTGACCCGCCCCGGTGACATCGTGCTGATCGACCGGAACTGCCACAAATCGCATCATTACGGCCTGGTGCTGGCCGGGGCGTATCCGATGTACCTGGATGCCTACCCGCTGGCGCCGTTCGCGATCTACGGGGCGGTGCCACTGCGCACCATCAAACGCGCACTGCTCGACCTGGAGGCCGCCGGGCAGCTGCACCGGGTCCGGATGCTGTTGCTGACCAACTGCACCTTCGACGGCGTCGTCTACAACCCACAGCGGGTGATGGAGGAGATCCTGGCGATCAAGCCGGACATCTGCTTTTTGTGGGACGAGG
>NZ_LZIN01000067.1 GCF_001667375.1 Mycolicibacter sinensis | reverse complement strand
GCCGTCTGGGAGTAGGACACCAGCAGGTTCTTGGTCTGCTGGTAGTAGGCGAGCGCCATCTTGTGGTTCTCCCGGCCGATCCCGGACTGCTTGTAGCCGCCGAACGCGGCGTGCGCTGGATAGGCGTGATAGCAGTTGATCCACACCCGCCCGGCCGCGATGTCGCGGCCGGCCCGGTAGGCGGTGTTGCCGTCGCGGCTCCACACCCCGGCGGCCAGCCCGTAGAGGGTGTCGTTGGCTTGTGCGATCGCGTCGTCGTAGTCGCTGAACGACGTCACCGACACCACCGGGCCGAAGATCTCCTCCTGGAAGATCCGCATCTTGTTGTGCCCGCCGAAGATCGTCGGCTGCACGTAGAAGCCGCCGGACAGATCGCCGCCGAGTTCGGCGCGCTCGCCGCCGGTGATGACCTTGGCGCCCTCCCCCTTGCCGATCTCGATGTAGGACAAGATCTTTTCCAGCTGGTCGTTGGAGGCCTGCGCGCCGATCATGGTGGCCGCATCCAGCGGGTCGCCTTGGCGGATCGCCTTGGTGCGGATCGCGGCCAGCTCCAAAAACTCGTCGTAGATGTCGGCCTGGATCAGCGACCGCGACGGGCAGGTGCACACCTCACCCTGATTGAGCGCGAACCCGGCGAATCCCTCCAACGCCTTGTCCTGAAAGTCGTCGTTGGCCGCCAGCACGTCGGAGAAGAAGATGTTGGGACTCTTGCCGCCCAACTCCAGGGTGACCGGGATGATGTTGTGACTGGCGTACTGCATGATCAGCCGCCCGGTGGTGGTCTCGCCGGTGAAGCCGATCTTGGCGATCCGGTTACTGGACGCCAGGGGCTTGCCGGCCTCCACCCCGAATCCGTTGACCACGTTGACGACTCCGGCCGGCAGCAGGTCACCGATCAGACCCATCAAGAACAGGATCGACGCCGGGGTCTGCTCGGCGGGCTTGAGCACCACCGCGTTACCGGCGGCCAGCGCCGGCGCCAGCTTCCAGGCCGCCATCAGCAGCGGGAAGTTCCACGGGATGATCTGACCGACCACGCCCAGCGGCTCCTGGAAGTGGTAGGCGACGGTGTCGTCGTCGATCTGGCTCAGCGCGCCCTCCTGGGCGCGGATCGCCGATGCGAAGTAGCGGAAATGATCGGCGGCCAGCGGGATGTCGGCGGCCAGGCACTCCCGGATCGGCTTGCCGTTGTCCCACACCTCGGCCACCGCCAGCTGCTGGCTGTGCTCGTCGATGCGGTCGGCGATCTTGTTGAGGATCGCCGCGCGATCGGCCGGCGACGTCTTGCCCCAGGCCGGCGCCGCCGCCTGCGCGGCGTCCAGCGCCTTGTCGATGTCGGCCGCCGTGGAGCGCGGGATCTCGCAGAACACCTCGCCGGTGACCGGGGTGGCGTTCTCGAAGTACTCACCGGTCACCGGCGCCTCCCACTGCCCACCGATGAA
>NZ_LZIN01000066.1 GCF_001667375.1 Mycolicibacter sinensis | reverse complement strand
GGGGGCCGCCGGGGTCTCCGATGACGAGATCCTCCGCCCGTTGCACGATCTGCTCACCGAACGGGTGGCGGCGCGGCTCATGCTCAACAGGTGCGGGTCGGACACCTGCGCGACGGTACCTCGTATCCACCGCTCCACCCGACCGGCGGGGGTGCTCTCCTTGGCCAGCTGGTGCTGCAGATAGGAGACGACGATGGCCACGCCGCGCTCCATCACCGCCTGGAAGAGTTCGTCCTTGCCGGTGAAGTAGCGGTAGAACGCCTTGTTCGACGACCCGGCCTCGGCCACGATGTCGGACACCCGCGGTTCTTCGGGCGCCACCCGCTCCAGCACCGTCACGGCGGCCGCCAGGATGCGCTCCACCTCTGCGGTGGCCTGCTGCTGGCGGTCGTCGAGCGCGCGGTGCACCGCGGCATCGACACGGGTGGTCATGGCACCGCGGGAATCCGGTCGACCAGGTCGCCGTACTTGGCGCGGGCGGCCTCGATGCGGTTGTCCAGGAACTCGCTGGGCCACTCCGGGTCCTCGGCCTCATAGTCTTTGAGCAGCAGCCGGGCCAGGTTCACCTTGTGCGCCTCGGTGGGCCCGTCGGCCAGCCCGAGCGCCACCCCGCCCAACAGCACATTGGTCAACGGCAGCTGCTCGGTCAGACCCATCGCGCCGTGAACCTGAATGGCGCGCAACCCGATCGACTTCAGGATCTGCGAGGCCAGGATCTTGCACACCCCGATCTCGGCGCGAGCCGCGTGCTCGCCGGCGGTGTCGATCAGCCAGGCGGCGTGCAGCACCGTCAACCGGAACGGGATCAGCTCGGCATACGAGTCGGCGATGAACGCCTGAACCAGCTGCTTGTCGGCCAGTGAACTGCCCTGGGTGAAACGGCTTTTGGCGCGCCGGGCCATCATGTCGATGGCGCGCTGCGCCACCCCGATCGAACGCATGGCGTGGTGCAGCCGCCCGCCGGCCAGCCGATTCTGCAGGATCAGGAAGCCCCGGCCCGGTTCGCCAAGGATCGCGTCCGCCGGCACCCGCACGTCGTCGTAGCGCACCAGCGAATGGCCCGCCTCGTGCGGATGCGAGCCCACCAGGTGGTGGGTGGCTTCGATGACCAGACCCGGTGTGCCGGCCGGGATCAGGAAGGTCGACGCGCCTCGGTGCACCGGCACGTCCGGGTCGGTGATGGCCACCACGATGAAGAACGACGCCACCGAGGCGTTGGAGGAGAAGTACTTTCGCCCGGTGATCACCCAGTCATCCCCGTCACGAACAGCTTTCGTGGTGAACACCCGCGGGTCGGCGCCGCCCTGCGGTTCGGTCATCGAGAAGCAGGAGAAGATCTCCCCGGACAGCAACCCGGCCAGATACTTGTCCTTCTGGTCGGCGGTGCCGAAGCGGGCCAGGATCTCGGCGTTGCCGGTGTCGGGGGCCTGGGTGCCGAACACGATCGGCGCCCAGCTGGACCGGCCCAGGATCTCGTTGATCAAGGCCAGCTTGACCGCACCGAACCCCTGCCCGCCGAGTTCGGGGCCCAGATGCGGCGCCCACAGTCCCTGCTCGCGCACTTGGTCTTTGAGGGGATCGACGATCCGGCGGCGCTGGTCGTCCAGCGGCAGGTATTCGCAGCCGGGGAACAGCACCTCGAGCGGTTCGACCTCGTCGCGCACGAACGCCCGGATCCAGTCCAGCTTCGCCTCGAACTCCGGTTCGGTGGAGAAATCCCAGGCCATGTCTCTACTCCCTGTCTGTCAGGTTCATTAGCGGCGACCCGCTGCGCCCGGCTCCGCCGCGCTTGCGATCGCCTAGGGAATGCCGCCGTCGGCCCGCACGATCGAACCGGTGGTGTAGCTGGAGGCGTCCGACATCAAAAACAGTGCGGCGCCGACGATCTCGCGCGGCTCTCCGGCGCGCTGCAAGGCGAAGTGCCCGAATGCATTCGCTACATCGAAATCCCAGGCCTTGGCGATATCGGTGAGAAACGGCCCCGGCATCAAGGTGTTGACCCGCACCGTCGGGCCGAAGGCCTGGGCCAGCGCCTCGGTCATGGCGTTGAGGCCGGCCTTGGACGCCGCGTAGGGGATGAACGACGGGTGCGGGCGCAGCGAGCCATGGGTGGAAACGTTGATGATCGAGCCCCGGCCCGCGGCCACCATCCGCTCACCGATCAGCGCCGAGAGCCGAAACGGTCCTTTGAGGTTGAGGTTGACCACCGCGTCGAACATCTTCTCGGTGACGTCGGTCTGCTTGTCGTAGACCGGCGACATACCCGCATTGTTGACCAGCACATCGACCTTGCCGAACCGCCCATAGGCCGCCTCGACCAGACCGTCGAGCTCATCCCAGCGCCCGACGTGCACCGCGTGCGGCAGGGCGCTGCGTCCGGTTTCGGCCTCGATCTCGGCCGCGGCCGCCTGGCACGCATCGAGTTTGCGGCTGGCGATCACCACGTCGGCGCCGCAGCGGGCGGCGGCCAACGCCATCTGTCGGCCCAGTCCCCGGCTGCCGCCGGTGACCAGCACCACCCGGTCGGTCAGGTCGAACAGTCCGTCGGCGTATCCCATGTCAGCGAACCGACGGCAGCGAGCGGGCCAGTTCGGCGGCGTTGGCGATCAACTGCGGGATCATCGGGCCCATCGCGGCGGCAATCGCCGGGTCGACTTGAGAGCCGGTCACCGATGCGGCGTAGGTCTTCTCCAGCACGATCCCGAGTTTCCAGTTGGCCAGCACCAGGTAGTAGTCGATGTTCTCGGTGGACAGTCCACTGACCTGCTCGTAGCGCTCCAGTAGCTCGCTGCGGGTCGGCATGCCCGCGAGGTCGGCGTAATAGCCGTGGGTGCGCGGGTTTTCGCCGTCATAGCCGAGCAGCGCCCAGGCCAGGTCGAGCAGTGGATCGCCGATGGTGGTCATCTCCCAGTCGATGATCGCGACCAGTTTCGCCGGAGCACCGTGGGCGTACATCACGTTGGCGAACTGGTAGTCGCCGTGCATGATGCCCGGGGTGTAATGGTCGGGACGGTTGCGCCGCAGCCAGTCCGACGCGTCGTCCAGCCCGGGCAACTCGCGCACCCGGTAGCTGTCCAGAAACGCCAGCCAGCGGTCGACCTGGCGCTCATGGAATCCGTCCGGGCGCCCGAACCCGTCGAGCCCGCGGGCGCGCCAGTCCAGCCGGCCGAGGCGGGCGGCGCCCTCGACCAACTCGAGGGCCAGGCCGCGGCGGGCGGCCAGGTCGGTGTCGAACGGGCCCGGCCAGGCGTTGCCGGTGGAGTTCCAGCCGTCCACCTCGGCCATCACGTAGAACGGCATGCCGATCAGGTCGCCGTTGTCGTCGGCGGCGATCAGCTCCGCGTGCGGGACATCGGTTCCCGACAGCGCCCGCACCAGCCGGATCTCGCGGCGCAGCCCGTCGATCCGGGCGGCGTCCGCCCGCGCGCCCGGCATCCGCAGCACCATGGTGGCTTCGCCGCGGCGCAGCCGGTAAAGGGTGTTCTGTGAGCCGCCGGTCAGCGGTTCCAGCACCGGCAGCTCGCCCTGGCCGGGTGCGGCGTTGGCATCCAGCCAGCGCTCCAGCGCCGCCGCGTCGAGCCGGGAATCCTGCCCACCGTCCATGAGCCGCACCTTTCAATCTCCGTACGGAGAATACCGTTCTCCGCCGAAAATGGAAGGGCTCCCGCATGCGCGGGGGCTTAACGGTGACCTAGGGGTTGAGCACCTCGGAGATCGGGGCGCCGGTGGCGATCTTGCCCCGCGCCCCCATCACCTTGCCGGGCCGGCCGGCGCCGACGACACCGACCAGCACGCCCTCGCGCTCGTAGTAGGCCAGGAACTTGTGGCCGTCGTCTTCGACCAGGTGCACGGTGTCGGTGGCCTGCGGCTCGCCCAGGCACTGGATCTTGACGTCGTACTGGTCGCTCCAGAAGTACGGGGGCACCGCCACGTCGTGCAGGGATTCCCGGCCCAGCATCGCCGGGACCATGACCCGCACCTGGGTGACGACGTTGCTCCAGTGCTCCACCCGGATCTCGTGGCCGCCGCGGCCGCGCCAGAACGCCACATCGCCGACGGCCCACACGTTGGGTGCGCTGGTGCGCCCGGTCAGGTCGCAGAGCACTCCGTTGCCCAGCTCGATGCCGCAGCCCTCCAGCCACTCAGTGGCCGGCCGGGAGCCCACGCCGAGCACCACCAGGTCGGCGGCCAGCTCGGCACCGTCGGCCAGCACGACGGTCTCGACATGGCCGGCGCCGCGGACCTCGGCGACCCCGACGCCGCTGCGGACGTCGACGCCGTTGGCCCGGTGCAACCGCGCCACCAGTTCGCCGATCTGCTCACCGAGCACGCCGGCCAGCGGGGCCGGTTGCGGCTCGACCAGCGCGACATCCACCCCGAGCTTGCGCAGGCTGGCCGCCGCTTCACAGCCGATGAAACCGGCGCCGATCACCACCGCGCGGCGGGCGGCGGCCGCGTCGCCGCGCAGCACCAGACTGTCTTCGAACGAGCGGACCACCCGGATGCCGTTGACGTCGCCGAGGCTGGGAATGCGCCGCGGCACCAGCCCGGTGGCGATGACGAGCTGGTCATAGGCCAGGACGGTGCCGTCGGCCAGCGTCACGGTCTGTGCCGCGGTGTCAACCCCGCGGGCGCCGCAGCCCAGCCGCAGGTCGATGTCGCGTGAGGCGTAGAACTCCGGCGGTTCCAGGGTGCTGTCGTCGCGTTCGCCGCGCAGCACGTCTTTGGTCAGCGGCGGCCGGTCGTACGGCGGGCGGGCCTCGTCGGAGACGATGGTGATCGGCCCGGCATACTCCTCGCGCCGCAGTTCCTCGGCGGTGCGCACCGCCGCCACGCCGCCGCCGACGATGACGATCCCGCGTTCGGGCACGTCGATCCCCCTAGTGTGGTCCCAGCAGAGCGCTCAGTATTTCAAAGCGCCCTTGTCGACCGGGATCTGCACACCAGTAAGGACGCCGGAGCCCGCGCCGGCGAGCCAGACCACCACCTCGGCGACCTCTTCGGACGTGATGAAACCGTTGGGGCGCAACGGCATCGGCGGGAAGGCGTGCAGGAAGTCGGGGTGGTCGCCGAAGATCTTGGCCATCACCTGCGGCTCGATCATCGGGGTGTCCACGGAGTAGGGGTGAATCGAGTTCACCCGGATCCCGTGCTCGCCGACCTCCAGCGCCAGGGTGTTGGTCAGGGCCACCAGGCCGTACTTGGAGGCCGCGTAGTGGCCGTTGCCGGGGGTGGCCTTCACCCCGGCCGAGGAACTGACGATCACGATCGAGCCGCCGTTGCCGGCCTCGATCATCGCCGGCACCGCCGCCCGGATGGTGCGCCAGGTGCCGGTCAGGTTGACGTCGATGACGGTGTTCCACTGCTCGTCGGTGAGCTCCCAAAGCCGGCCCCAGCTCAGCACTCCGGCGTTGGCCACCACCACGTCGAGCCGGCCGAACTGCTCCACCCCGTCGGAGACCAGGGCGCGCAGCGCGGCGTCGTCGCGCACGTCCACGGGACGGGCCAGCACCTTGCGGCCGTGCGCCTCGACCCCGGCGACCATCTCGGCGAGATCGTCGGGCGTGGCCGCCGGATAGGTGATCGCCTCCGACGCCGGTGCGCAGATGTCGCAGGCGATGATGTCGGCGCCCGCGGCCGCCAGCCGGATCGCGTGCGCCCGGCCCTGGCCGCGCGCCGCGCCGGTGACCAGCGCCACCTTGCCCTGCAGTTCGTGCTTCTCGTTCTGGCTCACGCGACGAGGCTAGCAGCTGAAACTGGAACCTGTTCTAGGTCCCCCACGGCCGCCGCACTCGGCGGGCCGCCGTATCGCCGACGGTGCGGTTTGGTCGGGGGAAGGCCGCTTTTGCCGAATAAACCGCACGTCGCAACGCACAAAAGCCCTCGACCTGAGTCGAGGGCTTTTGTGTCGCGCGGCGAAACTACTTGATGATCTTGGTGACCCGGCCGGCGCCGACGGTACGACCACCCTCACGGATGGCGAACCGCAGACCCTCGTCCATGGCGACGGGCTGGATCAGCTTCACGCTCATCTCGGTGTTGTCACCGGGCATCACCATCTCGGTGCCCTCCGGCAGGCTCACCACACCGGTCACGTCGGTGGTGCGGAAGTAGAACTGCGGACGGTAGTTGGTGAAGAACGGCGTGTGGCGACCGCCCTCGTCCTTGGACAGGATGTAGGCCTGACCCTCGAACTCGGTGTGCGGGGTGGTGGTGCCGGGCTTGACCACAACCTGGCCACGCTCGACGTCCTCGCGCTTGATACCGCGGATCAGCAGACCGACGTTGTCACCGGCCTGGCCCTGGTCCAGCAGCTTGCGGAACATCTCCACACCGGTGACGGTGGTCTTGGTGGTGGTGGTCTTGATACCGACGATCTCGACGTCCTCGTTCACGTTGATCACGCCACGCTCGACACGACCGGTGACCACGGTGCCACGACCGGTGATGGTGAAGACGTCCTCAACCGGCATCAGGAACGGCTTGTCGGTGTCGCGGACCGGGTCCGGGATGGACTCGTCGACGGCCTCCATCAGGTCCTGAACGGACTTGACCCACTTCTCGTCGCCCTCGAGCGCCTTCAGAGCCGACACCCGGACCACCGGGGCCTCCTCGTCGAACTCCTGGGCGGCCAGCAGCTCGCGGACCTCCAGCTCGACGAGCTCCAGGAGCTCCTCGTCATCGACCATGTCGGACTTGTTCAGCGCCACCAGGATGTAGGGCACGCCGACCTGACGGGCCAGCAGCACGTGCTCGCGGGTCTGCGGCATCGGGCCGTCGGTGGCCGCGACGACCAGGATCGCGCCGTCCATCTGGGCGGCACCGGTGATCATGTTCTTGATGTAGTCGGCGTGGCCCGGCGCGTCGACGTGGGCGTAGTGCCGCTTCTCAGTCTGGTACTCCACGTGGGAGATGTTGATCGTGATACCGCGCTGACGCTCCTCGGGAGCGTTGTCGATCTGGTCGAACGCACGCGACTCGTTCAGGTCCGGGTACTTGTCGTGCAGAACCTTGGTGATAGCCGCGGTCAGCGTGGTCTTGCCGTGGTCAACGTGACCGATGGTCCCGATGTTGACGTGCGGCTTCGTCCGCTCGAACTTCGCCTTCGCCACTTCTTGTCCTCCTGGACTTGTTGGTGCTGGGTTACAGCAGGTTTGATCATTTTGGGTTTGTGCCACCGTAGCGGCACGGGCGAAAAACTAGTTACTCGCCCGTCGCCTTCGCGATAATCTCCTTCGACACCTGCGCCGGCACTTCGGCGTAGGAGTCGAACACCATGGAGTAGTTCGCCCGGCCCTGGGTCTTCGACCGGAGGTCGCCGACGTAGCCGAACATCTCCGACAGCGGAACCTGCGCCTTCACGACACGCGCACCGCTGCGCTCCTCCATGGCCTGGATCTGACCACGGCGGGAGTTCAGGTCGCCGATCACATCGCCCATGTAGTCCTCGGGCGTGGTGACCTCGACGGCCATGATCGGTTCCAGGATCACCGGCTGCGCCGCTGCGGCAGCCTTCTTCAGCGCCTGCGAGCCGGCCACCTTGAAGGCCATCTCGGAGGAGTCGACATCGTGGTACTGACCGTCGGTCAGGGTGACCTTGAGGTTGACCAGCGGGTAGCCGGCCAGCACGCCGTACTGCATGGCGTCCTGGGCGCCGGCGTCCACCGCGGGGATGTACTCGCGGGGAACGCGGCCACCGGTGACCTTGTTCTCGAACTCGTAGGTCGCCCCGTCTTCGCCGGTGAACGGCTCGATGTCGATGAGAACCTTCGCGAACTGGCCCGAGCCACCCGTCTGCTTCTTGTGGGTGTACTCGACCTTCTCCACCTTGCGGCGGATGGTCTCCTTGTAGGCCACCTGCGGCTTGCCGACGTTGGCCTCGACCTTGAACTCGCGACGCATCCGGTCCACCAGGATGTCCAGGTGCAGCTCGCCCATCCCGCCGATCACAGTCTGGCCGGTCTCCTGGTCGAGGTGGACCTTGAAGGTCGGGTCCTCTTCGGCCAGCTTCTGGATCGCCAGGCCCAGCTTCTCCTGGTCGCTCTTGGTCTTGGGCTCGATCGCCACCTCGATGACCGGCGCCGGGAAGGTCATCGACTCCAGCACGATCTGGTTGGCCGGGTCGCACAGCGTGTCGCCGGTGGTGGTGTCCTTGAGGCCGATCACCGCGTAGATGTGGCCGGCGGAGGCCGAGTCGACCGGATTCTCCTTGTTGGAGTGCATCTGGAACAGCTTGCCCAGCCGCTCCTTCTTGCCCTTGGTCGAGTTGATCACCTGGGTGCCGGACTCGACCTTGCCCGAGTACACCCGCACGTAGGTCAGCTTGCCGAAGAACGGGTGCACCGCGATCTTGAACGCCAGCGCCGAGAACGGCTCGTCGATGCTGGGCTTGCGGCTGATGACCTCGTCTTCCTTGCCGGGCACGTGGCCCTGCACGGACTCGACGTCCAGCGGCGACGGCAGGTAGTCGATCACCGCGTCCAGCATCGGCTGAACGCCCTTGTTCTTGAACGCGCTGCCGCACAGCACCGGGTACAGCTCCGAGGAGACCGTCAGCTTGCGGATGCCGGCCTTGATCTCCTCGACCGAGAGCTCCTCGCCGCCAAGGTACTTCTCCAGCAGCGCCTCATCGGTCTCGGCGACGGCCTCCAGCAGCGCGGTCCGGTACTCCTCGGCCTTGTCGGCCAGATCGGCCGGGATGTCGACGGTCTCGTAGGTCTCGCCGAGCTTGGTCTCGCCGCGCCAGACCTTGGCCTTCATCTCGACCAGGTCGACGATGCCCTCGAAGTCGTTCTCCGCGCCGATAGGCAGCTGGATGACCAGCGGGCGGGCGCCGAGGCGTTCCTGGATGGTGCGCACGGTGAAGTAGAAGTCCGCGCCCAGCTTGTCCATCTTGTTGACGAAGCAGATCCGCGGCACGTCGTACTTGTCGGCCTGCCGCCACACCTGCTCGGACTGCGGCTCGACGCCCTCCTTGCCGTCGAATACCGCGACGGCGCCATCGAGAACACGCAGGGACCGCTCCACCTCGACGGTGAAGTCGACGTGGCCCGGGGTGTCGATGATGTTGATCTGGTTGTTGTTCCAGAAACAGGTCACCGCGGCCGAGGTGATGGTGATGCCGCGCTCCTGCTCCTGCTCCATCCAGTCGGTCGTCGAGGCGCCGTCGTGCGTCTCACCGATCTTGTAGTTGACACCGGTGTAGTACAGGATCCGCTCGGTCGTCGTCGTCTTACCGGCATCGATGTGCGCCATGATGCCGATGTTGCGGACCTTGTTCAGGTCGGTGAGCACGTCCTGTGCCACAGCAGTCTTCCCACTCTTTCGATTACGTCAATTGCTTTTGTCGCGCTGGGCACGGCGCCAAAATTTGGCACCGCGCCGGCTGGATCACCAGCGGTAGTGCGCGAACGCCCGGTTCGCCTCGGCCATCTTGTGAGTGTCTTCCCGCCGCTTGACGGCCGCACCCAGGCCATTGCTGGCATCCAGGATCTCGTTGGCGAGACGCTCGACCATGGTCTTCTCACGACGGGCCTTGGAGAAGCTGACCAGCCAGCGCAGGGCCAGCGTGGTGGAGCGCTCGGGGCGCACCTCGACCGGTACCTGGTAGGTGGCACCACCAACGCGGCGGCTGCGCACCTCGAGGGCCGGCTTGACGTTGTCCAGCGCACGCTTGAGCGTCACGACCGGGTCGGTGCCGGTCTTGTCCCGGGCCTGTTCCAGCGCGCCGTAGACGATGCGCTCGGCCAGCGACTTCTTGCCGTCCAGCAGGACCTTGTTGACGAGCTGGGTGACCAGCTGCGACCCGTAGACCGGGTCGGAGACCAGGGGACGCTTCGGTGCGGGGCCCTTGCGCGGCATCAGCTCTTCTCCTTCTTGGCGCCGTAGCGGCTGCGGGCCTGCTTGCGGCCCTTGACCCCCTGGGTGTCCAGCGAGCCGCGGATGATCTTGTAGCGCACACCCGGCAGGTCCTTCACCCGGCCACCACGCACCAGCACCATCGAGTGCTCCTGCAGGTTGTGACCCTCGCCCGGGATGTAGGCGGTCACCTCGACCTGGCTGGTCAGCTTGACGCGGGCCACCTTGCGAAGGGCCGAGTTCGGCTTCTTCGGGGTGGTGGTGTACACGCGGGTGCACACGCCACGACGCTGCGGGCTGCCCTTGAGGGCCGCGGTCTTGACCTTGCCGATCTTGTCGCGGCGGCCCTTGCGGACCAGCTGCTGAATGGTTGGCATCTACCGGCTTCCTGTATCGCTGTTCAAACTCTTGTAAATCCTGCGGTCTGTGCCCTACCGCTACCCCGCGGTCGGGCGTGTCGCATGGGCCGCTGCGAATTCCTCCGCTGCATAATGGACATGCGAATTGGGCCAGGCGCGCGCGTTATGTCACCAAACGCGCCTCGTGGCCAGGCACGAGCTACCACAATACCCGCCTGGACTCCGGCAGGTCAAAGCGCGTCGCCCCGGCCCTTTCGGGCTGTGCGGCGGCTACCCGGTTCGGCTCTCCATCGCCGACGCCAGCCGGCGCACCATGTCCGAGAAGATGGCGTCGGTGTCGACGTCATCCATCACCCCGGTCATCTCCAACAGCACGAATCCGTGCATCGCCGCCCAGAACTCCAGCGCCGCGTGAAACGCCCGATCACCGTCGAGCCCGTAGGACGCCAGCACCTCGATCACCGGGGCGGCCGCGCGGGTGGCAGCGGCGGTGTACTCCGGGTCCTCCCCGCCCAGCGGCATCCGGGTGAACGCCGAATAGCGGCCCGGGTGGTGGTGGGCGTAGCTGCGGTAGGCCCCGGCCATCACCAGCACCGCGTCGTCGCGCGCCCGGCCCTGGCCGACCTGGGTCAGCATCTCGAGAATGTCGTCGATGACCCGCATCCGCATCGCGCGGCGCAGGTCCCCCAGGCTGTGCACGTGGTTGTACAGCGACGGGCCCTTGGTGCCCAGCTGGGTGGCCAGCGCATTGATGGTCAGCGCGTCCCAGCCTTCGCGGTCCAGGAAGTTCAGTGCAGCGTTGACGATGACGTCCCGGCTCAGCTTGACCGGGCGCGCCCCCGATTTGCCGTTGGCACGCGAGCGACCGCCCGCCGCCGGCAGGTCTGGTCGAGCTGACATGGCGGTTGCCCTTCGTAGCAGTGCGTGCCGGACAGATCAGCAAAGAACTCTAATCCACCGATATGTAGGGGAACCCGCGTACGGCCAAGCCGGCGCGACGTAAGCTTTGCCGAAATCGCGTCCGGCGAGAGGGGCACGGGAGATGAAGTGGAGCGCGCTGGGAGCTGCGCTGCTGACCTTTGCGGCCGCTCCGCTAGCCGGCGCCCCGGACGCCCAGGCCGTGCCCGGCGACATCCACATCTACGGGGTGCATGAAACGCGCACGCTGGACTGCCAGGGCGGCACCCTGTTCATCAACGGGGTCAACATCACCGTGCATGCGTTCGGGGACTGCTGGGCGGTGACCATGCAGGGCTCGCAGAACACCGTCATCGCCGAGACCATCATCAACGACGTCACCGTCTACGGCTACGACCAGACCGTCTACTACAAAAATGGCGACCCTTTCCTGTTCGACCGCGGACGTGAGCTGGGGATGACCAACCGGCTCGCCCGCGTACCAGCGTGACCCGCGATCACCGCCGAAGCCGCTACTCGCTTCTCGGTGTTGTGCTGGTGGCGGTCGGCGCCGGCGTGACCGGTTGCAGCTCGGAGTCGGCTGAATCGGCCCGGATCTCCAAGAGCTTTGACGAGACGATCAACTACCAATCGTTCGGGACGACGTCGGCGGTGGACTGCGCCGACGGCAAGTCGCTGAACGTTGCCGGATCCAACAACAGGCTCACGGTCCGGGGCAGCTGCGAAGCGGTGAACGTCGCCGGTGCCGACAACCGGATCACCGTGGAACGGGTGGAGAAGTCGCTGACGGTCACCGGGCTCAACAACTCCATCACCTACCGCAGCGGCGAGCCGACGGTGGACGATCGCGGGTCGGGCAACACCATCGCCGATAAGCGCTAGGCTTTGGCGCCGGCCGCCGGTCAGGCTTTGGCGCCGTGCCGGCCGGCACCGCCGGCGAACCGGCCCGCCCCGTGCAGCGCCTCCGCGGCCACCCGCGACAGGCTGGCGAATTCCTGATCCATCGCGTGGGCTTCGGTCATCCCCCACTGTCGCAGCGCCGAGAGCCGATCCGAGCGCAGGCAGCCCTGCGGCAGCTCGGCGAGTTCGCCGGCCAATTGCTCGGCCCCGGCGCGGGCCTGCCCGTGGGGCACCACCCGGTTGGCCAACCCGATCGCGTGCGCCTCATCGGCGTCCACGGCGCGGCCGGTGAGGATCATGTCCATGGCGCGGCTGTGGCCGATCAGCCGGGGCAACCGCACGGTGCCGCCGTCGATGAGCGGCACCCCCCAGCGCCGGCAGAACACCCCGAACACGGCGTCGGCCTCGGCGACGCGCAGATCACACCACAGCGCCAACTCCAGACCGCCGGCCACCGCATAGCCGCTCACCGCGGCGATCACCGGCTTGGACAACGTCATTCGGGTCGGGCCCATCGGCCCCGGCCCGGTGCGGTGGGTCTGGTTGGCTTTCTCGGTGCCGAAGGCTTTGAGATCGGCTCCCGCACAGAAGGTTCCGTGATCCCCCCACAGCACCGCCACCGAGGCGGTGTCGTCGCGGTCGAAATCGGCGAAGGCCTGATACAGCGCGGCCGCGGTCGGTCCGTCCACGGCATTGCGGGCCTGCGGCCGGTTCAGGATCACCGTCGTCACCGCACCACTGCGCTCCACCCGTACCGAGTCCGTCATGACGGCACCTCCACCGCTCGGTCTGCATCACGCCGCGCCGCCACTTCGTCGGCGAATTCCCGGTAGCGACTGCGGATCCGATCGCCCGGCCAGTCCGGCGGCAGCAGTTCGGCCGGCAGCACCGGGTCGCGGCGCAGATGGCGGACCATGGCCGCGGCGACGGTGAAGCGGTCCGGTACCTCGGGAGCCTGGGTCATCGCCGTGAGCAGCTCGTTGCCGGTGGCCGCCCACCCGGCCAGATCCCACAGCTTGGCGGCCAGTTCGGCCGGCCGTTCATCGCGGGCGGTGAGCAACCGGGTGTGGGAGGCCAGATCAGCGCCCAGCTCGGCGTCGATGTTGTCCGGCCGCATCCAAATCCCTTCGCGCAGTTCGGCGAATCGCCGCTCGGTGAGCCCGGAGCGCAATGCGGCCCGGGTTCGCGCGTCGCAGCCGATGCTGGTGATCACCACCGTGAGCCAGTCGCCGCTCCACTGCCTGGTACGCGGGTTCAGCGCCTCGTCCTGCCGGCGCTGACGCTGCAGCAGACGGTCGGAGAGCCGATAGCCCTCAGCGGAACGCACCAGGTCCCCGGCGGCCATCAGCCGGGTCAGCGCCACTCGCATCGCGGTTTCTTTGATGCCGAAACCCGCCGTGAGCCTCAGTAATTCAGCTGAAGTGGCCGAGGCGGGATGCGCTCCCAGCAGCACCGACAACACCACCGAGCGGGCCGTCATGCGAACTGGTGTCTCAGCCATCTGACGCTTACACCCCGGATGCCTGTCGGCCGTAGTCCCCGAACGGCTCGTCACGGTGCCGCACCGCCTCGCGGAAGCCGTGCGCGCCCGCATCGGCGACGAACGCGTGCCCCTCCGGGGTGTGCCGCGCCACCCCGTCGAAGACGGTGCTGACCATCCGGCTGGTGGCCACCCCCTGTTGCAGCAGCGCAGTATTGAGCGCCAGCTTGGCCATGATCAGCTGGTTGACCGGCATGGCGGCGATGCGGGCCACCAGCCGTTCAGTGCGCTCGTCGAGATCGGTCGGATCGGGTGCCTCGATCGCCAGACCCCATTCGGCGGCTTGCGCGCCGGTGATGCAATCCCCGGTCAGCAGAAGGCGTTTGGCGCGCTGGTCGCCGAGCCGGTGTGCCCACAGCCCGGCCGCCGGCACGCCCCATACCCGCATCGGCGGATAGCCGATCTTGGCGTCGGAGGCCGCGATCACCTGGTCGGCGTGCAAGGCGATGTCGGTACCGCCGGCCACGCAGTAGCCGTGGATCTTGACCACGGTCGGCTTGTCGGCGTGCATCAGCGAGGCGAAGCCCCGGACGAACCGGCTCATCATCTGGTAGTCGACCATCGGGTCCCAGGGCTGGTCCGGGCGGTGGTTGGCAGCTTGGGTCTTGCCGTCGAGCACGCTGCCCCGATAGTTCTCACCGCCCGGTGACGACGAACCCTCGGCGTAGGCGCCCAGGTCGAAGCCCGCGCAAAATCCCTCGCCGCGGCCGGACACCAGGATCACGTGCACGTTCGGGTCCAGGTCGGCGCGCTCCACCAGGGCCGACAACTCCAGTGGGGTGTCGGCGGTGATCGCGTTGCCCTTCTCCGGGCGGTTGAAGGTGATCCGGGCGATGCGATCGGTGACCTCGTAGGTCATGGTGCGCAGATTGTCGAATTCGACCGGGGCAATGTGATGCCGCATGTATCGCCTTTTCTGACCGTGTACGACCCTCGACGACCTGTTACGACCCTTTGACGACGGCGCGCTCGAGGATCGGCCCAAGGTCCAGGCCCGCGGGAAGCGTACCGAACGCCCCGCCCCACTGCCCGTCGAATCGGGTGGCCAGAAACGCCTCGGCGACGGCCGGGTGGCCGTGCCGCACCAGCAGCGCCCCCTGCAGTGCCAGGCAGATGTCCTCGGCGATCTTGCGGGCCCGGTACTGCGCTGCGTCCACGTCGCCGAGGTCGCCCAGCTGCGCCTTGAGGGCAGTAACGTGGGCGTCGAGCCGGACGTCTTGCCCGGCGCTGTCGGCCAGCTCGTCGAAGAGCACCGCCACCGAGTCGGGCTGGGTGGCCAAGGCCCGCAGCGTGTCCAGTGCGCTGACGTTGCCCGAACCCTCCCAGATGCCCATCAGCGGCGCCTCCCGGTAGAGCCGCGGCATCAAGGTGTCCTCGATGTAGCCGTTGCCGCCCAGGCATTCCATCGCCTCGGCGGCGTGCGGGGTGGCGCGCTTGCACACCCAGTACTTGGTGGCCGCCAGCCCGATCCGGCGCAGCAGCCCCTCCCGGTCGTCACCTTGGACCGCCTTGTCGGTGGCGCCGGCCATCCGCATGGTCACCATGGTGGCCGCCTCGGCTTCCACCGCCAGGTCGGCCAGCACGTTGCGCATTAGAGGTTGGTCGATCAGGTAGGCGCCGAACGCTTTTCGGTGCTGCGCGTGGTAGATCGCGCGGGCCAGCCCCATCCGCATGCTGGTGGCACTGCCCAGCGCGCAGTCCAGCCGGGTGAGGTTGACCATCTCGATGATGACCGAGACGCCACGGCCCTCCTCCCCGACCAGCCACGCGGTGGCGCCGTCGTACTCGACCTCACTGGAGGCGTTGGCGTGGTTGCCGAGTTTGTCCTTGAGCCGCTGCAGCCGCATCCGGTTGCGGGTGCCATCCGGCAGCACCCGCGGCAGAAAGAAGCAACTCAGGCCACCGGGCGCCTGGGCCAGCACCAGGAACACGTCGCACATCGGCGCCGAGGTGAACCACTTGTGCCCGGTCAGCGTGTAGCTGCCATCAGCGTTGGGCACCGCCTGGGTGGTGCCGGCGCGCACATCGGAGCCGCCCTGTTTCTCGGTCATCGACATGCCCGCGGTGATTCCCGCCTTGTCGGCCGGCACCTTCAGCTCGGGGTCATAGACCCGACTGGTCAACAGCGGCTCGTAGGTTTTCGACAGTTCGTCGTTGTAACGCAGGGCCGGGACGATCGCGTACGTCATCGAGATCGGGCACATGTGGCCGGGCTCGGCGGTCCACACCCCGGTCTGGGCGGCCCGCACCACGTGGGCGCCCGGCCGCGGATCGGCCCACGGCGCGGCGTGCAGGCCGTGCTCGATCGCGGTGCGCATCAGCTCGTGGTAGGCGGGGTCGTATTCCACTTCGTCGATGCGGTTGCCGACGACGTCGTGGGTGTGCAGGACCGGCCGGTTGCGATCGGCGAGCTCACCCCAGCGCTGGGCCTGCCGCGAGCCGGAGATGGCGCCGAGGTCGGTGACCTCGTCGACGCCCCACTGACCGCCCTCGCGGATCAGCGCCTCGAGGAGAACCGGCGACGAAGCGGGGTTGTAGCCCTCCAGCGGAGGGACCTGGTTGATGACGACATGCGTATCGGCCATAACGCAGTATTACAGTTTTTCGACGTACGCACAACGCATGTAACTTCACTTATGTTCGGCGAACAAAACGGCGGTCACGGCCCGAGGTCGGGAGGTTCCAGGCCGTGACCGCCGCGTCTATGGGCGCCGTGCTAGGGGCAGCTCAATTCCGCCGCAGCCGTTCAGTCATCAAAGACCCTCCCGGCGCAATGGACCTGCAAGCCGCCCTACTCGCGGAGCCATAGCAAATTAATAGCACATCACCAACCGCTTGTCATCTACTTCACGGGAAAACGGACATAACGGATTATTGGATGCCGAACCGGGGAGGTACGGTCTTCGCCAGCCAGCCAGCCGGTCAGGGTCAGCCGGCGCGCTCCTTCAGAAACGCGATGTCGGCCTTGCGGCCCTCGTCGGCGGTTTCGCAAATGACCGGGGCGCCGGCGGCCTTGACCACGGCGACCAGCAGCTCGGGATCGATCTGGCCGGTACCGAAGTTGGCGTGCCGATCCCGGCCGGAGCCCGCGGCGTCCCGCGAGTCGTTGCAGTGCACCAGGTCGATGCGGCCGGTGATGCCCTTGATCCGCTCCACCGCGTCGGCCAGCTTCTCCCCGGCCGCCCAGGCGTGGCAGGTGTCCAGGCAGAACCCCACCCCGGTGTCGCCGATGTGGTCCCACAGCTTGGCGATGGTGTCGAAACGACGGGCCATCGCATACTCGCCACCGGCGGTGTTCTCCAGATACACCGGCACCGTCGTCTCCAGCCGGTCCAGCGCCTTGCGCCAGCGGACGAACCCGGCTTCCGGATCGTCGTCGTCGGCGCTGACGTGTCCGCCGTGCACGATCACCGCGGCCGCGCCGATATCGGCGGCGGCATCGCAGGTCTGCTGCAGGACGGTGCGCGAGGGGATGCGCACCCGGTTGTTCGGCGAAGCCACGTTGATCAGGTAGGGCGCGTGCACATAGATCGGCAGCGCGGCCTGTCGCAGGCGCTCGGCATCCTCGCGCGGTTTGGGGGGCTTCCAGCTCTGCGGGTTGCCGAGAAAGATCTGCACCGTGTCGGCGCCGTCCGCCTCCGCGGCGGCCAACGGATCAGCAGGGCGCACATGGGAACCGATCAACACGCCGGTGAGCCTAGTTCGGCGACGATGCGGGCGAGGGACGAGCCGGCTGAGGAGCCGGACAATCAGGCCACTGCCAGGTGTGTACCGGCTGATTGGTGTGCATGTGTGCGCAGTAGCGCCGCAGCATCTCCGCCAGCGCATCCGGCCGGCTCATCCCCTGTGCCTGCAACGCCCGCACCGTCGCCACCTGCCAGGTGGCGCCGTTGCGCCCAGAGTCGATCCGGCCCTCGATGATGCCCAGGAACCGGTCGGAGACTTCCGCGGCCACCCCCCACTCGTCGAGGCCCTGCCGGGCCATCGGAAGCAGCTCGCGCCGGGTCAGCTCTGCCACGCTGACCTCGCCCAGCTCCGGCCAGTCCAGCCGGGCGTCCAGGCCGTGGCGGGCGGCCGCACGGAAGTTGCGGTGGGCGGCGGCAAAACTCATCTGGGTCCACAGCGGCCGTCGTTCACGGGCCATCCTGCGCAGCAGGCCGTAGTAGAAGACCGCGTTGGCCAGCATGTCGGCAACCGTCGGCCCGGACGGCAGCACCCGGTTCTCCACGCGCAGGTGCGGCCGTCCGTCGACGACGTCATAAACCGGCCGGTTCCACCGGTACACCGTCCCGTTGTGCAGGCGCAGCTCGGCCAGCTGCGGTGTGCGGCCCTGCGCCAGCTCGGCGGCCGGGTCCTCCTCGGAGACCTCCGGCAGCAGCGACGGGAAGTAGCGCACGTTCTCCTCGAACAGGTCGAAGATCGAGGTGATCCACCGCTCGCCGAACCACACCCGCGGCCGCACGCCCTGGTTCTTCAGCTCGTCGGGGCGGGTGTCGGTGGACTGGGCGAACAGCTCGACCCGGGTCTCCGCCCACAGCCGGTGGCCGAAGAAGTACGGCGAATTGGCGCCCAGGGCCAGCTGCGGGCCGGCCAGTACCTGCGCGGCGTTCCAGTGGTCGGCGAACTGAGCCGGCGACACCTGAAGGTGCAGTTGCATGCTGGTGCATGCCGATTCCGGTGCGATGGTCGTCGCCTGCAGGCTCAGCGGCTCCGGTCCGTCGATGTCGATGGCGAGGTCTTCCCCGCGCGCAGCGAAGATCGAATCGTTGAGCGCCGCATACCTGGCCGACTCGCTCATCCAGTCTCCGGTCAGGTGCTCGGGCATCAGCGTGGGCAGAATCCCGATCATCACGATGCGTGCGCCGTCGGCGTGGGCCTTGACCTCTGCGGCATTGAGGCTGGCACGCACCTCGGCCTCCAACTCCAGCCCGAGGCGCCCGGGCAGCGGCCGCGGCGGGACGTTGAATTCGATGTTGAAGGCGCCCAACTCGCGCTGGTAAGCCGGATCGTCGATTCTGGCGAGCACGTCGGAATTGGCCATCACCGGCCGGTAGTCACCGCCGACCAGGTTGGCCTCGATCTCCATGCCGGTCAGCGGCTGGTCGTCGCAGTCGAAGCTGGACTGGGCCAGCATCCTCTCGAAAACGTCGAGACACTGTTGGATCTTTTGCCGGTAGAGCTGGCGCTGAGTGCGACTGTAGTCGGTGCGCTTGACCTCGTCCCCCATGCCAACGATGCAACCTGCTCGGCGCGGTGGCCGCAACCCGAGCCTCCTTCGCGCCGAACGTGAAGCCAACTTCACGCTCGGCCATCGAACGTGAAGCCACCTTCACGCTCGGCGGGAGGAACGAGAAAAGCCCCGGGCGTGCCCAGGGCTTTCCTCGTCGTCGGACTAGCGGTAGTCGCTGTAGCCGTAGTCGTCCAGCGGCACCGCGGCACCGGTGGCCGCGCCGAAGTCCGGGCTGTAGTACTGATCCTCGTAGGACGGGATCGTGTACGCCGCGGCCCGGGCCTCCTCGGTCGGCTGCACCGCGATGTTGCGGTACCGGTTGATGCCGGTGCCGGCCGGGATCAGCTTGCCGATGATCACGTTCTCCTTGAGGCCCTGCAGCTTGTCGCTGCGGCAGTTGATCGCCGCATCGGTCAGCACGCGGGTGGTCTCCTGGAACGACGCCGCGCTCAGCCACGAGTCGGTGGCCAGCGACGCCTTGGTGATACCCATCAGCACCGGACGACCGGCCGCGGGCTCCAGCCCCTCGGCCACCACCCGCCGGTTCGCCGTCTCGAACTCGGCCCGCTCGGTCAGCGAACCGGGCAGGAACTCCGTGGCGCCCGAGTCGATGATGGTCACCCGGCGCAGCATCTGCCGGACGATCACCTCGATGTGCTTGTCGTGGATCGACACACCCTGAGCCCGGTAGACCTGCTGGACCTCGTTGACCAGGTGGATCTGTACCTCGCGCGGGCCCTGCACGCGCAGCACCTCGTGCGGATCGGCCGAGCCCTCCATGAGCTGCTGGCCGACCTCGACGTGGTCGCCGTCGGACAGCAACCGCTCCGAGCCGTCCTCGTGCTTGAACACCCGCAGCCGCTGACGCTTGGGCAGCTTGTCGTAGACCACTTCCTCGCCACCGTCGTCCGGCACGATCGTGATCTTGTAGAACTTCTCGCCCTCTTCGAGCTGCACCCGGCCGGCGACATCGGCGATCGGCGCCTTGCCACGCGGGATGCGCGCCTCGAACAACTCCTGCACCCGCGGCAGACCACCGGTGATGTCCTCACCGACACCACCCTGGTGGAAGGTGCGCATGGTCAGCTGGGTACCGGGCTCACCGATGGACTGGGCCGCGACGATGCCGACGGCCTCGCCGATGTCGACCAGCTTGCCGGTGGCCATCGACCGGCCGTAGCACGTGGCACACACGCCGGTTCCGGTGGCACAGGTCAGCACCGAACGCACCTTCACGCTGGTGATTCCGGCAGCCAGCAGTGCCTCGATCGACGGGTCGCCGAGGTCGTGGCCGCGCTCGATGACGACCTTGCCCTTCGCATCGGCCGCATCGACGGCCAACGTGCGGGCGTACGCCGAGGTCTCGATGAACGCGTTGCGGATCAGCGATCCGTCGGCGGCCACCTCAGCCAGCTCCACCATGATGCCGCGCTCAGTGCCGCAGTCGTGTTCGCGCACGATCACGTCCTGCGAGACGTCCACCAGACGACGGGTCAGGTAACCCGAGTCGGCGGTACGCAACGCGGTGTCCGCCAAGCCCTTTCGAGCACCGTGGGTGTTGATGAAGTACTCCAGCACCGTCAGGCCCTCACGGAAGGAGGACTTGATCGGCCGCGGGATGAACTCACCCTTGGGGTTGGTCACCAGGCCCTTCATGCCGGCCAGCGTCCGGGTCTGGGTGAAGTTACCCGTGGCACCGGAGTCGACGATGGTGATGATCGGGTTGTCGGCCGGGTAGTGGTCACGCAGCGCGTTACCCACCTCCTCGGTGGCTTCCTTCCAGATCTCCACCAGCGCCTCGTTGCGCTCCTCGTGGTTGAGAGCGCCACGCTGGAACTGCTTTTCGACCTTGTCGGCGCGCTCCTCGTAGGAGTCCAGGATCTCCTTCTTGCGCGGCGGCACCAGCACATCGGCCATCGAGACGGTGACCCCAGAACGGGTGGCCCAGTAGAAGCCGGCGTCCTTGAGCTTGTCCACGGTCTGGGCGACCACGATCATCGGGTAGCGCTCGGCCAGGTCGTTGATGATGACGGCCTGAACCTTCTTGTGCATCTGCTTGTTCACGAACGGATACCCGGTCGGCAGCAGCTCGTTGAACATCACCCGGCCCAGCGTGGTCTCGGCCATCCAGGCGTCGCCCGGCCGCCAGCCGTTGGCGCCGAACAGCTCGGTCTCGACCTCGGCCGGCGGCCGCAGCTGGTCCAGACGCACCTTGATCTTGGCCCGCACGGAAAGCGCACCGCGGTCGACGGCCATGATCGCCTCGGCCGGCGAGGAGTACACGCCGGACTCCGGGCGGTCCTTGGCGGCCGGGACGTATTCGCCTGCGTCACCTTCGATCTCGGTGGTCAGGTAGTACAGGCCGGTCACCATGTCCAGACGCGGCATGGCCAGCGGGCGACCCGAGGCCGGCGACAGGATGTTGTTCGACGACAGCATCAGGATGCGGGCCTCGGCCTGCGCCTCGGCGCTCAGCGGCAGGTGCACCGCCATCTGGTCGCCGTCGAAGTCGGCGTTGAAGGCCTCACACACCAGCGGGTGCAGCTGAATGGCCTTGCCCTCCACCAGCTGCGGCTCGAAGGCCTGGATACCCAGGCGGTGCAGCGTGGGTGCCCGGTTGAGCAGCACCGGGTGCTCGGCGATGACCTCTTCGAGGACGTCCCACACCTGCGGGCGCTGCCGCTCCACCATCCGCTTGGCGCTCTTGATGTTCTGCGCGTGGTTCAGGTCGACCAGTCGCTTCATCACGAACGGCTTGAACAGCTCGAGCGCCATCAGCTTGGGCAGACCGCACTGGTGCAGCTTGAGCTGCGGACCGACCACGATGACCGAACGGCCCGAGTAGTCGACACGCTTGCCGAGCAGGTTCTGCCGGAACCGGCCCTGCTTGCCCTTGAGCAGATCGGAAAGCGACTTCAGCGGACGGTTCCCCGGGCCGGTGACCGGCCGGCCGCGACGGCCGTTGTCGAACAGCGCGTCGACGGACTCCTGCAGCATCCGCTTCTCGTTGTTGACGATGATCTCGGGCGCCCCGAGGTCGATCAGTCGCTTCAACCGGTTGTTGCGGTTGATGACCCGGCGGTACAGGTCGTTGAGGTCGGACGTGGCGAACCGGCCACCGTCGAGCTGCACCATCGGGCGCAGCTCCGGCGGGATCACCGGCACCGCGTCGAGCACCATGCCCATCGGGGAGTTGCCCGACATCTGGAAGGCCGCCACCACCTTGAGGCGCTTGAGGGCGCGAAGCTTCTTCTGCCCCTTGCCGTTCTTGATGGTGTCGCGCAGCGACTCGGCCTCGGCGTCGATGTCGAAGGTCTCGATCAGCTTCTGAATCGACTCCGCACCCATCGCACCGGTGAAGTACTCGCCGTAACGGTCGACCAGCTCGCGGTAGACGGTCTCGTCGACGATCAGCTGCTTGGGAGCCAGCTTGACGAAAGTGTCCCAGATGTTGTCGAGCCGGTCCAGCTCACGCTGGGCGCGGTCGCGCAGCTGGCGCATCTCGCGCTCGCCGCCATCGCGAACCTTGCGCCGCACATCGGCTTTCGCACCCTCGGCCTCCAGCTCGGCCAGGTCGGCCTCCAGCTTCTGGGCGCGGGCCTCCAGGTCGGCGTCCCGCTGGTCCTCGACGCCCTTTTTCTCGACGACCATCTCGGCTTCCAGCGTGGACAGCTCGTTGTGACGCATCTCGGTGTCGACGCTGGTGATGACGTAGGCCGCGAAGTAGATGATCTTCTCGAGGTCCTTGGGCGCCAGGTCGAGCAGGTAGCCCAACCGGGACGGCACACCCTTGAAGTACCAGATGTGGGTGACCGGAGCGGCCAGTTCGATGTGGCCCATCCGCTCACGACGCACCTTGGCGCGGGTCACCTCGACGCCACAGCGCTCACAGATGATGCCCTTGAAGCGCACGCGCTTGTACTTGCCGCAGTAGCACTCCCAGTCGCGAGTCGGTCCGAAGATCTTCTCGCAGAACAGGCCGTCCTTTTCGGGCTTGAGCGTGCGGTAGTTGATCGTTTCCGGCTTCTTGACCTCACCGTAGGACCATTGCCGGATGTCCTCCGCGGTTGCCAGACCGATGCGGAGCTCATCGAAGAAGTTGACGTCGAGCACGTAACTCCCTTTCCCCTTGCGGGTTTAGTAGCTAATAACTAAGCGAGGTCTTCCACCGAGGCGGATTCGTTGCGGGACAAGTTGATTCCCAGGTTGGCGGCTGCCCGCTCCAGGTCCTCGTCCTCGCCTTCGCGCAATTCGATCGCCGCGCCGTCCTTCGCCAGCACCTCGACGTTGAGGCACAGCGACTGCAGCTCTTTGAGCAGCACCTTGAACGACTCCGGGATACCCGGCTCGGGGATGTTCTCGCCCTTGACGATCGCCTCGTAGACCTTGACGCGGCCGACCGTGTCGTCGGACTTGATCGTCAGCAACTCCTGCAGCGTGTAGGCCGCACCGTAGGCCTGCATGGCCCAGCACTCCATCTCACCGAACCGCTGGCCACCGAACTGCGCCTTACCGCCCAGCGGCTGCTGGGTGATCATCGAGTACGGGCCGGTAGAGCGGGCGTGGATCTTGTCGTCCACCAGGTGGTGCAGCTTCATGATGTACATGTAGCCGACGGTCACCGGGTACGGGAACGGCTCACCGGAGCGGCCGTCGAACAGCATTGCCTTGCCGTCGCCGTTGACCATGACCTCGCCGTCGCGGTTGGCCAACGTCGAGGACAGCAGACCCTGCAGCTCGTTCTCCTGCGCGCCGTCGAACACCGGGGTGGCGGTGCGGGTGTCCGGGTCGGCCGTGTACAGCTCCTCGTGGAGCTTGTCGGCCCAGTCCGGTACGCCGGCAGCCACATCGATGTTCCATCCGGTCTTGGCGATCCAGCCCAGGTGGGTCTCCAGGATCTGACCGATGTTCATCCGTCGCGGCACACCGTGGGTGTTCAGGATGATGTCGACCGGGGTGCCGTCCGGCAGGAACGGCATGTCCTCGGCCGGCAGGATCTTGCCGATGACGCCCTTGTTGCCGTGGCGGCCGGCCAGCTTGTCACCGTCGGAGATCTTGCGCTTCTGCGCGACATAGACGCGCACCAGCTCGTTGACCCCGGCGGGCAGCTCGTCGTCGTCCTCGCGGGAGAACACCCGGATGCCGATGACCTTGCCGGACTCGCCGTGCGGCACCTTCAGTGAGGTGTCGCGGACTTCGCGGGCCTTCTCACCGAAGATCGCGCGCAGCAGCCGCTCCTCGGGGGTCAGCTCGGTCTCACCCTTGGGAGTGACCTTGCCGACCAGGATGTCACCGTCGCGGACCTCGGCGCCGATGCGGACGATGCCGCGCTCGTCGAGGTCTGCCAGCACCTCATCGGAGACGTTCGGGATGTCCCGGGTGATCTCCTCGGCGCCCAGTTTGGTGTCGCGGGCGTCGATCTCGTGCTCCTCGATGTGAATCGAGGTCAGCGTGTCCTCCTCGACCAGCCTGTTGGACAGGATGATCGCGTCCTCGTAGTTGTGCCCCTCCCACGGCATGATCGCCACGAGCAGGTTCTTGCCCAGGGCCATCTCGCCGTTGTCGGTGCACGGGCCGTCCGCGATCACCTGGCCGACCTCGACCCGCTGGCCGGCGTCGACGATCGGACGCTGGTTGGCGCAGGTGCCGTGGTTGGACCGGTTGAATTTGCGCATCCGGTAGGTCTGCCGGGTGCCGTCATCGGCCATCACCGTGATGAAGTCGGCCGAGACCTCCTCGATGACCCCGGTCTTGTCGGCGACGATCACGTCACCGGCGTCGATCGCGGCGCGCAGCTCCATGCCGGTGCCCACCAGCGGCGCCTCGCTGCGCACCAGCGGAACCGCCTGGCGCTGCATGTTGGCGCCCATCAGGGCACGGTTGGCGTCGTCGTGCTCGAGGAACGGGATCATGGCCGTGGCCACCGACACCATCTGGCGCGGCGAGACGTCCATGTAGTCGACCTCGGCCGACGACACGTACTCGACCTCGCCGCCCTTGCGGCGCACCAGAACTCGTTCCTCGGCGAACCGGCCGTCGTCCTCCAGCGGCGAGTTGGCCTGCGCCACGACGTGGCGGTCCTCCTCGTCGGCGGTCAGGTAGTGGATCTCGTCGCTGACGACACCGTCGACCACCTTGCGGTAGGGCGTCTCGATGAAGCCGAACGGGTTCACCCGCGCGTACACCGACAGCGACCCGATCAGACCGATGTTCGGGCCTTCCGGGGTCTCGATCGGACACATCCGGCCGTAGTGGCTCGGGTGCACGTCACGAACTTCCAGGCCGGCGCGCTCACGGGACAGACCACCGGGCCCCAGCGCCGACAGCCGGCGCTTGTGGGTCAGACCCGACAGCGGGTTGTTCTGGTCCATGAACTGGGAGAGCTGGCTGGTGCCGAAGAACTCCTTGATCGCGGCGACCACCGGGCGGATGTTGATCAGGGTCTGCGGCGTGATGGCCTCGACGTCCTGGGTGGTCATCCGCTCCCGGACCACGCGCTCCATCCGGGACAGCCCGACCCGGATCTGGTTCTGGATCAGCTCACCCACGGTGCGCAGCCGGCGGTTGCCGAAGTGGTCGATGTCGTCGACCTCGACGGGCACCTCGACGCCGCCGGGCACCGTCATGGTGCCCTGCTGGCCGTCCTGAGCGGCCTGGTGCAGCCGCACCAGGTACTCGATGGTGGCCACGATGTCCTCTTCGGTCAGCGTGGTCGGCGACGACTCGACGTCGGCGGGTGCGGCCGGCAGGCCCAGCTTCTTGTTGATCTTGTAGCGACCCACCCGGGCCAGGTCGTAGCGCTTCTCCTTGAAGAACAGGTTCTCCAGCAGGGTCTGCGCGGACTCCTTGGTGGGGGGTTCGCCCGGCCGCAGCTTGCGGTAGATGTCCAGCAACGCCTCGTCGGAGTTGGCGGCGTTGTCCTTCTCCAGCGTCGACATCATGATGTCGGAGAAGCCGAACCGCTCCCGGATCTGCTCGCTGGTCCAGCCCAGCGCCTTGAGCAGCACGGTGACCGGCTGGCGGCGCTTGCGGTCGATACGAACGCCGACCAGGTCGCGCTTGTCGACGTCGAACTCCAGCCAGGCGCCACGGCCCGGGATCACCTTGACCGAGTGCAGCGTCTTCTCGGTCGACTTGTCGATGCTGGCGTCGAAGTACACGCCGGGCGAGCGCACCAACTGGGAGACGACGACACGCTCGGTGCCGTTGATGATGAAGGTGCCCTTCTCGGTCATCATCGGGAAGTCGCCCATGAACACCGTCTGGCTCTTGATCTCGCCGGTGTTGTTGTTGATGAACTCCGCGGTGACGAACAGCGGCGCGGCGTAGGTCATGTCCTTGTCGCGGCACTCGTCGACCGGCGCCTTGACGTCGTCGAACCGCGGGTCGGAGAACGACAGCGACATCGAGCCGGAGAAGTCTTCGATCGGCGAGAGTTCCTCGAGCACGTCTTCGAGGCCGCCCTTGGGCGTCGCGCCGGTCAGCTTGGCCACCTTGTCGCGCCATTCCGGAGCACCGATCAGCCACTGGAAGGAGTCGGTCTGCACGTCGAGCAGACCCGGAACCTCGAGCGGCTCGCGCAGCTTGGCGAAGGAGATCCGGTTGGGAGCTCCCGGGACGGAACTATTGGGGGAATTTTGGGTGGTAGTACCTGAAGCGTTCTTCTTGCTCTGGCGGGAGACTGCCAAGATGCATCCTTCCAGCACCTAATGCGGCCAGCGGGTCCCGGTTCTCACCAGACCCCGTTCGCTGCGGATATCGACCGTTGGTTCGGCTGGCGGACGCTCTGTCCGGTCTCACGCACAGCCAAACCCGGACGTCACAAGCCCTAAACGAGCCGGCAAACGCGACTCGGGCTGGTGCTGCGGGTTCGGGTGCGGGTAAGGGTGGGCAGGAGGAAGCCAGCGCAACGTCCAACAATAGCGCAGGCTGACGCAAACCTCAACCGCCGCGTCCCGGGACCCTATCGGTGCTGGCTGGCCTCCGCCGGAGCCCCGAGCACAAATGCTGGTGACCAGATTGGACCGTTTAGGTCCGTCCGTCAAGAGCTGACACGGTGCGGGTCGGCAGTCAGGCCCTCCGCCCTACTGGGTCCGGATCGACGCCGTGGGGGCGTCATCGACCGGGTAGTCGCGCACCGCGTACTTCTGGGTGCCGTCGAGATCCTCGCGGATGGCCGCCTGGGCTTTGGGGGGCAGGGTGTGCAGGATCTCGCGCACCCGGGCCTGACGGCGGGCCACCGCCTGACGCTCGGGCATACCGGGGCTGGCGACGATCTGCGGCGGCACCCCCTCCACGTCGTCGACGCCGCCGTCGGCGTGCCCGGCGTCGACCGCGGCCTGCTCAGCGGCCGCGGTCGCCTGGTCCTTCTCCTCGGACATGCCGATCGGGCCGATCCGGCGGCCGTTGAGGAACTGCTTGACCGCCGGCTCCTCACTGGTCAGCAGCACCTCACGCGGACCGAACATCACCAGCTTCTTGCGGTAAAGCATCCCGATGTTGTCCGGCACGGTACGCACCACGTTGATGTTGTGCGTGACGATCAGGATGGTGGCGTCGATCTGGGCGTTGATGTCGATCAGCAACTGGCTCAGATACGCGGTGCGGACCGGGTCCAGACCCGAGTCCGGCTCGTCGACCAGGATGATCTTCGGGTCCAGCACCAGCGCGCGGGCCAGGCCGGCACGCTTGCGCATACCACCGGAGATCTCACCGGGGAACTTGTAGCCGTCGTTGGGCATACCGACCAGATCCAGCTTCTCCATGACGATGTCACGGATCTCGCTCTCGGACTTCTTGGTGTGCTCACGCAGCGGGAAGGCGGTGTTGTCGTAGATGTTCATCGACCCGAACAGCGCGCCGTCCTGGAACAGCACCCCGAACAGGGTGCGGATCTCGTAGAGCTCCTTGGCCGAGCACTGCAGGATGTCGGTGCCGTCGATGACGATCGAACCGCGCTCGGGCCGCAGCAGCCCGATCAGCGACTTCAGGAACACCGACTTGCCGGTACCCGACGGGCCCAGCATGACGCTGACCTCGCCCTCGGGGATCGTCAATGAGACGTCTTCCCAGATCCGGGCCGATCCGAAGGACTTGGTCAAGCCCTCTACCTCGATGGCGACACCCATTAGTGAGGTCCTTCCGCAAACTCTCGTCGTGCCACGCCTGCGCGTGTGGCTTGGGCCACTGTAGCGCACCGGTGCGCCCCGCAACGGCGGTCCGCATCAGTGCGCCGATGTCCAGTTTCCGGCGAGCCCATCCTGAATAGCGCAGACCCCCGGGAGCCTCGCGGCTTCCGGGGGTCCGGGCGGAAAAAACTACTTGAGGGTGACCGTCGCGCCGGCAGCCTCGAGCTTGGCCTTGGCCTCCTCGGCGGCCTCCTTGGCGACCTTCTCCAGCAGCGGCTTGGGAGCGCCGTCGACCAGGTCCTTGGCCTCCTTGAGTCCCAGGCCCGACACGACCTCGCGGACCACCTTGATCACGCCGATCTTCTTCTCGCCGGCCGACTCCAGGATGACGTCGAACTCGGACTGCTCCTCGGCGGCCTCGGCGGCGGCCGGGGCGGCACCGCCGGCGGCGGCCACAGCGACCGGGGCGGCAGCGGTGACGTCGAAGGTCTCCTCGAACTGCTTCACGAACTCCGACAGCTCAAGCAGGGTCATCTCTTTGAAGACGTCGAGCAGCTCTTCGGTGGAAATTTTGGCCATGGTTTCGGTCCTTTCTGATTCCGGTTAGGAAGTTGGGTTGGTTTGTGTCTGGTTATTCGGTGGCGTCGGCCGCAGCCTCGGCGGTCTCGGCGGGAGCTTCGGTCTCGGCGGGAGCCTCGGTCTCGGCCGGAGCCGCAGCTGCCTCGGCGGGCTTCTTCTCCTGCAGCGCCGCTGCCAGGCGAGCCATCTGCGACGCCGGAGCGGCGAAGAGTCCGGCAGCCTTGGACAGGTTGGCCTTCATGGCACCGGCCATCTTGGCCAGCAGCACCTCGCGCGACTCCAGGTCGGCGATGCGCTCCACCTCGGCGACGGTCAGCGCGCGACCGTCCATGTAGCCGCCCTTGATGACCAGCGCCTTGTGGTCCTTGGCGAACTTCTTGATGGCCTTGGCCGCGTCGACCGGCTCGCCCTGGACGAACGCGATCGCCGTCGGACCCGCGAAGAGCTCGTCGAGCCCCTCCAGGCCGGCCTCGGCCGCGGCCAGTTTGACCAGGGTATTCTTCGCCACCGCGTAGGTTGCCGAGCCGCCGAGCGAACGCCGCAGCTCCGCCAGGTTCGCAACCGTCAGACCGCGGTACTCGGTGATCACAGTGGCGGTCGAGCCGTTGAACTGCTCGACGATGTCCGCGACGGCGGCGGTCTTGTCAGCCCGCGCCATGCATACCTCCTCGGTGTCGCTGTCGTTGTCTCACGTTGTTCCACCCGGGAAATAACGAACGCCCCGACGCAGGATGCGGTCGGGGCGTCACAATGTGTGCCGGCGGAGCCGGTGCCTCGTCCTCCTGCGTGGGCCGCCGGGATGTTCCCGGACCTTCAACCGATTGCTCGGTGACCGACGGTCTTCGGTGGATCGCCACACACCATAGCGTGATGGGGGCCGATCAGCCAAAACCGACCCGGGGTCAGGCGTTCAGTGCGCCGGTCACCAGCACGACGAACAGCGTCGCCAGGATCGCCACCCGCAACCGGTGCAGCCGGTCCCAGCGCGCCACGAGCCGGGTGGACACCTCCCCGGCCGCGATGCGGTTGTTGATCGGCACCAAGACTGCCACCGACAGCAGCACGGCGACGGCCATCAGGCCCACCCCGGTACCGACCAGCCGGCGCTGCGAGTCCGCGACGACGGCGACCGCCACCAGCAAGGCAAACGCGGCGAAATACCAGAACGGCATCAGCCGTCCCAGCATCCGGGCGCCGTCCGCGCGGGCGGCCCGGCGCTCGTCGTCAGGCAGCCGCCCCAGAATCGGGTTGAGGAACGCCGCCACCGCGAACTCCGCACCCACCAGGATTCCGGTCACCGATATCGCAAGAATCTCCACAATCTGCTTCACAACAGACGACTGTGATAGCTATGCTGACAAAAAGCAAGGTACTGACAAATTCGTCAGCGTCAGGAGACCTGGTGGCGGCATCAAAAAAAATTGTCAGTGACTGCCCGATCGACGCCGCACTGTCGGTCGTCAACGGCCGCTGGAAAGGCACCATCCTGTGGCGGCTGACCGACGGGCCGATGCGCACCGCGGAGCTACGGCGCAGCATCCCGGGCATCACCGAACGAATGCTCATCCGTCATCTGCACGAACTCGTCGCCGACGGGATCATCGACCGCCACGACGCCGGCACTGTGCCGCCCTGTGTGCACTATTCGATCTCTGAGTACGGGCAGACGTTGGCCCCGGTGCTGGCCCAGCTGTGCGAGTGGGGCCGTGTCCACCTTTCGCGCTGACTCGGCGCCCAGGGCGGGGGCCGTCCACGGGCCCGTTAGCCAACCAATCGCTTGCTAGGCTCCTGTGATGAGCGACACCATCCCCACCCTCATCTGGGGCACCGGGAACGTCGGACGGTTGGCGATCCGCGCCGTCGACGCCCACCCCGCACTCGAACTCGCCCACGTCATCGTCCACGACCCGGCCAAGGTGGGCCGCGACGCGGGCGACCTCGGTGGACTCGGCCGCACGGTCGGCGTCGCTGCCACCGACGACGTCGAAGCCGCCCTCGCCGCAGGCCCGCGCGCCGTCGTCTACGCCGCCTCCGGCGACATCCGCCCCGACGACGCCCTCGCCGACGTCTGCCGTGCGATCCGCGCCGGTGCCGCCGTCGTCACACCGTCCCTCTATCCTCTGTACGACCACCGAAGCGCCCCGCGCGAAGTGCGCGAACCCGTCGAGAAGGCCATCGCCGACGGCGGCGGATCGTTGTTCGTGTCCGGCATCGACCCCGGCTGGGGCAACGACATCCTGCCGCTGCTCGTCAGCGGGCTCGCCGCCCGTGTCGACGGGATCCGCTGCCAGGAGATCTTCGACTACACGACCTACGACCAGCCGGACTCCGTCCGCCACCTCGTCGGCATGGGGCACCCGCTCGACTACCAGCCGCCGATGTTGATGGCGACCGTCCCGTCGATGGTGTGGGGTGGGCAGGTCCGGCTGATCGCCCGCGCGCTGGGCGTCGAGTTGGACGACGTACGCGAGCACGTCGAACGCCGCGCCCTCGACGCCACCGTCACGACCGCCGCGATGGGCGACTTCGAGGCGGGCACCCAGGGCGCCGTGCGCTTCGAGGTCCAGGGCATCGTCGACGGCGAGGCCCGCATCGTGATCGAACACGTCACCCGCATTGACCCGTCCTGCGCGCCCGACTGGCCGCAGCCACCGGCGGGCGAAGACGGCGCCCACCGCGTGATCATCGAAGGCAGCCCCCGGATAGAGGTGACCGTCGAGGCCACCGAGAACGGCAACCGCTCCGAGGGCGGCAACGCCACCGCGGTGGGCCGCATCGTCGGCGCCCTCGACTGGCTTGTCGCCGCCGTCCCCGGCCTGTACGACGCGCTCGACGTCCCGCTGCGCTGGATCCCCGGCCGACCCTTCGGAGGCACGAAGTGAACATCGACATCCCCGAGGGCCAGGACGCCATCGAGTACGTCTGGGGCTCCCTGGTCCCTGGGATCGGCCCGGCGGCGGCGAACTTCTCCCTGGCTGTCTACGCCCATTCGACGCTGGGCCTGCGCGAGTTCGAGGCCGCGCGACTGCGCATCGCCCAATTGAACGGCTGCCTGTTTTGCCAGGACTGGAGAACGGAACGCGACGGCGTCAAGGTGGAAGAAGAGTTCGCCGAAGCAGTAGAGCACTGGCGCACGACAGGCCGCCTGGACGACAGAGCACGCCTGGCAGCGGAGTACGCGGAACGCTACGTCCTCGACCATCATGGCTTGGACGACGAGTTCTGGACCCGCTTCCAGGCCCACTACGACCAGCGTGAGGCCGTGGAACTGACGATGTCCCTGGGGGCCTGGCTGGCCTTCGGCCGATTGAACAGGGTCTTCGGCCTGGACGCGATCTGCGCCCTTCCCAGCCACGCCACAACGCAGACCGCCTAAGCAGAGTCAGACCAGGGTGGCCAGCGCGGCCGCGCCCACCAGGCCGGCGTCGCCGCCGAGTTCGGCGGGCACCACGTGCAGCCCGGTCAGGAAGTCCAGCCGGGCGTGCTCGGACAACGCCGCACGCAGCGGATCGAACAGCAGCGCACCGGATTTCGCGACTCCCCCGCCGATCACCACCAGGTCCAGGTCGCAGACCGCAGCCACCGAGGCGATCATCGCCGCCAGCGCATCGGTGCCGCGCCGGAATGCGCGCCGCGCCACCGGGTCACCGGCCTCGGCGGCCGCAGCGAGCGCCTTGGCGTCGGCCTCGGCGGTCTCCGGCGTCCAGCCGTTGGCCAGCGCCCAACGCACCATCGCCGGGCCGGAGGAGATGGTCTCCACACAGCCCCGGCCGCCGCAGCGGCACGGTTCGCCATCGGCGTCGACGACGACGTGCCCGACGTGCCCGGCGTTGCCGGTGCGCCCGTGAAAGGGCGCTCCATCGAGCACCAGACCTCCGCCCACCCCGGTCGAGACCACCATGCCCAGCATCGATCGCGTCCCGCGCCCGGCCCCGTACCGGTGTTCGCCCAGCGCCATGCAGACGCCGTCGCCGCCCAACCGCACCGGCACCCCGGGCACCGCGGCGGCCACCCGGTCACGCAGGGCGAACCCGCGCCAGCCGGGGATGTTGATCGGGTTGACCGTCCCGGCGTTGACGTCGATGGGGCCGGCCGAGCCGATCCCGACCGCGCCGACCCGCCCGCCGGCTTTCGCCAGGACGTCGCCGAGCAGCTCGACCACCACCGCCCACACCACCTCGGGGCCCTGGTCACCGCGGGTGGGCCGGGTGGCGGTGTAGAGCAGGGTTCCGTCGGCGCCGATGAGGCCGGCGGCGATCTTGGTGCCGCCGACGTCCAGCGCGAGGGTCGCCAGCTCGCTCATCGGTCGACGCCGATCGACTCGGCGGCCGCCACCGTCATCCGCACCGCCGGGGTGTACACCAGCCCGCCGGCCCCGCCGACCCGGACCAGCGCCCACCAGAAGCCGGGCTTCGCCCACAGCGGTGGGCTCAGGGTGAACTCGACGTCGACGCTGCCGCGGGCCGGGACCAGCGCGCCTACCGCGGCGGGCCCGGCCCACTCCCAGGTGCCCCAGGGCGTGATCAGGTGCGCCTCCACCGCCAGGTCGGCGTGGGCGTCGGTGCCGACGATGACGCTCAGGCGTGCGGTTCGCCCGGCGGTCACCTCGATGTCGGCCGCGCCGTCGACATAGAGCAGCCGGTCGGCTCCCGGATCGCCGACGGCCACCACCGCCACGTCTTCGACCGCTTGCCGCCACGCCCGTGGCACGTCACCGGTGAGGTCGAGCCGGGCGCGGATCGGGTAGAGCCCCGCCGCGGCAGCGGCCGGCACCCTCACCGCCACCGGGGTGCCGGTGTGCTGGCCCGGCTGCAGCCGCACCGGGTGCTCGCCGGGCGTGGCCGTCCAGCCAGCCGGGCACACCGGCGTCACCGCGCCGGCCAGTGTCGCGTCGACGCTGTCGCTGGCCACGCTCAGCTCAAAGGTGAGCTGCTCGCCCGGATCCGCCTCCAGCCGGTGCGGATGCAACGCCGGGATCGCCGGCAGACCACCCAGGGGCGCCGGCCCGCGATTGTGCAGCCAGTAGCGGGCGTACAGCGGCTGGGCGGCTTCCTGCTCGGGCGCCAGGCGGGCGCCGGCGGCACCCACCCGTTCGACGTCCAGCCGGGCGGCGAGGGTGGCGATCTCGTAGCCGTGCAACCGATTCGGGTCGCGGTGTTCGCGCGGCTGTTCCAGCAGATCGGCGCGGCCCAGCACGCTCACCGCGCCCAGGTCGCTGTGCAGCGTGACGGTGGCGCCGGCTCCGCGGGTCTCCACCAGGCGCAGCGTGACGGTGTTGGGGTCGACGGGCTGCGCGCTGCCCCGCGCTGTCGGGTTGCCGGCCGCCTTGAGCGCCTCCAGGCCGACACCGGCGGCCGGCTCGACGCGCAGCAGTGAGCCGCTCCCCGGCAGCGGGCCGGAACCCGCGGCCACCGGGACGGCCCGCAGCGGGTCGGCGAATTGTGCGCTGCGCAAAGGGATTTCGGCCTGACGCCAGTCGCCGTCGCCGGCCACCAGCGCGTAATCGAAGGTGTGCGTCCAGTGCATCAGCTGGAAGGCGCTGCCGTCGGGCGCGGTGCGGCGCGGACCGTCGGTCCAGGCCGCCGACGGCCAGCTGGTGCAGGAGCGCATCAGCGCGGTGTGCAACGTGCCGGCGGAGTCGACGGCGAAGCTGGGGACACCGCGGTTGATCAGGGCGACGCTGCGCGCCTCGAACGGCTCCAGGTCAGCCGGGGCCTGCTGTTGCACGCTGATCTCGGCATCCGCCAGCTCCTCGGCCAGCCGGGCGATCTCGGCCGCCAAGCCGTCTTCGCGGGCGGCGATCACCAGCACCGGCAGGGCGCGCGGGCCGGTCAGGTCGGCACCGGGCACCCAGACCTCGGTGAGGGGTTTCTCCGCCGGCACCCACACCCGGGCCCGGCCCTGCTCGGAGAGCTGCCGCTGCAGCTCGTCGGTGTAGGCCGGATCGGCGGCGTCCAGCACGGCCCGGGTGAAGGTGTTGCGGTCCGGCCCGCCCAGCGCGATGCGGCAATCCGGCAGATTGGAGTCGACGGCGAGGTTGCCGTACCGGGGGCCGCCGGCCTGCGAACAGGTGGCGGTGACGCCGGCGCGCACCAGCGCGACCATCAACTCCCGCGGTGTCTCGAGTCCGTCGCAGCTGACGACTTCGGCCACCGACATCGCGCGGCTGTTGCTCCCGACGTTGATCCGGGCCGTGGCCGACAGCCCGAACCAGCGGTGGGCGGGGGTGTCGAGGGTCCGTGGGTACTGCGCGGTGTCCACCGAGCGTCCACTGGGCTCGTGCAGCAGGCCGAAGCCGCGGCCGATGACGGCGTCGGCCACCTCGGCGACCGGTAGCGCGCCGGGCACCGGGCAGGGCCAGCGCAGCCGCAGCAGATGGTCGGCGCCGGTGAACTCGTCGACGGTGGTGGAGCAGTCGACCCGGTCCACGCCATGCCACAGCGTCAGCGTCTGGGTGTAGGCCAGCACGCCGCGGATCCGCCCCGAGACCACCAGCCGCTCCCCCAGCGGCCCGCGGTAGGCCTGCACGCTCACCTCGGTGGCCACCGCCGAGGTGAACAGGTTGCCGCTGGGCACCAGATGCCAAGGGCCCTCACCGGATCGGGGGTGTTTGGGGTATTCGTCGTAGACGGCGAGCTGGTTGCCCAGGCCGCCTTCGATAATCATCTCCCGGCCGTGGCACAGCCACGAGGTGATGCCGCCGCCGCGGTGCGGGTCGGCGTTCAGCCGGTGGTGCTCGTTGCCGATCGCGGTGCCCGGTAGTGGCCGCCAGCCCCGGGCCTCGTCGGCGGGAACCAGCCGGTAGGCCTGCCAGCCCAGCGAGGGCACTCGGGCCAGCCAGCTGACCGTGGTGCCGCCGTGCTCGACGTGGGCCGGCGATTCGGTGCCGTCGCTGTCGATGACACGTGCCCCCGCCGGCAGCGGTGTCTCCAGGTGCACGGTGACCACGTCGGTCCGATCAGCGGCCGCCGGGTTCCACACCACGGCCCCTTCGTCGGCAGTCACCAAGCCCGACAGCTCCGCCAGCGCGTTGTCGCGGGCGTCGACACCCAGCTGCCAGGCGTCGCGCCAGCCGGTCAGCAGATCCAGGTAGACCTGGTCGGCCTCCGAGCCGGTGATGGCGTCGTGGTGGGCGCCGTAGGACAGTTGCGCCCACGCCTTGGCCAGCGCCGCCTCCGGGTAGTCCGCCCCGGTCAGCGCCGCGGCGAACACCGCGAAGCGCTCCGCACCCAGGATCGCCCGTTCGGCGGCCCGGTTGGCCTGCTTGGTGTCGATGTAGGAGACGTGGCAGCCGGTGTAGATCGGGTTCATGTCGCGGGTCTGCGGCGACGGCGCCTCGTTGCGCTGCTGGAGTTCGGCGCGCACCGCGGCGAAGAACTCCCGCGGCAGCGCGCAGACGAACTTCGGCCAGGTGTAGCGGGCGTTCCAGTCCCGGTGGATTTCGGTGATCCACCGGTTGGGCGGGGTGAAGTCGGTGCCGACCGGCAGCAGCACGTTGCGGGTGGCGGCGACCTTCTTCAGCTCGGTGAACAGCCCGTAGACCTCGTCCTCGGCGTCGGCCAACGACGCACTCGCGTCCATCCACCAGCCGCCGGCGTAGTGCGCGGGCATGTAGTGCGTCAGTAGGCCACGCCCCGACGGCGCGATCCATTCGAACTCGCTGGGGAACTGCATGCGGCGCGGATCGCCGCCGCCTTCCATCGGCCCCCACTGGTGGAACGGTCCGCGCGCCCACGCGCTGGAGCTCAGCCCGGCGTCGGCCACCAGTCCGGGAAACTGCGGGTCGTGGCCGAACACGTCGAGCTGCCAGGCCGTCCCGGGATCCCCGCCCATGATGTCGCGCTGAAAACCGATGCCTGCCACCAGGTTCCGGATCGTCGTCTCGGCGTCGATGAGGTTGGTCGACGGTTCGTTGTAGGTGCCGCCCATCACCTCGACTCGGCCTTGGCCGATCAGCCGGCGCAGCTCGGCGCGGTCGGCCGGGTGGGTGTCCCAGTACGGCTTGAGGTAGTCGACTTCGGCCAGGACGAATTTGTACTCGGGGTGGTCCCGGGCCCAGTCCAGATGGCCGCGCACCAGGTTGACGCCGTTGGTTTGCCGGCACGCGCCCAGCGGGTTCTCGGTCCACACGCTGGTGTAGTTGGCCTGGGTGTTCCACCACACCGGGTCGTAGTGGAAGTGCCCGACCATGAACATCGTCCAGCCGGGTTCGGCCACGGTGAACGTGAAACTCCGGCCGTTGACGCGCGCGACCCGCTGCTGGCCGGGCACCGCGTCGTCGACGGTTACCGGCACCTCGACGATGCCGCTGCCCGGCTGTGCGACGGCCTGCCCGGCCAGACCGTCGCCCTGGATGCGCACCGGGGTCGGCGCCTCGGCGTCGCGGTAGCTCACCCGTACCAGCTGCAGCGGGGCGTCGGCCGGCCCGACGAACTTCTCGGTCGCTTCGGCGTCGAGGATCCGCATGACACAAACCTACGGACGCGCGCCTGCCGGGCGGAGCCTTTCGGCGACCGGCTGAGTTCGGCGTGCGTGGGAGTTGTCCGACCGGACTGGCAGGCTTGGGTCATGCCCGTCTGGAGTGACTTGCTGGCCGACCAACTCGACTGGCACTGGCAAAACCAGCTGCGCCCGCGGCTGGACGGCCTCACCGACGACGAGTACCTGTGGGAGCCGGTGGCCGGCTGTTGGTCCGTACGCCGCGACGGCATCGACTTTGGCTTTCCGGTGCCCGAGCCGGCGCCGTTCACCACCATCGCCTGGCGAATGGCGCACGTGATCGTCGGCGTGTTCGCCGTCCGCAACCACCACCACTTCGGCGGGCCGCCGGCCGATTACCAGACCTGGCCGTACGCCCTCGACGCCGCCACCGCACTGCGCCAGCTCGACGACGCCTATGCAGACTGGATTGCCGGGGTACGTGGCCTCGATGAGTCCGCGTTGGCCCGGCCCATCGGCGCGGCAGAGGGGCCGTGGGCCGAGCGCACCATGGCGGAGCTGGTCTTGCATATCCACCGCGAAGCCATCCATCACGGAGCCGAAATCGCCTGCCTGCGGGATCTGTACGCGCACCAACTCGATCGAAAGGACTGACCATGCCCGGACTCGCCCCGCCGGTGACCGACGAACGCCACGCGCTGCGCGAATTTGTGGCCTACCACCAAAGCGCCTACTTCGCGGTGGCCTACGGCCTGACCGACGGACAGGCCCGGGCCACCCCGACCGCGAGCGCCCTGTCGATCGGCGCGCTGATCAAACACGCCACCGGTCTGCAACACAGCTGGATGTCTCGCGTCGCCGCCGCCCCGGCCGCGCCGGTCGCGGACAGCCGGCCGGGCGAGGAGAGGGCCCGCGAATATCAGGACCAGTACGTACTGCGCCAGGACGAGACCCTGGCCGGGGCGCTGGAAGCGTTCGCTGCGCAAAACGCCGAGACGCTACACCTGTTGGAGTACGCCGACCTCGACGCCGCGGTGCCGGTGCCGCGCGACGCACCGTGGTTTCCCACCGACGTCGACGCGTGGACGGTGCGCTGGGTGTTCCACCACGTGATCAACGAGCTCGCCCGACATGCCGGGCACGCCGACATCATCCGGGAAAGCATCGACGGCGCCACCATGTACGAACTGATCGCCGGCTTCGAGGGCGCCGAACCGACCGCATGGCTGACCCCCTGGCGACCGGGCGCCAAGGCGTAAGACGGTGCGCTGGCGGAGAACTTCCGCCGCTGATTTGGCAGACTGCAGCAATGAGTTCGACCCCGCCTCGCCAGGTGGTCCAGCTCGACCGGGTGCCGTTGCCGGTCGAGGCCGCCCGCATCGGTGCGACCGGCTGGCAGCTCGCCCGCGCCGCCGCCCGGGTCTTCACCGGACTGCTCAAGCCCGGCCCGATCCAGCAGAAGGTGATCCGGGAGCTGCCGCAGACCTTCGCCGACCTGGGCCCCACCTACGTCAAGTTCGGCCAGATCATCGCCTCGAGCCCCGGCGCGTTCGGCGAACCGTTATCGCGGGAATTCCGCGGATTGCTGGATGCCGTACCGCCGGCCGACCCGGCCGCGGTGCACCAACTGTTCGTCGAGGAACTGGGCGCCGAACCGGCCGAGCTGTTCGCGCAGTTCGATGAGAACCCGATCGCGTCGGCCTCGATCGCCCAGGTGCACTTCGCCACCCTGCACAGCGGCGAGGAGGTCGTGGTCAAGATCCAGCGGCCGGGTATCCGCCGCCGGGTCGCCGCCGACCTGCAGATCCTCAAACGCTTCGCGCAGCTGGTCGAGCTGGCCAAGCTGGGCCGCCGACTGTCGGCCCAGGACGTCGTCGCCGACTTCTCCGACAACCTCGCCGAAGAACTGGACTTTCGCATCGAGGCGCAGTCCATGCAGACCTGGGTGTCGCACCTGCACGCCTCACCGCTGGGCAAAAACATCAAGGTGCCCGACGTGCACTGGGACTTCACCAGCGAACGGGTGCTGACGATGGAGCGGGTGTCGGGCGTCCGCATTGACGACGCGCCCGCAATCCGCAAGGCCGGGTTCGACGGCGTGGAGCTGGTCAAGGCGCTGCTGTTCTCCACCTTCGAGGGCGGCCTGCGGCACGGGCTGTTCCACGGCGACCTGCACGCCGGCAACCTGCTGGTCGACGAGGCGGGCCGGGTGGTGTTCCTGGACTTCGGGATCATGGGCCGCATCGACCCGCGCACCCGCTGGCTGCTCCGTGAGCTGGTGTATGCGCTGCTGGTCAAGAAGGACCACGCCGCGGCCGGCAAGATCGTGGTGCTGATGGGCGCGGTCGGCACGGTCAAACCCGAGGGCCAGGCCGCCCAGGACCTGGAGGCGTTCGCCACCCCGTTGACGATGAAGTCACTCGGCGACATGTCGTATGCCGAGATCGGTAAGCAACTCGGCACGCTGGCCGACGCCTACGACGTCAAACTGCCCCGCGAGCTGGTGCTGATCGGCAAGCAGTTCCTGTACGTGGAGCGTTACATGAAGCTGCTGGCGCCGCGCTGGCAGATGATGTCGGACCCGCAGCTGACCGGCTACTTCGCCAACTTCATGGTCGACGTCAGCCGCGAACACAAAGACGCACCGGAGGTATAGCCGTGGACGTTCGCAGCGGTACCGCCCGCTCCGGAGACCTGGACATCTTCTATGAGGACATGGGCGACGTCGGCGACCCGCCGGTACTGCTGGTGATGGGCTTGGGCGCGCAGCTGCTGCTGTGGCGCACCGGGTTCTGCGAGAAGCTGGTGGCCCACGGCTTGCGGGTGATCCGCTACGACAACCGGGATGTCGGGTTGTCGACCAAACTGGGCCGCAAGCACGCCCGCGGCGCACTGGTGCCGCGGATGGCACGGTTCTGGCTGGGCAAACCCAGTTCGGCCGTCTACACGCTCGAAGACATGGCCGACGACGCCGCCGCCCTGCTGGACCACCTGGGTATCGAGAAGGCGCACGTGGTCGGCGCCTCGATGGGCGGGATGATCGCGCAGGTGTTCGCGGCCCGGTTCGCCCACCGGACCCGGTCGCTGGGGGTGATCTTCTCCAGCAACAACCGGCGGTTCCTGCCGCCGCCGGCGCCGCGCGCCCTGCTGGCGCTGCTGTCGGGGCCGCCGCCGGACTCTCCGCGTGAGGTGATCATCGACAACGCGGTGCGGGCTAGCCGGATCATCGGCAGCCCCGGCTACCCGACACCGGAGGAGCAGTTGCGGGCCAACGTCATCGAGGCTTACGAACGCAGCTATTACCCATGGGGCATCGCGCGGCAGTTCGGCGCCATCCTGGCCAGCGGCAGCCTGACCGCCTACGACCGGCTGATCACCGCGCCGACGGTGGTCATCCACGGGCTGGCCGACAAGCTGATGCGCCCGTCGGGAGGACGGGCTATCGCCGACGCGATCGACCGGGCCCGGCTGGTGCTGATCGAGGGCATGGGCCACGACTTGCCCGAGGAGCTGTGGGATCCGGTGATCAACGAGCTGACCACCACGTTTGCCGCCAGCCGGTAGCGCATTATCAAAAGACTTACGCTAAACGGTAGGATGAGCGAGCCTCTACCTATCCCCCCACCAGATCGCGAGTAAACCTAGCTATGCCCAAGTTGGAGCCGAAGTACGAGGAACTGCAGTCTATCTACGACATCTCGAATGAGTTCTACGAACTGTTCCTCGGTCCCACCATGGGCTACACCTGCGGGTTCTACCCCGACCAGGACACCACCTGTGACGAGGCGCAGATCGCCAAGTTCGACTTGGCGCTGGGCAAGCTGGGTCTAGAGCCCGGCATGACGCTGCTGGACATTGGCTGCGGCTGGGGGGCCTGCATGCAGCGCGCGATCGAGAAGTACGACGTCAACGTCATCGGGCTCACCCTCAGCGGTGAGCAGCGCGAGTACGCGATCGACAAGCTGTCCAAGGTGGACACCAACCGCAGCGTCGAGGTGCGGCTGCAGGGCTGGGAGGAGTTCACCGACAAGGTGGACCGGATCGTGTCGATCGGCGCGTTCGAGCACTTCGGCCGTGACCGCTGGGCGGACTTCTTCCGCGTCACCTATGACGCACTGCCCGAAGACGGGCGGATGCTGCTGCACACCATTACCGCGATCGCCGGGTCGGAGGACGCGCTGGCCAGGGGCCTGCCACTGACGATGGACCTGGCCAAGTTCACCCTGTTCATCATGAAGGAGATCTTCCCCGGCGGGCAGCTGCCGTCGGCGTGGTTGCCCCGCAAGTACGCAGCCGAGGCCGGCTTCACCTGCACCCGCGACGACGAGATCGGGCCGCACTACGCACGCACCCTGGAGGACTGGGCCGCGATGCTGGCCGCCAACAAGGAGCGGGCGATCGAGGTGCAGGGCCAGGTCGCCTACGACCGCTTCGACAAGTACCTCAACGGCTGCGTCAAACTGTTCCGCGACGGCTACAACACCGTCCACCAGTACACGCTGCAGAAGTAGCGCTGAGCAGCCGGTTCACCGGCGAGAACACCCCCGCCGCCGCGCTCGACGGCGGGGCGACGCGCTGAGTGCGCGTAGGATTCCGGAGGCGGCTTTTCGTGCTCGGGGGGAGCACACCGCCATCGGGGGGAGTCCTTGTCATGTCTTCGAAGCTGAATCCGCATTTCGCGGAGGTGCAGGCGCACTACGACTTATCGGATGAATTCTTCGAACTGTTCCTGGACCCGACCAGAACCTACAGCTGCGCCTATTTCGAACGTGACGACATGACGCTGGAGCAGGCCCAGCTCGCCAAGATCGACCTGTCGCTGGGCAAGCTGGGTCTGCGGCCCGGCATGACGTTGCTCGACGTCGGGTGCGGCTGGGGTGCCACCCTGCGCCGCGCCATCGAGCGTTACGACGTCAACGTGATCGGGCTGACCCTGAGCCGCAATCAAGCCGCGCACGTGCGGCGCAGCTTCGATGCGCTGGACAGCCCGCGCGAGCGACGGGTGGTGCTGGCCGGCTGGGAGCAGTTCGACGAACCGGTGGACCGGATCGTCTCGATCGGCGCGTTCGAACACTTCGGCTTCGAGCGCTACGACTCCTTCTTTGCGATGGCCCACCGGCTACTGCCGGCCGACGGCAAGATGCTGCTGCACACCATCACCACGCTGTCGGGCAACCAGTTCGCCGAACGCGGCCTGCCGCTGACCATGGATGCCGCCCGGTTCACCAAGTTCATCATGAGCGAGATCTTCCCGGGCGGCCGGCTGCCGTCGATCGAGATGGTGCACGAGCACTCCGAACGAGCCGATTTCACCGTGGAGCGCACCCAGTCGCTGCAGCCGCACTACGCCCGGACCCTGGACCTGTGGGCGCAGGCTTTGGGGGCCCACCACGACGAGGCGATCGCCGTCCAGTCCGAGGGGGTCTACCAGCGCTACATGAGGTATCTGACCGGGTGTGCGGAGCGGTTCCGACTTGGCTACATTGACGTCAACCAGTTCACCCTCGCCAAGTAGACATTCGGCCACCGATGCCGATGCGGGCACTGTGCGCCCGCTATGATTCAACGGTTGACCGGCTTGGGCGACACATCACACACCGCGTCCGGTCACGGCGGGTTACATCAGGAAGGCAGCCAGTCAAAGATGGCGGAGAAATCGACACGCACCGCGGGAATGCGTCCGAAGTTCGAGAACATCCAGGCTCACTACGACCTGTCCGATGACTTCTTCGCCCTATTCCAGGACCCGAGCCGCACCTACAGTTGCGCCTACTTCGAGCCGCCGGACCTGAATCTGGAGCAGGCGCAGATCGCCAAGGTCGACTTGAACCTCGACAAGCTGGACCTGCGGCCCGGAATGACCCTGCTCGACGTCGGCTGCGGCTGGGGCGGGACCATGAAGCGCGCCGTCGAGAAGTACGACGTCAACGTGATCGGCCTGACCCTGTCGACCAACCAGCACGCCTACTCACAGAGCCTGCTCGACGAGATCGACACCGAACGGTCCCGCCGGGTGCTGCTGAAGGGCTGGGAGGAGTTCGACGAGCCGGTGGACCGGATCGTCTCCATCGAGGCGTTCGAGCACTTCGGCTTCGAGAACTACGACGACTTCTTCAAGACCTGTTACGACATCATGCCGGCCGACGGCCGGATGTCCATCCAGAGCAGCGTCAGCTTCCACCCGTACGACTTGAACGCCCGCGGCAAGAAGCTGACGTTCGAGACCGCGCGGTTCATCAAGTTCATCCTCACCGAGATCTTCCCGGGCGGCCGGCTGCCCACCACCGACATGATGGTGGCGCACGGCGAGAAGGCCGGTTTCACGGTGCCCGAAGCGATTTCGCTGCGCTCGCACTACATCAAGACGCTCAAGATCTGGGGCGACGCGCTGGAGGCCCACCACGACGAGGCCGTCGCGATCCAGTCCGAAGAGGTCTACCAGCGCTACATGAAGTACCTGCGCGGCTGCGAGTACTACTTCACCGACGAGGCCCTGGACGTCAGCCTGGTCAGCTACGCCAAGAGCGCGTAACCGCCTCCCCGCCGAGCAGACGCCAAAGCCCCCTTTTCCTTCCGGAATTGGGGGCTTTCGCGTCTTGTCGCGAGGATGTGGCGAGGGTTTACTCGGCCGCGAAGTTGCGGGTGACGGTCGGGTCCACCGGGATGCCGGGGCCCGTCGTCGTGGAGATGGTGACCTTCTTCAGGTAGCGCCCCTTGGACGACGACGGCTTGAGCCGCAGCACCTCGTCGAGCGCGGCGCCGTAGTTCTCCGCCAGCTTGGTCTCCTCGAAGGACGCCTTGCCGATGACGAAGTGCAGGTTGGCCTGCTTGTCCACCCGGAAGTTGATCTTGCCGCCCTTGATGTCCGTGACGGCCTTGGCGACGTCGGGGGTCACGGTGCCGGTCTTGGGGTTGGGCATCAGGCCGCGTGGGCCCAGCACGCGGGCGATGCGGCCCACCTTGGCCATCTGGTCCGGGGTGGCGATCGCGGCGTCGAAGTCGAGGAACCCGCCCTGGATCTTCTCGATCAGGTCGTCGCTGCCGACCACGTCGGCGCCGGCGGCGATAGCGGCGTCGGCCTTCTCTCCGACCGCGAACACCGCGACCCGGGCGGTCTTACCGGTGCCGTGCGGCAGGTTCACGGTGCCGCGGACCATCTGGTCGGCCTTACGCGGGTCGACGCCGAGCCGGATGGCCACCTCGACGGTGGCGTCCTGCTTGGTCGAGGACGTCTCCTTGGCCAGCTTGGCGGCCTGCAGCGGGGTGTAGAAGTTGTCGCGGTCCACCTTCTCGGCGGCGGCGCGGAATGCCTTGCTGTTCTTGCTCATCGGTTATCCAATCTCAAATGGTTGGTTGTGGTTGGCGGGCCGAAGCTGGCCCTCCCACGTACTTCTTTCTCGACGAATAGTCCTTCGCCGAGGGCTTATTCGACTGTGATGCCCATCGAGCGGGCGGTGCCGGCGATGATCTTGGCTCCGGCCTCGATGTCGTTGGCGTTGAGGTCGGCCTTCTTGGTCTCGGCGATCTCGCGGACCTGGTCCCAGCTCACCTTGGCGACCTTGGTCTTGTGCGGCTCGGCCGAACCCTTGGCGATCCCGGCGGCCTTGAGCAGCAGCCGCGCCGCGGGCGGGGTCTTGAGCGCGAAGGTGAAGCTGCGGTCCTCGTAGACGGTGATCTCCACCGGGACGACGTTGCCGCGCTGGTTCTCCGTCGCGGCGTTGTACGCCTTGCAGAACTCCATGATGTTGACGCCGTGCTGACCGAGCGCGGGTCCGACCGGCGGCGCGGGGTTGGCCTGACCGGCTTCGATCTGAAGCTTGATCAGCCCGGCGACCTTCTTCTTCGGGGCCATGAGTTGGGGTGTTCCTTTCCTACGTACTAGATCTTGGAGACCTGGTTAAAGGTCAGTTCCACAGGCGTCTCGCGGCCGAAGATGGACACCAGCACCTTGAGCTTCTGTTGTTCGGCGTTGACCTCGCTGATCGAGGCGGGCAGCGTGGCGAACGGCCCGTCCATCACGGTGACCGACTCGCCGACCTCGTAGTCGACCTCGATGACCGGCCGCTCCAGCCCGCCCTCGTGGGCCGCCGCCGCAGTGCTGGCCGCACCGCGCGCCTGCTTCTTGGCCGCGCCCTGCGGCAGCAGGAACTTGACCACGTCGTCCAGCGGCAGCGAGGTCGGCCGGGAGGTGGCGCCGACGAACCCGGTGACGCCCGGGGTGTTGCGCACCGCCGACCAGGAGTCGTCGGTCAGGTCCATCCGCACCAGGATGTAGCCGGGCAGCACCTTGCGGTTGACCTGCTTGCGCTGGCCGTTCTTGATCTCGGTGACCTCTTCGGTGGGCACTTCCACCTGGAAGATGTAGTCGCCGACGTCCAGGTTCTGCACGCGGGTCTCGAGGTTGGCCTTCACCTTGTTCTCGTAGCCGGCGTAGGAGTGGATGACGTACCAATCGCCCGGCTTGGTGCGCAGCTCGGCCTTGAGCGCCACCGCGGGGTCGAGTTCCTCGGCGGGCTCAGCCTCGGCCGCCTCAGCGTCGGCCGCCTCGGCGGCCTCAGCCGTCTCTTCGGCCGGGGCCTCGGCAGGCACCTCGGTGGTCTCCGCCACGTCGACCGGCTCGCCCGCAGGCGTATCGCCGTCGAAGGTAGTCACGGTTGTCAGTCCTTCCTATAACTTCACTCGCCGAACACCAGCAGCACCAGCCGGGCGAATCCGTAGTCCGCACCGGCGACCAGAGCCACCATGAAGACCAGGAACGCCAGCACCACCGCGGTGTAGGTAACCATCTGCTTGCGGTTCGGCCAGATCACCTTGCGAAGTTCGCCGACGACCTGCTTGAGGTAGTTGAAGACGAAGAGGAACGGATTGCGCGACGGCCCGTCCGACTTCTTTTTGACCTTCTTGGCCTTCTTGGCCTCGTCCCCACCCAGCTCGGTCGCGGTGGACTCCAGCCCATCGACGCCGCCGGCCGCGCCGCGCCGCCGGGAGCGCTTGCCGGTAGGACGCAGCGGGTCCCCGACCTGCCTGCTCGCCACGGCCGTGCGACCGGGGCGCAGAGGAGAGTCGGCCTCGCTGTCGCCGTCGGCTGCGGCGTCGGGACGGTCGAGCTCGTCGGTCACCGCACGCTCCTTCGTTCTTCTCGCTTACGTATTGCCGTACCGCACCTGGTGAGTTCCAGTGTCCACTGTCCACCATGGCACGTCAGCAGGGGCGACAGGACTTGAACCTGCAACCTGCGGTTTTGGAGACCGCTGCTCTGCCAGTTGAGCTACGCCCCTTCGCGGTTGGCAGACCAACCTGCGTTCCGGGGTCTCACCTGTGCACCGTCTCCGGCCCACACAATTCGCGCGCTCCCCGGATCCACGGAAAGCGCGCTAGTGCTGGGAAAACCCCGAGGTCCGAGTGTACCTCGCCGCTGCGGCCAGTTACTAATCAGGCTGTTCGGACGACCTGACCGGATTCGGCGTCCCACTTCAGGCTCACCGAATCGTCGCCGTCGTGGCCCATCATCGTGGTGAACGCCTCCAGCACGACGTCGCCGTCCTGGTTGGTCAAGATGTTGCGGGTCGTCACGATGTCGGCGCCGAACCGCTCGTTGACCGACGCGATCTCCATCCGCGCGTAGAGGACGTCGCCGGCCTTGATCGGTTTGCGGTAGGTGAACCCCTGGTCGACCTGGACCATCTGCATGGTGGTGTAGCCGGTGTCGACGTTGCGGAAGAAGTCGGACTGCACCAACTTGGCCAGGATCGCCACGAAGGTCAGCGGGGCCAGCACCGAGTCGTAGCCCAGTTCGGCCGCCGCCGCCTCGTCGTAGCAGGCGGGGTCCTCGGCCTTGATGGCCCGGGCGAACTCGCGGATCTTCTCGCGGCCCACCACGAACGGCTCCGGGTAGCGCCAGATCAGGCCCCGGATATCGGTTTTGATCGCCATTGTTGTTCCCCTAGGCGAGCTTCGCCGAGGCGACCGCCCGTCCGAAGATCTTCTTTCCGTCGGTGGTGGCGGTGAGCGCGATCGTCACCGACTTGGATTCCGGGTCCACAGACTTCACCCGGCCGCTGAAGACGATCTCGGCGCCCTTGCCGTCGTTGGGCACCGGCACCACGGCGGTGAAACGGACGTTGTACTCGGTCACCGCTCCCGGGTCACCCACCCACGCGGTGACGTAGCCGCCGCCAAGCCCCATGGTCAGCATGCCGTGGGCGATCGCGGTGTCCAGGCCGACCTGCTGGGCGATCTCGTCGTCCCAGTGGATCGGGTTCAGGTCGCCGGACACGCCGGCATAGTTGACCAGATCCTGCCGAGACAGCGGGATGACCCGCTCAGGCAGCTGATCGCCGACCTTGACCGAACTGAACTCACGCAACGCCATCGGTGAAACCTTTTTCTCCCTCGCCGGCGCGACCCGCCAGCGTCGTATATGTCTCCTGCACGGTCTCGCCGGCATCATTGGTGACCACCTGCCGGGTCACGATGATGTCGGTGCCGTGTGCGTGGCGAACCGATTCGACCGAGACGTCGCAGTACAGCCGGTCGCCTTCCTTGATCGGCTGGTGAAACTCCAGCTTCTGGTCGACCTGGACGATCTGAGCGTCATCGACGGTGACACCGGCATGCTCGAAGAACGACGAAATCGCCTTGTGACCGAACACCGAGATGTAGGTCAGCGGGGCCAGCAGGCCGTCGTAGCCGAGGCCGGCGGCGGCCCGCACGTCGAAGCTGGCCGGGTCCACGGCCTTGACCGCGCGAGCGTATTCGCGGATCTTCTCCCGCTCCACGTCATAGTGGTCGGGATAGCGGTAGTGCGCCCCGGCGAGGCGCTCGGCCAACGACACGGTTCGCGCTACCTAGCGGGATTCGCGGTGAGACTGGTGCTTGCCGCAGTTGGGGCAGAACTTCTTCAGCTCCAGCCGGTCGGGGTCGTTGCGGCGGTTCTTCTTGGTGATGTAGTTGCGGTGCTTGCACACCTCACAGGCCAAGGTGATCTTCGGCCGCACATCGGTGCTGGAGGCCACGTCAGCTGCCCTCTTTCATCTGTTGTTGCGCTGGTTCTCGTAGTAGCGATGGCCGGACTTGAACCGGCGACCTAACGATTATGAGTCGTTCGCTCTAACCAACTGAGCTACATCGCCGCGGGTAATACACCTGCCAGCAGGCCCGGCGTCCACCGAGCCCCCTAACGGAATCGAACCGTTGACCTTTTCCTTACCATGGAAACGCTCTGCCGACTGAGCTAAGGGGGCCTGACCAACGGCGGCCATGCGGCGCCGTAAGCCTGTAGAAGGTTACAACCTCGCCCGCGAGGTCACCAAACCGCGGTGCTGATGGCGACGACCTGCCGAGTCGCCGCGGCTGATGGCGACGACCTGCCGCGCCCGGCTTCGCCGGGTTTGCGGTACCCGCTGCTTTAGGGTGGGAGGCGTGCCCGAATCCGACCGGCTGTATTTCCGCCAACTGCTCTCCGGACGCGATTTCGCGGTCGGGGACCCGATGGCCACCCAGATGCGCAATTTCGCGTACCTGATCGGCGACCGGCAGACCGGCGACGCCGTGGTGGTCGACCCGGCCTACGCCGCCGGCGACCTGCTCGACACCATCGAGGCCGACGGCATGCGGCTGTCCGGCGTACTGGTGACCCACCACCACCCCGATCACGTGGGCGGGTCGATGATGGGATTCGAACTCAAGGGCCTCGCCGAGCTGCTGGAGCGGGCCAGCGTCCCGGTTCACGTGAACACCCATGAGGCACAGTGGGTTTCGCGGATCACCGGAATTCCGATGACGGACCTGACCGCCCATGAGCACGGCGACAAGGTCAGCATCGGCGACATCGAGATCGAGCTGCTGCACACCCCCGGGCACACCCCGGGCAGTCAGTGCTTCCTGCTCGAGGGCCGGCTCGTCGCCGGCGACACGTTGTTTCTGGAGGGCTGCGGCCGCACCGACTTCCCCGGTGGCGACTCCGACGAGATGTACCGCAGCCTGCAGCAGCTGGCCGCCCTGCCGGGTGACCCGACGGTGTTCCCCGGGCACTGGTATTCGGCCGACCCGAGCGCTGCGCTCTCCGAGGTCAAGCGATCCAACTATGTATTCAGCGCCGGAAGCCTGGACCGGTGGCGCATGCTGATGGGCGGATGAGGGGATAGCCGATGGGATCAGTCGAGGACCGCTGGTACGACATCGCCCACGCGGGGCCGGAGACGTGGCTGGCGTTCGCGGCGTGGCTGGCGATCGGGATCACCGTGCTGGCGCTGCTCTATCTGAACCGGCAACTGCAGCGCAACCGCCGCGCGGCCGCCGAGCAGACCCGCCCGCACGTGGCGATGTATATGGAGCCGCACGCCGCGGACTGGCACGTCATCGAGCTGGTGGTCCGCAACTTCGGCAAGACCGCCGCCTATGACATCCGGTTCTCGTTCGCCCAGCCGCCGACCGTGGCCCGCTACGAGACGGCTTCGGACGGCTACGCCGACGTGGTGGCCTTGCAGCTGCCCGAGGAGCTGACGGTGCTGGCGCCGAACCAGGAATGGCGCACGGTGTGGGACTCGGCGATCGACCGGGCCGAGCTCGGTGAGGGCATCGAGTCGCGGTTCACCGGGACCGTCACCTACTACGACACCCCCGACGAGCCCAAGGGGTGGTTCGGGCGCGGCAAGCGGACCCCCTACGAGAACAAGGTGACGCTGGACTGGGGCGACCTGCCGCCGGTGCGGCGCGTCGAGTTGATGACGACGCACGACCTGGCCAAGCGGGAGAAGCAGAAGCTGGAGCTGCTGCGCAGCCTGCTCAGCTACTTCCACTACGCCAGCAAGGAGACCCGCCCGGACGTGTTCCGCAGCGAGATCGAGCGGATCAACGGGGCGGCCCGCGAGATCCAGGACCGGCTGCGCGGCCGCGAGCAGCTCGAGGGCACCGGCAACACCGACATCACCGTGCGGCTGGGTGACGCCAGCGCCGAGTTGGGCAAGCACCGGCACTGAACGTCACTCGGCGCCCGGGTAGTGCGCCACCCGGAACCGCTCCAGGTAGGCCGGCCAGTCCCAGCCCGACAGGAACTCCTGGGTCGCGACGTAGCCGTTTTGGTAGAGCTCTTCGAGCCGGGCGCGGGAGATCCCGAAGTCCAGCACGCCGACGTCGGTCGGGTTGATCTTGATGGCACGCACGCTGACCCACGGCTGGTTCAGATAAGTCTGGTCGTGGCCGACCAGCAGGGTGCTGATCAGGTTTTCCAGCAGCCGCGACTGCCCGAACATGCGCAGCGGCCGCAGGCCCGGAACCATGTCGCCGATATCGCCGCCGGACAGCTCCGGCACCACCGTCACCCCGAAGGTGGGCCACAGCGGTGCGCGGCCGTCGAGCCGGTCGAACGTGTCGATCGGGAAGTTCGACAGCACCCCGCCGTCGACCAGCGTGGATTGCCGCCCGGCGGCGCTGGTCAGCGTCGCCGGGCGGTAGAAGAACGGCACCGACATCGAGGCGCGCACCGCATCGGCGACCGACTGCTCGTCGGGGTCGAGGCCGTAGACCCGCCGGTAGTCCCACGGCAGCCGGACCAGCTGCCCGGTCGTGACGTCGGTCACGCTGACCACCGCGCGGTAGCGCCGCTCGGTCAGCAGGTTGTCGTCGTCGTAGGCCAGATCGCCCCAGGTGTGCACCCCCAGGTTGGCCAGCTCGCTGCGGATCCAGTCGTGGGCGACGTCGCCGCGGTACAGGCCGCTGTCGCGCAAGAATCCGTAGGCCGCGCCCAGCAGCGGGACCGGTACCTCGGTGTCGCGCCAGGTGGACAGCGGCACCGACAGCGCCAGTTCCTTGACCTGTGCCGCGGTCAGCTGATCGCCCTGGGCGGCCGCGGCCAGGATGGTGCCCACCACCGAACCGCCGGACACCCCGGAGATGCGCTGCACCGAGTAGCCGGCGTCCATCAGCGCTACCACCGCCCCGACCAGCCCGATGAACCGCACTCCCCCGCCGGACAGCACCAGGTCGGCGGTCGGCGGCGCGGTGCCCTGCGATCGACGACTGGCCACGGTCGGCACTCAGTCCGCGGAGTTCCACTCGTAGGGCAGGAATTTGCCGTCGAGGGTGATCACCACCCGATCACCGCCGGGGTGCGGTTTCTTGTCGATGTCCACGCTGAAGTTGATCGCGCTCATGATGCCGTCGCCGAACTGCTCGTGGATCAGTTCTTTGAGCGCGGGGCCGTAGACGCCCACCGCCTCGTAGAGCCGGTAGATGGTCGGGTCGGTGGGCGGCGTGGTGAGCCCGCCGCGCACCGGCACCGCGGCCAGTATCGGTACCACCGAACGATCCAAGCCGAGCAGATCGGCCAGGATTTCGCCCTGCTCGGCGGGGATGGGCTGCTGGCCCAGCAGCGCCGACGTGGTCCACACGACCGGCTTCTTGATGGCGTCGGCCAGCTCCTGCCAGCTCAGGCCCTTGGCCAGCCGGGCGGCGACGATCTGCTCGGTGATCTCGCTTCGGTTCATGGCTTCCAGCATGCCCGTGTCGGTCAGCTCGCGAAATAGCGTCGCAGGTTCTGCCACATCGCGGCATGCGAGCTGCCGCCGTCGCGCAGCACGGTGTTCATCAACAGCCGGGGTGCGCTGATGTCGACCTGCTCATGCAGCTGGCTGCCGTCGCCGTGCGGGCGCACCGTCACCGTCGACCACATTTCGATGCCGGGCCGCTGCAAGGTGTGGCTGCGGATCTCGCCGGGGCCGTCGGTGCGCAGGTCCACCCGGCAGGTGAAGCGGATCGGAATGCCGTACAGGCGCATGCGGTGCGGGGCCAGGTAGCGGGTGGCGCCGTCGGTGCCGCCGGGGACGCGGCGCACGTCCACCAGCATCGGGTGCAGCGCTTCGTAATTGGTCAGGTCGGCCAGAAACGCCGTCACAATCTCCGGCGACGCCCCGATGTCGGCGGTGTGCTCCAGGCGTCCGCGGGCCATGTCAGCGACCTTAGCCCGGCCGGCACCGCTGGCATACTCGGCGGCATGCCCGCTCCCAAAGCCTCTGGACTGTGCCTGCTGATCGCCGTACTCGTGGCCGCGACGGCCCTGCTGGCCGCGGGATGCGGTTCGCGGACGACGGCCGAGGGCACCCAGCTGGACTTCACCGCCCAAACCCTGGACGGCCGGAAATTCTCCGGTTCGAGCCTGCACGGCCGGCCGGCGGTGCTGTGGTTCTGGGCGCCGTGGTGTCCCACCTGTCAGAAGGATGCGCCGGTGGTGGCGCGGGTGGCCGCCGCGCATCCGGCGGTGACGTTCGTCGGGGTGGGCGCGCGCGATGAGCTGAGCGCGCTGCAGGACTTCGTCGCCAAGTACGGTGTGGACTCCTTCACCGAGCTCAACGACGCCGACGCCGCGGTGTGGGCCCGGTTCGGGGTGACCCGCCAGCCCGCGTACGCCTTCGTCAGCCCGGACGGCGGAGTCGAAGTGGTGAAGGGCTCGCTGTCCGAAGCCGATCTGAGTGCGCGGGTGCAGGCGCTGACGCCGACGTGATCGACACCGCCACACTGAGTTTCGCTCTGGGCGCCGGGCTGGTCGCGGCGCTGAACCCGTGTGGTTTCGCGTTTCTGCCGGGGTATCTGGGTTTGGTGATCGCCGACAGCCGGGACACCTCGCGTCCGGTGGCGCTGGCCCGCGCCGGTGCGGCGACGGTGACGATGTCGGCCGGGTTCCTGACGGTGTTCGGGATTTTCGGGCTGGCGGTGTCGCCGTTGATCGCCTCGGCGCAGAAGTATCTGCCGTTCGCCACCGTGGTCATCGGCGTGCTGCTGCTGGCGATGGGCGGCTGGCTGCTGGCCGGCCGGGACATCTCGGTGCTGCTGCCCAAGGCGGGCGGGACGCCGACGGCGCGGCTGCGGTCGATGTACGGCTACGGCGTGGGCTATGCGGTCGCCTCGTTGTCGTGCACGATCGCACCGTTTCTCGCGGTGATCAGCACGACCTTCCACCAGGGCTCGACGCTGGCCGGGGTGCTGGCGTTCGTCGCCTACGCCGCGGGCATGAGCATCACCGTCGGCGTCGCGGCGCTGGCGGTGGCACTGGCCGGTTCGTCGGCGACCTCGGCGCTGCGCCGGGTGCTGCCGTATGTGGGCCGCATCGCCGGGGTGATCGTGCTGTTGACCGGGTTGTACGTCACCTACTACGGCTACTACGAGATCCGGTTGTACTTCTCCGGGGCCGACGCCGACGATCCGGTGATCCACGCGGCCGGCGCGGTGCAGTCCTGGCTGGCCGATCGGGTCGACGCGCTGGGCGTCTGGCCGCTGCTGGGAGCGGCCGCGGTACTGGTATTGGTTTCGATTGTTTCAATTAGACGCACTCGCGGGTAGCATGGACGCATGCCCGCCGCCGTCGCACCCATCGCCCGCCAGGTCGCCGAACGTGCCCGCACCGATGCCGGGTTCGCCCAGGTCCTCGACGCCCTGCTGGAGGCGCCGACGGCGCCGCAGGGCACTTTGGAGCGTATCGCCGCCCACGCGCTGAACGACCAGCGTCGCGCCGCCCTCGTCGACGACTTCGTCGCCGGGGCGCTGCCCACCCCGAAGGTCCAGGCGCTGCTGCGGCTGGGCACCCCGCAGGCGGTGCACCGGCTGCGCAGCCGCGGCAAGCTGATCGGCGCGGCCGTGGGCAACCAGACCTGGTTTCCGGCGTGGCAATTCGACGACGCACGGCTGCGCGCCGACCTGCCCGAGATCCTGGAGTTGCTGGCCCGGTTCAGCACCGATCCGCTGGCCGCCGACCGCATCATGCGGCTCACCCATGACGAGTTGGGCGGTATCTCGATCGCCGAGGCACTGCGCCGTCCCGCCACCGCGGCGGAAGCCCGGCGGATGCTGACCGCGCTCGGTGCCTGAGCTTCCCGCCGGCTACCGGGCCGCACTGCCCGAAGCCCGGCCGACCGGCCTGCGCCGCCGCCGGATCACCGCCGGAACGCAGCTGTGGCGCCTGGACGCCGAGCACCCCTCCCGGTGGGCTTGGGACGGGTTCCCCGAGCCGCGCTACCGCTTCGACCCGACGTCGGGAATGTTCCGCACCCGTTATGGGGCAACGGATCTGCTCGGTGCGTTCCGTGAGCGCTACCGGCTGACCGGGTTGATGATCCCGGCCGACCACGCCGGCCACCACCTGGTGCGGCTGACCGCGGCGCGGCATCTGCGGGTGCTCGACTTGCGCACCGAACGCAACCTGGACGCCCTGGGCGTCGACGACCAGATCAGCACCGGCCAGCACGACGCGGTGTGGGCCACCTGCCAGCGACTCGCCGACGCGGTGCGGCGCTGGTGGCCTGAGCCCGAGGAATGCCCGGACGCGATCGTCTACCGGTCGCGCACCACCCCGGAGACCTCGGTCAACTACGCGTTCTTCGCCGTCGAGGCGTTCGAGGTGGCGGCGTGGCCGCTGTCGCAGCGACCCGATGTCACAGCGGATCTGGTGCTGCGGCACGGGTTTACGATCGGGTACTGAGCACATCGTTTCCCACCTGCCCCATCCGTCACCGGTCCGGAGGATATGGGCGTGTGCCCGCCTTTGAGCGACAGGCGATGTTATGTCAGCTTCCCGGGGGTGGGCGATGGGAATCGGGTGCCGGGCCG
>NZ_LZIN01000065.1 GCF_001667375.1 Mycolicibacter sinensis | reverse complement strand
CGCCGGCGCTGCCGCCGCCGATGATCCCGAATCTGGAGATCCCCGGCCTGCCTGGCGGTCCGCCGATCCTCGGTCCGCCCCGGGGCGGGTGGGACGGCGGTGGTCACGGCGGTGGTCACGGTCGCGGTGGTGGCAAGGGCCGCGGCGGCGGCGGGATCAAGATCCCGCTGCCGATCCCGGGCCTGCACTTCTGAGGTGGGGATTTCCCCCGCAAACACCTAAGATGGGCTAATCAATCACCGGCCGTAGGGGAGGAGGTGCGATGGACATCGTTCTGGGCGTGTCGATGGCACCGCCGTCGGTACGGATGGTGCTCGTCGAAGGGGAGAACGCCGGTGGCGTCACCGTCGACGAGGACGGCTTCGAGGTCGACTCCGACGGGCCGGCGTTTCCCGACCAGGTGGTGTCGGCCATCCTGGGCACCCAGGAGAGCGCTGAAGAGGGCGGCTATCGGCTGGCCTCGACCGGGGTGACCGTCGCCAATCAGCTGCAGGCCGGCCAGTTGCGGGACGCCCTGGCCCATCGCCGGGTCGAGAACGTGATGCTGGTCTCGGCGTTTTTGGCCGCGGCCGCGCTGGCGCAGACGGTGGGGGGGACGGTCGGCTACCAGCGGACCGCGCTGATGTTCATCGAGCCCGACGGCGCCACGCTGGCGGTCGTCGACTCGTCGGACGGCTCGATCACCGAGGTGCACCGGGTGGCACTGCCGTCCGACGACGCCGCCGCCCTTGGCGAGTTGACCGCCCTGGCCGCGCAGGCCGGCCGGCTCGAGTCCCGGCCCGACGGGTTGTTCGTGGTGGGCTCCGGCGTCAATGTCGGCGTGGTCAAGCCCGACCTGGATGCGGCCAGTCCCATCCCGGTCAGCGTGCCCGAGGAGCCGGAGACGGCGCTGGCCCGGGGTGCCGCGCTGGCCAGCGCACACGCGCCGTTGTTCGACTCGTCGACGTCGGCGTTGGCGTGGGCGCGCGACCCGGGCACCGGCGTGCTTGACCCGAATCTGGTCGCGCTGGGCTACGCCTACCAGGCCGGCGGCGACTACGACGCCACCAGGGGCGAGTACGCCCTGGCCTACAGCGCCGTTCCCGACGACGCCGACGCCGACTACCTGGCGTTCTCCGACACCGGCACCACTCAGGGCGCCGTCGCCGAGGACTACGCGCCGAGCTCCGGTCTGCGGCTGTTCGAAGAGGCCGAGCATCCCCGCCGCCGCAATCCGTTCCTGCTGGCCGGCAGCGGGCTGGCGGCATTCTTCGTCGTCGGGGTGGCTTCGTTGCTGGTGGCGCTGGCGGTCAGTATCCGGCCCACCGCGTCTGACCGTCCTGCGCCCGGCCAGCACATCGTGGTACCCACGCAGCAGGCACCGGCCCCGGTTCCCCAGGTGGCGCCCAAGGTGCCACCTGCCGCGCCCGCCCCGGCGGCTCCAGCACCAGCGGCCCCGGCGCCGCCCGTCGCGCAGGCCCCGGCGGCTCCTGCGCCGGTGCCCGCGGCTCCTGCGCCCGCGCCGGCGGCCCCCGCTCCGGCGGCCCCGGCACCGGTGCCGATTCCGGTCCCCATCCAGGTGCCCAGCCCGCCGGCGGTCCAGATTCCCCCGCCGGCCCAACCGGCCCCGCCGGTCAAGCAACCCGAGTGGCCACGAATCTTCGACCCGCCCAAGCAGAGTCCGCCCAAGAACGACAATCCGTCGTGGCTGCCGGGCAACAACGGGGGCGGTAAGAAGGACGACAATCCGTCGTGGCTGCCGGGCAACAACGGGGGCGGTAAGAAGGACGACAATCCGTCGTGGCTGCCCGGCAACAATGGGGGCGGCAACAAGGGCAACAACCCCTCGCCGTGGCTGCCCGGCGTCGGCACCAACGGCGGCGGAAACAATCCCTGGTTGCCGGGCCTGGGCGGCGGTAGCAGCGGCGCCCGCGGTGGCGGCGGCGGCTCCTGGTTCCCCGGCCTCGGTGGCGGCGGGGGCAAGGGCGGCGGCGGCAAGGGCGGCGGCTGGCCTTTCTGAGTTGACGCGCAGTCCACTAGCCTGACGGCGTGGACTACGCCGCAGCATTGCTTGAGGAGAACCGCGCCTTCGGTGAGCTGGTTCGCTCCGGGGATCCGGAACTGGCGATCCCGACCTGCCCGGAGTGGAACCTGACGCAGCTGTTCCGGCACGTCGGGCGCGGACATCGTTGGGCCGCCCAGATCGTCGCCGACCGCCTGGAGCATCCGCTGGACCCACGCGAGGTCGTCGACGGCAAGCCGCCCGCGGACCCCGACGCGGCCATCGACTGGCTGCATGACGGCGCCCAGCGGGTGCTCTACGCGATAACCGGCATCGGGCCGGACAACCCGGCATGGACGTTTCTGGGTCCGCGCCCGGCCGTCTGGTGGCTACGCCGCCGGTTGCACGAGGCGACGGTGCACCGCGCCGACGCCGCCCTGGCGCTCGGCGCTGACTTCAGCTGGTCGCCGGAGTTGGCCGCGGACGGGATCTCCGAATGGCTCGACCTGGTCACCGCACGGCCCGGCCGCGACGGGCAATCGCCGCTGGCCGGCGGTCAGAGCGTGCACCTGCACGCCACCGATGACGGCCTGGGATCGGCGGGCGAGTGGACGATCAGCCGGTCGGCTGACACCGGAGCGCTGAGCTGGTCGCATGAGCACGGCAAGGGGTCGGTGGCTTTGCGCGGCCCGGCCCGCGACCTGTTCTTGGTGGTCATGCGCCGGGTTGCGGTGGCCGACACCGACATCGCGGTGTTCGGTGACGCCGCGGTGTGGCAGGACTGGGTCGAGCACACCGCGTTCTGAGGGCGCGCCGACACGGTAGTTTGCAGACCATGAGCACATCGGAGATCGCGACCGTCCTCGCCTGGCACGACGCCCTGGCCGCCGGTGACGTGGATACCTTGGAGCAGCTGTCCAGCGAGGACATCGAGGTAGCCGACGCCGACGGTGCCGCGCAGGGCCATCAGGCGCTGCGGCAGTGGGCAGCCTTGGCGCAGACCAGCGCCGGGATCGGCCGGATGTATGTGCACGGCGGGGTGGTGGTGGCCGAGTTGACGCCCGCCGAAGCCGGCGCCACCGCCCAGGCGGTTGCTTTCCGGGTGGTGCACGACCACGTCACGGCGGTGTTCCGTCACGACGACCTCGACGCGGCGCTGACCGCCACGGACCTCACCGAGGCCGACCGCGCCGACTGACTGCGAGCGGCAGTTAGGCTCTACCCCATGCGCGGGATCATCCTGGCCGGTGGCTCGGGCACCCGCCTGTATCCGATCACGATGGGCGTCAGCAAACAGCTGCTGCCGGTCTACGACAAGCCGCTGGTCTACTATCCGCTGTGCACCTTGATGCTGGCCGGTATCCGCGACATCCAGGTGATCACCACCGGCCATGACGCACCGGCCTTTCAGCGATTGCTGGGCGACGGCGGCGCATTCGGGGTCGACATCACCTACGCCGTCCAGGATCGACCCGAGGGGCTTGGGCAGGCGTTCGTCATCGGCGCCGAGCACATCGGCACCGACTCGGTCGCACTGGTGTTGGGGGACAACATCTTCTACGGCCCCGGGCTGGGAACCAGCCTCCGGCGCCACCAATCCGTTTCCGGCGCAGTCATTTTCGCCTACTGGATGGCGGACCCCTCGGCCTACGGCGTCGTCGAGTTCGACGCGGACGGCATCGCGGTGTCGGTGGTGGAGAAGCCGACGGCCCCCAAATCGCACCACGCGGTACCGGGGCTGTACTTCTACGACAACGACGTCGTCGAGATCGCCCGGGGCTTAAAGCCATCCGCGCGCGGCGAGTACGAGATCACCGATATCAACCAGACCTACCTCGAGCAAGGCCGGCTGCGGGTCGAGACGCTGGCCCGCGGTACCGCCTGGCTGGACACCGGGACGTTCGATTCGCTGCTGGACGCCGGCGATTACGTCCGCACCATCGAGCGCCGCCAAGGCCTCAAGATCGGCATCCCCGAGGAAGTCGCCTGGCGGATGGGATTCATCGACGACGCCCAACTCGCGGCCCGCGCGCACGCCCTGCTCAAGTCCGGGTACGGCGGCTATCTGCTGGAGTTGCTGGACCGGCGCTGATGCGCTACCGAACGCCGGCGATCGTCGCCGCCGCTAGCTGCAACGAGCGCTCGGCGTCTTCACGCCGATCGCCCATCCCGACAAACATGTCGACGGTCATCGGGCCCAGGATCTTCGTGAGCGCACGGCCGTCCCGCTCGAAGGTGCCCACAATCTCCAACAACACCACGCCGTGGATCATGCTCCAGATCCGCCCGGCCAAATCCACGACATCGTCCGCGCGGATCCGCCCGGCGGCGACGATGCGCTGCACTACGGTGATGAGTTGGTCGAATGCATTGTTCCCCACCGGCATTCCGATATTCGGCGTGCCGATCAGCCGGGGCGACGCCAGCCCGAACATCAGCCGGTACCGCTGCGGATTCTCCAGCGCGAACTCGCGGTAGTTGTAGCCCATGACGAAGAAATCGGCCATCGGGTCGTCGATTCTCGGACCCGCGCCGAGCGCAGCACCGAACCGCTCAAACGACGCCGCGACGATGGCGTCCAGCAGGCCGTTCATTCCGCCGAAGTGGGTGTAGACCGCCATCGTCGACGCCCCGATCTCGGCGGCGACCTTCCGTGCCTGCAGCGCCTCGGGACCTGAGGTTTCCAATAGGTGCAGCCCGGCTTCGATCAAGCGCTCACGCGGATTCACCCTTGCCATCTTGCCATAACGGTGTTATACCTATCCATAACGACGTTATGGCAGGGAGGTTCCACGATGAACAATCCGTACCTGGAGGGCGGTTACGCCCCGATCGCCCAGGAATACACGCTCACCGACCTCAAGGTCTCCGGAGCCATCCCCGACTACCTGGACGGCCGCTACCTGCGCAACGGCCCCAACCCGGTGGGCGAGATCGATCCCGCCGTCTACCACTGGTTCATCGGAGACGGCATGGTCCACGGCGTGCGCCTGCGCGACGGCAAGGCCGAGTGGTACCGCAACCGCTATGTGCGCGGGCCGCAGACAGCCCAAGCGCTCGGTGAACCGCCGCCGTCCGGCTACCGCCGCGAGGCGATGGGCATCGGTGCCAATACCAACGTAATCGGCCACGCCGGGCGCACCTACGCGCTGATCGAGGGTGGCATCTCTTGCGCTGAGCTGACCGAGGAGCTGGACACCGTCGGCGCCTGCGACTTCGACGGCACCCTGCCCGGCGGCTACACCGCGCATCCCAAACGTGACCCGGACACCGGCGAGCTGCATGCCGTGTCGTACGCGTTCAACCGCGGTAACACCGTGCAGTACTCGGTGATCGGCGCCGATGGCCGGACGCGGCGCGCCATCGACATCGAGGTCACCGGCTCGCCGATGATGCATGATTTCTCGCTGACCGAAAACCACGTCGTCTTCTATGACCTGCCGGTGACCTTCGATACACGCCAGGTCGCCGAGGGGTCGGCGCCCCCGGGCCTGCGGCTGCCGGTGCGACTGATCCTGAATGCCCTGATCGGGCGGGTCCGCATCCCGGACCCGATCACCGCCCGGCTGCCGCGCCCCAAAGACGGCGACCGCCGCATGCCGTATCGGTGGAACCCGAAATACCCTGCGCGGGTTGGGGTTATGCCCCGTGATGGCGAGAGCTCTGACGTGCGGTGGTTCGACGTGGAACCGTGCTACGTGTTTCACCCGCTGAACGCCTACGACGACGGTGACACCGTCGTGCTCGATGTGGTGCGCCACCCCAAGATGTTCGACACCGACCTACGAGGTCCTGCGGAGGGGCCGCCCACGCTGGATCGGTGGACGGTGGACCTGGCCGATGGCAAAGTCCGGGAGTCCCGCATCGACGACCGGGGTCAGGAGTTCCCCCGGGTCGACGAGCGCCGGGTCGGCCGACGGCACCGGTTCGGCTATGCGGTTGGTTTCAACGGCGACGCGTCGACGCTGCTCAAGCATGACCTCGTCGGCGGGTCGACGGCGACACGCTCGTTTGGTGCGGGAAAACAGTTGGGCGAGTTCGTCTTCCATCCGTCCGCAGCCGACGCGCCCGAAGACGACGGTGTGCTGATGGGCTTCGTGTACGACAGCGCGACCGATCGCAGCGGGCTGGCGATCCTGGATGCGGCCACGCTGGAGGACGTCGCCGGTATCCAGCTGCCGCATCGTGTTCCCGCGGGCTTCCACGGCAACTGGGTGCCCAGCGGGCAGTAGGAGGTCGAGATGAGCACGACGTTGGTAACGCCGTCGGAGCCCGCGATGCGGGTTGGCGATCCGGAGCGGGAACGCACTTCCGCCCGTCTCGGCCAGGCATTCGCCCAGGGCTACCTTTCTATGGAGGAGTACGAGACACGACTGGGGCGGGCGTTTGAAGCCCAGACCGTTCGTGCTCTCCGCGACCTGCTCATCGATCTGCCCGTCGAGCGGATTGGCCGGCGGGATCCGCAGCGTCGTGCCGTGCGGCACGCCGCCGCGCGTCGTGCCGTGCGGATTCACCTGATCGCCTATCTGGCCGTGTCGGTGCTGATGATCGGCATCTGGCTGGCGACCGCCGTGGCTGCCGGGACGTGGTATTTCTGGCCCGCCTGGCCCATCCTCGGCTGGGGCATCGGGATCGTCTCCCACGCGATTCCCGTTGGGGCATGTGGGCGAAGGGCTTCCCGTGCCGACGACCCTGTCGTTAGCGTGTTCGGTACTCGAACTTTCCCGCGCTAAAGACAGTTTCGGCGCAAACGGCGAGCAACTACACCCGGTAGCCGACCAGGAAGTTGCCCAAACGTTCGATGGCGCTGGACAAATCACGAGCCCACGGCAGCGTCACGATACGTAGGTGGTCCGGGGCAGGCCAGTTGAACCCGGTGCCCTGGGTGACCAAAATCTTCTCCTGCAACAGCAGATCCAGGACCAACTGCTCGTCATCGGCGATCGGGTAGACCTCGGGGTCTAGTCGCGGGAACGCGTACAGCGCACCGCTCGGCTTGACACAGGAGACACCCGGAATCTCGTTGAGCTTGGTCCAGGCGACGTCGCGCTGTTCGAGCAGTCGCCCGCCGGGCAGCACCAGATCGTCGATGCTCTGGTAACCGCCCAATGCCACCTGAATGGCGTGCTGGGCCGGCACGTTCGGGCACAGCCGCATATTGGCCAGCAGATTGATGCCCTCGAGAAAACTGGTCGCGTGCTCCTTGGGGCCGGTGATCGCCACCCAGCCCGCCCGGTAGCCGGCCACCCGGTAGGCCTTCGACAGCCCGTTGAAGGTCAGGCACAGCAGATCCGGCGCCAGGGAGGCCAAGTTGATGTGCTCGGCGTCCTCGTAGAGGATCTTGTCGTAGATCTCATCGGCGAGCAGCAGCAGCTGATGCTTGCGGGCCAACTCGGCGATCTGGTCGAGCACCTCGCGGCCGTAGACCGCTCCGGTGGGGTTGTTCGGGTTGATCACCACCAGCGCCTTGGTGCGCTCGGTGATCTTCGATTCCATGTCGGCGATGTCGGGCTGCCAGCCCTGAGTCTCGTCGCACAGATAATGCACGGGCGTGCCGCCGGCCAGCGAGGTCGACGCCGTCCACAGCGGATAGTCCGGCGCCGGGATCAGCACCTGGTCGCCGTTGTCCAGCAGGGCCTGCAGCACCAGGGTGATCAGCTCGGACACCCCGTTGCCCAGATACACGTCGTCGACGTCGAAGCGGGGGAAGCCCTCGACGAGTTCATAGCGCGTGACCACTGCGCGGCGAGCCGGCAGGATGCCCTGCGAATCGGAGTAGCCCTGTGCGTGCGGCAGCGCCTGGATCATGTCGCGCATGATGACGTCGGGCGCCTCGAACCCGAACGGTGCCGGGTTACCGATGTTGAGCTTGAGGATGCGGTGCCCCTCGGCCTCCATCCGGGCGGCCTGGGCGTGGATCGGACCGCGGATCTCGTAGAGGACGTCCTGCAGCTTGGTCGACTGCGCGAAGGTGCGCTGCCGCAGCTGGCTGCCGGGCGCAGGCCAGGGCATCTGATGAGGCAACTGGTGAGCGGTCACGTCAACAATGGTCCCATAACTGTCCAATCAAAATTTGCCCGAGAAACAGATCGGGGCCGTATGTGCACACAGACGGCCCCAACCTGTTATCTCAGCGTTTGCCCGGCGGCTTCGCCCCGCGCTGGATCCCCAGCCCCTTCACCGGAGGCTGTTCTTTGGGAGCCTCGGCCGCCGGTGCCGCCTCGGGAGCCGCCTCGGTGGGGGCAGCATCAGCAGCCGGCTCAGCCGCCGGCTCGGCTGCGGCCGGCTCGGTCTTGGCGGGTTCGGCAGCCGGAGCCGGCGCAGCCTTCTTGGCGCCGGGCTTGCGGGCGCCTGCCGCCAGCCCCAGCCCCTTGACCGGTGGGGCCGCCGCGGGCTCCGCGGCGGTGCTGGTCGGCTCGCTGGCCGTGCTGGCCGGTTCCGCCGCGGAGCTGCCGGGTTCGGCCGGGGCCGCGGCCGCCTTCTTGGCGCCGGGGCGCTTGGCCCCACCGGCGATGCCCAGGCCCTTGACCGGAGCGGCCGGAGCCGCCGGTTCGGCAGGTGCCGCAGTGCCGGCCTGGGCAGCCGGGGCCGCGGCCGCCTTCTTGGCGCCGGGGCGCTTGGCCCCACCGGCCATCCCCAGTCCCTTGACCGGGGCCGCGGTCTTGGCCTCGGCCGCCGGAGCCTCGGCAGGCTTCTCCGCCGTCACGGTGGCCACAGCGGCGGGGGCGGGTGTCTCCTGCTCGGCCTTCTTGGGGGCCCGCTCGGCCGCCGCCGCGGCGGTGCCCTTGGCCGGCAACGTCACCCCGGACAGATCCAGTGAGTCCAGCAGGATCTGTGCGATGTCACGCACGTCCACACCGGAGCGCCCGGAAGCCTCGATGCGGTCGTCGAGACCGTCGGAGATCATCACCCGGCAGAACGGACAGGCGGTGGCGATGGTGGTGGCACCGGTGGCCAGCGCCTCGTCGACGCGGTCGTGGTTCACCCGCTTGCCGATGTGCTCTTCCATCCACATCCGCGCCCCGCCGGCCCCGCAGCAGAACGAGCGGTCGCGGTTCCGCGGCATCTCGATCAGGTTGGCACCCGAGGCGGTGACGAGCTCGCGCGGCGGCTCGTACACCTTGTTGTGCCGGCCCAGGAAGCACGGGTCGTGGTAGGTGACGTCCCGGGCCATCGGGGTGACCGGAATCAGCCTCTTGTCCCGGATCAGCCGGTTGAGCACCTGGCTGTGGTGCAACACCGTGTATTCGCTACCCAGCTGCGGGTACTCGCGGGAGATGGTGTTGAAGCAGTGCGGACAGCTGGCGATGATCTTGCGCTCCGGCTTGTCCACCCCGTCGAACACTTCGTTGAGCATCTCGACGTTCTGAGTGGCCAGCTGCTGGAACAGGAACTCGTTGCCGGACCGGCGGGCCGGGTCACCGGTGCACGTCTCGCCGGTGCCCAGCACCAGGAACTTCACCCCGGCCGCGGCCAGCAGCTCCGCGGTGGCCTTGGTGGTCTTCTTGGCCCGGTCCTCATAGGCACCCGCGCAACCCACCCAGAACAGGTACTCGAACCCGTCGAAGCTCTCGACGTCCTGGCCGTAGACCGGGATGTCGAAGTTGAGCTCATCGATCCAGGCGGTGCGCTCGCTGGCGTTCTGCCCCCACGGGTTGCCCTTGTTCTCCAGGTTCTTGAACAGCACAGCCAGCTCGGACGGGAACTCCGACTCCACCAGCACCTGGTAGCGGCGCATGTCCAGGATGTGGTCGATGTGCTCGATGTCCACCGGGCACTGCTCGACGCAGGCGCCGCAGTTGGTGCATGACCACAGCACGTCGGGGTCGATCACGCCGCCCTGCTCCTCGGTGCCGACCAGCGGCCGGACCGCCTGCTCTGGACCGGAGCCGCCGATGCGCTCGAAGCCCTTCTCCGGCACGTGGTGGCCCGCCAGCGGTTTGGCGTCGGCAAGGTCGACATCCATGGCCGGCGCCTCCGAGGTGCCGAGCAGGTACGGCGCCTTGGCCATCCAGTGGTCGCGCAGGTCCATGATCAGCAACTTGGGGCTCAGCGGCTTGCCGGTGTTCCACGCCGGACACTGCGACTGGCAGCGGCCACACTCGGTGCAGGTGGCGAAGTCGAGCATGCCCTTCCAGGAGAAGTCCTCGATCTTGCCGCGGCCGAACACCGCGTCCTCCGGCGGGTCATCGAAGTTCAGCGGCTCACCGTCGTACTCGATCGGCAGCAGCGGGCCCAGGCCGTCGGGCAGCCGCTTGAACGTGACGTTGATCGGCGCCAGGAAGATGTGCAGGTGCTTGGAGTGCAGCACGATGACCAGGAACGCCAGCGCCACCCCGATGTGCAGCAGCAGCGAGACGGTCTCGATCGTCTCGTTGGCGGACAGGCCCAGCGGCTCCATGAGCTTGCCCATCAGCTGCGACAGGAAGGCGCCATTGCCGTAGGGCAGGCTGCCGGTGTTGACCGCGGCCCCGCGCAGCAGCAGGAAGGTCCAGACGACGTTGAGGATCATCACCAGGATCAGCCAGGCGCCGCCGTTGTGCGAGCCGTAGAACCGGGAGTCCCGGCCGTGCTCGGTTGGGTTGCGGATGATGCGGATGATCATGAACGCGAAGATCGACAGGGTGACTGCGGTGATGAAGAAGTCCTGCAGGAAGCCCAGTGCATCCCAGTGTCCGATGAGCGGGATGGCGAAGTCGTGCTTGAACAGCTGGCCGTAGGCCTCGATGTAGACCGTGAGCAGGACGAAGAACGCCCACATGGTGAAGAAGTGTGCGATGCCCGGGATCGACCACTTCAGCAGCTTGGCCTGGCCGGCGACCTCGCGGATCTGCGTCCAGACGCGGTCCTTGATGTCTGTCATCCGCTCGGCGCCGGTCTTCTGACCGGACATGACCAGCCGGTACAGCCAGAAGACCCGGCGTGCGGACATCAGGCCGACAATTGCCGTCATGCCCAGGCCGACGACCAGCCTGATGAGCATCTGGGTGTTTTCGGTCACGGAGAGCCTCTCCCATCCACAAGTTACTGACTGGTAACCTCACTGCGGTTACTTGCGGGTAACTTACGCCAACCTTGCGCAGCACCTGTTCAAGCCCTGCTCGGTGCTCGCTCATAGTGCCACCCCGCACCCGCCCGGCGCGACAAAGGTTGGCCTAACTGTATCGGCCGGCGACCCTTCGGACGGGGTTTCGCGAGGGCTAGCCGTGCTCGCCCGCGGTCGTGGTGGCGGGCGCCTGAGTCGCAGTCGTGGTCGGCGCCTCCGTGGTCGTCGTCGGCGGTTGCGTCGTGGTCGGAGCCGTCGTGGTCGGAGCGGTGGTGGATTCGGTGGTGGTCGGTGCTTCGGTGGTCGTCGACGCCGTTGTCGTGGCCGGCGGCGCGTTTTCTTCGGTGGTGGTCTCGGGGGCGACCGGCCCGGGGCTCGGGGCGATCGGTGCCTCGCCGGGCGCCGCCGGACTGGAGGTGACCGACGTCGTCGCTGGTGTGGTGTCACCGGAGTCCTTGTTCACCAGCCGGACCATTCCCCACACCATCGCCGCGATCAGCAGCGCCGTCAGTACGCCCCAGCCGATCAGCGCGAGCGGCTGCAGGTACCAGGGAGTCGGTGGCGGTTCGGGCGGTGCGGACCAGCCGGCGGGCGGGCCGCCAAGTTCGCCGTATTCGCTGTAGTAGCCGGCCGGCTCGCCGTAGTTGCCGGTCCCGCGGTAGTCGTAGCCGGCCATCTGGGTCGGTTCGTTGTTCGGATCGTCCGGCGTTCGTTCCACGCGCACCAATGGTAGGTGCCGCGGCTGACGAAAGGCCGCGACGCCGCCTGACGAGTCGCTGTGCCGTCTCCGGACGGCCGGGTCATTCCCGACCGGGAGCGGTCCGTCGTGCAGCCAGCGCGAACACGGCTCGCCAGCCGAGCAATAAGACCGCCGTCGCCGTCGAGGCGACCACGATGAAGGACCACGCCACACCCGCCGATGTCGCTGCGCGCAAGACCATGCCGACCAGCACCGTCGATATCCAGACGATCACCCCGGTGGGCACCAGGGCGGTTGGCCGGCGCCAGGCCCGGGACAACAGCCAGCCCAGCACCGTGCCGCTCAGAAAGGGCCAGGCCGTCACCGCCAAGCCGCTGAGATCGACGCCCTCGTCGTGGCTGCGCCGGCCCAAGGCGCAGAAGATCAGAACGGCCACCAGATCCATCCCGAGCCAAGCCGGTTTCTGCTGCGGTCGCATGCGGCGAGACTACTGGGCCGGTGCGCCGCCTACCGGTGTGGCGGGATGGTGATCACCGTCGGCAGCTCCGGAACCTTGGGGATCGGCGGGATGGTGATCACCGACGGCAGCGAAGGCAGGCGGTGGCGGTGTGATTCGCCGGGCGCCGGGGGCTGCTGGGCCGGTGGCCGTTGCGGCGGGGCCTGCTGCGGTGGGGCCGCCGGTGGAGCCGACGTGCTCGAGGAACTCTCCGACGGAGTGGTGCTGGAGGTGGTGCTGCTGCTGGTGGTCGTGCTGGTGGTGCTCGAGGAGCTGGTCTGCGGCGCCGGGCTGCCCCCTCCGGGGCCGCGGCTGGTCAGCTGGATGATGCCCCAGATCACCAGCCCCAGCATCACCGCGATCAGCGCGAACCAGGCGATCAGCACCGACCGCCGCCGGAACCAGGGTGTGGGCGTTACGCCGGCGAAATCGGCGGTGTCGGCCTCGGCGGCAGGCTGCTGATCGAACGGGTTGTAGGCCGGCCCGTACTGGGTCGGCGCATTGCCGGGGTGGAATCCCGGCTCGCCGGGGCGGGGGCCCAGGCCGGCGGGGCCGAAGGGCGCCGGTTGCGGCCCCGGCGGCTGAGGTCCGCGCTGGCCGTATTGAGTGGAGCGGGTGGGGTCATCGCCGGGGTTGCCGGGGCGGTCTGAAGATCCGAAGCGCGCCATTCCAGCGATCGTAATCGACAGCGGTGGTCGGCGGCCCGACTGAGAGGTCAGAACGTTTCGACGTTGTCGATGCTGACGAACATGCCGTGGCCGGTGCGGTCATTGGTGAACCGGGTGCCCTCGATATCGGCCTTGATACGCCACCCCTGCGCCTGGTAGGTCAGGTAGTCGATGGTGACGACCGGGATGTCGCCCAGGTTTCCCAGCACCCATCGCACAGTGCCGTCGGTAGCGACGCTCACGCCGTTGGCGTGCTGGCCGTCCTTGAGGGGGGTGTTGGTGAACTCCGCCTCGCAGTCGACTTGCGGCGTCGAGATCTGGCAGCGGGTCCGGCCGGACTTCGTCTCGATGAAGACGTAACCGTTCTCGTCGGGCGTCAAGGGGACGACGCCGGCGGGCACTTTCGTGGTGCCTGAGGGGGGCGGTTTGGACGGCGCCGGGGCTTTGGGGGGCGCCGTGCTGGGGCGGGGCGTGCGCACCGAGGGCTCCGGTGGCCCGCCGCCGCCGGGAGCAGCGATCGGGTGGCCGTCGATGGTGGAGGTGCAGCCGGCCAGCAGCAGCGCCGCGGCCAGCGCCAGCCGCCCGCCGATCGCCGCTGTTCTCGCCCGATCCGGTTCCCGCACTCAATCCCTCGCCGAAATAGATTGACGCCCAGCCTACGCACCGTGTGACGTAAGTGGCTGCAGTGACTCGCGGTTTGCCCGACCGGCCGTCGGTCAGGACAGATCGCGGAACGCCAACGCGCCGCCGGCCACCGCCGTCACCGCGGCGAGGCCGTAACCGAACACCGACCACCAGCCGGCGTGCAGATAGGCGGTGATAGCCACGATTGCGATGGCGCAGAACACCAGCGCCATCCCGTAAAGCGGCGGCTTGTCGGCATATCGATTGCGGGCCATGTTTTTTCGGCCTTACTGCTCGTCGGTTTCCGCCGGTGCCATGACCGCGGGCGGTTTCTCGGGATCGGCGGGTGCGGGCGTGGCCGCGGCCATCACCCGCCCGCGAACCAAATACCAGCCGATGACCAGTGCCGGTGCGCCGATCAGCACCGCGGCACGGATCCAGGTGCCGTACTCGGGGTCGAACAGCATCAGGGCGAACACGGCGGCCAGGAACAGCAGCGTGACGTAACCGCTGTACGGAGCCAGCGGCATCCGGAACCCCGGTCGTTGCAGCTCTCCGGTTTTGGTCAACCTGAAGAACCGCAGTTGGCAGGCCACGATCGTGGACCACGCGGCCACCACACCCACGGCGGCGATGTTGAGCACGATTTCAAAGGCGTGCTCGGGTATCACCGCATTGAGCGCGACCCCGAACAAGCCGATCGCTCCGGTCAGCAGAATCCCGCCGTAGGGCACCCCGTTTCGCGACAACGGTGCGGTGAACTGCGGCCCGCTGCCGTTGACCGCCATCGACCGGAGGATCCGACCGGTGGAGTACAACCCGGCGTTGAGGCTGGAGAACGCCGCGGTCAGCACCACCAGGTTCATCATGCCGCCGGCCCCGGCGAAACCGATCTTGGAGAAGAACGTGACGAACGGGCTCTCGCCATGCCGGTAGGCGGTGTAGGGGAGCAACAGAGCCAGCAGCACCACGGACCCGATGTAGAAGATCGCGATGCGGGCCACCACCGAGTTGATCGCCCGCGGCATGACCTTCTCCGGCTCGGGGGTCTCGCCGGCGGCGGTCCCGACCAGCTCGACCGCGGCATAGGAGAACACCACACCCGAAGTGACCAGGACCAACGGCAGCAGCCCGGTCGGGAGGAACCCGCCGTTTTCGCCCCACAGGTGCAGCCCGGTGTCTTGTCCGTCGATCTGGAAGCGCCCCCCTAGAAAGACGGTTCCGACGACCAGGAACGTCATCAGCGCCACCACCTTGATCAGCGCCGCCCAGAACTCCAGCTCGCCGAAGAGCTTCACCGAGATGAGGTTCATCGCCACCACCGCCACCAGTGCGGTCAGCGCCAACACCCACTGCGGGACCACATGGAAGGCGCCCCAGTAGTGGAAGTAGGTCGCGATCGCGGTGGTGTCGACGATGCCGGTCATCGACCAGTTCAGGAAATACAACCAGCCCGCGACGTAAGCCGTTTTCTCTCCGAAGAATTCGCGCGCGTAGGAAACGAAAGAACCTGATGTCGGCCGGTGCAACACGAGTTCGCCGAGCGCCCGCAGGATGAAGAACACGAAGACGCCGCAGATCCCGTAGATCAGAAACAGGCTGGGCCCGGCCTCGTGCAGCCGTCGTCCTGCCCCCAGGAACAGCCCGGTTCCGATCGCGCCGCCGATGGCGATCATCTGCACTTGTCGGGGGGCCAGGTCCTTGTGATAACCCTCGTCTTCGCGGGCCAGCGCCGCCGGAGAGGCCAAGTTGGGGTCAGGGGCGTGGGACATCGGTGCGAGGGTAACCCACCGCGGTGGTCAGGAGGTGGCGGTCGTTGGCTTGACCAGCTGCGCGCCGAGCTCATCGGGCTCGACCCGGTGACCTTCGGCGCAGCGGATTTCGACGGCCGCGTCGGCGCCACAGCCCAGATGTGTCAGGCGGAGCCGCCCACGGTTGGGCAGGTGGCGTTGCCCCCACTGAAACATCGCCCAGACCACCGGCATGAAGTCGATGCCGGCCTCGGTGAGCACGTACTCGTCGCGGCTGCGCTGTCCAGGTTCGCGGTAGGGCCGCCGGGCCAGTAGGCCCAGCTCGACGAGCTCGGCGAGCCGTGTCGCGGTGGCGGCTTTGGTGATGCCAACTCGCTGGGCGAAGTCGTCGAACCGGGTGGTGCCGTAGTAGGCCTCGCGCATGAGCAGCATCGCGGACTTGGTGCCGACCACAGCCATGGTCTTTTCGACCGGGCATTCACCGACCGCCGACCAGCTGTCGCGGTCTGCCAGCGGCCCCTGCAAGAAATTCATCTCAGTTCACCTCGCCATCTGGGTTGACTCTACTATACCCAGAGTGTATAGCTGAGTATAGAAAACAATACTTAGCTAGCCAGGAGGGACTACGATGGCCGAATATCAAGGCCGCGACGCCGTCATCGTCGGCGCCGTTCGCACTCCGATAGGTAAGGGCAAGCCCGGCGGCGCATTGCACGACGTCTTGCCCGCCGATCTGCTGGCCCACAGCCTGCGCGAGCTGGTGCAGCGAACGGGAATCGATCCGATTCAGGTCGACGATGTCATCGCCGGGACAGTCACCCAGGTGGGTGATCAGGCCGTCAACATCGGACGCAATGCGCTGTTGGGTGCGGGCTTCCCCGAATCGGTTCCGGGCACCACCATCGACCGGCAATGCGGCAGCAGCCAGCAGGCCATCAGCTTCGCCGCCCAGGGCGTGATGGCCGGCGCCTACGACGTCGTCATCGCCGCCGGAGTGGAGTCGATGAGCCGTGTCCCGATGGGCAGTGCGGTGCTGCCGGGCAGTAATCCGTTCGGCGCCGCGATGGCCGGGCGCTATCCCGACGGCCTGGTTCCGCAGGGCATCAGTGCCGAGCTGATCTCCGCCCGGTGGGGTTTCTCCCGCGCCGAACTCGACGAGTTCTCCGCGGCCAGCCACGAAAAGGCGGCGACGGCCACCAAAGACGGGCTCTTCGACGACGAGCTCGCTCCGCTCGCCGGGCTGAGTACTGACGAGGCCATCCGGCCCGGCACGACCGTCGAGACGCTGTCGGCGCTGCGGCCCGCCTTCTACGACGAAGCATTGCAAGCGCGCTTCCCGCAGATCAATTGGGACATCACCGCCGGTAACTCCTCGCCGCTCTCCGATGGCAGCGCAGCGGTGCTGATCACCAGCGGCGAAGCCGCCGAGAAGATGGGTCTGCGGCCACTCGCACGCATCCGCAGCGCCGTCGTCGTCGGCTCAGATCCGCTCTACATGCTCACCGGGGTGATTCCGGCCACCGAGAAGGTGTTGCGCCGTGCCGGTCTGAGGCAGTCAGACATCGACGTGTTCGAGGTCAACGAGGCCTTCGCTCCGGTGGTGCTGGCCTGGGCGAAGGAAACCGGTGCCGATCTGGCGAAAACGAACGTCAACGGCGGGGCCATCGCGATCGGGCATCCGTTGGGGGCCAGCGGTGCACGCCTCATGACAACTCTTGTCAACACCTTGCAGCACAGCGGAAAACGCTACGGACTGCAGACGATGTGCGAGGGCGGCGGCATGGCCAACGCCACCATCATCGAACGCCTCGGCTAGGAGGACTCCCCATGATCAGACGGATCGGCACCCGCGCCGAGCGACTGACAGATCGCATCGCCGGCTTCTACGCCGCCGACGCCCAATTCCGGGCGGCGCAACCGGACGCCGGTGTCATCGCGGCGGCGCGCCGGCCCGGCCTGAGGCTCGCCCAGGTGTTGCAGACCTTGGTCGACGGCTATGCGGACCGCCCGGCGGTGGGCGAGCGCGCCCGTGAGGTGGTGACCGATTCCGCGACTGGCCGCACCACTGCGCGCCTGGTGCCGCGGTTCGAAACGATCAGCTACCGGGAGCTGTGGGGACGGGCGGAGGCGATCGCCGCCTCCTGGCGGCACCACGGCAGCCATCCGCTGAGCCCCGGCGATTTCGTGGCCACCATCGGTTTCGCCAGCCCGGACTATCTGACGATCGATCTGGCCTGCTCCTACCTCGGCCTGGTGTCGGTGCCGTTGCAGCACAACGCATCCGCGGCGCAGCTCGGGGCAATTCTGGCCGAGGTGCAGCCGCGGGTGGTCGCGGTGGGGACCGCCTACCTGGATCTCGCGCTAGAGTCCACGTTGGACAGTGCGTCGCTGCGACACCTGCTGGTCTTCGACCACCAGCCGGAACTCGACGCGCACCGCGAGGCGCTGGCACGAGCTCGCGAGCGGATCCGCAGCGCCGGAGCACCGGTTGTCGTCGAGACGCTGGACGAGGTAGTGCAGCGTGGGCGCGCACTGCCGGCCGAGCCGCTCTACACCGCCGACAGCGACGAGCGGCTGGCGATGATTCTCTACACCTCGGGAAGTACCGGGGCCCCGAAGGGTGCCATGCACTCCGAACGGACGCTCACGCGCTTGTGGACGGCATCGGCAACGTTTCTTTCGTCGTCGGAGACACCGGTGTTCAACGTCAACTTCATGCCGCTCAACCACCTTGGCGGCCGGCTGCCGCTGGTGTCGTCGTTCATGGCCGGCGGTACCAGCTATTTCGTGCCCGACCCTGATTTGTCGACGCTGTTCGAGGACTGGTCGCTGGTGCGCCCCACCGAGCTTCCGCTGGTGCCCAGGGTGGTCGACATGCTGTACCAGCGTCACCGCAGCGCAGTGGCCGGCCTGATCGCCGGGGGTGCCACTCTCGAGGCCGCAGAGGCCGACGCGGCCGCTGAGTTACGCGAGGGCCTGCTGGGAGGCCGGGTCCTGGGCGGGTTCGTCGGCACCGCACCGCTGGCTCCGGCAATGGCGTCGTTTCTCGATTCAGCACTGGGCATACACCTGTCTGACGGTTACGGCCTGACCGAGGTCGGCGCTGTCAGCCGGGATGGCGCCGTCCTGCGCCCCCCGGTGCTCGCCTACAAGCTCGTCGATGTCCCAGAGCTCGGGTACTTCACCACCGACAGGCCTTACCCGCGCGGTGAGCTGCTGATCAGGTCGGCAACCGCGACGATGGGCTATTTCAAGCGCCCCGAAGTCACCGCCGAGGCCTTCGACGACGACGGCTATTACCGCACCGGTGATGTGATGGCCGAGTTGGCACCGGACCGGTTGGCCTACGTCGATCGCAGCCGAAACGTCCTCAAGCTTGCGCAGGGCGAGTTCGTCGCGGTGGCGCGCTTGGACGCGGTTTTCGCTGCGGCGCCCGGGGTGAGCCAGATCTACGTATACGGCAACAGTGAACGCTCATACCTGCTTGCGGTGATCGTTCCGACCCCGCAGGCCCGTGCGGAATTCGCCGACGACGCCGCCGCCTTGAAGTCCATGCTTCGGGATTCGCTGCGGCAGTCCGCAAAATCGGCGGAGCTGCAATCTTACGAAATCCCCGTCGACTTCCTGATCGAGACGCAGCCGTTCACCGCCGCAAACGGGCTCGTTTCCGGTGTCGGAAAACTGTTGCGGCCCAAGCTCAAAGCGTATTACGGACAGCGGCTTGAGCAGCTTTACGCCGATATCGACCTGGCTCAGGCCGACGAACTGCGTGCGCTGCGCAACTCCGCGACGGAGCAGCCGGTACTCGAGGTCGTGCGCCGGGCCGCGGTTGCGGTACTCGGTTCCGCAGGCGCCGAAGTCGACGCGAACGCCCATTTCACCGATCTTGGCGGCGATTCGCTGTCCGCCCTGACGTTTTCGGAGCTGCTTCAGGAAGTCTTTGGGGCCGACGTACCCGTGGGCGTCATCATCAGCCCCACGGCAACCCTCGCCCGGCTTGCCGACCACATCGCGGCTCAACGCGGGTCGGCGTCAACACGTGCCACTGCCGCCACGGTGCACGGGCCGGGTGCCGCCGTCTTGCGGGCGAGCGACCTGACCCTGGACAAGTTCATCGATACCACGACGTTGGCCAAGGCCGGGACGCTTCCGCACGTCACCGGCGAACCGCGTACCATCCTGCTCACCGGAGCCAACGGTTATCTCGGCCGGTTCATCGCCTTGCACTGGCTGGAAAGACTGTCGCGGACCGGCGGCACCCTGATCTGCATCGTGCGGGGCAGCGATGACGCGGCGGCGCGGGTGCGCCTTGAGCAGATGTTCGACAGCGGTGACGCAACGCTGAGGCGGCGCTATCGTGCGCTGGCCGCCGAGCATCTCGAGGTCATTGCCGGCGACATCGGCGAACCCGACCTCGGGCTGGACGCGGCCGTCTGGAATCGGCTGGGACGCAGCGTGGATCTGATCGTGCATGCGGCCGCCCTGGTCAACCACGTACTACCCTACGAGCAATTGTTCGGCCCCAACGTCCTCGGCACGGCGGAGTTGATCCGGCTGGCGATCACCACCCGGATCAAGCCGATCACGTTCCTGTCGACGGTGGCGGTTGCCATGACGGTGGACCCGGCCGACTTCACCGAGGACGGTGACATTCGTCAGGTCAGCCCCGTCCGATCGATCGCCGACGGTTACGCCAGCGGCTACGGCAACAGCAAGTGGGCCGGGGAGGTGTTGTTGCGCCAGGCTTTTGATCACTGCACGCTACCGGTGACGGTCTTCCGGTCGGACATGATTCTCGCCCACCGTCGATACGCGGGACAGCTCAACGTCCCCGACGCATTCACCCGGCTCGTCTTCAGCCTGCTTGTGACCGGTCTCGCTCCACGCTCCTTCTACGAAACCGGGCCCGCCGGTGACCGGCCGCGCGCGCACTACAGCGGCTTGCCGGTCGATTTCGTCGCCGAGGCGATCGCGGTCCTCGGCGCTCGGGGCAGCAAAGGGTTCCGCTCCTTCGACGTGATGAACCCGCACGACGACGGTATCTCGTTGGACACCTTCGTCGATTGGCTCGGCGATGCCGGCCGTCGGATCGAGCGCATCGATGACTATGACGCATGGTTGGCACGTTTCGAAACGGCGTTGCGGGCGCTTCCCGAGAGGCAGCGCCGGCACAGCGTGCTTCCGCTGCTGGACGCTTACCGGAAACCGCAGCAACCGCTGCGCGGTGCCCCGGCTCCGACGGCGGCCTTCCGTGCCGCGGTGCGAGCCGCGCAGGTCGGTGACGACAAGGACATTCCGCAGCTGTCGTCGGAACTGGTGACAAAGTACGTCGCCGATCTGGAACACCTCGGCGTGCTCTCGGACTGGCGCCCCAATATCGGTTTGGATGCAAGAGGAAAGAAGGCTGGCCATGAGTGAGATTCGAGCTGCCGCCGTGCAGATCAGCCCGGTGCTCTACAGCCGGGAAGGGACCGTCGAGCGGGTGATCGCCAAGATCGAGCAGTTGTCGCGCCACGGTGTGCGGTTCGCGGTCTTCCCCGAAACGGTGATCCCGTATTACCCGTACTTCTCGTTCGTGCAGCGTCCGTTCGAGATGCGCCCGCAACACCTCAAATTGATGGAGCAGGCCGTGACGATCCCGTCACCGGAGATCGATGCGATCAGCGCGGCGGCCCGACAGGCCGAAATGGTGGTCTCGATAGGCGTCACCGAGCGCGACGGCGGCTCGCTGTACAACACGCAGTTGCTGTTCGACGCCGACGGGAACCTGCTGCAACGCCGTCGCAAGATCATGCCGACGTATCACGAACGGATGATCTGGGGCCAGGGCGACGGCACCGGACTGCGTGCTGTGGACAGCGCGGTCGGGCGCGTCGGCCAGCTGGCCTGCTGGGAGCACTACATCCCGCTGGCCCGCCATGCGCTGATCGCCGACGGCGAGCAGATCCACTCGGCCATGTGGCCGGGATCGTTTGCCGGCGAACGGTTCACCCGCCAGATCGAGATCAGCGTGCGCAATCACGCACTCGAATCTGCCGCTTTCGTCGTCAACGCCACCGCCTGGCTGGATGCCGACCAACAGGCCCGGATCATGGCCGACACCGGGTGCCCGGTCGGTCCGATCTCGGACGGGTGTTTCACCGCGATCGTCAATCCGCACGGCGAGCTGCTGGGGGAGCCACTGCTCGCCGGCGAGGGCGAGGTCATCGCCGACCTAAACCTCTCGGTGATCGATGCCCGGAAGTCGCAGATGGATGCCGCCGGTCACTACAGCCGGCCGGATCTGCTGAGCCTGCTGGTGGACCGCACTCCGCAGGCACAAGTTCGGGACCGCTTCGAAGGATCCACGAAAGCCGATGTCGAGGAGATGGACCGTGTCGCAGTCTGATCCGCGCGAGATCCGGTTCTCCGGAGCCAGGGTGTGCTACGAGAGCACGAAGAGCTACGACGAATTGGTGGCCGCGTTGTTCTCCGAGGTCGGCGACCGGCCGGTTCCGATCGACGACATCGCGAAGAACTTCGCCGGCTGGGAGTCGTATCGCGATCAGGTCCAAACTCACGTCGGTCTTGGCGGATTCATGTTGTTCACGGTCTTCGATCACGGCGGCTGGATCGCCAAGGCCGGCATCGACCGGAAAGTGTTGCGCGTCATTATCGGTAACCCGCTGATCGCGATCACGATGTTGCGCCACGACGTGACCGCGGGGTTGTTTGCACCGGTGGAGTTGCTGCTGGTCGGTGAGGAGAACGGCAGCAGTCTGACCTACGTCAAGCCGTCGTCGTTGATGGTCGTTGAGCCCAATCCTGAGCTGCATGCGGCCGCCGCGGAGCTTGACGTCAAGCTGGCGGCGCTGGCCGCGAAGGTCACGGCATGACGGCCGGTGGCTCGGCAGCGGGACGGCGCATCTTCTTTGCGGGTGCTTCGGGTGTGATCGGTGCTCGCCTGGTGCCTCTGTTGATCGATGCCGGCCACACCGTCGGCGCCATGACGAGATCGGCAGGGAAAGCCGCTCGGCTGGCCGCGCTGGGGGCACAACCGATCGTCTGCGACGTCTTCGACCGACCGGCGCTGACCCGGGCCGTCCGTTCTTTCGCGCCCGACGTGCTCTTGCATGAGCTGACCGACCTTCCCGACGACTTGGCGGAGCTGCCCGCGGAGTCACTGGTCAATGCCCGGATACGGGCCGAGGGCACCCGCAACCTCATCGAGGCGTTGGACATCTCGCGCCCGGCGAAGGTGATCGCCCAAAGCGTCGCGTGGACGATGCAGCCCGGCCGAGAAGCCGACGCGGTCGCCTTCCTGGAGGAGGCCGTGCTTGCCGCCGAGGGGGTGGTGCTGCGCTACGGGCTGTTCTACGGACCCGGCACCTATTACCCGGGCGAACTCCCCCCGGCGCCGCGGGTGCACATCGACACCGCGGTGGCGGTCACTCTCAAAGCGCTCGACGCGGCGCCGGGGGTGATGACGGTCGTCGACAGCTGAGCGGTGCATGTCGCGGTACGTACGCGGTTATGGGGCGTTTCCTGCCTGTATCGGCGGCGTCAGCCGAGCTATGGAACAAAACCGCCAGCCCGCCCGTTGACCACATCGACAAGTTGAGTCACAAACACTCAAGTCTGAGTTGACAGCAGGGCGGCCGGAAGAGCATCCTTGAGCGCAGTCCACTCAGACTCGGTAAACGTCTATTAGGGAGGAACCACAATGGCTCGTGCGGTCGGAATCGACCTCGGGACCACCAACTCGTGCGTCTCGGTGCTAGAAGGCGGCGATCCCGTCGTCGTAGCCAACTCGGAGGGCTCGCGTACCACCCCGTCGGTCGTCGCGTTCGCCCGTAACGGCGAAGTGCTGGTCGGTCAGCCCGCCAAGAACCAGGCGGTCACCAACGTCGACCGCACCATCCGCTCGGTCAAGCGCCACATGGGCACCGACTGGAAGGTCGAGATCGACGGCAAGGACTACACCGCGCAGGAGATCAGCGCCCGCGTGCTGATGAAGCTCAAGCGCGACGCGGAGGCCTACCTCGGTGAGGACATCACCGACGCGGTCATCACCGTGCCCGCCTACTTCAACGACGCCCAGCGTCAGTCCACCAAGGAAGCCGGCCAGATCGCCGGGCTGAACGTGCTGCGCATCGTCAACGAGCCCACCGCGGCCGCGCTGGCCTACGGCCTGGACAAGGGCCAGAAGGAACAGACCATCCTGGTGTTCGACCTCGGTGGCGGCACCTTCGACGTCTCGCTGCTGGAAATCGGCGAGGGCGTGGTCGAGGTCCGGGCCACCTCCGGCGACAACCACCTCGGTGGCGACGACTGGGACGACCGCGTCGTCGAATGGCTGGTCGACAAGTTCAAGGGCACCTCGGGCATCGACCTGACCAAGGACAAGATGGCGATGCAGCGGCTGCGTGAAGCGGCCGAGAAGGCCAAGATCGAGCTGTCGAGCTCGCAGAGCACCTCGATCAACCTGCCCTACATCACCGTCGACGCCGACAAGAACCCGCTGTTCCTCGACGAGCAGCTGACCCGCTCGGAGTTCCAGAAGATCACCCAGGACCTGCTGGACCGCACCCGCAAGCCGTTCCAGTCGGTGATCAAGGACGCCGGCATTTCGGTGTCGGAGATCGACCACGTGGTGCTGGTGGGCGGTTCCACCCGGATGCCCGCGGTGACCGATCTGGTCAAGGAGCTGACCGGCGGCCAAGAGCCTAACAAGGGCGTCAACCCCGACGAGGTGGTGGCCGTGGGCGCCGCGCTGCAGGCCGGCGTGCTCAAGGGTGAGGTGAAAGACGTTCTGCTGCTTGACGTCACCCCGCTGAGCCTTGGTATCGAGACCAAGGGCGGCGTGATGACCAAGCTGATCGAGCGCAACACCACCATCCCGACCAAGCGCAGTGAGACCTTCACCACCGCCGACGACAACCAGCCGTCGGTGCAGATCCAGGTCTTCCAGGGTGAGCGCGAGATCGCCTCGCACAACAAGCTGCTCGGCTCCTTCGAGCTGACCGGTATCCCGCCGGCCCCGCGCGGTGTCCCGCAGATCGAGGTCACCTTCGACATCGACGCCAACGGCATCGTGCACGTCACCGCCAAGGACAAGGGCACCGGCAAGGAGAACACGATCAAGATCCAGGAGGGCTCCGGCCTGTCCCAGGAGGAGATCGACCGGATGATCAAGGACGCCGAGGCGCACGCCGACGAGGACCGCAAGCGTCGCGAAGAGGCCGACGTGCGCAACCAGGCCGAGTCGCTGGTCTACCAGACCGAGAAGTTCGTCACCGAGCAGCGTGACGCCGAGGGCGGCTCCAAGGTCCCCGAGGACACCCTGGCCAAGGTCGACGCCGCCATCGGCGAGGCCAAGAAGGCGCTGGAGGGCACCGATATCGGCGCCATCAAGTCGGCGATGGAGAAGCTGGGCGTCGAATCGCAGGCGCTGGGTCAGGCGATCTACGAGGCCACCCAGGCCGAGCAGGCCGCCTCCGACGCAGCGGGCGGTGCATCCGCCGGTGCCGATGACGTCGTGGACGCCGAAGTGGTCGATGATGGTGATGTCAAGTGAGCGAAGGCGATTTACGAGAGCCGTCTCCGGAGACCATCACCGTGACCGATAAGCGGCGTATCGACCCCGAAACCGGTGAAGTGCGCGCGAGTTCCGCCGGGGCCGCCCCCTCGCGGCCCCCGCCCGCGGCCGGCGCGGCCCGGAGCCCGGCCCGCGCCCGGGGCGGGCACCGTAGGGGGGGAGCACCAACAAAGCAGACGGTGCGGAGCAGCAGA
>NZ_LZIN01000064.1 GCF_001667375.1 Mycolicibacter sinensis | reverse complement strand
AGGAGATCCCGCGGGGGGGGGGGTCAATGGGCACTCGGCTCGGGGTTTTAAACCTATTGGGTCCGTAACCCCCCGGGGGGCGCCGCCCCACCGGCGCGACGCCCCGCTTGAGGCACTGTGGCTAGAAGATCAGACCCGAGGTCTTCGAGGTGGCGGCCGCGAAGCGGGACTGCACGTCAGCCCAGTTGACGACGTTCCAGAATGCCTTGACGTAGTCGGCCTTGACGTTCTTGTACTGCAGGTAGAAGGCGTGCTCCCACATGTCGACCTGCAGCAGCGGGATGATGCCCAGCGGCACGTTGGCCTGCTGGTCATAGAGCTGGAAGGTCAGCAGCTTGCCGCCGAGAGTGTCGTAGCCGAGCACCGCCCAGCCCGAACCCTGCAGGCCGTTGGCGGCCGCGGTGAACTGCGCGCGGAACTTGTCGAACGACCCGAAGGCGTCGTCGATGGCGGCGGCCAGGTCGCCGGTCGGCTTGTCACCGCCGTTGGGGGACAGGTTCTTCCACCAGATCGAGTGGTTGACGTGCCCACCGAGGTGGAAGGCCAGGTTCTTCTCGTTCAAGAAGATCGCGCCGTGGTCGTCGTTGGCGCGCGCCTCGGCGAGCTTCTCCAGTGCGCTGTTGGCGCCGCTGACGTAGGCGGCGTGGTGCTTGCTGTGGTGCAATTCGTTGATCTGGCCCGAGATGTGCGGCTCAAGGGCTCCGTAATCCCAGTCCAAGTCCGGCAAGGTGTAGTCGGCCACGGGGTTCCTTTCTTCGGTCGATCCGGTGTCGATCACCGTTGATCATTGTCGACTTGCGTTGACGCGCCGGCGGCAACCCACCGCCCACCGCGGGCGCGGTGTGGTGAGGCCACCTCGATCAACACTGCTCCAACGCGCGGTGTACCGCAACAACGGGTCGCGCGGCCCCCGCCGCGCGCGGCGTCTAAATCAGAATGATCGCCAGCAGGAAGGTCAGCAGCACCAGGGCGACGATGCCGGCGCGCAACGAGGCCAGCAGGTAACCGCGCTTGTAGGTCGACGATCCCGCGTGCCACCCGGCCGCCGTCGCGGCGGGCCCGATCGGACGTGCCGTCATTCCCCTGCCCTCAGCATCCCTGTCGCCCCCACAACTTCGCCGTCGCGCCCCGCTCGTGAGGCGCATCACAACCGTTCTGTGACGGCGATCATAGCGCTTCGCGGGCGCGGTGGAAAAACTCGGCGGGTAACGCCCGCCTGCCAGCAGCAATGCCCGGCAGGGGCGGCGGAGGGCAGCTGGTTAGTGAAGCAAGAGATTTCGCTCGGCGCTGTTAATCAGCTCACTTTGGCGACGGCGCGTTATCCACAGTCGCCCCTTCGAGCGAGCTGCAAACGCCACCTCATAGGACTCCCTACCCGCAGCGGCTATGTGGATAAAACTGTGGAAACTGTGGATAGCACGGTGGTAGCTGGAAGGGGCTCGGAACGGCCGTCCGCCGCGTCCCGGACCCCATCGCCGAGGCTCTCGCTACGCTGGTGCGGTGATTCAGGTGTGCTCCCGCTGCGGCACGCGGTGGAACGTGCGCGATCGGCGGCGGGCCTGGTGCCCGCGCTGCAACGGCGCGCTGTGGGCGCCACTGACACCCGGGCAGGAAGCGGAGCTGCAGTGGGCCCAGCCCGGGCATCCGGCGCCGCCCGGGCCGTCCCAGCCGGGGCCTGAGTCGCCGCCCCGGTTGGGCCCTGGTTATCGCTGGATCGCGGTGCGCCCCGGACCGCCGCCGCCGCCGCGTCGCCGCCGGCGGCCGCTGGGCCCCACCCCCCGCTATTCGGTGATGCCGCGCTGGACGCTGATGGGCGCGCCCAATCCGGTTGCCGCGCAACGGAAACCGGAGGAACGGGTTGCCCCGCCGGCCCGGTCGCTGGAGAAGGCGCTGGGGGGTGCGATCGCCGCACTGGGGCTCGCCGCGCTGGTGCACGCGCTGATCTACCTGCTGATGATCATCAACCGCACCAGACTGCTGCATCCGCTGATCGCCGGCGGCGCGGTGTGGCTGGGCCGGCTGGCCGGTCTCGCCGCGATCGCCGCGGTCGTCCACTGCGCGGTGGTGCTGACCAGATGGCTGCTCGCGCGGCGGGCGGCGGCGTTCGCCCGGCAACATCTGCCCGAGTCGCGGCCGGCCTGGGCGCTGTGGGCCGGCTGCCTGGTGCCGTTGGTCAACCTGGCCTGGGCGCCGGTCTACGCGCTGGAGCTGGCCGGGCGAGAGGATCGGCTGGGCCGGCTGCGTAAACCGATCGTGGTGTGGTGGCTGGTGTGGGCGGTCGCCACGGCGGCGGCCGTCTTCGCCACCGCCACCAGCTGGACCGACGACGCGCAGGGCATCGCCGACAACATGGTGGCGACGGTGGTCGCCTACCTGTTGGGCCTGGCCGCGGTGGTGGCGGCCTCGCGGGTCGTCGAGGGATTCGAACAGCGGTCGATGGGACGGCCCGCCCACCGCTGGGTGGCGATCGCCGACGACCGTGGCGCGGCGCCGGCGGGGCCGCCGGAGACCGCGTCGTCCGCGGAGCCGGAAACCGTTGCGACACCGGCTGCTGTGGATGGGCCCGGCGGGCGGGAACCGGCAGCATAAACCCATGGCAGCGACCGACGAGGTGGTGGCGGAGCACCCGTTCGTGGTTGCGCACCGGGGTGCGTCGTTCGACCGCCCGGAACACACTCTGGCCGCCTACGACTTGGCACTGCAGGAGGGCGCTGACGGCGTCGAGTGCGACGTGCGGCTCACCGGCGACGGTCACCTGGTCTGCGTGCATGACCGGCGGGTGGACCGGACCTCCAGCGGGGCGGGACTGGTCAGCGAGATGACGCTGTCGCAGTTGCAGAGCTTCGACTACGGGGCCTGGCACGACGGCCGGCCGGCCGGCCCGCCGGAGGCGGCCGAGCTGCGAGACACCGGACTGCTCACCCTCGACGCTCTGATGGCGCTGGTGCTGGACTGGCAACGGCCGGTGAAGATTTTCATCGAGACCAAGCATCCGGTGCGCTACGGCGCGCTGGTCGAACGCCGGCTGCTGGCGATGTTGCACCGCTTCGGGATCGCCTCACCGGCTTCGGCGACCCGCTCGCGTGCGGTGGTCATGTCGTTCTCGGCGGCGGCGGTGTGGCGGATCCGTCGGGCGGCCCCGCTGCTGCCGACGGTGCTACTGGGATCCGCCGCCCGCTACCTGGGCGGCAGCGCTGCGACCACGGTCGGAGCCACCGCCATCGGACCCTCGATCGCGACGCTTCGAGAGCACCCCGAGCTGGTCGACCATGCCGCCGCGCGCGGCCGCGCGGTGTACTGCTGGACCGTCGACCGCGACGAGGACGTCGACTTCTGCCGGGACGTCGGCGTCGCGTGGATCGCCACGAATCAGCCCGCCCGAACCAAGGCGCGGTTGCGGGCGGGCTGATCAGCCGGCGGGCGAGGTGTCAGCTGCCGGCGGCGCGCGGTGCGCCGGGCTCCGGTGTACCGGTGCCGATCTCGCGGGCGATGAAGCTCTCCAGGTCGAACAGGTTGTGCCCGGCGCGATCGGCCACCCGCAACAGCCGGGACATCGTCGCCACCTCTTCGACCTGCTCGCGCAGGAACCACTGCATGAACTGCTCGCCGAGGTGGTCGCCCTCGTCGCGGGCCGCGCTGGTCAGCCCGCTGATCTGCTCGGTGACGGTGCGCTCCTGGTCGAGCATCAGCGCCAGCGCGTCCCGCGGAGCGTCGAAGCGGTTGCGCACCGCGTCCACTCCGGGGATCTCGACGGCGACGCCGCGGTCGATCAGGTACTGCACCATCATCATCGCGTGGCTGCGTTCTTCGACGGCCTGGGCGTAAAAGAATTTCGCCAATTGCGGAAAATCGCCGCTGTCAAAATAGACGGCCACCGCGACGTATTGCTGCGCGGCGGTGAATTCGTGGTAGATCTGCTCCTGCAGCAGGGCGTGGAATTTCGACGTGTGGTTATCGATCTCGGACATGATTGCGATGCTACCCCAGGTCAGACCGGGTGCGCATCCAAGGTGAGGCTTACTCAGGGAAGCTTTGCCTAAGTAAAGATAGGGTAGGCTGAAATAGCTCTTACGCCGGGCGGTAATTCCGGATATGCGAATTGGCGTCAATTATCGGGGCCGGCTTCGGGCGGCTCGTCGCGGCTCAACGCCTCGAATAGCCGAGCAGCTTGCCGGTGGTCCCATACCACCGCGTCGCCGGAGTCGGTGTAGGTGGACTCTCCGACCGGCACGGTCAGCATCATGGTGGGGCCGCGCAGTGCCCAGCCCAGTGCGGCCAGATCCAGCACGCCCGCGCCGGCGTCCACCGTCAACGCGTGCACGGCGGCGTGGGGCACCGCATACCAGCGCCGCGGGTCGAGCCAGACCGCCGGATCGGCGATGCGCGCCACCAGTGCCGACAAGAAAAGCCGCTGGTGGTCCATCCGGTCCAGATCGGCGCGTGGGGTGGCCCGGCTGCGCACGTAGCCCAGGGCGGCCCGCCCGGCCAGTTTCTGGCAGCCGGCCGGCAGGCTCAGCCCGGCCAGCGGGTCGTCGATCGGTTCGTCCGGGCACAGGGTGACCCCGCCGAGGGCGTCGACGAGCGCGGCGAACCCGCCGAAGCCGATCTCGACGTAGTGGTCCAGCCGCAGGCCGGTGGCCTGCTCCACGGTCCGGGTCAGCAGTGGCGCTCCACCGAGGGCGAACGCGGCGTTGACCTTGTCGTCGCCGTAACCGGGGATGGGCACATAGGAATCGCGCGGGATGGACACCACCGTGGCGGGCGAGCCGGAGCCGGCTTCGGGCAGATGGATGAGCAGCATGGTGTCGGTGCGGCCGTTGCCGAGGTCGCCGCCGGTGGTCAGGTGCTGCTGCTGGTCGGCGGTGAGGTCGGCGCGGCTGTCGGAGCCAACCAGCAGCCAGGTCGTGCCGCGGCCGTGTGCCGGCCGCTCGGCGTAACCGGTGAACACCGCGGCGCGCTGCAGCGCGCTGTCGAGCCAGACGGCGCCACCGGCCAGGCCTGCCGCAGCGGCCAGCACCGCCAGCAGGGCCAGCACCACGAGTCGGCGGGCCCAGGAGCGCCGCCGCGGGATGCGCGGTGGTGACGGCGGTCGCCGCTGCGGCGGGGGCGGCGGCGGAGGTGACGACCGATACGGCCGGCGCTGCAGCAGTGGCGGCGGTTCCCGGGGTGGTGGCCGGCGATCCCACGGACGCTGCGGCCCCCCGGGTCTGCGATCGCCGCTCACCCGCTCAATCTACGCGAACCAGATACCCCCAAATGGGTGTCAAACACCATAGCGAGGGCCGGTTCGCGCTCTGGAAAATGGTGGCACCGGTGTGTCGGCGCTTCGCGATTCATGTTGCATCCCACGATGTTCCGCCTCGGTTGGTGGGCAGACGACCGCCCTTCCTGCCGAGTGTCGAGCCGGCTGACAGTGCCCGATGACGGGAAGGAAACCCGCTGGTGCCCGATCAATTCTCATGCGACCGCTGCGCTGAGCCGGCTCAATGCGCTGCCCAGCCCGACAGCGCGGCCACTCGGATCCGGGATAGTGACAGCGAGACCAGGTTGTCGTGGGTCCTGGCCGGCCTGGCGGGTCTGCTGGGCGCAACGGCGTTCACCCATTCCGCCGGCTACTTCGTCACCTTCATGACCGGCAACGCACAGCGCGCCGTGATGGGCTACTACGCCGAGGACGACTGGGCAGCGTCATCGCCCTGGCTCGCGGCCTCGGCGGCGCTGCTCTTGGTCGCCTTCGTGGCCGGGGTGGTCAGCGCCTCGTTGTGCCGGCGGCATCTGTGGCCGACCCGGCCCTATGCCACCACGGTGCTGACCACCGTGGCTCTGGTGCTGGCCACCGTGGTCGACGCCGTGCTGCTGGGCGGCCCGGAGCTGCCGCTGCCCTTCTTCCCGATCCTGTTGATGACGTTCGGTATCGGAGCGCTGAATACCACCTTCGTCGACCGCAAGGGCGAGGTGTCGATCCCGTTGAGCTATGTGACCGGCACGCTGGTGAAGATGGGCCAGGGCATCGAGCGGCATCTCAGCGGCGGGGAACCCGGCCACTGGCTGGGGTACTTCCTGCTGTTCGGGGCGTTCGTGCTCGGGGCCGCGATCGGTGGCGGGATCGGCCTGGTCGCCGGCGGCACCTACATGTTGGCGATCGCCAGCCTGATCTGCGCACTGGCGACCGGATACACCTATTTCAGCGGGGACCGCCGCGGACTTCGGAGCTGATTCCGGCCTACGGTCCACCACACGGACGTTTCTCAGGTGACGCTAGTGATTTTCGCACCACGTTGTTATCTTTGCTGGGTTGTCCTCCGCCGTCATGGAAAGAGGTCTACCCAGGATGACTCGTCGGGTCAGCACGAAGCGGAATCTTGTCGGGGCCGGGTCCGCGGTGGCGGCGTTTCTGGCGTTCGGGGTGACGCCGTTGGCTCCGGCGCCGGTGGCCGCTGCCGAGGGCTTCGACGAGGTGTTCGAGCTGGCGCTGGCGCCGTTCGTGGACACCGCCAGCGGGGACTGGGATGCGCTGTTCAGTCCGGCGGCCTGGGAGGCGTTCTTCGACCCCGGGCACTGGGATGGGCTGCTGGCCGGCATAGCGACCGCGTCACCGAGCCTGTTCGCCCCCGACCTGACCGGGCTGGTGCACGACTGGTACTACACCCCGCTCTACACCGGTATCGACAGCCTGGTCAGCAGCTCGTGGATGGCGCCGATCGTCGACGGGTTCAACCAGCTCAGCGGGTCACTGGGGCTGGGCATGATGATCGGCGACGGCGCGGCCGGTACTGCCGAGCATGCCGCCGGTGGCGCCGGGGGCTGGCTGTTCGGTGACGGCGGGGCCGGCTGGGACAACACCGAGGCCGGTGGCGCCGGTGGAGCCGGTGGTGCGGCCGGGTTCTTCGGCAACGGCGGGGCCGGGGGCGCCGGTGGCGAGGGCGGGGCCGGGGGGGGCGGCGGGGCCGGCGGGGGTCATGGGCGTCGGCGGCACCGGTGGCGCCGG
>NZ_LZIN01000063.1 GCF_001667375.1 Mycolicibacter sinensis | reverse complement strand
GAATCCGTCGTTTGACCTGTTCAAACTCCCCGAGGAGCACGACGAGTTGCGGGCGGCGATCCGCGCGCTGGCGGAGAAGGAGATCGCGCCGTACGCCAAGGAGGTCGACGAGCAGGCGCGCTTCCCCGAAGAGGCGCTGGTGGCGCTGAACTCCTCGGGTTTCAACGCCGTGCACGTGCCCGAGGAGTACGGCGGGCAGGGCGCGGACTCGGTGGCGGCCTGCATCGTGATCGAGGAAGTCGCGCGGGTGTGTGCGTCGTCGTCGCTGATCCCGGCGGTGAACAAGCTGGGCACCATGGGGCTGATCCTGTCGGGTTCTGACGAACTCAAGGCGCAGGTGCTGCCCTCGCTGGCCTCCGGAGAGGCGATGGCCTCCTACGCGCTTTCCGAGCGGGAGGCCGGCAGTGACGCCGCGGCGATGCGCACCCGCGCCAAGGCCGACGGTGATGCCTGGATCCTCAACGGCTCCAAGTGCTGGATCACCAACGGCGGCAGGTCCAGTTGGTACACCGTGATGGCGGTGACCGACCCCGACCTGGACGCCAACGGCATCTCGGCGTTCATGGTGCACGTCGACGACGAGGGTTTCACGATCGGGCCCAAGGAGCACAAGCTCGGCATCAAGGGCTCCCCGACCACCGAGTTGTACTTCGAGAACTGCCGCATCCCCGGCGACCGGATCATCGGCGAACCCGGTACCGGGTTCAAGACCGCGCTGCGCACCCTGGATCACACCCGCCCGACCATCGGCGCCCAAGCTGTCGGTATCGCGCAGGGCGCCCTGGACGCGGCGATCGAATACACCAAGGACCGCAAGCAGTTCGGCAAGAACATCAGCACCTTCCAGGGGGTGCAGTTCATGCTCGCCGACATGGCGATGAAGCTGGAGGCGGCGCGGTTGATGGTCTACTCGGCCGCGGCGCGCGCCGAGCGCGGTGAGACCGAGCTGGGGTTCATCTCCGCGGCGAGCAAGTGCTTCGCCTCCGATGTGGCCATGGAGGTCACCACCGACGCCGTGCAGTTATTCGGCGGGGCCGGCTACACCACCGACTTCCCCGTCGAGCGGATGATGCGCGACGCCAAGATCACCCAGATCTACGAGGGCACCAACCAGATCCAGCGCGTCGTCATGAGCCGCCACCTGCTGCGCT
>NZ_LZIN01000062.1 GCF_001667375.1 Mycolicibacter sinensis | reverse complement strand
GGGAATTGGAAACGCCCCCCGATTTCTCGGGGGGCGTTTCGCTATGTTGTGTTCGGCGGTGTCCTACTTTTCCACCCGATTGGGCAGTATCATCGGCGCTGACAGGCTTAGCTTCCGGGTTCGGGATGGGACCGGGCGTTTCCCTGTCGCTATGTCCGCCGTAACTCTATTTATTTGTGTGGTGGTGGGCCGGCCCCTGTGTGGGGGTGGTCCTCCCGGGTCACCAAAACTTGTGTTTGGTGGTGGGGTGTGGGTTTTGAGAGTTTTGTGGTGTGGTTGCGGGCAACACATTTTGTTTGTTGTGTGTTGGTAAGTTTTCGGCCGGTTAGTGCCAGTTCCCTGCACACCTTGCGGTGCTTCCAGGTCTGGTCTATCGATCCCGTGGTCTGCGGGGGGCCTTATCCCACTTAATGGGTGAGAATCCTGGTCTTGGAGTGGGTTTCCCGCTTAGATGCTTTCAGCGGTTATCCTGTCCGAACGTGGCCATCCAGCCGTGCTCCTGGTGGAACAACTGGTATACCAGAGGTTCGTCCGTCCCGGTCCTCTCGTACTAGGGACAGGTTTCCTCAAGATTCTGACGCGCGCGGCGGATAGAGACCGAACTGTCTCACGACGTTCTAAACCCAGCTCGCGTGCCGCTTTAATGGGCGAACAGCCCAACCCTTGGGACCTGCTCCAGCCCCAGGATGCGACGAGCCGACATCGAGGTGCCAAACCATCCCGTCGATATGGACTCTTGGGGAAGATCAGCCTGTTATCCCCGGGGTACCTTTTATCCGTTGAGCGACACCCCTTCCACTCGGGGGTGCCGGATCACTAGTCCCGACTTTCGTCCCTGTTTGACGTGTCAGTCTCACAGTCAAGCTCCCTTGTGCACTTACACTCAACACCTGATTGCCGTCCAGGTTGAGGGAACCTTTGGGCGCCTCCGTTACATTTTAGGAGGCAACCGCCCCAGTTAAACTACCCACCAGGCACTGTCCCTGAACCAGCTTCATGGTTCGAGGTTAGAGGTCCAATACGATCAGAGTGGTATTTCAACAACGACTCCACCCACACTGGCGTGCGGGTTTCACAGTCTCCCACCTATCCTACACAAACCGCATCGAACATCAATACCAAGCTATAGTGAAGGTCCCGGGGTCTTTTCGTCCTGCCGCGCGTAACGAGCATCTTTACTCGTAATGCAATTTCGCCGAGTCTATGGTTGAGACAGTTGAGAAGTCGTTACGCCATTCGTGCAGGTCGGAACTTACCCGACAAGGAATTTCGCTACCTTAGGATGGTTATAGTTACCACCGCCGTTTACTGGGGCTTAAATTCTCAGCTTCACCCCGAAGGGTTAACCGGTCCTCTTAACCTTCCAGCACCGGGCAGGCGTCAGTCCGTATACATCGTCTTGCGACTTCGCACGGACCTGTGTTTTTAGTAAACAGTCGCTTCTCACTGGTTTCTGCGACCCCCTCCCGCTGCCGGCCGCGAAGGCCTTGACGGTATGAGGGTCCCCCTTCTCCCGAAGTTACGGGGGTATTTTGCCGAGTTCCTTAACCATAGTTCACTCGTACGCCTTGGTATTCTCTACCTGACCACCTGTGTTGGTTTGGGGTACGGGCCGTGTGCGTGCTCGCTAGAGGCTTTTCTCGACAGCATAGGATCACCGAATTCGCCACATATGGCTATGCATCACCTCTCGGACTTGTATGAGACCCGGATTTGCCTAGATCTCGTCCTACCGGCTTACCCCAGTATTACCACTGACTGGTACGGCTACCTTCCTGCGTCACCCCATCGCTTGACTACTACCAACGAAGGTCCCACGCAGCCCCCCGCCGCCTCTTTCCCGAAGGATCGAAGTCAGCGAGGTTTTGGGTGGTTAGTACCGCTGATTCATCAGGGACGCCCACACACGGGTACGGGAATATCAACCCGTTGTCCATCGACTACGCCTGTCGGCCTCGCCTTAGGTCCCGACTCACCCTGGGAGGACTGGCCTGGCCCAGGAACCCTTGGTCTTTCGGCGGGCAAGGTTCTCACTTGCCTCATCGCTACTCATGCCTGCATTCTCGCTCCCACACCCTCCACCACTAGATCACTCTGTGGCTTCACCGGATGCAGGACGCTCCCCTACCCAATACTTACGTATTGCCGCGGCTTCGGCGGTGTGCTTGAGCCCCGCTACATTATCGGCGCACAATCACTTGACCAGTGAGCTATTACGCACTCTTTCAAGGGTGGCTGCTTCTAAGCCAACCTCCTGGTTGTCTTCGCGACTGCACATCCTTTTCCACTTAGCACACGCTTGGGGGCCTTAGCCGGCGATCTGGGCTGTTTCCCTCTCGACGCACGGAGCTTATCCCCCGCCGTCTCACTGCCACGCTCACACTCACCGGCATTCGGAGTTTGGCTGACGTCAGTAACCTAGTAGGGCCCATCGGCCATCCAGTAGCTCTACCTCCGGTGAGAAACACGCAACGCTGCACCTAAATGCATTTCGGGGAGAACCAGCTATCACGGAGTTTGATTGGCCTTTCACCCCTACCCACAACTCATCCCCTCAGTCTTCAACCTAAGTGGGTTCGGGCCTCCACGCGGTCTTACCCGCGCTTCACCCTGGCCATGGGTAGATCACTCCGCTTCGGGTCCACAACACGCCACTACACCACACACTGTTGTGCGGATACGCCCTATTCAGACTCGCTTTCGCTGCGGCTACCCCACCCGGGTTAACCTCGCGACGTGCCGGTGACTCGCAGGCTCATTCTTCAAAAGGCACGCCATCACCCCACCACAAAGGAGGGCTCTGACGGATTGTAGGCACATGGTTTCAGGTACTATTTCACTCCCCTCCCGGGGTACTTTTCACCATTCCCTCACGGTACTCGTCCGCTATCGGTCATCGAGAAGTATTCAGGCTTACCGGGTGGTCCCGGCAGATTCACAGCGAATTCCACGGGCTCGCTGCTACTTGGGAAATCATCGCAAGGCAGGTGTCGGATTTTCACGTACCGGGCTCTCACCGTCTACGGCAGACCATCCCAGGCCACTTCCGCTAACCACAACACTTTCTCACTGCCCTCCAGCCAGGTAGAGCCGGACACAACACTCCCACAACCCCGCATGCACAACCCCTACCCGGTATCACATGCATACGGTTTAGCCATCCTCCGCTTTCGCTCGCCACTACTCACGGAATCACATTTTGTTTTCTTCTCCTACGGGTACTGAGATGTTTCACTTCCCCGCGTTACCTCCCCACCGGCTATACATTCACCGGAGGGTGACACGACATCACTCGTGCCGGGTTTCCCCATTCGGACATCCTCGGATCCACGCTCGGTTGACAGCTCCCCGAGGCATATCGCAGCCTCCCACGTCCTTCATCGGCTCTCGATGCCAAGGCATCCACCATGCGCCCTTAAACACTTACAAACACAAAAACCAAGAAACAAAAATTGCAAAACAAAGCAACACCCCCAAAGGAGCCTTGCTCGTTTCAGATGCTCGCAACCACTATCCACAAAACAAACACCACACCCCACCACCAAGTGTGAGGCGACAACACACCCACCCCCACAAAAAAGGGGCGAAAACGGGCCTGTTGCCTCAGGACCCAACAGTGTGCCCAGCACGCGCCGGCCAGCACCACCCCCGAAGAGGCCGCACTGGTTAGTGGTCACCGATATTGTTGTTCGTACATTCCTCTGCACCACCGGCCACCCACTACAGGCGCCGGCCAAACAATCTCCCAACCGCAACACCCTCACCCATGTGAGGCACGGGGGAATCATGGTGCTCCTTAGAAAGGAGGTGATCCAGCCGCACCTTCCGGTACGGCTACCTTGTTACGACTTCGTCCCAATCGCCGATCCCACCTTCGACGGCTCCCTCCCAAGGGTTAGGCCACCGGCTTCGGGTGTTACCGACTTTCATGACGTGACGGGCGGTGTGTACAAGGCCCGGGAACGTATTCACCGCAGCGTTGCTGATCTGCGATTACTAGCGACTCCGACTTCACGGGGTCGAGTTGCAGACCCCGATCCGAACTGAGACCGGCTTTAAAGGATTCGCTAAACCTCACGGCATCGCAGCCCTTTGTACCGGCCATTGTAGCATGTGTGAAGCCCTGGACATAAGGGGCATGATGACTTGACGTCATCCCCACCTTCCTCCGAGTTGACCCCGGCAGTCTCTCACGAGTCCCCACCATAACGTGCTGGCAACATGAGACAAGGGTTGCGCTCGTTGCGGGACTTAACCCAACATCTCACGACACGAGCTGACGACAGCCATGCACCACCTGCACACAGGCCACAAGGGAACCGATATCTCTACCGGCGTCCTGTGCATGTCAAACCCAGGTAAGGTTCTTCGCGTTGCATCGAATTAATCCACATGCTCCGCCGCTTGTGCGGGCCCCCGTCAATTCCTTTGAGTTTTAGCCTTGCGGCCGTACTCCCCAGGCGGGGTACTTAATGCGTTAGCTACGGCACGGATCCCTAAAGGAAGGAAACCCACACCTAGTACCCACCGTTTACGGCGTGGACTACCAGGGTATCTAATCCTGTTCGCTCCCCACGCTTTCGCTCCTCAGCGTCAGTTACTGCCCAGAGACCCGCCTTCGCCACCGGTGTTCCTCCTGATATCTGCGCATTCCACCGCTACACCAGGAATTCCAGTCTCCCCTACAGTACTCCAGTCTGCCCGTATCGCCCGCACGCCCACAGTTGAGCTGTGAGTTTTCACGGACAACGCGACAAACCACCTACGAGCTCTTTACGCCCAGTAATTCCGGACAACGCTCGCACCCTACGTATTACCGCGGCTGCTGGCACGTAGTTGGCCGGTGCTTCTTCTGTACCTACCGTCACCCCGCAGAAAACCACGGAGCTTCGCCGATACTGAAAGAGGTTTACAACCCGAAGGCCGTCATCCCCCACGCGGCGTCGCTGCATCAGGCTTGCGCCCATTGTGCAATATTCCCCACTGCTGCCTCCCGTAGGAGTCTGGGCCGTATCTCAGTCCCAGTGTGGCCGGACACCCTCTCAGGCCGGCTACCCGTCGTCGCCTTGGTAGGCCATCACCCCACCAACAAGCTGATAGGCCGCGGGCCCATCCCACACCGCAAAAGCTTTCCACCACAGAACATGCATCCCATGGTCCTATCCGGTATTAGACCCAGTTTCCCAAGCTTATCCCAGAGTGCAGGGCAGATCACCCACGTGTTACTCACCCGTTCGCCACTCGAGCACCCCCGAAGGGGCCTTTCCGTTCGACTTGCATGTGTTAAGCACGCCGCCAGCGTTCGTCCTGAGCCAGGATCAAACTCTCCAAACAAAAAACGTTCAGAACAATCCTGAAAACATCAGTTCCGAAAAACCGACAAAAAACACCACACCCCCAACACGGGGCGCCAAGGATGTGGCAAAAACAACAACAAACAAAAACCACCAAACACACTATTGAGTTCTCAAACAACACGCCC
>NZ_LZIN01000061.1 GCF_001667375.1 Mycolicibacter sinensis | reverse complement strand
CTCGATGGCCCGCTGTGAATAGCGCGACCCTGACAGAAAGTTTGAGTCAGTGGATTCGTGTATAGTCGAACGTATGTTCGACTCGCCTGACTTGCCTGACCCCGACGCCCTCGGCGCTCTGGGCAACGCGGGCCTGGTGGACGTCATGCAGCAGGCGGCGCGGTTGCAGGCGGCGGCGCTGGCGCGGGTCTTCGCCGCGGGCGCAGAGTTGTATCACCGTCGGCAGGCTGAGCAGGAAGTAGCCCGCCGCGAGATTTGGGCCATTGACGGCTGGGAAGCAGTGGCTGCCGAGATCGCCGCGGCTCAGGGCATCAGCCGTGGGCGTGCCGCGGGGCAGTTGCGGATCGGTTTGGCGCTGGCGGAGCGGTTGCCCAAGCTGGCGGCACTGTTCGCCGCGGGCGCGGTGGACTACCAGGTGGTCGCCGCGGTGGTGCATCGGACTGAGTTGATGCTCGATCCGGACGCGATCCCGCGGATGGATCTCTGGTTGGAGCGCAATGCCGTGCGGTGGGGCACCTGGTCACGTAACCGCATCGTCGAAGCGGTCGACTACTGGGTGCAGGTGTTGGAGCCGGCCGCGGTACGCGAAGCCCACAGCTTCGACCAATCCCGCCACATCACTGTGGTGCCACAACATTCGGGCCTGGCCGAGATTTTCGGCGACGTGCGCACCCCCGATGCGTTGGCCTTCGATCAACGACTCAGCGAACTGGCCGCGACCGTCTGCAAGTCCGATCCGCGCACCAAAGATCAGCGGCGCGCCGATGCCTTGCGGGCGCTGACCGCCGGCGCGGCCACGATGGCATGTGAATGCGGCTCGCCAGAGTGTCCCGCCGCTACCGGCGACGCCCCGGTGGGAGCGGTGATGATCCATGTGATGGCCGAGCAGGCCACTCTCGAGGGCCGCTCGCAGGCGCCCGGATATGTGCCCGGGTTCGGTGGCCTCTCGGCGGAGGCGGTGCGCCAGGTCGCCAAGTCGGCCAAGGTGCGCACGGTTCGCCACCCCAATGATGCGCCGCCGGAGCCGGGGTATCGGCCGTCGACCGCGCTGGCCGACTTCGTGCGCTGCCGCGATCTGACGTGTCGGTTTCCCGGCTGCGGGCGCCCGGCCGAATGCGCCGACATCGACCACACGGTTCCCTATCCGCTCGGGCCGACGCACGCATCGAACCTCAAGCTGCTGTGCCGTCTGCACCACCTGCTCAAGACGTTCTGGACCGGCACCAATGGGTGGCGTGACCGCCAGGAACCCGACGGCACCGTCATCTGGATCGCCCCGACGGGGCATACCTACCTCACCAAACCCGGTGGCGCCCTGTACTTCCCCCAGCTGGCCGTCCCCACCGGCGAACTGACCCTGCCGGAGTGGTCACCGGCGGAGAACCGCGGGCTGATGATGCCGACCCGCCGGCGCACCCGGGCGCAGGATCGGGCGTCGCGCATGCAGTGCGAGCGCAACCACAACGAAGCCCGGATCGCCACCGAAGCCGCCGCAGCCGCCGCAGCTGCGAAACGACGCGCGCTCGCAGCCTGCAACGATCCGCCGCCCTTCTAGCGCACCTCGGCGGTGCTGTCAGCCACGAGAAGAGTGCGGAACAGGTGATGCAGCATCAAGACGAAGGTGATGACCCACGCGGCCAGCGCGATCCAGCTCTGCACTGAGCCGATGAAGAAGACGATCGGCAGGTGGTCGGCCTGCCCCAGGTAGTGGCTGCCCACCCCGTACATCCCGAGCGGGAAAATCACGCTCCACCACGGGGCTTCATAGCGCAGTGAGATGTGGTGCACCAGATGCCGCCACACCCCTGCGGCGATCAGCGGCGGGATCAGCCAGGTGCCGAAGGCCCAGAACAGCACCGACGTTCCGGCGATCAGGCCGCGGGTGGCATTGACCATCGGCGCATCAGCCATCTCGACGATCCGCGCGCCGGCCAACACGGTGATCGCACAGGCGCCCATCCCCACCCAGTACTGCGGAATGAGGTCCTCAGGCAGCAACGGGTAGAGAAGCAGCCGCAGAGCGACGAAAATGCCGGCGGCGCCGTAGAGGAACACCCCGATCGACCAGGACACCACCGCGAGCAGCGCCAGGCTCTGCCGCCACGGATCCGGCATGTCGACTTCGAGTACGGCGGCCAGCACCGCGATGGACTGGCTGGCGACCACCCAGATGAACCAGGTGCCGTTGGCGCGCCGCACCACCGGGCGCTCCGAGGTGCCCAGCACGGCGGTCCACGGAATCAGGTAGCCCAGCACCAGCCAGGCCAGCGAGCTGACCAGCAGCAGCCCGACCGCGACACTGGTATGCCCGTCGATGACGAGGCGGGCTCCCAACACATTGGTCGCCGATACGAACGTGAACAGCCCGAACGCGCGGCCCGAATCGGACAGGTCGGCCCGGAATTCCCGGGAAAAGGCGATGACGCGTACCGCGGACACCGCCACCAGGATCAGGTAGGACAGTGCCGTCACCCATAGCAGCAGCACCGACAACCGGTAGGCGCCCTGGTGGTACATCGCCATAGACACCATTCCGCTGGCCATCACCAGCGCGAAGTAGCCCGGATTGAGTGTCCGTACCGCCTCCCGGGTGCCGCCGGGCCGTCCCTCGCTCAGCTGAGTGTCAATACGGGACACCGATTTTCCGCCATTTTCCACACGTTTCCGGCTCCTTCGGTTGGGGTTGCGATCCGGCTACGGACAACGATGTAGGGCCGCCACAGGTACCACAGCGGGTAGCTCCAGGCGTGGACCAGGCGGCTGAACGGCCACACCAGGAAGATCGCCCACGCCGCGACGGCGTGCACCTGATACATCAGCGGGGCGGCCGCGATCGCGTGCACGTTCGGGTGCATGGCGAACAGGCTACGGAACCAGACCCCGACCGTGTTGCGGTACTCGTAATGCGAAGTGTTCTGAATTCCCAGCGTCAGATAGATGCCGAGCAGCACGACCATGCCCAGCAGGATCAGCGCCAAGTAGTCCACCGCGCTGGTGGTGGCGCGCACCCGCGGGACGGCGGTTCGGCGAAGCAGAAGTATCCCGCCGCCGATCAGCACCCCGATCGCGGCGACCGCCCCGCCGATGGCGGAGAAATCCTGATACCAGGTCTCTTTGAACACCACCATCGCCACCGTCGGTGCCCGGCGCGCAGGCCAGCCAGTCGTCGGCGAACTTGGTGTGGTCGGAGTAGTCGGGGCTGACCACGACGACCTTCTGGCCGCGGTAGCGCGCCTCGGTCATGAAATGCGCGTCGGGGGTGCGGGTGATCGGCAGGTTGGTGCCCCAGATGATCAGGTAGGCCGCATTCCACCAGTCGCCGGACTCCGGGACGTTGGTCTGGTCGCCGAAGACCTGCGGTGAGGCGACCGGCAGGTCGGCGTACCAGTCGTAGAAGGACAGGATGGTGCCGCCGATCATCGACAGGAAGCGAGTGCCCGCGGCGTAGGAGACCTGTGACATCGCCGGGATCGGGGAGAAGCCCACCACGCGGTCCGGCCCGTACTCCTTGACGGTGTGCACGTGCGCGGCCGCGATCAGCTCGCTGACTTCGGCCCAGGAGGCCCGCAGGAAACTGCCTTGGCCGCGCGCCGACTTGTACCGCGCGGCCCCCTCTGGGGCCGCGGTGATCTCGGCCCACGCGGCCACCGGGTCACCGAGCCGCTCGCGGGCCTCGCGCCACATCGCCAACAGCGGCTCGCGGATGTAGGGGTAGCGCACCCGCGCCGGGGAGTAGGTGTAGCAGTAGAACGAGGCGCCGCGCGGCTCGTACTCGGGGCTGTCGGGTCCGACCGAGGGGTAGTCGACGGCCTGGGTTTCCCAGGTGATGCCTTCTTTGACGTACACCATCCAGGAGCAGGATCCGGTGCAGTTGACCCCGTGGGTGGAGCGCACCACTTTGCCGTCAGCCGCCTTCGATTCCCGCCCATGTCATGGGCTGGGGAACGGTCACCAGTTTGGTGCCGTCGGTAAATGTCGCAGCTACCCGGCGGTCGACCGCGTTAAACGCGACGCAACGGCTCGGCTGACACAGCGGCGCCGGAGCCTCATCGGTGCTCGTTGGCCAGTACGTCCAGCGCCAGCGTCGAGTGCGCATACGCACCGCCCGCACGCATCTCCGCGGCCACCCAAACGGCCTCCATGATCTCGGCGTCGGTGGCGCCCTTGCGGTGGGCCAGTTTGGTGTGGCCCTGAATGCAGTACGGGCACTGGGTCACGTGGGCCACCGCGACGGCGATCAGCTGCTTGGTCTTCTCCGGCAGTGCTCCCTCCGCGAACACCGCGCGGGAGAACGCCTCGAAGGCCTCATGGGTGTGGGGGGTCAATTCCTTGCGGCGGTTGTAGATCTCCGCGGTGGCCGGGGGATAGAGGCCGTCTGCCATGGCTGGCTCCTTAGCGAGATGCGGTGCGTGGATGGGGGATTCGGGGTCAGTCGAGCAGCTGCCGCAACACGTACTGCATGATGCCGCCGTGCCGGTAGTAGTCGGCCTCGCCGGGGGTGTCGATGCGCACCTTGGCATCGAACTCCACGTCACCGGCTTTGACGTGCACAGTGTCGGGGATGTCATCACCCAATGCGGTCACGCCGGTGATGTCGAAGGTCTCCTCACCGGTCAATCCCAGCGACTCGGCGTCGGCACCGTCGGGGAACTGCAGCGGCAGTACTCCCATCCCGATCAGGTTGGAGCGGTGGATGCGCTCGTAGGACACCGCGAGCACCGCGCGCACCCCGAGCAGCACGGTGCCCTTGGCGGCCCAGTCGCGAGAGGAACCGGAGCCGTATTCCTTGCCGGCCAGAATCACCAGCGGAACGCCGGCGTCGAGGTAGTTGACCGACGCGTCGTAGATGGTGGTGACCGGCCCGTCGGACTGGGTGAAGTCGCGGGTGAAGCCGCCTTCGGTGCCAGGCGCCAACTGATTGCGCAGCCGGATGTTGGCGAACGTGCCGCGGATCATCACTTCGTGGTTGCCGCGCCGGGAACCGTAGGAGTTGAAGTCCTTGCGCTCAATTCCGTGTTCCGACAAGTACTTTCCGGCGGGGGAATCGTAGCGGATCGACCCGGCCGGGCTGATGTGGTCGGTGGTGACCGAGTCGCCCAGCTTGGCCAGCACCCGGGCGCCGGTGATGTCGGTGATCGGCTCCGGCTCACGCGTCATGCCGTCGAAGTAGGGCGGCTGTCGTACGTAGGTCGAGTCGGGGTCCCAGGAGAAGGTGTCACCCTCGGGAACCTCCAGCCCGCGCCAGCGTTCGTCGCCGGTGAAGACGTCGGCGTAGCTGGCGGTGAACATCTCGGCCTGCAGATTGTCGGAAACGACGGCTTCGATGTCCGCTTCGCTGGGCCAGATGTCCCGCAGATACACCGGTTCGCCGTCGCTGCCGGTGCCGATCGGGTCGGTCAGCAGATTGACCCGCAGGGTGCCGGCCAGTGCATAGGCGACCACCAGCGGCGGGGAGGCCAAGAAGTTCATCTTGACCTCGGGGTGGATGCGGCCCTCGAAGTTGCGGTTGCCGGAGAGCACCGAGCACACCGTCATGTCGTTGTCGACGACGGCCTTGCTCACCTCCGGAATCAGCGGGCCGGAATTCCCGATGCAGGTGGTGCAGCCGTAGCCGACCAAGTTGAAGCCCAGCTTGTCCAGATAGGGGGTCAGGCCGGCCCGGTTGTAGTAGTCGGTGACCACCCGCGACCCGGGTGCCAGCGTGGTCTTGACCCAGGGTTTGCGGGACAGACCCTTCTCGACGGCGTTGCGGGCCAACAGGGCCGCACCGACCATCACCGACGGGTTGGAGGTGTTGGTGCACGACGTGATGGCGGCGATCACCACGTCGCCGTTGCTGACATCGGTGCTGGTGCCGTCCGCCATCTCGACGGCCACCGTCGCGGACGGCCAGTCGTCGTCGACGCATTCGTTGTGCGGTTCACGAGGCTTGCCCATGGCGCTGCTGGTGTTGCCGAAGGCGATCGGGTCGCTGGCCGGGAAGGAGTCTGCGGAGGCCTCGTCGAGCTCCGACAGCGCCTGTTCGGTCGTTTCGGCACCGCTGAGCAACGCGCAGACCGTCTGCGGGGCCAGCCGCAGCGGGATGCGGTCCTGCGGGCGTTTCGGCCCGGCGATCGACGGCACCACGTTGCCCAGATCCAGCTCGAGGATTTGGGAGTACACCGGCTCGCGGTCGGGGTCGTGCCACATGCCCTGCTCTTTGGCATAGGCCTCGACCAGCTTGATCTGGTGCTCGGAGCGGCCGGTGAGCCGCAGGTAGTCGCAGGTGACGCCGTCGATCGGGAAGATCGCACAGGTCGCGCCGTACTCGGGGCTCATGTTGCCGATGGTGGCCCGGTTCGCCAGCGGGACGTTGGCCACGCCGGGACCGAAGAACTCGACGAATTTGCCGACCACCCCGGTGCGCCGCAGCAACTCGGCCACGGTGAGCACCAGGTCGGTGGCGGTAGTCCCGGGCTGCAGTTCGCCGGAGAGTTTGAGCCCCACCACCTGCGGGATCAGCATGCTCATCGGCTGGCCCAGCATGGCGGCTTCGGCTTCGATCCCGCCTACGCCCCAGCCCAGCACCCCGAGACCGTTGACCATCGGGGTGTGTGAGTCGGTACCGACCAGGGTGTCCGGGTAGGCCATCGGGCCGTCCGCACTGTCGCGGGTGAACACCACCCGGGCCAGGTATTCCAGGTTGACCTGGTGACAGATGCCGGTGTCGGGCGGCACCACCGAGAAGTCATCGAAGGCCTGCTGGCCCCAGCGCAGCAGTTGGTAGCGCTCGGCGTTGCGCTCGAATTCCAGCTCGGCGTTGATGGCGAACGCATCGGTGCGGCCGAAGACATCGGCGATCACCGAGTGGTCGATCACCAACTCGGTCGGACACAGCGGGTTGATTCGCTTGGTGTCGCCGCCCAGCGCGGCGATCGCGTCGCGCATGGCGACCAGGTCGACGACACAGGGCACACCGGTGAAGTCCTGCATCAGCACACGCGCCGGGGTGTAGGCGATCTCCCGGCCGTGTTCGGCTTTCGGATCCCAGGCCGCCATCGCGCTGATCTGTTCGTCGGTCACCAGGTGGCCGTCTTCGTTGCGCAGCAGGTCCTCCAGCAGGACCTTGAGGCTGTAGGGGAGTCGCTCGGCGCCGTCGATGCGATCGAGGCGCCGGATCTGATAGCGGGTGTCGTCGACAGCAAGCTGGTCTTTGGTTCCGAAGCTGTCGAGGATGCTGTGTGCGGGCATCATGGCCCCTCTCGCCGGTCGAATCGGGATAGTTACGACCATAGTCGTCGAAACCGGCGAGATTAGGGCGGAATCAGCACCGCTTACTTGTGGACGGCGAAATGTGTGATCGCACCTGAACATTCAAGCTCGTCGACCGTCAGACCGGCTTCGGTGAACCACCGCCGGGCGTCGTCGACGGTGCCGCCGGGACCGAAGGTGCCGCTGGTCCGCATCACCACCATGTAGGCATCGGCCCGGCGAACCTGGCCGCGGGTGGCGAAATCGCCGACCAGCCGTCCGCCCGGTTTGAGGCAACGGGCGATCTCCCGGATGGCGGCACCCGGATCGGGCAGACAGTGCAGCCCGTTGAAGCACACGCACAAGTCGAACTCGTCGTCGGCGAACGGGATCGCTTCGATGCTGGCCTCGACGAACTCGACGGTGTCGCGCAGCTCGGGGCGCAGCCGCCGCCGGGCGTGGTCGAGCATGCCCGCCGAGATGTCCATCGCCACGTAGCGCACCCGCCGGCCGGGTGTGAGACGCTCGATGGTGATGCCGCCGCCGCAAGGCACATCGAGTACGGCCGCACCGTCAGGCAGGTCGGTGACGACGTTCATTGCCCGGTAGATGCGGTCGACGTCAGTGCCGAAGAGCAGCCGGCCAAAGACGCGAGCCGCTCCGGGCTGTTCGATGGCGCGGGCGTAGGCGGCGCCCACGGTGCGGGCGAACAGCCTGTTCTGCCAGAGCCGGCTGACGTCCATCAGCCCTACTGCGCTGCTGCCCGCTCGAATACGCCGCGCTTGTCCGGGCAGTAGGTGTTGATCGCGGCCCCGAGGAACTGCCAGGCGTGGGCGGGGTTGGGCTGCGACTGGTTGGTGCCCTTCGGCAGGTTGGGGGTGATGAAGCGGACCGACTTGGCGGCGTCGCCGTCGACACCCTTCTCCAGGCGCTCGCAGACGATCTTGCCCAGCCACGCGTTGTAGTCCCGCGGGCCGTAGATGCCGTAGGTGTGCAGTTCGTTGGCGAAATCAATGTCGGGGTCGGCCTGCGCGGGCGCCGCCAGGACCACCGCCAAGCCCGCAATCGCCGCAGCAAGGGTCGTCGACTTCATGCGATGCAGTCTAAACCCATCTGATTAGGTGTTCTACCTTTGCAGCTGTGCGCTGCGCCACCCGAGGCCCGCTGATCTGCGAGAACAGGGCACACCACGGCGGTCCGCGCCGGGCTGCTCCGGTACCCGATTCTAAAATGTTTCCTGAGCTTTATAAAATTGTGACTATTAGCCAGATTTCTCGTATCCTATCTACCCGTGGGCCGACACGAGTTAGCCAGCCAGCGCCGAAAGTCCTCCGCATGGATGGCTGTGGTCATCGCACCAGTAGCTATGTTCTTTGCTGTAGGCGGCAGTGCCACTCCGACAATCGCCAAAGATTCCGCACCGGTGGTTGCTGAGGCCGAGGAGCCGAGCGGATTGCAGCTGGTCGCGGCGCCCGCCGATTACCTGCGGCAGGGCACGCCCGCCGGGGTGGCGGCGGCCTCCCGGATGCGAATGGTGTCCCGCTTCCTGCCGGCCGGGGTCGCCCCGGAAAGCGGCCTTCAGGTCAAGACGATCCTGGCCTCCCGCAGCATCAGCGACGCCTTCCCGCAGATTCACCAGATCGGTGGCGTGCGCGCCGACGCCTTGCGCTGGCACCCGAACGGGCTGGCCCTAGATGTGATGATCCCCAATCCCGGCAGTTCCGAGGGCATCGCGCTCGGCGACTCGATCGTGGCTTATGTGATGGAGAACGCGGACCGGTTCGGGCTGCAGGACGCCATCTGGCGCGGTGTGTACTACACGCCCGGCGGCGGGGCGCAGCGCGGCGGCTACGGCCACTACGACCACGTCCACGTCACCACCACCGGCGGCGGCTATCCCAGCGGCAGCGAGGTCTACCTGCGCTGAGCGTGGGCTTTAGGCCCCACCGCCCAGCGGCCGGTCGACGAAGAAGTCCATCAGCGGCTTTGGGCCGCCACCGTAGCCGGAGAAGTCCGTCACGCCGGTTTCAGCGAGCACGTCGGCGTCGATGTAGCACTGCCCGCTCGCCTCGGCGGCCGGGCGACGCAGGATCGCCACGGCGGCGTCCGCCATGATCTGCGGGCTGCGCGCCTTCTCGATCAGATTCCCGCCGTCGGGGGAGTTGGCCACCGCCGACGTGGCGATGTAGGTCTCCGGCCACAAGCAGTTGCACGCGATACCAGCGTCGGCGTATTCCGCGGCCCAGCCCAGCGTCAGCAGGCTCATGCCGTACTTGGACAGCGTGTAGGAGGGGTGGAGGCCCAGCCAATACGGGTTCAGGTTGAGCGGGGGAGCAATGGTCAGCACATGGGCAGCCGCGGACCTCCGCAGATGCGGCAGGCACGCCTTGGTCAACAGGAACGTCCCGCGCACATTGATGTCCTGCATCAGATCGAACTTCTTGGCCGACAACTGCTCGGTCGGCTCGGTGGCGATGGAGCTGGCGTTGTTCACGCAGACATCGATGCCGCCGAACCTGTCCACCGCGGCGTCGACGGCGCGCTGCACGTCGTCTTCGCTGCGTACGTCGCCCACGATGGCCAGGGCCTTGCCGCCGGCCGCTTCGATTTCGGCGGCGGCGGTGTGCACCGTTCCCGGCAAGCGGGGGTGCGGTTCGGCGGTCTTGGCCAGCAACACGACGTTGGCGCCCAGCTTCGCCGCGCCGAGTCCGATCGCCAGGCCGATGCCCCGGCTACCGCCGGAGACCACCATGGTGCGGCCGGAGAATTCAGTGTCTGCCACCGGTTGGCTCCTCTGGTCATGCCCTGATCCAGGGCGGATGCGCGCAGGCTCACGCCCGGCGGCAAGCGTGACATTTCTGCCTATTTTTGTAAAGTTTGTCGCCGCTCGGTGCTGCGCTACCGGGCGAGGGTGCCCGCCCGTTCGCCGACCTCTATCCTCGGCGGAGTGCCCGAGCCCTCCGCCGCCGAATTGCGCAGCCGGCTCGACGGCCTGACCATCCGCGACGCCGTGCACTTCGGCAGGCGCCTGAAACAGCTACGTGGTGCCCCGCCGGAGAAGCTGCAGCACCTCGCCGACCAGATCACCGCCGCCGAAGCGGTCGTGGTGGCGCGCCGAGCCGCCGTCCCGGCGATCAGCTATCCCGAACTGCCGGTCAGCGATCGGCGCGACGAGATCGCCGAGGCGATCCGGGCGCACCAGGTCGTGGTGGTGGCCGGGGCGACCGGGTCGGGCAAGACGACGCAGCTGCCCAAGATCTGCCTCGAACTCGGCCGCGGCATCCGCGGCACCATCGGGCACACCCAGCCGCGGCGGCTCGCCGCGCGCACGGTCGCGGGGCGCATCGCCGAGGAGTTGGCGGTCCCACTGGGCGATGTCGTCGGCTACAGCGTGCGGTTCACCGACCAGGTCAGCGATCGCACCTGTGTCAAGCTGATGACCGACGGCATTCTGCTCGCCGAAATCCAGCGCGACCGCCGGCTGCTGCGTTATGACACAGTGATTCTCGACGAGGCCCACGAACGCAGCCTCAACATCGATTTCTTGCTCGGCTACCTGCGTGAGCTGCTGCCCCGGCGGCCCGATCTGAAGGTGATCGTCACCTCGGCGACCATCGAGCCGCAGCGGTTCGCCGCGCACTTCGCGGGGGCCGAACACGGGCACAGAGGCGGGGCTCCGATCATCGAGGTGTCCGGGCGGACCTACCCGGTGGAGATTCGTTACCGGCCATTGGAAGTCGCGGTCGCGGCCGACACCGCCGAGGATCCCGACGATCCCGACCGGGAAATCGTGCGCACCGAGATGCGTGACGAGATCGAGGCGATCGTCGACGCGATCGGCGAACTGGAAGCCGAGCCGCCGGGCGACATCTTGGTGTTTCTCTCCGGTGAGAGGGAAATCCGGGATACCGCAGATGCTTTGGCAGGACGACGAAACACCGAGGTGTTGCCGCTGTATGCCCGGCTGCCGACCGCCGAACAACAGAAGGTGTTCGCGCGGCGCCCCGGATCGAACATCACCCGGCGAGTAGTGCTGGCGACCAACGTGGCCGAGACGTCGCTGACCGTGCCCGGCATCCGCTATGTCATCGACCCCGGCAACGCCCGCATCTCGCGCTACAGCAGGCGGCTCAAGGTGCAGCGGTTGCCGATCGAACCGATCTCGCAGGCCTCGGCCGCTCAGCGGGCCGGCCGCTGTGGGCGCACCGCCCCGGGTGTCTGCATCCGGCTGTACTCGCAACCCGACTTCGAAGCCCGGCCGGCCTACACCGACCCGGAGGTGCTGCGCACCAATCTCGCCGCGGTACTGCTGCAGATGGCGGCCTTGCGCCTCGGTGAGGTGGTGGACTTCCCGTTCCTGGATCCACCGGACGCGCGCAGCGTACGCGACGGGGTGGCGCTGCTGGTCGAACTCGGGGCGTTCGACCCGCTAGGCCAGATCACCGACCTGGGTCGCCGGCTGGCCCGGTTGCCGGTGGACCCGCGGCTGGGCCGGATGATCCTGGCCGCCGACGACGAGGGCTGTCTGCGCGAGCTGCTGGTGCTGGCGGCGGCGCTGACCATCCCCGACCCGCGGGAGCGGCCCACCGACCGGGAGGAGGCCGCCCGCGCCAAGCATGCCCGCTTCGCCGATGACGAATCGGACTTCATGTCCTACCTCAACCTGTGGCGGTATCTCGCCGCGCAGCGAAAGGAATTGAGCCGCAGCGCGTTCCGTCGGATGTGCCGCGACGAGTTCCTGCACTATCTGCGCATCCGCGAGTGGCAGGATCTGGTGGGGCAGCTGCGCAGCATCGTCCGCGATCTGGGCCTGCGCGAATCCGGCATCGACGTCGACGAGCCAGCCGGCCGGGCCCGCATACATGCGGCCCTGCTGGCCGGCCTGCTGTCGCACGTCGGGATGCGCCACGTGGACGGACGCGACTATCTCGGGGCGCGTAACTCCCGATTCGTGCTGGCGCCCGGATCGGTGCTGGCCAAACGGCCACCGCGGTGGGTGGTGGTGGCCGAGCTGGTCGAGACCAGCCGGCTCTACGGGCGCACCGCGGCGCGCATCCAGCCCGAAATCGTCGAGCGGGTGGCGGAGGAGTTGGTGCAGCGCAGCTACAGCGAACCGCACTGGGACGCCCAGCGTGGCGAGGTGCTGGCCTACGAGCGGGTGACGCTGTACGGCCTGCCGCTGGTGGCGCGCCGCCGGGTCGGCTACGCCCGGATCGAGCCAACCCTGGCCCGCGAGCTGTTCATCCGGCACGCGCTGGTGGAAGGCGACTGGCAGAGCCGCCATGGCTTCCTGGCCGACAACGCACGGTTGCGGGCCGAGGTCGAGGAGTTGCAGGACCGGGCCCGCCGCCGCGACCTGGTCGTCGATGACGACGACATCTACGCCTGGTACGACGCCCGGGTACCGCCCGATGTCGCCTCAGCGCGGCATTTCGACGGCTGGTGGCGCAAGCAACGGCCTAAGACACCGCAGTTGTTGTGCTTCACCCGTGCTGACCTGCTGCGCGCCGATGGCGACGTCACCGCCGGCCGGCCCGACACCTGGCAGACCGGCGATGCGCGGCTGCCGCTGAGTTACCGGTTCGAGCCGGACGCCGCCGACGACGGCGTGACCGTGCACGTGCCGATCGACGTGCTGGCCCGCCTCGGCGGGGATGCCTTCACCTGGCAGGTGCCGGCGCTGCGCGAAGAGTTGGTGACCGCGCTGATCCGCTCCCTGCCCAAAGATCTGCGCCGCAACTTCGTGCCCGCCCCGGACACCGCCCGCGCGGTGCTCCCCGCGCTCAAGCCCGATGGCGGGTCGCTGCTGGCGGCGCTGCAACGCGAGTTGCGCCGGCGCACCGGCGTCCTGGTACCGCTTGAGGCGTTCGACTTGACCAAGCTGCCGGCGCATCTGCGGGTGACGTTCACCGTCGAAGCCGCCGACGGCTCGGAGTTGGCCCGCGGCGAGAATCTGCCCGCTTTGCAGGATCGCTTCGCCGCCTCGGCGCGCGCCGCGGTGGCCGGTGCGGTTGCCGGCGATCTGGAACGCACCGGATTGCGCGACTGGCCCGACGACCTCGCCGAGATACCCCGCGTTATCGAGCACGTCGTCGCCGGGCGGGTGGTGCGTGGGCATCCGGCGTTCGTCGATGTCGGCACGAGCGTCGACCTACGCGTCTTCGCCACCGCGGCCGAAGCGGCCGCGGCGATGCCCGCTGGTATCCGCAGATTGCTGCGCTGCAGTTCGGCTTCGCCGGTCAAAAACGTTGAACGGCAGCTGGATCCGCGAGCCCGCTTGGCGCTGAAGGCCAACCCGGACGGGTCGCTGACGGCGCTGATCGACGACTGCGCCGACGCTGCGGCTGATGCGCTGGTCGGCGAGCCGGTGTGGACGCGTGACGCGTTCGCCGCGTTGCGCGCCGCGGCCGGCAACGCGCTGGTGCCGATGACGCTGGACGTTCTGGGCCGGGTGGAGAAGCTGCTCGCCGCTGCCCGCGACGTTGACCTGCTGGTGCCCGCCCAGCCGGTGGAGGCCCAGCAGGACGCCATCGCCGATATCCGTGACCAGCTGGCGCGGTTGTTGGCGCCGGGTTTCGTCGCCGCGGCCGGGCGGGCACGGCTGGCCGATCTCACCCGCTATGCGGCCGCGATCCGCCGGCGCCTCGAGCAGCTGCCGCACGGGATCGCCGCCGATCGCCAGCGGATGGCCCAGGTGCACGCCGTGCAGGATGCCTACGACGATCTGCTTGCGGCGTTACCCGCGATCCGCCGCGTCGCCGCCGATGTGCGCGATATCGGTTGGCAGATCGAGGAACTGCGGGTCAGCCTGTGGGCGCAGCAGCTCGGCACTCCGCGCCCGGTGAGCGAGAAACGGATCTATCGGGCCATCGACACTGCCGGCTAGTGGGCCGCTACACCGCCATCGGCGATGAGCGTCTGACCGGTGATGAAGCTTCCAGCATCGGAGACCAGCAGCAGTGCGGGGCCGACCATTTCGCCCGGTTCGGCGATGCGCTGCATCAACGCCGATGTCCGCATGGTTTCGACGAACTCCGGTGGGCCTCGGCGATGGCGAAACCAATGCCGCGGGTACCGCCGGTGACGATAGCGGTCCTGCCGGTGAGGTCGTACAGGCGCATCAGGTCCAGCGTCATTCGGTTCCATTCCTTTTTTGGCGGAGCGACTTCCAACGTTGTGCACGCCAACGTATAGGAGCCGGCCTGTTTCGGCAGCATTGGGCGAGCCGACCCTGTACCGGCCTACTGCCAAATTCCTGATTGCGGCACCGCCGGAGGGGGTAGTGCTCATAGATCGACCTCCAGATTGGGGGTCTGACACTTTCGAGGGAGGTCTCGATGAGCAACTTGGTTCTTCGCATGGCTTTTGCCGCGGCGGTGGCATTAGCGCCTGCGGCGTCTGTGACAGCGGTAGCGCCCGGCATAGGCTCGGCTCAACCTCCTGATTGCGGTCCGGGCAACTGGTGGAATCCGGGCGCTAATGAGTGCCAGCCCACTGCACCGCCGAATTGCGGTCCGGGCAACTGGTGGAATCCTGGCGCCAACGCATGCCAGCCGGTGGTGCCAGCGCCTCCGCAACAGTAAGGCAGCCGCGCAGTCACGTTGACGTGGCCCGGCGGACGCTGCGTTTCGGCGATGCCGCTGCCCGGGTATGCGGTGTTTACGGCGCGCCAACCCGGAGCGCCGTGGCAGCTTGCCGGCCAAGGAGGTCCAACTACATGCCCGAGATGATTATTGAGTCGCCCGATGAGGTCGTCGCATTCTTAAAGGCACAGCACAACCTCATCGAGGACATGTTCGACCAAGTGCTGCACGCAACGGATCCCCGCGCTCGGGAGAAGCCATTCGCGCAGTTGCGGCAATTGTTAGCCGTGCATGAGACAGCCGAGGAAATGGTGGTACATCCGCGCGTACGCCGGGAAGTGGCTGCCGGCGATGCAATTGTCGACACCCTATTGGACGAGGAACACTCCGCGAAGGAGCTGCTGTCGTCGCTGGAGAACCTCGACGTCACCTCACAGCAGTTCATCGATGAGCTGATCAGACTTCGCGACGCGGTGCTCGCTCACGCCGAGCACGAGGAGCGGGAAGAATTCCCGAAGTTGCAGCGCAAACTCGACGCCGACGAGCGTAAGCGGCTGGCCGGCGCGGTGCGCGCGGCCGAGGCCATCGCGCCAACCCATCCGCATCCCGGCGTGGAATCGGCGAAGCTGAATTTCGCCGTGGGACCGTTTGCGTCGATGCTCGACCGCGCACGCGACCTCATCGGACGTGCCACCGCATAAGCACGTGACCGCTGAACCTTGTAGCGGATCCGCCTGCGAAAGGGGATGTTTCGAACTTTTAGGCAGCGACGGGCCGTCCCGGCCCCGAACCACCCCATTACGTCACTGTGACGTATTGATGGGCATCGACCCCGGGGAGTGCAGAGCGTCGCCCAGCGTGGCCCGATCGCCGCAACCCAGCGACCGCCGCGAGTACCGGCGCGAGCGACCCAGCCGACGATGGGTGGTGACTCCGCCGTACGGGCGAAGATTGCGACGTTACACCGGATGACCAACGACCGCCAGGTCGGATATATTGCCGATAACGGACATTATGTCAGGTTAGGCCGCCATGTTCATCCGATGATTTTCCCCTCGAATCGGACCGTCTTGCGCTGCACCCCAATTGTTTTCGTCCGAGGATGCGATTCCGATCGCTGAACACGATGGCCTGCATCTGACCTGAGCTGATCATTCCCTGGTGAGCTGACAGTCGTTCGACCGAGACGACTCGCAGTTGGTCGCAGCGCGCGTACGAGGTCTGTTCCAGCCCACTGGACCACCACCGCCGGGCGGCGAAAGGCTGGCTCGTGTCCGACCGGCTGGCCGAGATCGACGTTGTAGACCTCCCTCGCCAGATCAAGCCAGCGTGTCCCACTCGCGACGCTCGGCCAGGTATTGCTCCCACAGTTCGGGGTCGTTGCGCAGGCGCTGGTAATCCCCGTTGAGCCCCCGCAGGAATTCCTGCCGCTCCAAGGCGTCGATCGCTGCGTGCTCGTCGTTTCCATCAGTCGATGTGACCGTGGGCTTAGCGATTCACGACGTCAGCGCCGGTCCTCGTCCTCGGCGTCATCGCGGTGTGCGGCCTCGATCACCTCAGGCGGTACGGGCCTCTGCAACCACACCCGCATCCGTAGCAACCCGCCGGTGATCGTCCCGACGGCAAGGAGGGCAACGATGATCCAGAGCGCGGTCGACATGCAGCAATTCTCCCCTTGCCCATGAGGCGATATTCCCAGCTCTAAGGTTTCGTGCCGAAGTGTTTGCGCGCCCACTCCTCAGCGGTCGTGGTTGGGATTCCGCGGGTGACGTTGAACGTACCGGCCTTCGGCCACGCCACGCCCCTACCCTGACCGAACACCGCACGGTACTTCGGTAGGACATCATCGGAGTTTCGGTCGAGGTCGTGCAGTAGAGACGCGACGGTCCATTCATTACGGATGACCTGGCCTCCCCTGGTCCGTTCGACTATCTCGGCGAGTTCGCGGTAGGTGATCGTGTCGCCGGCGACGTAGACGACCTGGTTCGCAATACGCGGGCGGGTCTGGACGATCTCCGCGGTGAGTACGCCGATGTCCTCCGGAGTGGTGACGGTGACTTCGGTGTCCCAACTGCCCAGCGCGTTAACGGTATTGGTGGTGGGGTCGACGACGCCGAAGTCGGGGTCGAAGAGGAAGCTGGTGAACATCCCGGTCGACACGATCACCCATTCGGTGGCGCTCTGGGCGCGCAGCATGTCGCGCACGTCGAGTTGTTCGTCGAACAGCTCGTGAGGACTACCGCGTCCGATGGCGTCGTAGTCGACGCCGAACTGCCACGGGAAGTATCGCGAAACCCGCGCCGCCAACGCCGCCTTGGTGATCTTGCGTTGGGTTCCCGCCCCAGCCGCGAATCCGATGCAGCTCACCACCGTGTGGAACCGCCTGAGCACTGTCGACAGCTCAGCCGCCGACACCGTCGTAACGTCGGCCTCGACGATTCCGACGCCGCGGGCCGCGAACTCGTCGCGTCGCCGGGCATGCCGGGGTGTGTCCGACGGCCGCAGCAGCACCGTCAACGGCGGTGTGTCATCCCGACCAGTCAGTGCGGCGATAACGTTGCCGCCGAGTTCACCGGCTCCGATGACGAGGATCTCTCCCCCATGTGATGACTGCCGTGACGTCATAATCCCTCCGCGGCACTGATCGGTTGGCGAATGCGAACGGTCGCGACAACATCCCGCTGCGGCGCAGCATTCCCAACCCTCGAAGCATCAGACCCGTTAACTGGCCTTCCAAGGCCCGGGCGGTGATCCTTTCGACCTGACCGGTGGCGAGACCCCCGTAAGCTCCCCGCATGCACAAAGCGGCACTGGCCAACACCGGGGAAGCGGTGATGCTGACAGTGGGACTGTCGATCTATGCGGCGTTGACCCTCGCCAGCATCGCGGTGGCGATAGACAGCGCCCACCGACGCCGGCGACGCCGCGCGATCTGTGCCTCGGTGATGGTCGGGGTGCTGACCCTGGGCGGGCTCGTCGCGGCGATTTACAGCAGCGTCGCGTGAACCCTCACAAAGCGGGAGGGTCGACACAGGATGATGGCGACGTCGGCTCAGCGCGTCTCCCCTGGCGGGATCGAATACGGCCAGATACCAGTAAAGGTTTGAGGCGGTCCACCCACAGCAACAGTCAGCAACACCGATCAGAAGCGGGCGGTTGCTAGCCTCGCGTTATGACCGACAGCGACACCCAGCAGCAGCGGATCATCGAGAATCTGGAGATTGTCGCCGACTTCGACGCCGCCCGCGAGACCGAGCGCCGCATCCGGTTCCTCGCGGAGTACGTCCGCCACACCGGCACCCAGGGCCTGGTGCTCGGCATCTCCGGCGGGGTCGACTCCACGGTGGCCGGGCGCCTGTGCCAGCTGGCGTGCGAGCAGGTGCGGGCCGAGGGCGGCGATGCCACGTTCGTGGCGATCCGGCTGCCGTACGGCGTCCAGAAGGACGAGGCGGACGCCAACCGGGCCGTGGCGGCGATCGGGGCCGACGAGGTGTACACGGTCAACATCAAGGACGCGGTTGACGGTATGTGGGACGCCTGCCTGGCGGCCGGCGTCTCGATCTCCGACGACCGGCACGACTTCGTCAAGGGCAACGTCAAGGCGCGTGAGCGGATGATCGCCCAGTACACCGTCGCCGGGGCTCGCAACATGCTCGTCGTCGGCACGGATCAGGCGGCGGAGGCGGTCGTCGGGTTCTTCACCAAGTACGGCGACGGCGCCGCCGACCTCACGCCGCTGTACGGCCTCCCGAAGCGCCGCGTCCGCGAGATCGGCCGGCACCTCGGCCTCCCGGCGAACCTCATCGAGAAGGTGCCCACCGCCGATCTGGAGGAGGACAAGCCGCTCATCCCCGACGAGGTGGCCCTCGGCGTTCGCTATGCCGTCGTCGACGACTACCTCGAGGGCGGCGACGTCGACCCTGCCGATGAGGCGACGATCCTCGGCTGGTACCGGCGCACCGGACACAAGCGAGCGCTGCCCGTCACCCCGGCCGGCTGGGATGCCTCGCGAGGCGCCTGATTCTGCGTCGCTGCGCCTGAGCGCATAGCACGATCGCCCACTCCAAGGCTCGCTAGCTGCACAGATATTGCCGGTTGAGCATGCAATTCAGCGGCGGCGAATACGGCCCGGTCAGCACCCCACGGAAACCACCTCTGACCGAATCGCCGGGAGCAATGATGCGATTCCAATTCACCGGGGCCACAACATAGTGCGTGCCAGATCGCGTAACGGTGCTACTCCACGCGTGCGAGATGGATTGGCCCGCCGGCATGTCGAATTCAAGTTTCCAATCGGTCAGCGGCACCGCGCTGCGATTACTGACGGTGAAGCGGGCGATGAATCCGGTCTGCCATGTCGAGGTCACCGACAATGTCGCCGTCGCCGCGGCCGCATGAGCGACGGCGGTGGCCATGAATCCCAGGATGACCACCATCACGACCGACAGGGCGACGCGAACCGCTCTACGCCCGAGTCGTACGTAACTGCCCAGCCCCGCCATAGCAGCGAACCCTAGAACCAGACACGCGGTGTCGCCCCTCGCCATGCCTGCACGCTGCAGGACCTTTGCTCAACTGAAACCATCACGAAATTTCTTATCTCGGCCGGCGCGAGCCACGACCGCTAGACCACCGCTATTGGTAAGTGTAGACTTACGGTTCGTGGTCACCTACGCATCAGTGGATCCGTGGGGCGCCCTCGCGGACGGAACTCGGCGGGCCATTTTCAAACGACTCGCTGCGGGACCGATGGCGGTGGGCGAGCTGGCCCGTGATCTGCCGGTCAGCCGGCCGGCGGTCTCGCAGCACCTGAAAGTCCTGCGCAGCGCCGGGCTGGTGAGCGACCGAGCCGCGGGAACCCGCAGGCTCTACCACGCCGAGCCAGCCGGGATCGCTGCCCTGCGCGCGGAGCTGGACGTCTTCTGGGATCAAGCCCTCGCGGCCTACGAAAACATCGTCGAGCAGGAGGAGCAGGCGAAGTGAAAACGGCAGCGGTAGAACCCATCCGCAAGAGCGTGGTGGTCAACGCCCCGATCGAGCGAGCGTTTGCCTTATTCGTCGAGCGGTTCGACGCGATCAAGCCACGCGAGCACAATCTGCTCCGAGCCCCGATCGCCCAGACCGTCTTCGAGCCGCGCATCGGCGGCCACATCTATGACGTCGCAACCGACGGTAGCCGCTGTGAGTGGTCGCGGGTGCTGGCCTACGAGCCGCCGACCCGCATCGTCTTCTCCTGGGACATCGGACCGACGTGGCAGCTCGAAACAGATCCGGCCCACTGCAGTGAAGTCGAAGTTCGGTTCATCGCCGAGGAGGCCGACCGGACTCGGGTCGAGCTGGAGCACCGCCACCTCGAACGGCATGGTGACGGCTGGCCCGCCGTCGCAAGCGGGGTGGGCGGCGACGCCGGATGGCCCCGGTATCTGGAGCGCTACCTCGACATCGTCACGCGGGAGGTGACGCGATGAGCGCCCCGGACGCCTCGCTGATGGACCTGGGCTACGAGGAGCGATCCGACCTGGCCGCATTCTTGTCCACGCTGTCGGATCAGGATTGGCATACCGAGTCGCTCTGTGCCGGGTGGACGGTCAAAGACGTTGTCGCACATGTCATCAGCTATGAGGAGCTCACCCTGGGTGGGCTGATCAAACGCTTCGCCAAAGGACGGGTGGTACGCGCAAACGAGGTGGGCGTGGCCGAGTACTCCTCGTTGTCTCCACACGAACTGCTCGAGTTCCTCAACCACCACCTGCGACCGCACGGACTGACAGCGGGTTTTGGCGGCATGATCGGCCTCGTCGACGCCACCGTTCATCACCAAGACATCCGCCGCGCCCTCAACCGGCCGCGCATCGTGCCGCCACATCGGCTGCTACGGGTCTTGCCGCTGGTCCCCAGCAACCCCCGGCTTGGCGCAGGCCGGCGAATCAAGGGTCTACGGCTGCGGGCCGACGACATCTCCTGGGAACACGGCCACGGTCCCCAGGTCACCGGCACCGGCGAAGCACTCCTGCTGGCGATGACGGGCCGCCGCCAAGCCGCCGAAGAGCTCGCCGGCCCGGGTGCCGCAACCCTCTTGAGCCGCCTCTGAGCAGGCGAAAGCCTGTGGTCTGACCACTTGACCTCTGGCCAGTGATCCGGCATGGTGGGCGTATGGCTCTACGTCAGGTCGCGCGTCGATCGATACCCGAACACGTCTTCGAGCAGATCATGTCCGATGTGCTCAGCGGCGAGATGGCACCCGGTGAGCTGCTGCCCAACGAGCGCAAGCTCGCCGAAGTGCTCGGCGTATCCCGGCCGGCGGTGCGCGAAGCACTCACGCGCCTTAACGCAGCCGGCCTGATCGAAGTCCGGCATGGCGACGCCACGACGGTGCGCGACTATCGCCGTCACGCCGGCCTGGACCTGCTGCCCCGCCTCGTGCTCCGGGGCGACGAGTTGGACCTGGCGGTCGTGCGCAGCATTTTGGAGGCCCGGCTGCACAACGGACCCAAAGTCGCCGAACTGGCTGCCGAACGCAGCGGCCCTCAGGCAGCCGCGGTGCTCGACGACGCCGTGGATGCGCTGGCCGCTGAAGAGGATCCGGTGCAGCGGCAGCGGGCGGCACTGACGTTCTGGGACCACGTCGTCGACGCCGCTGACTCCATCGTCTTCCGGCTGATGTTCAACACGCTGCGCGCAACCTACGAACCTGCCCTAGAAGCTCTTGCCACCGTGATGGCCGCCGAGGTCAGTCGCCCCGAGCTGTACCGGCGGGTGACGCAGGCGATCGCCGCCGGCGACTCGGCGGGCGCCGGACGCGCCGCGACTGAACTCCTCGAACCGGCCACCCACGGCCTCCTCAGCGCCCTGTCCGGTTTGGACGAGCAGCGATGACGGCACCGACCCGGGGCGGCATCACCCTGTCCGAGGCAGGCCGGGAGTTTTGGCGTCACCCCTCCCCCTGGTGCCTGGCCCTCACGTTCCTCGCGGCACTGACCGCCCGGATCGTCGTCGGCGACTGGCAGCTCACCGATGTCCTTCTCCCAGCGTTCCTGCTCGTCACTTTTCCGGTTTCCGAGTGGGTCATCCACGTCGCCATCCTGCATTGGCGACCGCGCTCTGTCGGCCGCCTCACCCTCGATTCCCTGCTCGCCCGCAAACACCGCGAGCATCACCGTGACCCGCGACGAATCGAGCTCATCTTCATCCCGCGGCAGACCTTGCTCTGGCTGATCCCGGCCGCCGTCGCTGTGCCGTTGCTGGTCTTCAGCCGACTCGGTCTCGGGCTGACGGCCGTGGTCTTCTTGGCCGGCCTCGGATTGGTGTACGAGTGGACGCATTACCTCATCCACACCGACTACAAGCCGAAATCTGATGTTTACCGGGCGATTTGGCGCAACCACCGGCGACATCACTTCAAAAACGAGAACTACTGGTTCACCGTCACCAGCACCGGAACCGCCGACCGACTACTCGGTACCTACCCGAATCAGGCGACGGTCCCGACGTCTCCGACCGCCAAGGACCTGCACGGCGTGACACGCTGACGCCACGTTGGCGAACTGGCCCTTCGACGGGCTCGAAGAAGCTCATGATTATCCGATGGACCGCAAGAACCGGATGGCCGGATCATGAGCGCACCCGATTCTCCGCGTGCCACCAGAATCTCGCGGTTTCAGCTGGTTGCTTCGCTCGGGGTGATCGCGATCCCGGCACTGGGTTGGTTCACCCAGCAGTGGTCCGGCGCGACGACCCTGGTGGTGTACTGGTTCGAGAACGTCGCCGTCTGTCTGTTTGTGATCGCTCGCGTCGCCGTGCACCGGCGCTGGAACCCCCGATATGGCCACTTCCACTACCGCGCACCGCAATCCGGTGGCCCGGCAAACCAATCGTTCCTGGCCGGCTTCGCCCTTGTGAGTCTGGCCTTCTGTGCTGCCCACGGGATCTTCCTGGGGGCCATTCTCGCTATCCTGGCGCACAACCGGGCGCCTGCACTTGAGCTGATTGATCTCGATTGGCGCGCTGCCGGGTGGGGCTGCCTAGGCGTGCTGCTGTTCCTGACGCTGAATTTCCTTCTCGATCTGGTCGATCTACGCCGATGGTCCTTCCGAGACGTCGAGCGCACCGCCGACGTCGGACTGAGCCGAGTCATGGTCGTGCATCTGACGTTGTTGCTCGGATTCGCCGGGGTCGCCGCCACAGATGCTCCTGGCACGCTGTTCGGGGTGTTCGTCGTGCTCAAGTCGCTGGCCGCACTCAGCGCCGTGGTTCCCCAATGGCAGCCGGATCACCCGCCGCGCTGGCTCAGCAACCTGATGAACCGGATGCTGAACGTGCACCCGGGCGAACGCTTCGAGGATTTCTGGGTCCAGGATCAAGCGCGCGAGCGAGAGCGGCGGCGGCGCAACGAGCAGCCCTGGGAGCCGGTGCCATAGCTTTACCTGCGGGAAATACCGCGCGCGACCTCGCCATAGCGCTCGAACCGCTCGCGGTCACCCAGGGCGTTGTACAAGACCAGCCGAGTCGCCACTCCCCCGTACTTGTCGACCAGGTTGTCGCCCAACGTATCCCACGTCGAATCGGTGGCAAATACGGCCAGGTGTTCGTCGGTGATCTGCGCCGCCATCCCCGCGAAGTCACCGGCCTTCTGCTTCTCCCGGATCCGGGCGGTGGTGCCCTCGAATCCGGCCTCATCCCAGATGAAGGCATAGTTCGGCGTGCTTCCGTAAAAACTCATGCTGGCGCGCACCAGTTCGCGTTCCTGGTGACGCTCTTCGTCGCTGTCGCCGACGATCGTCATCACGGGCACGATGATGGCGATGTCCGACGGTGAGCGGGCCGCCTTGGCCGCCCCTTCGGCGACCTTCGGTGCGACGTGGCGTGCCAGGTAGCCGGGCTCGCCGAGCGGATGCACGTGCACCCCGTCAGCCACTTCGCCTGCCATCCGCAGCATCCACGGATTCACCGCCGCGACATCGACTTTGGGATCGGGCGCCTCGATCACCCCGGGACTCCATTGCGGAGTGATGAAGTCGAGGTCGTAGAAGGGTCCGTGATGATCCAGTGTCCCCGTGCGGAACGCGGCGAAGCACGCTTTCACGGCGAGAACATAGTCTCGCAGACGCGGACCGGGATGGTCGAACGTCGCACCGTAGCGTCGCACGACATGGGTACGCACCTGCGTGCCGAGACCAAGCCGGAATTTCCCGGCGGTAGCCTCTTGCAGCTCCCACGCCGTCGCGGCCGTGACGAACGGGCTACGTGGAAAGGCAACCGCGACGCCGGTCGAAAGCTCCAGATCGGGAGCGGCCTGAGATGCCAGGGCGGCATTGAGATACGCGGTACGACCGGCTTCGGTGAACAGCAGACCGGAGAAACCCGCCGCCTGGGCGTGCCGCGCTAATTCGCCGATCTTTCCCAGGTGCTGCGGAAGGGTCATGACATCGACTCGCACGGCCAAAGCTTACGCGGTTGGTGCGGTTGCGATGGGTGGCTCAACGGCGCAGTCAGCGCAGCGGTGAACGCCGGCGACCCATGAAGACGGCCGAGCGGATCGCCCGCATGCTGTTCGACGGCTGAGGCCTGTAGCGTGACGCAGGTGAATTCCACTCGGATGCATTCCCTGGTCGGGCTCGCCGCCTGTGTCGCAGCCATCGTCGTCCCCCTGGCCGGAGCCGGCACGGCAACGGCGGCCGACTCCTGCCCCACCGCCGCACCGGCGACTGGCGGCACACCGGAGTGGACGCTGAACGGGGCCACCGGCAGCGTCGCGGTCACCGGATCGACCGAGACGGCCGCGCCTCGGGTGGAGGTGTCGGCTCCCTTCAGCGTTGCCCAGACTCAGGTGCACACGTTGCAGGCCGGCGACGGCCCGGTGGTTCCGGCAACGGCCACGGTGAGCGTCTGCTACATGGGTGTCAACGGACGGGACGGCACCGTATTCGACAGCAGCTACCAGCGGGGCGCCCCAGTCGACTTCCCGCTCAACGGAGTCGTTCCGGGATTCCAGAAAGCGATCGCGGGACAACATGTGGGGTCCACGGTCGCGGTCGCCATGACGTCGGCGGACGGCTACCCCGACGGCCAGCCCCGCGCGGGAATCCGGCCGGGCGACACCCTCGTCTTCGCGATCAAGATCCTCAGCGCCTGAACCTGCCGCGGCAGCGCGGCGCTTTCGGCCACCCCGTGAGCAACCGGGTTGGCGACTGTTGGTCATGACGATCACCGGCGACGTCGTGGCCGAACGAGCGGCGCTTGCGGACTCGTGGTCGTCGTCCGTGGCACCTCGGCGAACCTGGTGCGCTGGCTCGCGGGGCGCCGGGCGTCAACCGCGGTCACCATGGCCGGTCCGGCTGCCCCGGTGCAGCTACTTCGGGCCTTCCCAAGGTCAGGTGTGAAACCGCAGCTCATCGGCGTTTCGGTCGCGTCGCACGGTGACCGGCCCTGAGCCGGAAAGAAAACCTTCCAGGCGGCGTTTGAGCGGGCTTTCACCGGGGAAAACAGCGCGGCAGTTGACGCGTTTGGGGGACGGCGAGTGCGTTCGGGAGACCAACACAGCAGCGGGATGATCGGGTGCACCTCCGCGGGGTCGGCTCGCCCCGCGCCGCGCCGCAGCTCGGTTCTCGGCCATCCCGTCAAGTCGGCCTTATCGGCCCTTGTACAGCGGTCATCCGCGGCGGATTCCCGGTGGCCCGCCCACTCGGAGGCCGGCTAAAGAAGCTACGGCGAACTACCAATCGGGAGAATCTCATGACTGACACCGAACTCAAGCCGGACATCGCGCACGTCCAGTCGCACTACGACCGGTCCAACGAATTCTTCCGGCTGTGGTTGGACCCGACGATGACCTACAGCTGCGCGTATTTCGAGCGTGACGACATGACCCTCGAAGAGGCGCAGATGGCGAAAGTGGACCTGGCGCTGGGCAAGCTGGGGCTGAAGCCCGGGATGACGTTGCTCGACATCGGCTCCGGTTGGGGTTCGACCATGCGGCGCGCGGTGGAAAAGTTCGACGTCAACGTCATCGGCCTGACGTTGAGCGAAAACCAAGTGGCCCATTGCGAGCGCAAGTTCGCCGAGATGGACAGCCCGCGAACCAAACAGGTGCGGTTGCAGGGCTGGGAGCAGTTCGACGAACCGGTGGACCGCATCGTCTCATTGGGCGCCTTCGAGCACTTCGCCGACGGCGTGGGCACCTACGAGCGCTACGACGACTTCTTCAGAATGTGCTATCACGTGCTGCCCGACGACGGGGTGATGCTGCTGCACTCCATCGTGGTGCCCTCCCTCGAGGAATCCCAGCAAATGGGGCTCAAGCGCACGATGTCGCTGCTGCGGTTCATCAACTTCATCCGCAAAGAGATCTACCCCGGCGGCCGGCTGCCGCTGGTATCGATCGTCGACGAACACGCGACCCGGTGTGGTTTCGAGATCACCCGCCATCACCGGATCGGTTCGAACTATGTGCGCACGCTTGACACCTGGGCCAAAGCTCTGGAGGCGCACAGGGCCGAGGCGATCGAGCTCAAGGGCGAAGAGATGTACGAGACGTTCCTGAAGTACCTGACCGGCTGCCGCGAACTGTTCCGCGACGGCTATACCGACGTCTGCCAATTCACGATGGAAAAGTCGGCGGTGTAACGAGAGGACAAAGGTGGCATGTCATGACAACGCAGCTGAGACCGTACTACGAAGAGTCGCAAGCGGCTTATGACATCTCGGATGAGTTCTTCTCGTTGTTCCTCGACCCGAGCATGGCCTACACCTGTGCGTACTTCGAACGTGACGACATGAGCCTGCAGGAAGCGCAGAACGCCAAATACGATCTCGCGCTGCGCAAACTTCACCTGGAGCCGGGCATGACGGTGCTCGATGTCGGCTGCGGCTGGGGCGCGGGTCTGGTGCGGGCGGTGACTCAGTTCGATGTGAACGTCATCGGTATCACGCTGAGCCGCAACCATTGTGCCTACAGCGCGGCTTCCCTGGCGTCAGTCGACACCCGCCGTCACGCCGAGGCGCGCCTGCAGGGCTGGGAGGAGTTCGACGAGAAGGTCGATCGTATCTTCAGCGTGGAGGCGTTCGACGCGTTCAAAAAGTCCCGCTACGCGGCGTTTTTCGATCGTGCCTACGAACTGCTGCCCGACGATGGCCGAATGTTGTTGCACAGCATCTTCACCTACCCGCAGACGTATTGGCGCGAACACGGCATCCCGATCACCATCAACGACCTGAAGTTCGTCAGGTTCTTGGGCAAGGAGATCTTCCCCGGCGGACAGATGGCCGGCCGTGACGACATCTACGACTACTCCCAGGGCGCCGGATTCACCATCGAGGAGGTCGAGGTCTTCCCGGAGCACTACGTGCGCACCTTGGACACTTGGGCGGAAAACCTTCGGGCCAACCGCGACCGCGCGATCGCCATCCAGTCCGAAGAAGTCTACGAGCGCTATATGCGCTACCTGACCGGCTGCGCGGGCCTGTTCCGCAAGGGCATCAGCAGCGTCGGCCAATTCACCCTCACCAAGTAGCGGACCGGAAAACGAGGCGAGGAGATGGCGAAGTTCTCGACGGGACACGGCTTTCCCGACGTGGTCGTCACCGGAGTCGCGATGACGACGGCGCTGGCCGCCAATGCGGACGACACCTGGAAGAAGCTGCTGGACGGGCAGAGCGGAATCCGCAGGCTCGATGACGAATGGGTCGAGAAGTATGACATGCCCGTGCGCATCGGCGGTCATCTGCGTGAAGACTTCGACCACGGGTTGACCCGCATCGAGCAGCGCCGATTGTCCTACCTCGGCAGTATGGCGACGATAATCGGCAGGCGGGTCTGGGAGAACACCGGATCACCTGAAGTCGACACCCGGCGGCTGATGGTGTCCATCGGCACCGGCCTGGGCTCACCCGAGCAGCTGGTCTGGGGCTATCAGGGCATGGTCGAACGCGGGATGAAGGGGGTGTCGCCGCTCGGGGTGCAGATGTACATGCCCAACGCATCCGCGGCCGCTGTCGGACTCGAGCGCGGCGCCAAGGCCGGCGTCATCACCCCGGTGTCGGCGTGCGCCTCCGGGGCCGAAGCCATCGCGCAGGCATGGCGCGACATCGTCTACGACGAAGCCGACATCGCGATCTGCGGCGGGGTGGAGAACAAGATCGAGGCCGTTCCGATCGCCGGCTTCTCCGCCATGCGTGTCGTGTTGTCGACCAGCAACGACGACCCGGAAGGCGCATGTCGCCCCTTCGACAAGGACCGCAACGGGTTCGTCTTCGGTGAGGCGGGCGCGCTGATGGTCATCGAGACCGAGGAGCACGCCAAAGCCCGCCGTGCGCCCATCCTCGCCCGCCTGATGGGCGCCGGCCTCACCTCCGACGGCTACCACATCGTGGCGCCCGACCCCAACGGTGAACGGGCCGGCTACGCGATGAGCCGCGCAATCGAGCTCGCCGGGCTGGCTCCCGGCGACATCGACCACGTCAATGCGCACGCCACCGGAACCAAGATCGGCGACGTCGCCGAAGCCCACGCCATTCGCAATGCGTTGGGCGCCCACCAACCGGCGGTGTACGCGCCGAAGGCGGCGCTCGGCCATTCGGTCGGTGCGGTCGGTGCGGTGGAGGCGATCCTCACCGTGTTGGCGCTACGAGACGGGGTCGTGCCGCCGACGTTGAATCTGCACAACCTCGACCCGGAGATCGACCTCGATGTCGTCGCCGGGGATCCGCGGCCGGGCGACTACCGCTACGCCATCAGCAACTCGTTCGGGTTCGGCGGCCACAACGTGGCGCTGGCTTTCGGCGCCTATTAGAAAGCGGCGGAACATATGCCCAAAGATCTCGAACCCCATTTCGACGACGTGCAGGCCCACTACGACCTGTCCGACGAATTCTTCCGGCTGTTTCTCGATCCGTCCCAGACCTACAGCTGCGCCTACTTCGAACGCGACGACATGACCCTGGAACAGGCTCAGCTCGCCAAAATCGATCTGTCCCTGGGCAAGTTGGGATTGCAGCCGGGGATGACGCTGCTCGACATCGGCTGCGGCTGGGGCGCCACGATGCGCCGCGCCATCGAGAAATACGACGTCAACGTCATCGGCCTGACCCTGAGCAAAAACCAGGCCGTGCACGCCCAGGCGACCCTCGACGCGATGGACACCTCCCGCCGCAGGCAGGTGCTGCTGGAGGGGTGGGAATGCTTCGACGAACCCGTCGACCGGATCGTATCCATCGGCGCCTTCGAGCATTTCGGCCACGAGCGCTACGACGACTTCTTCGCCATGGCCTATCACGTCCTGCCCCCGTCCGGGGTGATGCTGCTACACACCATCTCCGGCTTGACGTTTCCCCAGATGACCGAGCGCGGTCTGCCGTTGACGTTCACAGTGGCCCGCTTCGTCAAGTTCATCGTCACCGAGATCTTCCCGGGGGGACGGTTGCCCACCATCGAAATGGTGCAAGACCACTCGGCGGGCGCGGGATTCACGCTGACCCGCCGCCAGTCCCTGCAACCGCACTACGTCCGAACACTCGACTGCTGGGCGACCGCGTTGGAAGCCCACCGCGAAGAGGCCATCGCGATCCAGTCCCAAGAGGTCTACGACCGCTACATGCACTACCTGACCGGCTGCGCCAACGGCTTCCGCGACGGCTACATCGACGTCAATCAGTTCACTCTGGAGAAATAGGGGTCACCATGACCGAGGCACCCGACGGCTCCGAGGCGATGCGCCCGCATTTCGAAGATATCCAGGCGCACTACGATTTATCCGACGACTTCTTCGGCTTGTTCCAAGACCCGACCCGCACCTACAGTTGCGCCTACTTCGCAGAACCGGACATGTCGCTGGAAGAGGCCCAGATCGCCAAGATCGACCTCAATCTCGACAAACTGAATCTGCTTCCCGGCATGACGCTGCTCGACATCGGCTGCGGCTGGGGCGCCACCATGAAACGCGCCCTCGAGAAATACGACGTCAACGTCATCGGTCTGACCCTGTCGAAAAACCAGCGCGCCTACGCGCAGCAACTGATCGACTCCGTGGATTCCGATCGCAACCGCGAGGTCTTGTTGCACGGCTGGGAAGAATTCAGTCTTCCGGTCGACCGGATCGTGTCCATCGAGGCATTCGAACACTTCGGGCACGAGCGCTATAACGAGTTCTTCGCCCGGTGTTTCGACATCCTGCCCGACGACGGCCGGATGGCGATTCAGAGCAGCGTGAGCTTCCACCCCTACGACCTGAACGCACGCGGCAAGAAGCTCACCTTCGAAACCGCCCGGTTCATCAAATTCATGGTCACCGAGATCTTCCCGGGCGGCCGGCTGCCCACCACCGACATGATGGTCCAACACGGCGAAAGAGCCGGATTCCTTGTCCCGGAAGCGATCTCCTTGCGTCCGCATTACATCAAGACCCTGCAGATCTGGGGCGATGCACTGGAAGCCCGCAAGGATGTCGCCATCGCGCTCCAGTCCGAAGAGGTCTACGAGCGCTACATGAAGTACCTGCGCGGCTGCCAGCACTACTTCGCCGACGAGATGCTCGACGTCAGCCTGGTCAGCTACCTCAAGCCCGCGCCGTTTACCGGTTGAGTACGCCCAGTATGACGCGCCGGGACGGCCAAGTGGCAGCCGATCAGCTCAGTGCTGCGATGGCCGCGTCGTAGTTGGGCTCGCTGGCGATCTCCGGTACCAGCTCGGTGTAGGCGACCTTGCCGCCTGCATCGATGACCACGACGGCACGCGCGAGCAGCCCGGCCATCGGACCATCCGTGATGGTCACCCCGTAATCCCCGCCGAAGCTGGACCGGAAGGCGGAGGCCGTAGTCACGTTCTCGATGCCCTCGGCGCCGCAGAAGCGCTTCTGGGCGAACGGCAGATCGTTCGACACGCACACCACGGTGAGACCGCTTGCCGCAGCGCGTTCGTTGAACGTCCGTACGCTCGTTGCGCACACCGGGGTGTCGATGGACGGGAAGATGTTCAGCAAAAGCGGCTTACCACCGAACTGAGCACTGTCCACCGTGCCGAGGTCCGTTCCCGTCAGCGAGAATGCGGGCGCCGCATCCCCCACCGCGGGCAAGTCCCCGGCCGTCGTCACTGGGTTTCCACGCAAGGTTATTTGTGCCACACCGACAGTGTGCCAGGTATAGCCGTGGCCGCGGTCTCCGGTTGCCCTTCTACTCGACCCCGTATCCCGGTAGCGTGCGTTCATGGCCGATCGAAACCGCCGCTTCCTGCTCCGCGAACGCCCGACCGGCCGTATCGGCCCGGACACCTTCGAACTCAGCGAACAGGCGGTGCCGGCCATCGGCGATGGCGAGGCGCTGGTGCGCGTCGACTGGATCTCGCTGGACCCGACCAACCGCATGTGGATCAACGACACTCCGTCGTACCTGCCGCCGGTAGGGATCGGAGAGGTCATGCGCGCGGCCGGACTCGGTGAGGTCGTCGCGTCGAATAATCCGAACTATCCCGTCGGCCAGATCCTGCAGGGCCTGACCGGCTGGCAGGAGTACGCCGTCGTCTCGGACGCGACGCCGTTGTTCCCGGTCGATGTGACCGAGGGGGTCTCGCCGAGCGCGTACCTGGGCGCCCTGGGTATGACCGGGCTCACAGCGTGGATCGGGATCCGCGACATCGGCAAGCCCAAGCCCGGCGAGACCGTCGTCGTCTCGGCCGCAGCCGGCGCGGTCGGTTCGATTGCGGGCCAACTCGCCAAGGCCGACGGCGCGCGCGTCGTCGGGATCGCCGGCGGCCCAGAGAAGTGCGCGCTGTTGACCGACCAGCTCGGCTTCGACGCCGCGGTGGATTACCGGGCCGGCGACTGGGCGGCCCAGCTCGCCGCCGCAACCCCCGACGGCATCGACGTCGACTTCGAGAACGTCGGCGGCGACATCATGGATGCGGTCTTCGCCCGCGTCAATATCGGTGCCCGGATTGCGCTCTGCGGGCTGATCTCGGGCTACAACGCGACCAACCCGCCACCTGGACCGCGCGCGTTCGGAAACCTGCTCATCCAGCGCGCCACCCTGCAGGGCTTCATCGTGCTCGATCACTTTCTTCGTGCACCGGAGGCGAACAGCGAGATCACCGAACTGATCGCCGCGGGGAAGCTCACGCCGCTCGAGACCGTCGTCGAGGGTTTTGAGCAGCTGCCGACCGCCATCAACATGCTCTTCGACGGCAAAAACGTCGGCAAGCTGGTGGTGAAGACCTCCTAGGGCCCGCTACGCCAGCGTTGGGACAAGGCCTCGGGCGTCCAGGCCGGCCAGACCAGCGCTCCGATCTGTGCGCCCCCGGCAAACTGCGCCACGATCTTGGGACCGGTGGTGCGCGAGTTATCGTAAACCGTTGCGACGTCGGCTATTCCGATCGCCTCGGTAACCAACGGCCACAGCCGATAGTAGCGCTCCCGAATCTTCTCCTCGGGAACCGCATGGCCGCCGGCGGCCACCCGATACCGCACCCGCTGCACGGCCAACGCCTCGGGGATCAGAACCGCATGCAGCACCACTGTGTAGTCATGAGCAAGGGCCGTAGCGATCAGCTCGAGCTTCGACTCGTGCGAAAACACCGTCTCGGCAATGAACGAGCGTCCTTGCTCAATGAGTGCCATCCGGGTCTGCGCAGCCACCCGCGCTGCGTCATACGCGCGCGCCGCGACCTCATCGGGCCAACGACTCCTGGCGATCTCGTCGGCATTCACGAACGGTGCTCCCGGCAGCAGCGGCGCTAGCGTAAGTGCGACGAAGGTCGACTTCCCCGCCCCGTTCGGGCCGACGACGAGGTCGAGCCGCCTCAGGGCGAGGACTCCAGGACCACCGAGGTGCCGTCGGGCCGGTATTCGACGAGTCGGCCGTCGTCATCAAGGGCGACTGTCGTGATGCCCCGCTCGGCGAGCAGGTCGCCGTAGTTGGTGTGGGCCAGATTCTTCTCGATTGCCGCGGAAATCTCCGCGTTGAACACCACACCTTCGTCGCCAGTCAGCACACCGACGTCCAGCTGACCGGCCATGGCCGCCTCGATCCGCCGCCGTGCCGCGGTCTGTTGCGCCGACACCGCTCGGCCGACCCGCGCCCAGTGGTCGAGCTGCTGTTTAGCCGACCTGCTTTGCCGGGCGCCCTCGACGGTGGCGGCGTCCACCAGGTCCGCCGCGAACCTGGTGACCCGATCGGCCTCAGGCATGAGCGACCTCCTGCTTTCGTAGCATCATGTAACGACCTATAGCAGAATGCTACACCGGTGACTCGCGCCGGCCGCTGATCGCCCGGCATGTGCAGACAGTAGGGCTGTAGCGTGGCCCGGGTGACTTCCTTTCGCGCCCCCTCTTTCGTCGCGTTCGCTGCCGGTGCCCTCTGCCTGGGAATGACGCTGACCGCGTGCGGCAACTCCGAGGACAACACCTCCTCGGAGCGCACCTCCTCGGTCACGGATCTGTTCGTACCCCCCACCAACCAGACGCCGTCGGTCTGTCCGTCGACACCGCCCGCCGATGGCGGTGCAGCCGATTGGACACTGCCCGGTTCCAGCGGCAGCGTCGCGGTGACCGGCTCCACCGAGACCGCCGCCCCGCGCGTCGCCGTGGAGGCACCGTTCACGGTGACTCAGACGCAGGTGCAGACGCTCAAGGCCGGCGACGGACCGGTCGTCGCGGATAACGCGCGCGTGTCGGTCTGCTACATGGGCGTCAACGGCCGCGACGGGTCGGTGTTCGACAGCAGCTACGAGCGGGGCGAGCCGGTGGAGTTCGGACTCGACCGCGTCGTGCCGGGCTTCCAGAAGGCCATCGCCGGCCAGAAAGTCGGCTCGACCGTGGCGGTCGCGATGATTCCCGCCGACGGTTACCCCGAGGGCCAGCCGGCCGCCGGTATCCTGCCGGACGACACCCTGGTCTTCGCGATCAAGATCCTCAAGGCCCGCTGAGCCGCAGCGCCATGGAATCGGCCCGGGTGGATCGGTGGCTTTGGGCGGTGCGAGTGACCAAGACCCGGCCGGACGCCGCTGCGGCCTGCCGCGGCGGGCATGTGCGGGTCAATAACCGGCCGGCCAAGCCGGCGACGCCGGTGTCCCCCGGTGACGTCGTGAGCGCCCGGGTGGGTGACCGCACCAGGACCGTCGAGGTCGTGCGGGTGATTCAGAAGCGGGTCGGTGCGGCCGACGCGGTGACCTGCTACCTGGATCGCACGCCGCCGCCCCCACCGGCTGCTCCTGCTCCGGTGGCCGCACGGGATCGGGGCGCCGGGCGGCCCACCAAACGGGACCGCCGCGCGCTGGACAAGTGGCGGGCCCAGCAGGGTTGACGCGTCACTGCGGGTGCGCGGCCAGGTACTGCTCGACCGGGATCCGCGTCGTCGAGACGTACCCGATCGGCAGCAACAGATCCCCGGCCGTGGTGCGGTAGTAGGTATCCCAGCGGTAGTAACTCGCGAATCCGGCCGGATCGCCACCCATGACCTCGGCATAGTCGTTAACCGCGCGCACATAGTGATCGGAATGGTTGTAGTTCCAGATGGCCTTGTCGCGGTTGGTGGCAAAACCGTTGGCGGCCAACAGTCTTCCGGCCGCCATGATGGCATCGCGCGGTGAGTGGATGTCGCCGCCGTTGCCGTACGCGGCGAACGTCGAGGGCAGGAACTGCATCGGGCCCTGCGCCGCGTCGTCACTGACTCCGTTGATGCGGCCGAAGCCGGTCTCGACGAAGTTGATGGCCGCCAGGTAGTTCCACGGCACCCCGGAGGCGGCCTCGGCCGCGCGGTAGGCGGCCATCAGCTCGTTGGCCGGTACCGGTGGCACCACTCGCCACGGTGGCATGGTGGATTTGGGCTCGGTGAGCGCCATGAGCTGGCGGCGGGCGTCGATGTTGCGGTCGTAGACCTCCAGCAGTGCGGCCGGGATCAGCGGGCGGGCGATCGTGTCCCACTCGGGATGCGCGCCCAGGGCGCGGTAGGCGACCTGCTGGCGACGGGCCGCGGCCGCAAGCACCTGCTCGCGCGCGGACGGATTACGCAGCGCCTGGTCGGCGGCGACCACATCGGCGGCGACCGCGGCGGGATCCGGTCCCGGCGCCGCACCGGCGGGCGCCGGCGCGGCGGCGAGAACGAAGGCCAGGGCGGCGAGGGTGCGCAGGAACCGGACAGTCATGGGGTTCATCTTCGCCTGTCCCCCGCCCCAAACCCGGCAAGGCCGGGACTCGGAGCGTTCCACGGCAACTAGAACGTGTTCCGCTTGCGTCCCGACTGCAGATCATCATCGCTGGTCACTCTTGTCGACGGCCGACTACCGACTGTTACATTCGGGGTCGACCAGCTCGTGGAGGAGATTGCGCGTGATCAGCACCCTGACAACCGACGTCGTCGTGGTCGGGTTCGGCGCGGCCGGCACCTGCGCGGCGATCACCGCCGCCGAACTCGGCGCTGAGGTCATCGCGCTCGATCGCGCCAACGGCGGCGGTGCCACAGCGATCTCCGGCGGCATCATCTACGCCGGGGCCGGCACGGCGATCCAGCGCGAAGCCGGAGTACACGACACCGCCGAGCAGATGCTGGACTACCTGCGCCTGGAGGTCGGCGACGCGGTCAGCCCGCAAACCTTGCAACGCTTCGTGGACACCAGCCCGGAGATGATCGACTGGTTGAGCAAACACGGGGTGCCGTTCAACGCCGCCTTGTGCCCCTACAAGACGTCGTTTCCGAACAACCGCTACTACCTGTACCACTCCGGCAGCGAGAACGCCGGCGTCTCCCGCGCGCAGACCCCGCCGGTGCAGCGCGGTCACCGCGCCTACGGCAAGGGCACCTCGGGCAAGAAGATCTATGCGCCACTGGCCGACTCGGCGCGCAAGCTCGGGGTGGATTTCCGGGCGCACACCAGGGTCACCGCACTGCTGCAGGACCCGTCGGGCCGGGTGACCGGGGTGCGCGCCCTGACCATGGGCGAGGCGCCGCGGCGCATCCAACGGCGCTACGCGAGGCTGGCCGCGATCTCCTCCAAGCCGGGCGTCTATTACCCGCCGCTGCGCGCCGCGATGGACCTTCGCCTGGCGAAGCTGGAGGACCGCTACGCCCGGCCGATCGAGATCACCGCGCGCCGCGGGGTGATCATCTGCGCCGGCGGCTTCATCGCCAACACCGAGTGGCGCAAGCGCTACGCCCCGGAATTCAACGGCGGCCTGCCGTTGGGCACCAGCGGGGACGACGGCAGCGGCATCGCGTTGGCGCAGAGAGTCGGTGGGGTGCCCGACCGGATGGACAACGTCTCGGCATGGCGGTTCATCACTCCGCCGAGCGCCTTCATCTCCGCGATCGTCGTCGACGAGAAGGGCACCCGGGTGATCGACGAGACCCGCTACGGTGCGGCGCTGGGCCAAGCGTTGGTGAAAAACCATGGCAGCAAAGGCTGGATCCTGGCCGACGCCGCACTCATGTCGGAGGCCCGCCGGCAGCTGCTCGCCCAGACGCTGTGGTTCCAGCGCGCCCAGGCCGCCGCGCTGCTGTTCACCGGCGCGGCGCGCGGGAGGACGCTGGCCGAGGCCGCCCGGGCCGCCGGCATCGACCCGGAAGGCCTGCAGGCCGCCGTCGCGGCGCACAACGACGCGATCGACTCCGGTACCGAGGACCCGGCCGGAAAGCCGGCCGAGTTCTGCCGTCGGATCGACAAGGCCCCGTTCACCCTGCTGGATATCTCGGTGCGGCCCAACGTCTTGCTGCCCACCCCGATGCTGACGCTGGGCGGGGTTCGGGTCGCCGAGGACACCGGCGCGGTCATCACCGCCGATGGCACACCGATCCCCGGACTCTACAGCGCCGGCCGCACCGCCATCGGTATCGCATCACGGTCCTACGTCAGTGGGCTCTCGATCGCCGACTGCGTGTTCGCCGGCCGCCGGGCCGGGGCGGCCGCGGCCGGGCGCCCGCCGGCCTGAGCCTTACGGCCCCTCGATCAGCTCCCGAAACCCCTTGGCGGGGTAGGTGTTTGCGCCGGCTTCCCGGACCCGCTCCAGCAAGTTGATATCGGATGTCACCACGGTGACGTCGGGTGGCTCCTCAGCGCTTTGCACCAGCCGGACGATCTCGTCGTCAGCGGAATCTGCGCCGGCCCGCGGCGCCGCGGCGATCTCGATGAGCTGCGAGCTGATCGGCGGGGACGGCGGCTTTTCGAACACCACCGTGACGTGCCGGTCGCCGGCGGCCACCCAGCGTTCCAGCTGCAGCGTCAACCGGACCATGGCCGCGTGGCGGTCCTTCCACCAGCCGTCGGGCCGAGAACCGATCACGTTCATCGCGTCGACGATCCATCGCACGACTCCGACGGTACGGTGGCGCCATGTCTCTGGTCACCTATGCGTTGGACGACCACGTCGCCACCATCACCCTGAACCGTCCCGAAGCCCGCAACGCCATCAACGGGGCCATGCGCCAGGATCTCAACGCCGCCTGGGACCGGTTCCGGGCCGAGGAGGACTCCTGGGTCGGGATTCTCACCGCCGAGGGCGACGCGTTCTGCGCCGGGGCCGATCTCAAGGATTCGGTCGGCGCGGTCGGCACGTTTCCCGGCACGTTCTGGGAGAAGCCCACCATCAACTCGTTCGAAAGTGGCATGGAGCTTTTCAAGCCGACCATCGCCGCGGTGCACGGCCCGTGCATCGGCTACGGGCTGACGGGACTGTTGTTCTGCGACTTCGTGATCGCCAGCACTGAGGCAGTGTTCCGTTTCCCGGAGGTGTCGATCGGGGTGCCCACCATCGTCGGCGCGATCCGACTGCCGCAGCGGGTGGGCTGGGCCAACGCGATGGAGCTGCTGCTGACCGGCGAACCGATCACCGCGCAGCGGGCCAAGGAGATCGGGCTGGTGTGGAAGCTGGTCGAGCCGTCCGAGCTGCAAGAGACCGCCCGAGACTGGGCGCGCACCCTGACCATGGCCGCTCCCCTGGCCCAGCGAGCCACCAAGGAGGTGGCGTGGCGCAGCGCGGACATGAGCTGGATCGACGCGGTCCGCTTCGGTGAGACCATGCGCAAGGTCGCCGGGGCCACCGAGGACGTCGCCGAGGGCTTGCGGGCCTGGCAGGAGAAGCGCCCACCACGCTGGCAAGGCCGCTGAATCACACCGCGACGGGAGCGTGCTCGGCCCGCTCGGCGGTGTCCGGCAGGATCGGCGGGACGGTGGCCGCGGCGGCGACGCTCAGGTAAGCCACCACGAAGCATCCGATGGTGTACCAGAGACTGCCGATCGGGTCACCGTTGGCGGTCACCCCGTCCACCGCGCCGAGGTAGGCCGGCAGGGCGGTCAGCCACAGCACCGTCATGACCGCCAGGTACACCGCCGCGTAGCGGACGATCAGCGGATTGTCGTGGCGGCCCGCGGTGGCCGGGTTCTGCCTCAGCCGCCGCCACTGCACGATGAGCACCGGCAGGGCTACCGCCACGATGACCAGAAGCTCTGCGGCATAAGCGATGCCCAGCAACCTGCCGTCGGTGGCGGCACCGAGAAGGGTCGCCGGCAGCGGTAGGATGCCGGTCCCCAGCGACGCCACGAGGCCGATGACGATGGTGCGCCACACCACTTGCGGCCCGCTGAATCGCCTGCCCTGATCGACCTGGCGGCCGACGAACAGCTGGACGCAGAACGCCAGCGACGCCGGCCATAGTGCCGCGAACACCACCACGCTGCCCATCGGCACCGAGGCGAACATGGGCTGATTCAGCGGGTTGTCCACCGACCACTCCCACCAGCGCAGCTGCGGGCCGAGGTGGTCGAAAATCTCGTAGAAAACGTGGTGGACAAACCCCACGCAGATCGCACCGACGACGACGCCGTAGCGGCGGAACACCCCCAGGATGCGGACGATCTCGAAGGCGACGGTCGCCATCATCGGATAGATCGCGACGATGTACAGCGGCAGCCGGCCCCACAGGAAATCAACGGTGAACACGTTGTGCGCGAACATCGTATCGACATGCTCGCTGATGCCGAACGCCGCCGGAAAGTACAGCGGCGGCTCGATGATCAGCAGGTAGGCGATCGCACCGAACCACAGCGCCAGGTTGGTGGCATCCCCGTGGCGCCGGAACCGGTTGATCGCGTAGACCAGTGCCAGCACCGCCCCGATGATCACGGTGAGCTCCAGAACCGGCAACGTCCAGTTCTCCAGCTGCAACGGGTTGCGGAACTCCACCAGACCGCCGGCCTCCCAGCAGGAGAACCCCAGCGATTGGGCGAGCTGCTCGAAAGTCGGTGCACACAAGTCGGACATCAGGCGCTCTTCTCCTCGGCGGTGTACCACTTCGTCACGTCGTAGCCCTGGTCGTAGCGGGCGAACCACTCCTCGGCCAGCACCGGGATCTTCTCGTGCGCCGGTTGGTGATTGGGCAGCTGACTACGCACGATACCGTTCACGGCGGTGAGCACCTCGCCTTTGGGCAGATGTTTGAAGGCGTCGACGACCGGCCCTTGATCGGCCGGCCAGCCGAACGGCATCCGCCGCCGCCAGGCCTGTTTGCCGCGGTAGGTGCTGAACAGCGACAGCGCATCGACCTTGCGCTCGGCCAGCGGGATGTGCTTGTTGAATCCCAGGCACGCCACCTTGATCACGCTCATCACGTGTTTGAAGATCGACGGCGCCATCCGCATCCGGTACCACGGGTCGCCGACGACGGCGTCGTAGATGATCAGCGCGGAGCTGCGGTGCTCGACCTCTTCGACGAAGTGCCACAAGAACAGTGACGCGACCCGGTCATCGCCCGGCGCGAACAGCGTGTCGTCGTGATCGAGCATCAGCTTGAACACCGGTGTGAAGGTCGCCTCGAGATCGGCGGTGTAGGCCAGCCGGTAGCGCAGCGGTGTCTCCGCGACCAGTCTGTCGAACATCGCGTTGCACTCGTCAAGGGTCTCTTTGAGCCCCGGGTAGGCCTTGATCAGCGCCCGTGCGTGTCCGCGGTGGGCCATCGAGTGCTGGCCTTCCTGACGGACGAAGGCATCGGCCTCCTCGGCGATCTCCGGGTCGGTGATCGTCGGCGTGACGTCGGCCATGGTCGAGACGATCATCTTCTCGAACCCGATAGCCAGTAATGACACCGCGTTGGCCATCGACGAGAACGCCGGGTTGGCTTCGTTCCACACAAACGGCACGGGATGATCGGCGAATGCGAACCGCAACTTGCGCACGATCAGATCGGTCATGGCCACCTCAGCAATCAACATACAAATGAACGTCTTCGCGTATGATTGTTCGATGCGTGACGGTTGTCAAGGGATCCGCTGATGGCACGCCGACGCGGCTGGGGCGGTAACCCGCCCCGCGACGACGAAGAAGCCGGCCGGCGAATCATCGCCGCCGCCGTCGATCTGGTGGCCGAGACGGGCTCGGCGGTGTCGTTGGCCGACGTCGCCGCCGCGCTGGGCGTCATCCGGCAGACGGTGTACCGCTACTTCCCCACCGCCGACGCCTTGATGCGCGCCGTGGCCATCGCCTCGGTCGACGACTTCCTTGATCGGCTGACCGAACACGTCCAGGGCATTCACGATCCGGCCGACGCACTCACCGAAGGAACCCTCTACACCCTGGACGCGGTGACCCGCTCCCCGCAGCTGGGCGCGATGCTGTCCTCCACCTCCCCGCTCAACCGGGAGATGACGTCGCAGGAGTCCCTGGCATTGGGGATGCGGATGATCGATCGGTTCGACGTCGACTGGAAACAGCACGGCTACGACGAGCCCAGCTTGCGCGAACTCGTCGAGTTCACCCTGCGGATCATGTTGTCGTTCATCGTGGCGCCCAACGATTCCGATCGCTCCGCCGACGGGCTTCGCCGCTTCCTGCGGCGCTGGCTCGGCGAAGCGGTCGCCGCGCAGCGAAACCGCCCCGCGCCTTAACACAGATCACAGGTCTCCAGGGGCACCATCAGGCCCACATATATACCCTACGGGGTATAGTATCCCCCATCGTTTGGATCAGAGCTGAGTTACGGAGGAGCCACCGTTGTTGACAGTCGCTAAACGGACCTGGGTGCCGGTGGTCGTCGCCCTGGCGGCTATCGCCGGAACCGTTGCGGTGCTCAACCTTCGCGGCGCGTTCGGGTCCGACGAGATCTTCCGCTGGGATGGCAGTGGATCAGCGCCGATCGCGTCCATCAACGAGAAGCGGATCGTCTACGAGATCTTCGGGCCCGGCGGAGCCACCGGCAAAGTCAGCTACCTCGGCGAGCAGACCCAGGTGGTGCAGTCGACGTTCACCACCCTGCCCTGGTCGCACACCATGACCACGACGAGCCCGGCGGTGATCGCCAACCTGGTGGCCCAGGGTGACGGTGACGCAATCGGCTGCCGGATCACGGTCAACGGCGACATCAAAGACGAACAGCACGCCACCGGGCACCACGCCCAGGTCTTCTGTCTGGTCAAAGCCGCATGAGTGCGCTCGACAACCCCCGCCCGGCATACATGCGCCTGATCCGCCGGCTCGCGTGGCCGCTGATCATCTTCTGGCTGCTGCTGACCGTCGGCCTCAACGTGCTGGTGCCGCCGATCGAATCGGTCGCGCGCGAGCACGCCGTGACGATGTCCCCACAGGATGCGCCGTCGCTGATCGCCGCCAAGCACATCGGCGCGAAGTTCGACGAATTCGACTCCGACAGCATGGTCATGCTGGTGCTGGAAGGCCGGACCGAACTCGGAGCCGACGCCCACCGCTACTACGACACCCTGATCGAGAAGCTGTCCGCCGATCACCACCACGTGCAGCACATCTCTGACCTATGGGGTGATCCGATCACCGCCGCCGGCGTGCAGAGCACCGACGGCAAGGCCGCTTACGCGCAGATCAACACCGCCGGCGACCAGGGCAGCACCCTGGGCAACGAGTCGGTCGACGCAGTGCGCAAGATCGTCGCGTCGGTCCCGGCGCCCGATGGGGTGAGCGCGTATGTGACCGGCCAGGCCGCGCTGACCACCGACATGACCGAAGCCGCCGACAAATCCATGCTCAAGATGATGGCCGTCACCGGCCTGGTCATCATCATCATGCTGGCGATCGTCTACCGCTCGGCTGCCACGGTGGCGCTGGCTCTGGTGATGGTCGGCTTCGAGATGGGCACCGCCCGCGGCCTGGTTGCGCTGCTGGGAGACCGCGGCCTGCTGGGGTTCTCGACATTCGTGGTCGCGATGCTGTCGTCGCTGGCGATCGCGGCCGGCACCGACTATGCGATCTTCTTGATCGGCCGCTACCACGAGGCCCGCAACGCCGGCGAGGACCGCGAAACCGCGTGGTACTCAATGTTTCGCGGCACCTGGCATGTCATCTTGGGCTCCGGGCTGACCATCGCCGGGGCCTCGTTGTGTCTGCACTTCGCCCGGCTGTCCTATTTCAAAGCGCTCGGTATCCCGTCGGCGTTGGGCCTGCTGGTGGTGATCGCCGGCGCGCTGACCGTCGCGCCGGCCGTCGTCGCGGTGGCCGCGCCGTTGCTAGACCCCAAACGAGTCGAGGGACGCGGCTGGCGGCGCATCGGCACCGCGAACGTCCGCTGGCCCGGTGCGGTGTTCGTGAGCGCATTGCTGGTCACCCTGGCCGGAATGCTCGTCGTGCCGGGCATGAAGATCAGCTACAACGACCGCTATTACATCCCGTCCGACCTGCCGGCGAATGTCGGCTACGACGCCGCCGAACGGCACTTCAGCGCGGCCCGGATGAACCCCGATGTGTTGATGGTCGAGGCCGACCACGACCTGCGCAATTCGGCCGACATGATCATCTTGGACCGGATCGCCAAGAACATCTTCCGCACCCGCGGAGTGGAGCGGGTGCAGAGCATCACCCGGCCGTTGGGCAGCCCGATCGACCACACCTCCATCCCGTTCCAGGTCAGCATGGGGGCGGTGCCCATCCAGCAGAATCTGCAGTTCATGGACGACCGGCTGGCGGACATGCTCCAGATGAGCGACGACCTGGGTGCCACCGTCGAGTCCATGGAGCGGCTGCGGGATCTGGTCGACCGGATGGACACCACCACCGAGCGGATGACCACCGACATGGTGACGATCAATGCGACCGTTGACGAGATCCGGGACCACATCGCCGATTTCGACGACGTCGCGCGTCCGGTCCGCAACTACTTCTACTGGGAGCAGAACTGTTTCAACATCCCGGTCTGTCATGCCGTCCGGTCGGTGTTCGACGCCTACGACGGGATGGACAAGTTCAGCGAGAACATGGCACCGCTGCTGGCCGACATGGCCGACATGAACGCGGTCATGCCGCAGATGGTCGGGCAGTTCGAGCCGATGATCGCGGTCGCGAAATCCATGCAGGCCAGCCTGCTCTCGATGCACTCGACCTTCTCCGGACTGGTGACCCAGATGTCGCGGATGACCGACACCGCCACCGAGATGGGCCGGGCCTTCGACGCCTCCCGGGCCGACGACTACTTCTATCTGCCGCCCGAGGCCTTCGACAACCCGGACTTCCAGAAGGGCTTGGAGCTGTTCCTGTCCCCGGACGGCAAGGCGGCGCGGTTCATCGTCACCTACGACGCGGATCCGGCCACCCCCAAGGGCATTTCGTTCGTCGAGCCGATGCTGGCCGCCGCCCACGACGCGGTGAAGGGCACCCCGCTGACCGGCGCCAAGTTCTATCTCACCGGAACCGCGGCGGTGTACAACGACATCCAGTCCGGTTCCACTTACGACATCCTGATCGTCGCGGTGGCGGCAGTGACGTTGATCTTCATCGTAATGCTGCTGCTGACCCGGGCGCTGGTGGCAGCCTCGGTGATCGTCGGCACGGTGCTGTTGTCATTGAGCGCGGCGTTCGGGTTGTCGGTCCTGGTGTGGCAGTACCTCTTCGGTCTGCCGCTGAACTGGATCGCGCCGGTGTTCGGCGTCATCATCCTGCTGGCAGTCGGCTCGGATTACAACCTGTTGCTGGTCTCGCGCTTCCAGGAGGAAATCGGCGACGGGAGTAAGACGGGCATCAAGACCGGGATCATCCGCTCGATCGGCGGTACGGGATCGGTGGTCACCGCGGCGGGCCTGGTGTTCGCGTTCACGATGATGTCGATGGCGGTCAGCGACCTGTACTCGATCGGCCAGGCCGGCTCCACAATCGGGATCGGATTGCTGTTCGACACCCTCATCGTGCGATCATTCCTCACACCGTCGATCGCCGCCCTGCTCGGCCGCTGGTTCTGGTGGCCCAGAAGGATTCACAAAGTCCAGCCTGCGGCGACTACCCCGCTGCCGGTGACCGTGGGATCACGGTAGGACGGAAGTCGTACTGGGTGGCGGAGGGACCGAAACCGCCCCGGCCGCCCAGGTTCCCGAACGGAACCAGCGGAGGAATCGCCGACCCGGTCCCCACCCCCGCCGGAGCGACAGCGCCGGTGATCGGCAGCGCCGTGGCCGTCGGAGTGGTGGCCACCCCCATGCCGGTCCAGGCCGGCGGCACCGACAGTGCCCCGATCGAGGCGGCCCGGCCCAGGCCGGCCGTGGCAGCCTGCCCTCCGGTGAAGCCGGTCAGTGTCACCGAACCGGCGGTACCGGCCGCCGCTGCCGGGGCAGCGGCCAGACCAGCGGCAGCACCCTTGGCTCCGTTGGTCCCGGTCATCAGCATCCGCATCAGCATGCTCATCGGCATCATCGCCATGCGCAGCGGCATGGTCAGCGAGGTCAGGCTGGACAGTGATGCCGTCGAAGTACCCGACGGCGTCTCGGTCACCGGCGCCGCCAGCGTCTGCAGCGCCGCCGGAGTCGTCGAGATCAGTTGCGGCCCTTGGCTCATCAAGGTCTCGGTGTCGGCTCCGGTGGTGGCCGCAGCAGATTGCGCTACCGACGAGGCCTGGCTGGCTTGTCGGGACGGGTCGGTGGTCTGCGGCGGCGAGGTGAACGGCGTGACCCGGGTGGCCGCCGCCGACGCCGCGGCATAGCCGTACATCGCCGCGGCGTCCTGGGCCCACATCTCCAGGTACTCCGCCTCGGTTGCCGCGATCGCCGCGGTGTTCTGGCCCAGGATGTTCGTCACGATCAGCGTTGTCTGCAGGCTGCGGTTCGCCGTGATCAACGGCGGCGGAACGGTTGCCGCGTAGGCGGTCTCATATGCCCCGACCGCCGCGGTGAGCTGGGCGGCCGCTTGCTGGGCCTGGGCGCCGGTCGCGCTGAGCCAGGTGGCGTAGGGGCTGGCCGCAGCCGCCATCGCCAGTGCCGACGGCCCGGTCCATGCCCCGCTGGTCAGGCCTTCGACCACCGAGCCGTAGGACGCTGCGGCCGAATTGAGCTCGGCGGCCAGCTCCTGCCAGGCGGTTGCGGAACTCAGCAGCGAACTCGGGCCGGCGCCGGCGTACATCCGCGCCGAATTGATCTCCGGCGGCAAGGCTCCGAAATCCATTGCCTCCCCTTATGACCTGGCCGGCGATCCGCGCCGACGAGACGATTTAGGAAGGTTATCTAGCTATTTTTGGTGCCCGGCATGTCTGCGCTGTGCGCCCGCTGTGCGGCGCCGTCAGCGCGGATCCAGCCCGCCGGCGAGGTACTGCGCACGGCACGCGGTACGACCGAGTTTGCCGCTGGTGGTGCGCGGGATCGCCCCGGCCGGCACGAACCGGATGTCGGCGGCGGTCAGCCCGTGCACCCGCGACACCTCCGCCCGGATCGCGTCGATCGCCGGCGCGGGATCCTTGCGGCCGGTGCCGGTGGCGCGCTCGGCGACGATGACCAGCCCGTCGCTCGCGTCTGCGGTGAACGCGACCACGTAGCCGCTGCGCACCATCGTCGAGGCCTGCGCGACCGTTTTCTCGATATCGTGCGGGTAATGGCTGCGGCCCTCGATGGTCATCAGGTCCACCGTTCGGCCGGTCACATAAAGCTCGCCGTCGCGATAGAACCCCAGATCGCCGGTGCGCAGCCAGGTTCCGTCGCTCGGCACCCGCTGCGCGTGACTGCCCTGCGCCAGCCGACGCCGCAGTCGAGCGCCGAAGACCCGCCGCGTCTCCTCGGGGCGGCCCCAATAGCCGGCGGTCACGTTGTCGCCGTGCAACCAGATCTCGCCGATGTGGCCGTCGGGCAGTTCCTGGCCGGCGTCGGCGTCGACGATCACCGCCCACAGGCTGCGCGCGACCCGGCCGCACGACACCTGTGCCACCGCATCGGGGGCGTCGGCGGCCACCGGCACCGCGCGCCCCGCGCCGAGCTGCTCGCGCCCTAGGTGCAGCACGCTCGCTTCGGCGTCGGGATCGATCGTCGCCACGAACAGCGTGGCCTCGGCGATCCCGTAGGACGGCTTGATCGCGGTGCGCGGCAACCCGTACTGCGCGAAGGCCTCGTTGAACGCCGTGATCGCCGGCATGCTCACCGGCTCGGACCCGATGATCATCACCACATTCGACAAGTCGATGTCGGCGCCCGGGGCGGGCAGCCCACGCTGAGCGGTCAATTCGTAGGCGAAGTTCGGTGCCGCGGTGACGACCCGGCCGCGGCGCGAGGCATCCGAGAGGGCGCGGATCCAGCGCTGCGGCCGGCGGATGAACGCCGTGGGCGAGATGAGCGTGGAGTGTCCGCCGTAGACGGCGGGGAACCCGATCATCGACAGGCCCATATCATGGTAGAGCGGTAACCAGCTGAGCCCGTGGGTGTTTCGGTCCAGCATGTCGATCGACAGGATCATCTGCAGCAGGTTGGTTCCCACCGCGCGGTGGGTCACCCGCACACCGACCGGCGGTCGGGTAGTGCCCGAGGTGTACTGCAGATGCGATACCCCGTCGACGTCGATATCCACCGGCACGAACTCCACGGCGGCCGAGTCGGGGATCTCGTCGATGACGACGACGTGCGGCTGCACCTGCGGCGGCAGCGCGCGCAGGAAGTCTTCGACGATCCGCTGCACCGCCGCGGTGGTCAGGACCACGGCCGGGGTGGCATCGCGCAACGCGGTGTCGAGGCGTTCGGCGTGCCCCGGCAGCTCGGGGGCGAACAAAGGCACCGCGACGGTTGCGCACTTGACCGCCGCATAGAACCCCGCGACGTAGTCGAGGCCTTGGGGCGCCAGGATCGCCACCCGGTCGCCGCGTTCGGTGACCTCTTGCAGCCGGGCGGCGATGGCGCGCAACCGCCGGCCGAATTGCGCCCAGGTCAGTTCGATGGCGCCGCCCTCGACCGGTCCGGCGTAGTCGAGGTAGCGAAACGCCACCGCGTCGCCGACATTGGCGATGTTGCGCTCGATCAGCGAGATCAGGGTGTCCCCCGGCGGTAAGACGATGCCGCCGTGCGCGTCCAGGCACTCCTCGATCTGGATCAGGCCCTTGAGCGCCGCCGGGTGCGTCGGGTGATCCATGCCCTGCAGTCTAGGGTTCTGATCACATCACCGGTTCGTGCAGCGCCATGATGATGAAGACGTAGCCCATACAGATCAGCAGGTTCAGCGCGGCCAGCATCAGCCCGGCCACGATGAGGGCGTGCACGAGGCGGCGGCGGTTGCGCCGTGAGCGGGCCAGGCGCTGCTCGCGTTTCATGGCGGTCGCAGTGAGGGCGAACATGTAGTCGACCGACTCCGCGGCCGCCAGCGGTGCGCCGGCCGTCAACTCGCGCAGGCGGGCGGCCGGGATCTGGACGCCGACACCGGCGAAGCGCCGGCTCATCCGGCGCGCGCCCCAGCGGCCGACCGGGTGATCCACCGAAGCGATCCGCTGCGGCGGCTGGCCCCAAGGGGTGGCCCAACGGTCTGACCCGGCCGTCATAACTCATCAGCCTAGCCACGAAATCACCCGCATCCACCGGCTTCACGCAACTTCCGCGGCGTCGCCGGCGGCGCGCCGAAGATGTACGGCAAAAGTGGGTAATCGTTCAGCGAGCAGCGGCACAATCGTGGGAGTAACACGTGCGAACCCGGCGGTTCAGCGAGGCTCGACGAAGGAGAGCCGAAGCTGGAACCGCCGCACGAACCGGGGCGAACAGGAGCGTAATTCCATGACGACCATCGAGACAAACGCGAGTGCACCAGGCCAACGAGACATCGAGGCTGACATCGAGGCGACCCAGCAATATTTCGACAGCCCGCGTTTCGAAGGAATCACCCGCCTGTACTCCGCCCGCCAGGTGGTCGAGCAGCGCGGCACCATCCCGGCCGACTACATCGTGGCGCGCGAAGCGGCGACCGCTTTCTACGCCCGGCTGCGAGAGCTGTTCGCCGCCAAGAAGAGCATCACCACGTTCGGCCCCTACTCACCGGGCCAGGCAGTGGTGATGAAGCGGGTCGGCATCGAGGGGATCTATCTGGGCGGCTGGGCGACGTCGGCCAAGGGATCCATCTCCGAAGATCCGGGCCCCGACCTGGCCAGCTACCCACTGAGTCAGGTGCCCGACGAGGCAGCCGGGCTGGTGCGGGCGCTGCTCACCGCTGACCGAAACCAGCAGTACCTGCGTTTGCGAATGACCGACGAGCAGCGCGCGGCAAACCCGGCGGTGGACTACCGGCCGTTCATCATCGCCGACGCCGACACCGGTCACGGCGGTGATCCGCACGTGCGCAACCTGATCCGGCGCTTCGTCGAAGCCGGTGTCCCCGGCTATCACATCGAAGATCAGCGACCCGGAACCAAGAAATGCGGGCATCAGGGCGGCAAGGTGCTGGTGCCCTCGGACGAGCAGATCAAGCGGCTGAACACCGCCCGGTTCCAGCTGGACATGATGGGGGTGCCCGGCATCATCGTGGCGCGCACCGACGCCGAGGCGGCCAACCTGGTCGAGAGCCGCTCCGACGAGCGCGATCAGCCATTCATCCTGGGCACCACCAACCTGAAGATCCCGTCCTACAAGGCTTGTTTCCTGGCGATGACCCGACGCTTCCACACGGCGGGGATCACCGAGATCAACGGTCACCTGCTCTACGCGCTGCCCGAAGGCGAGTACGCCGAGGCCGATGCCTGGTTGGAGCGGCAAGGCATCACCGCGCTGGTCACCAAGGCGGCCGAGGGGTGGCGCAGCGACGGGCAGCGGTCCGTGGACACCGTGTTCGACGAGATCGAGTCGAAGTTCGTGGAGGCCTGGCAGAACGACGCCGGGCTGATGACGTTCGGCGACGCCGTCGCCGAGATGCTGGACTTCGCCGAACGTGAAGGCGAGCCGAAAGAGATGAGCGCGGCGCAGTGGCGCGAGTTCGCCGCAAGGGCACCGCTGTACACCGCGCGGGCCAAAGCGGCGGAGTTGAATGCCGACCCGGGCTGGGACTGCGATCGGGCGAAAACCCCCGAGGGCTACTTCCAGGTGCGCGGCGGGATCCCGTATGCGATCGCCAAGTCCCTGGCCGCCGCCCCGTTCGCCGACATCTTGTGGATGGAGACCAAGACCGCCGACCTGGACGACGCCCGGGAGTTCGCCGAGGCGATCCACGCGGTGTACCCCGACCAGATGTTGGCCTACAACCTGTCGCCCTCGTTCAACTGGGACACCACCGGCATGACCGACGACGAGATGCGAGCCTTCCCGGCCGAGATCGGCAAGCTGGGCTTCGTCTTCAACTTCATCACCTACGGCGGACATCAGGTCGACGGTGTGGCCTCCGAGGAGTTCGCGGCCACCCTGCTGCAGGACGGCATGCTGGCGCTGGCCCGGCTGCAGCGCAAGATGCGGTTGGTCGAGTCGCCGTACCGGACCCCGCAGACCCTGGTCGGCGGGCCGCGCAGCGATGCCGCGCTGGCCGCCTCGTCCGGCCGCACCGCCACCACCAAGGCGATGGGCGCCGGCTCCACCCAGCATCAGCACTTGGTGCAGACCGAGGTGCCCAAGAAGCTGCTGGAGGAATGGCTGGCGATGTGGGGCGCGCACTACCAGCTCACCGACAAGCTGCGGGTGCAGCTACGCCCGACCCGCCCCGGATCGGATGTGCTGGAACTGGGGATCTACAACGACGACGACGAGAAGCTCGCCAACGTGATCGTCGACCCGATCAAGGACCGGCACGGCCGCAGCATCCTGACGGTGCGCGACCAGAACACGTTCGCCGAGAAGTTCCGGCAGAAGCGGCTGATGACGCTGATCCACCTGTGGCTGGTCAACCGGTTCAAGGCAGCGGCGGTGCACTACGTGACGCCAACCCAGGACAACCTGTATCAGACCGAGAAGATGAAAGCCCACGGCATCTTCAGCAGCGTCCACCAGGAAGTCGGCGAGATCATCGTCGCCGATGTGAACCAGTCGCGCATCGACGAACTGCTGGCGCCGGACCGGCTTGCGCTGGGCAAGCTGATCGGCAAAGAGGACTGAGCGCGCTGCCGGGGCGGAGCGGCTACTCCGGCCAGCTGTTACCCAGGATGGTCTCGACGAAATCGCCGCGGACGAACGACGGGTCGTAGTGTGCCAGCACATCGGCGTTGACCGTGCCGAACGTGCTGTCCGGCCGGTGTCGGAAGCCCTCGGTGAAGGCCTGCAGGATGCGGCGCTTGAAGTCGGGTCGTGGATGCGCGGCGGTCACCGCCGCCAGCAGGTCCGGCGCCAGATCGTCGCGGCCGATGCCGAGCACGTCGGTCTCCACGCCGGCGGTGACCAGCGCGATCTCCGGGTCGAGGAACTCCGGGATGTTCGGGGTGGTGTGCAACGCGATGCCCAGCCAGACCGTGCGGGCATCGGCCTCGGAGACGCCGCGCTCCACCAGGAAGTCTCGGGCGGCGTTGGCGCTGTCGACCTCGAAGCGCAGTGCGGACTCGCGGTATCGCTCGGTCAGCCCGAGGTCGTGAAACATCGCCCCCACGTAGAGCAGTTCCAGGTCGGGGGTCAGTCCGCGCCGGTGGCCTTGCAGGGCACCGAAGAAGAACACTCGGCGCGAATGATGAAACAGCAGGTCGTTCTCGACGTCGCGGATGTAGTCGGTGGCATCGCGCACCAGCGCGGTGTCGGGGATCGCGATCCCGGCAACGGTTTCCAGTGCTGCGCTCATCGCTCCGGCTCCTTTCGTTTCGGCGACTGTACTCACCCGGGAAGGCTTCCGCCGCCGTCCACCCGGACGATCGACCGCCCGCCCAATTCCCTTGGATGCGCCGGTGATCAACACTCGTCGGTCCAGCCTGATCTCGGGCATGTCTTCTCCTCTCAACAACACTTCGATCCGATTCTGGTCGCCCAGCCGGCAATCCAGTCGTGGCAGATGTGCCGTAGTTCCCACAGAATGCGACGCTCGGCTGCGACGAAAAGCGCACGGCCCGGGCGGTAGGAACCTACCGCCCGGGCCGTGGTGACGACTGGACTGCCTAGATGTCCAGGCCGAGGAAAGCATCCCCCGGGTCCAGCAGCGAGGAGGCGTCGAAGCCGCCGAACAGTGCGCTGAGGTCCACGTTCCCCAACGGCGTCACCAAGATGTCGGTAACGGTGCCCCCGGCGTCGTCCAGTCCTGGGATTGCGGTGTAGACGTTGGCGAAACCGCCGCCGAAGTTGAGCACGTCGTACACCGAGCCGATCGCGGGCAAGTCCGCGGTGTCCACGCCGGTGGCGGCGGTGACGCCGTCGACGGTGAACTCGCTGTTGGTCAGGCCCAGCAGCTGTGTCACAGTCTGCTGAGTGTGCACACTGCCGAGCTGCTCGGCATCGGCCCCGGTTCCGTCGTAGACGTGAAAGTCCTGCTCTGCCAGCCCCAGCAGGATCGAGGTGCCGGGGAAGGTGGCGGTACCGCCGCCGATATTGAGCAGCGGTGGTGCCCCGATGGTCTGAAACACGGGGGCGAAGCCCTCGGTCGCGTTGCTGCCGGCCCCGGTGAACGGATCGAACGTGGTGTCGCCGATGCTGAAAGCATCCTTGCCGACTGCCGTTTCGGCCAACTCCGTGAACGCATTGCCCGGATTCAGCGGTTCCGCCACATCGATACCGCCGAACAGTGAGCTGAGGTCCATGCTCCCCATCGGGGTGATCAGGGTGTCCGTGACGACACCGTCGGCTCCCGGGGTGGCGGTGTAGATGTTCGTGAATCCGCCGCCGAAATTGACGGCGTCATACACCGTGCCCACCGCGGGCAGGCCGTCGCCTTCTCCACCGGTGACCATCAGCTGGGTGTTGGTCAGCCCCAGCAGGTTGGTCACGTGCACGGCGGTGTCGATGGTCCCGATCTGCGTGACCGCGTCACCGGAGCCGCTGTAGACGTCGAAACTCTGTGGAGCCAGGATGATTCCGCCGTTTGTGACATCCTCGATCGAACCGCCCCCGATGTTCAGGAACGGCGCGGCCCCAGTCAGTGCTGCGACCGGGGTGAAGCCCTCTGTTATGGAGTCGCCGGTTTTGCTGAACGGATCCAGGGTGAACCCGCCGATGGCAAAGGCGTCCTCGCCCCCGCCGGCCGCTCCCGCTTCCAGCGCGGCGAATGCGTCGCCGGGTTGCAGCAGCGCGGCCGCGTCGATACCGCCGAACAGCGGGGTCAGATCGATGTTTCCGAACGGCGTCAGGAAGGTGTCAGTGACGGTGTCCGGGCCGCCGTCGGCACCCACGATGGCGGTGTAGACGTTCGCGAACCCGCCACCAAGGTTGAACACGTCGTAGACCGAACCCACCGTCGGCAGCGGCACATCGGTCGCCGGCGGCGCGCCGACGACGGTGAACTGGGTATTGGTGAAGCCCGCCAGGTTCGCGACCACCACACTGGTGTTGATGCTGCCGAGGTCGGCGCCGTCGGCAGGGTCGAACACCTCGAATTCCTGGCCGGCCATGGGGCCGCCCAATGCGAATCCCCCTCCCAGGGTCAGCAGGGGCGGAGCGCTGGTGAGCGGGTGGATGAGGCCGAAACCCTCCTCGTCACCGTTGACCGGATCGAAGGTGAAACCGCCGATCGTGAACGCGTCAGCGCCCGTTGCGCTGGGGCCGACCGGGACCGGGTCGGTGACGTTGGCCAAGGCTGCAGCCTCGACGTCGAACCGGCCGGCGGTCAGCGCCACGTCCCGACGAATCTGGGCTATGCCGGTCTCGCTCACCGGTAGAAAGCACACGACGACGCTCGCGCTTGCGGCCGCGGCGCCGGCGGCGACGCACAAGCGGATCCGGGCGGCGGGCCCCCCGGCGGTTCCGCCTGGGTGACAGAACAACTGCATGACTTCTCCTCTGCTGAGCGTGGTTACGTCGGCACGGCACCGAGCGCCGCGACCGCCCCGTGGTCTTACCAAAGCGGTGAGGCCAGGGCGTGTCTGCGACGGGCGGCGTGTACACCGGACGCGCACCGACTGTTGGCGCCGGCTCGCGATGTCGGCTGTTGTGGGAAAGATGTCGCATCGGCCCCGGCGCGTGCGCCGCACCGAGGCGGACACTGCTGGGGTGACGGCAGCTCCGATATCGGTTCCTGATGTGATCGCGCACCGACTGGGCTTTGCCCCGGAACGCCGCCTCGCCACGCCGGACGGGTCGCTATCGGCGGCGATCTGGCGGTTCCGCAACAAACCGTCCTACGAACTGTCCCGCAGCGCAGACCGAACCACCGACGCCATTGCGATGCCGATCAGCGGACGCCACCACCACACCTACTTCGGCGACGGCCGGCTGAAATGGAGCCGCTCGCATCCGGCATTCCACCTGAACATGGTGGTGGCCGGCGAGCAACCGCGCGGGCTGTTCATCTCCGACCAGCCGTTCACCTATTTGCATGTGTACGTGCGGCACGCCCTGGTCGAGCGGCTGGCCGTCGACAGCGGTGTGCTGGCCGTCGGCCGGACGGTAACTCTCGTCGACCCGATGTGTTCCCACGATCCGTTCGTCGAATTCGTCTTCCGGCAGATCCTGCGTGAGATGACTTGCGGCGACAGCATTTCCCGGACGATGCTCAGCGCGTTGGGCCAGCAACTGGTGACGGGTCTGCTGCGACGGCATTCGAGCATTTCCGGCTCGCCGGCCCTCTCACCCAGACTTGGTGCCGGTTACCACGATTGGCGTCTGCGTCGCACCATCGAATACCTCGAGGCGCACCTTGCCGACGAGCTTGACCTCGGCGAGATCGCTGCGTCCGTGTGCTTGTCAGTGCCACGCCTCGCCGCGCTCTTTCGAAACGCGACCGGCGAGCCACCGCGCCGATGGCTGATGAACCGCCGCTTCGCGCGGGCGTGTGAACTGCTTGTGACCTCGTCGCTGAGCGTCACCGAGATCGCTCACCAATGCGGATTCGCCAGTTCCCAACATCTCGCCACCGTGATGCGCCGGCGGCACGCGATCACGCCGAGCGGTTTCCGGCGGCAAGTGCTGGGATCACCCGCCTACCAGGAACGTGCGGGAAGACCGCCGCCCACTCGTACCTAGTCGGACTGATCCGCCACGGGCGCGATCTCGACACCCGCCAGCAGATGCTGCGTCAATTCTCGCGGATGTGGGCCGATGTCACCGGGCAACCGGAGGCCGAGTTTTTGGTCGTGCTCACCGAGGCCGACCCGGCGAACGCCATGGAAGCCGGGTTGGTCTTGCCCGAACCCGGCCAGGAGACCAGGTGGTTGGCCGAAAACCAGTCCCGCCTGACCCGCGTTGGGTATGGCGACCTGACGCCTGTCGACACGTCGCATTCTGTGCGATGCGCGGCGGAAATGCCCCTCTGCGCCGGGAGGCGGTCGCCGCAGACTGAGGTGGCGTTGAGGAGGAGGAAGCAGATGCGAATAGTGGTTGGTATGACCGGAGCGACCGGCGCTGCGCTGGGAATCCGTCTATTGGAAGCGCTGGCGCAGCTCGGCGTCGAAACCCATCTGGTCCTCAGTGAGTGGGCCCGGGCGACGATCAAAATCGAGACCGACTTCAGTGTCGCCGACGTGCGGGCGATGGCCACGCGTGCCTACAGTGCCCGCGATCTGGCGGCCGGCATCTCGAGTGGCTCCTTCCGCACCGACGGCATGGTGGTGTGCCCGTGCAGCATGAAAACCTTGAGCGCCATCCGGATCGGTTTCAGCGACAACCTGATCAGCCGAGCCGCCGATGTCACGCTCAAGGAACGGCGCAGGCTGGTGCTGGTCACCCGGGAGGCGCCGCTGAGCGAGATCCATTTGGAGAACATGCATTACCTGGCGCGGGCCGGTGCGGTGATCTTTCCCCCGACGGTGGCCTACTACGCCCGACCCAGCACGGTCGAAGAGGTCACCGACTACGTGGTCGGCCGCATCATCGATCAACTCGGGATCGAACATTCGCTGATCGACCGCTGGAAAGACGATCACCGCCCGATCTCGGCGAGCGGCGACCACGCCGGTGACGACCCCGAGCACGCGCGGTTGGCCGTAGTGCGGAGCGCGCAATGAGCACCGCGCCAACCCTTTCCGGTACTGCAGACTCCGCCGGGCAGCCGGATCGGCACACAAGTCCGGATCTGCGCAGCTGGCTGGACACCCTCGAGGCCGCCGGACAACTGAGCCGCATCACCGCGGCCGTCGACTGGGATGAGGAGATCGGTGCGATCACCCGTGCCAATCTGTGCCTCGGTGGCCCGGCGCTGCTGTTCGAAAACATCACCGGCCATGAAGACACCCGGTGCACCAAACTGTTGACGTCGGCGATCGGCAGCCGGCGCCAGGTCCAGTTGCTGCTGGGCCTGCCCGAGGGCACCGGCGATTCGGCTATGGTGCGTCATCTTCGGGAGGCGTTCCGCAACCCGGTCCCCCCGCGCGTCGTCGTGACCGGACCGGTCAAGCAGAACATCATCGCAGGCGCCGACATCGACCTGCGGGAGTTCCCGGTGCCGAAATGGCATGGCGAGGACGGCGGTCGCTACATCGATACGTTCTGCGGCGTCATCACTCAGGACACCGTGACCGGCCGCGACAACATCGGCCTGTACCGGGGCATGATCGTCGACCGCGACAAGATCGCCAAACTGCTGGTTCCCAGCCAGGGTTGGGGCGGCCACATGGCGCAGTACAAACCGGAGCCGATGCCGGTGGCGGTGGTGTACGGATGGCACGATGTGCTGCCGTTCTGCGCCGGCAGCCCGTTTCCGAAGAACATCTGCGAGTGGGACATGATGGGTGCCCTGCTGGGCCGCCCGGTGGAGCTGGTGGCCTGCGAGTCGGTTCCGCTGCATGTGCCGGCGAGCGCCGAGATCGTCGTCGAGGGATACATCGATCCCGACCCGGCGACCTTCGTGATGGAGGGCCCGTTCGCTGAATACCCGGGCTTCATCGGCGATGCGGCACCCGCGCCCGTACTGCGCGTCACCCGGATCACCCACCGCGATGATCCGGTGCTGCGCGGCACCTTGGAAGGCATCCGGCCGGGCCTGCTCAACGAGGACAGCATCGTCAATTTCGCTCGCTCGGCCATCAGCTGGAACGTGCTCGACGATCTCGGTATCGGCGGCATCACCGACCTGTGGATGAGCGAGGTCACCAACGGGCAGAACACCGTGGTGCAGATCCAGAAGCGCTACCGGGGTCACGCCCAACAGATCGCCTCGGCGCTGTGGGGCACCGGGGGCTCGATGTGGTTCCACAAGAACGTCATGGTCGTCGAGGAGGACATCGACATCCACGACCCGGCCGCCCTGGACTGGGCGATGTCCTACCGGGTCAACGCCGGACGCGGCGACATCGCCTTCTTCGGGCCGGGCCTGGGCTCCTCACTGGATCCGTCCACCCCGCCGGAACGCAACGACACGAACAAATACGGCAGCGGCGAATGGACCCGAGTGCTCATCGACGCCACCCGCAGCTGGGACATCGACCCCAGACCGGCCTGGGGAGGGCGGCGATTCCCGCCGACCGACCGACTCGCCCCGGAGTTGGAAGCCCGTATCGCCGCCCGCTGGCAGGAGTACGGGATCGGTATCCCCTACCTCGACGACGCTGGACGCGAACGGCTGACCCTGGCGCAGCTGAGTGCGCGGATGCCGCAGGTATGAGGGCGGTTCGGTGAGCAAGCCGGTGATGCTCGTTGTCTTCGACGGCGTGAAACTTCTGGACATCGCGGGACCGGCCGAGGTGTTCGCCGAAGCCAACCGGTTCGGCGCGGACTATCGGCTGACCGTCGCCTCGGTGGACGGTCGCCCGGTGCAGACTTCGATCGGGGTGCCGTTCACAGCCACCGGCCGGATCTCGGCGCTGGAATCCGCCGACACGGTGATGGTCGCCGGCGGTGATGCGCTGGTCGGCCGGCCGATCGATCCCGAACTGGTCGACGCACTGAAGACGGCGGCCACCCGTACCCGGCGGCTGGCCTCGGTGTGCACCGGTTCGTTCGTCTTGGCTCAGGCCGGGCTGCTCAGCGGCCGTCGCGCCACCACCCATTGGCGCCATGCCGGGCTACTGGCCCGCGCCTTCCCCGACATCACCGTCGAACCGGATGCCATCTTCGTCCGCGACGGCGACGTCTTCACCTCGGCAGGAGTGTCGTCGGGCATCGACTTGGCGTTGGCCCTCGTCGAGCAGGACCACGGTACCGAGGTCGCCCGCGAGGTGGCCCGAACCCTGGTGGTGTACCTCAAGCGCGCGGGCGGTCAATCGCAGTTCTCGGTCCTGGTTGAAAGCTATTCTCCGCCATCGCAATCCACGCTGCGGGGTGTTCTCGACTCGATCGCGGCCGATCCCGGAGCCGGACACACCGTGAAGAGCCTCGCCGCCCGGGCGTCGCTGAGCACCCGCCAACTGACCCGGCTGTTTCGCGCCGAGCTCGGCATTACCCCGGCCCGCTACGTCGAAACGGTCCGGATCGACATCGCCCGCGCCGCGCTCGACTCCGGCCGCAGCGTCACCGACACGGCGCGGCTGGCCGGTTTCGGCAGCACCGAGACGTTGCGGCGAGTCTTCGCCACTCACCTCGGCATCTCGCCGAAGGCCTACCGAGACCGATTCCGCACCAGCGCCCAGCGGTAATCCATAGCCGGCTACCCGCGGATCGCCGCTGCCGTATCGGCCAGGGTTTCTTGCGGATCCCGCAACACGACGCCGAGGTCACGTTCGGCCGGTGAATCGTCGGAGGCCGGCATCTGGGTGTAGTACTGCATCCCGGCCGCGGTGAGCGGCGTGCTGATCGGCAGCACCCGCTCAACCTGATCCAGCAGGCGCCCGGCCCAGCGCAGCGCGACGTCCGGCACCGGCGCGGCGAGCATGGCCGAACCGGACACCGTGGCGAAAAGCCCGGCCAGCTGCCGCGCGGGCACCCGATGCCCGCCGGCCATGTAACGCCGCGGACCGCGGCCGGGCTCAAGCAGCGCCACGTGCAACGCCGCCAGGTCGCGGACGTCGACGATCAGCCAGGCCGCGCTGCGGCCCGGAATCACCCGCATCTGCAACGCGGCCCGCACGCCCTCGCCCGCCTCACCGAATCGGTCTCCGACCGGCGGGCCCAGCACCATGCCCGGGTAGGTGATGTTGACCGGAGCGCCGGCTTCCTGCAGACCGCGCACGTAGCGCTCCTCGCGGGCTTTGGACCGGCCGTAGCCGTCGGAGCCGCCCGCCACCGGCAGGTCGGCGCGCAGCGTACGCAGGCCGGGGCGAAACAGCGCGGTGAAGCTCGAGACGTGAATGATCGGGTCCAGCCCCAGTTCGACCGCGCCGCCGAGCACGTTGCGGGCGCCGTCGGAATTGGTGGCCATCATCTGGTCGTTCTGCCGGGGATCGGTGGCGACCAGCGCGGCCGCGTGCACGACGGCGTCGCAGCCGTCCAGCGCGCGCCGCACCGACTCGTCGTCGGTGATGTCACCGACGACGTGATCCGAGACGTCGACGCCGAGCCGCTCCACGCTGGTGTGCAAGCCGGCTGGGTTGCGAACGAGGAACCGCACCCGGTGCCCGGCGTCGCTGATCGCCTTGGCGGTCCAGCCGCCGACGAATCCGGTTCCTCCGGTGACCAACACTCGCATGGCGCTCATCCTCCTTCTCAGGTGCGCTTGGGTAACTGGCCGGCGATCAGCGGCACCATCTTGTCGGCCATGTAGGCGTGCCCGGCGTCGGTGGGATGTACACCGTCGGGACCGATCAGCTCCGGCCGGCCGACGAACCAGCGTTCGGCCAGCGGGTCGACGAACTCCGCCCCGACCCCGCGTGCCTCGGCACTGAGGATGTCGCGGATCCGCCACACGTTGCCGGGTACGTCCGCAGTGGGCCACGGCGGCCCGATGATCAGCATCCGAGCCGACGGCGCCGTTCGGCGGGCCAGGCCCAGGGTGTCGGCGATCAATCGGCCTAACTGGCCCGGTTCGACATCCTGGTCGTTGCGTGAGCCGAAGAACACCACCAGCGCGTCGTCGGGCTGTACTCCCCGAGCCGTCAGATCCCCGAAGAGACCGCCCCGGTTGCCGCGCACGCCGTAACCGGCGCCGCCTTCGGCCGCCACGTCGGCGCTGACGTAGATGCCGCGGCCGGCCAGGATCTGCCACGCCCGCTCGGTCCAGTTCGCCGCGCCGCGCCCGGTGTCTTCATACCCGGCGGTGTAGGAATCGCCGATGACGGCGACTCGGATCGGGGAGGCGCTCAGCGGCACGGTCTCGTAGTGGCGGGCTGAGTCGTGATCGCCGGCCAGGTAACCGGTTCCCGCCACGACGGCGACGACGACCGCCGCCAGCGAGACCGCGAACGTCATCACCCGGCGCACAGCTCGCCTCCCCGATCGGCGGTGCCGGTCAGCGTTTCAGGAGACACTGACCGGCACCGCCGCGGTGCGCTCATCAAGGATCTCCTCGACCGGTTCGACTGCCAGCCTGTCCTCGGCGGGACGCACCTGCGCCGTCTCGGGCCGGGCACCGATCATCCTGCGCATCCAGCGCCGGCCCGGCTCCTCGACACCGTGGAACAGCAGCACCGACAACAACGTCGACGCCGCCAACAGCCCGCACACCATCCACTTGGCCGCGGTCGCCCCCTCGTCCAGCATGATTTCGAATTGTATGGCGGTCCAGTTCCACGCGGTGTGCACCAGCTCGTGAACCATGTACAGGCAGAACGAGATCTGCCCTCCGTAGACCATCAGGCGCGTCGACAGCAGTACCGGCAGGCTGCCGGTTCCGATCGCCAGCGCCATCACCAGCGGCACGAACAGCACGTCGACCAGACCGCCGCTGTCGTGGAGCCCGGAGATCGGATGCGCATCGAAGTAGTAGAGGATGCCGACGGTCGCGGCGATGAGCAGCGCGGAGCAGTACCCGGCGGCGCGGCGGCCCCGCTCGCTGGGCCGCAGTTTGCGCACCGAAGCGCAGGCCAGCGCGCCGGCGGTGAATTGCATGACGATGCGCGGCAACCAGCTCCACGGGGTGTAGAACTGGCCGGTGGCGAGCATCAACAACAGCGGCGGCAGCGAGACGATGACCGCCAGTGCGGCCAGGCCACGCGCCGACGTCGCCCGCATCATCCGGTAGACCACCAGGATCAGCCCGCCGAACAACAGGTAGGCCAGCCATTCGGCGCTGATCGACCAGGCCGGCCCGTCCCAGCTGGACCCGTCGAAGAACGGCTCGAACCACAGCTGCACCAGTAGGAGCTGGCGCACGTAGCTGGTCGCGGTCAGCCGGCTGAGGTCTTCGGTCGGCACGTGGCCGACGTGCAGAGTGAAGATCACCCAGAGCAGCGCGAGGTGCAAGGTGACCAAATAGATCGGCCAGACCCGGGCCAGCCGCAACCACAGGAAGTGCAGGGTGGCCCGCGGCGAGAACGACTCCCCCATCCGTTCCAGGTAGTTCCAGGTCAGCACGAATCCGCTGAGGATGAAGAACAGGTCGACGCCCTGGGCTCCCCGGTCGAGCACCGGGGCGAGCGCGTCACTGAAGGCCGGTGAGGCCAGTCGCAGCAGCGGCCGGAAATGAAACAGCACCACCCATACCGCGGCGATGATGCGAAGCCCGGTGAGGGCTTTGATCTCTCCGCTGCGCACGACACTCTTTCGCCGGTGGGCTCTGCTGTCTCGGCTGCCTGAGATGCGGGCCCGCCGAGCTGGCCCGACTATCGGCAGCCGCAACCGGTGGCCGGCAGCCATCGCAGACTAGCAGCGGGACCGTGCCCGGTGCAGTTGCCGGCCGGGTGTGCCTGCCGGGTTTTTGCCGGCCGTTGTGAATACTGAACCGATGCCAGAGCAGTATCGGGTCGGTCGCGGGATCGCCGACATCACCGGCGAGCCGGCCGAGTGCGGAATGCTCGGTTACGGCGTGGCCGCCCAGCAGACTTCCGGGCTGCACAACCGGCTGCGGGCCCGGGCGTTCGTGTTCGTCGACACCCCCACCAGCGCCCGGCTGCTGCTGGTGGTCTGCGAGCTGCCGCTGCTGCTGGAAAGCGTGCACCGCGCGGTGCTCGGGCGCCTCGCCGCCGACCACGGCGAGCAGTACACGTTCCGCAATGTGATGCTGACCGCCACGCACACCCATTGCGGGCCCGGAGGGTACTCCGATCACCGGCTCTACAACTCCAACACCGGCGGGTTTCGGCCGCAGACGTTCACCGCGATCGTCGACGGCATCTGCGAGGCGGTCCAGCGCGCGCATGCCGACCTCGCCCCCGCCACCTTGAGCCTCGCCGTCGGCCGGTTGCACGACGCCAGCACCAACCGCTCACCGTCGGCGTTCGCCCGCAATCCCGAAGCCGACCGCGCCCACTTCCCCGACGCCATCGACCCGCAGACCACCCTGCTGCGCATCGAACGTGGCGGCCGGCTGGTCGGCGCGGTGAACTGGTTCGCCACCCACGGCACGTCCATGACCAACCGCAACACCTTGATCAGCGGCGACAACAAGGGCTACGCCGCCTACCAACTGGAGCGCCTCGACCGCGGCGTCGACTACCTGGCGTCCGAACCGCCGGACTTCGTCGCGGCCTTCGCCCAGACCAACGCCGGGGACATGTCGCCCAACCTCAACCACCGGCCCGGCAGCGGGCCCACCGAGGACGAGTTCGAGAACACCCGGATCATCGGGGCCCGACAGGCCGCCGCGGCCACCGACCTGACGACCGGGCACGGCAGCGAGGTCACCGGCGGCCTGGACGCGCTGGCCAGCTACGTCGACCTGTCTGATTTCGAGGTCTCGGCCGAGTTCACCGGCGACGGCCGAACCCATCGCACCGGACCCGCGCTGGCCGGCGCGGCGGCGCTGGCCGGCACCGACGAGGGTCCCGGGCCACTGCATCCGCTGGTCAGGCAGGGCCGCAACCGCATCATCGATGCGCTGGTCACCAGCACCGTCTACCGCCTGGCTCCGCGACTACGCGACGCACACGCACCCAAGGCGGCGATGGGCCCGGGCAGCCGGCTGAACAAGACCCTGGCACTGATGTCCAACGGTGGCCCCATCCAGCTGCTGCGCATCGGGCAGCTGTATCTGATCGGGGTCCCCGCCGAGGTGACGATCGTGGCTGGACTGCGATTGCGCCGTACCGTGGCCGCGATCGTGGGCGCCGAGCTGCGGGACGTGCTGGTCGCCGGCTACAGCAACGGCTATCTGCACTACGTCACCACGCCGGAGGAGTACGAGGAGCAGCGCTACGAGGGCGGCAGCACGATGTTCGGCCGCTGGGAGCTGGCGGCGCTGCAACAGGTGGTCGCCGGGCTGGCCACCGCGATGCGCGAGCGGCGGCCGGCGCCGGACGGCCACGCACCCGCCGCGCCGACCCGTGCCCGGCGGTCACGCCGCCGGCCGCACCCGGACGAACCGGCCCCGGGCCACCGGTTCGGCGACGTCCTGCAGCCGCCGCAACCGCGGTATCAGCCCGGGGCCACCGTGGCGGCGGTGTTCGCCGGCGCCTACCCGAACAACGACCTGCACCGCGGCGGCACCTACCTGCGGGTTGAGCGCGAAACCGGCGAGGGATGGAGCACCGTGGCAGACGACGGCGACTGGTCGACGACGTTGCGTTGGCGCCGCGCCGGCCGTCGCGGCTCCACCGTGACGGTGACCTGGGCGGTGCCCGAGGACACCGCCGCGGGACGCTATCGACTGCGCTATCACGGCGACGCCCGGGAGCGCGACGGCCGGATCGAGGCGTTCACCGGAACGACGGAGCCGTTCGATATCTCACCAAAGCGTTAATCGGCCGCCCGACGCGCCTTAACTTCACCGCCTAACGTCGGAAATGTCACGGTCGGATATCAGCCGGCAGGGGTCAGACAATTTGGAAGCGGGGGCTGGGCATGGCTATCACCATCACCACACGGGGCGCAGCACGGATCGGTCAGCCGAAGAACCCCACCGTCGACTGCGGTGGTGCGCAGATCCGGGCACACTCCCGCCACCTGGCGACGGTGATCACGATCCGGGGCCGGATCGATTCCGCCAACGTGGACCAGCTCAGTGAGCACGCTCGTCGATTCGTCCTCGCCAAGGAACCGCTGCTGCTGGACTTGAGCGGGGTCACCTCGTTCGCAGCCGCCGGTATCTGGCTGCTGTGTGTCATCGACGGTGACTGCCGCGCCGCGGGGGTGGACTGGACGCTCATCGAGGGCCCGGCGGTCAGCGAGCTGCTCGGCGACTTCGATGAGGACGCCATGTTCCCGACGGCACGTTCGGTGGAGCAGGCGCTGCACGCGCTCGCCGACGGCAACGACCAGCGCCGCCAGGCGCTGCTGCCGCTGTTCCAGAAGTCGGCCTGAGCCGAGGCTTCGCCGCAGCGCTGCGCTGGTGGCCGCTGGTCGGACTATTGGCCACTCTGGCCCTGGGCTGGGCAGTGGGCCGCGGCTCGACCACCTTCGACGACTGGTTCAGCCATCGCACCCACGCTCTCCTCGGTGGCCAGCCGCGGTGGCTGCTGACGTTCACCAGTGGCTGGCTGGTGTTCGCGGTGCTGGTGGGCTGTCTGGCGGTCACGTTATTGCGGCGGCAGTGGGCGCTGGCGTTCGCGGTGCTGGTCTGCCCGTTTGCGGTCACCGCGATCAGTCAGGCCCTCAAGTACCTCTTCGACCGGCGCAACGGCCCCTACCTGGCCTATCCCAGCGGGCACACCGCGCTGCTGGTCGCGGTGCTGGGCATGCTGGTCGTGGTGGCCGGTTCGCGCCGGGCCCGGCGCGGGTCGCTGGCGCTGACGACGGTGCTGAGCCTGCTGGGCATGCTCGGTTTGGTGGCCTGCGGTTACCACTACCTCACCGACACCCTCGGAGCGGCGATGCTCGCCACCGCGCTGGTGTGCGCAGCGGCTCGATTAACCTCGGCGCTGTGATCGTGCTGCTGCCACCGTCGGAGACCAAGCGGGCCGGCGGCGACGGGCAGGGGCTGCGCCTGGAAGCACTCGGGTCCCCGCAGCTGACCGAGCTGCGCGCGGCGCTGGTCGACGAGCTGGTCGCCCTGGCCGCGGATCGGGACGCCAGCCGGCGCGCGCTGGCGCTGTCGGCCACCCAGGACGCCGAGATCGACCGCAACGCCCTGTTGCGTTCGGCGCCGACAGCGCCGGCGATCAACCGCTACACCGGCGTGCTGTACGAGGCGCTCGACATCGGCTCGCTACGCGGCGCGGCGGCAACCCGTGCCGCCGAGCGGCTGGCGGTCGGCTCGGCCCTGTTCGGGTTGCTGCGGGCAACCGATCCGGTGCCCGCCTACCGACTGTCGGCGACCTCGAAGCTGCCCGGGCGCCCGGGCCTGGCCCAGCGCTGGCGGCCCGTCTTGGAGCCGGTGCTGGCCGAGATCGCCGCCGCCGAGCTGATCGTCGACCTGCGGTCCGGGTCGTATGCGGCGCTGGCCAAGATTCCCGGCGCGGTCCGCGTCGACGTGGTCGCCGAACATCCCGACGGCCGGCGGGCCAGCGTCAGTCACTTCAACAAGGCGCACAAGGGCAGGCTGGCCCGGGCGCTGGCCACCACCAGGTCCGACCCGACCGACGCCGCGGCCGTGGCGTCGATCGCCCGCCGGGCCGGGATGCGGGTGGAACGCGAGGGCAAGACGCTGACCGTGGTGGTGCCGGCATGAGGAGAGTCGGCGCCGTGCTGCTGGTGGGGCTGGCCACCGGCTGCGGTGTCGCAGCGGCCGACATCCCTCCGGTGTCGGCGGCGGCCCGCGCGGCCGGATTCGTCGACGTCCGCAGCGCGGTGCCGGACGCGATCCTCGATCTGCGGTATGCCACGACGAACAACTTCACCGGCGTGCAGCTGTATCCGGCCGATGCCCGCTGCCTGGTGCACGAGTCGCTGGCGCCGGGCTTGACGGCGGCCGCCGCTGCGCTGCGCGGCCGGGGCCGGACGCTGGTGTTCTGGGACTGCTACCGGCCGCACGACGTGCAGGTGCGGATGTTCGAGGTCGTGCCGGATCCGAACTGGGTGGCCCGGCCCGGCCCGCTGGCCCGCAGCCACGAGACCGGGCGGTCGGTCGACGTGACGACCGCCGACCCGCAGGGACGGCTGGTCGAGATGGGCACCGACTTCGACGACTTCTCGCCGCGCGCGGCGGCCTTCGCCGGCGGGATCAGCGCGCGGGCCGCGGCCGAACGCGCCGCCCTGCGCGACGCGATGAACGCCGGCGGCCTCGCCGGCTATTCCGGGGAGTGGTGGCACTTCGACGGACCCGGCGCCGGCGTGGGCAGACCCATCCTCGACGTCGCCGTCAACTAGGTGGCGCCGCCAGGTGCCGCTCCACCGAGGCCACCTTCGTGGTCATCGCATCGACCGCGCCGGCCCGCCAGTCGGCCTTGATCACCGTGCTCACCCGTGGCGAGCGGGCCGCCACCGCTTCCACCGCCCGCTGCACCACTGCCATCGCCTCGGCCCAGCTGTCGCTTTCGATCACGGTGAACATTGAATCGGTGCGGTTGGGCAGACCCGACTCGCGCACGACCCGCACCGCCTCCGCGACGAGCTCACCCACTCCCTCGCCCACGCCGAGTGGCGTGACCGAGAACGCGACGACCACCGACATCTGAACCACCCCTCCCGGTCGCACCATCGCCGAGCCTACCTAGAGTCGGGCCCATGCGGGTTCTGGTCCAACGCGTCTCGTCGGCCCGGGTTACCGTCGACGGAGAAACCGTCGGCGCGATCACGCCGGAAAGCCAAGGATTGGTGGCACTGGTCGGGGTCACCCACGACGATGACGTGGCCAAGGCGCGGCGGCTTGCCGAAAAACTATGGCAGTTAAGGATTCTCGACGACCAGCGCTCGGCTTCCGACATCGGCGCGCCGATCCTGGTGGTCAGCCAGTTCACCTTGTACGCCGACACCGCCAAGGGGCGGCGCCCCTCCTGGAACGCCGCCGCTCCGGGTGCCGTCGCCGCGCCGCTGGTGGCCGAGTTCGCCGAGGCGCTGCGGAAGTTGGGCGCGCAGGTGGCGACCGGGGTGTTCGGGGCACACATGGCGGTCGAACTGGTCAACGACGGACCGGTGACCGTGCTGCTGGAACTGTAGAGCGAAAACGGGTTCGGCACCGCTGGCGGTCGCTACCGTCGAGTGGTGACCGAGATCAGTGATGCCCCATCGATGCCCATGTCGCGAAGAGTCCTCTGCGGCGTGTACGCAACGATCGCAGCGGTCGCCTTCGTCGCAACCTGGAGCCAGAACATGCGCTATCAGGTCGTCGCCCTGGACTTCTTCAGCAGCTTCTGGCGCGAGACGCGGGTGACCCCGGCGTCGCGATCGGTCACGATCGACATCCTGATGTTCGGTCTGGCCGCGGGCGTGCTGATGGTGGTCGAGGCGCGAAAACACGGCGTGTCATATGTTTGGGCCTACCTGGTGGGCGGGCTGTTCATCGGGATCAGCGTGACGTTTCCGTTGTTCCTGATCGCCCGGCAGCTGCGGTTGAATCCCACCGAGACGCGCAAGCTTCCGACCAAGGACACCGTGCTGCTGATTCTGCTTGCGGTCGCGGTGCTGATTTCAGTGCTCTGGATCGGCGCAGGGTAGCCGATGCTCAGGGCCTGGGCGGTCCCGAAACCCCGCTAGCCGAGACCGGCGGCAGGTAGATGCCCACCAGGCTGCGATGCCACCACGCCCGATCGCGCCGGCGCTCAGCCGGGGTGGTGAAGCGGTAATCGTAAAGGAGTGCACGCACGTACTGCGGCGGTTCGTCCGGAAAAGGGTTGTGCCGCAACAGGCGCAGCGTGTCGCGGTCATTGCGCAGCAGACGTTGCAGCAGCGCGTCGCGCCACGGCAGCGCGTAGGTCGGCGACAACGCGGCGAACCACATCAGCCAGTCCAGCCGCAGGTGATAGGGCGCCCACTGCCGTGGCAGCCGATCAGTGGCACCGGGTTTGCCCTTGAATTCGTATTCCCGCCAGACCGTCTTGTCGGTGAGCTCAGTGTCGGCGGTCCCCTCGATGACCACTTCTTGCCGCGAGCGTCCGACGGTCCCGAATGCCCCGTACGTGTTGACCAGATGAAAGGGGTTGAACGAGGCGTTCATTCGCTGATTACGTGATGCCATGTTGCGCACCGGCCAATAGCTGAGCACCACGACCATCACAGCGAGGGCGATCGCAGCGGCGGCGAACCACGTCGGCGGATCCGGCATCGCCGGGGGTTGCAGGCTCGGAAGCAGTCCGGTGAACCACGACTGGTCGAGCGCGCTGGCGGCGAGAACGATCGTCACCCAGTTAAGCCAGGCGAAGTTGCCGGAGGCCACCAGCCACAGCTGGGTGACGATGATGATCAGCGCCGCCGCCCCGGCAATCGGCTGCGGAGCGAACAGCCCGAAGGGCACCACCAGCTGGGCGACATGGTTTCCGGCGACTTCGATCCGATGCAGCGGTTTGGGCAGGTGATGGAAGAACCAGCTCAGCGGTCCCGGCATCGGCTGGGTCTCGTGGTGGTAGTCCAGGCAGGTCAGGTCGCGCCAGCAGGAGTCGCCACGCAGCTTGATCAGCCCCGCCCCGAACTCGATCCGGAACAGCAGCCACCGGGCCAACCACATCACCAGCACCGGAGGCGCGACGCGGTCGTTGCCCAGGAACACCGCCAGCAGCCCTGCCTCCAGCAGGATCGATTCCCAGCCGAACGAATACCAGGTCTGGCCGACGTTGACGATCGACAGGTACATCGCCCACAACAGCAGCCAGATCGCCATCACCACCCACAGCGGGACCAGTTCGCCGGCGCCGGCCACCAGCGCGACTGCCAGTGCTGCCCCCAGCCAGCAGATGGCGGCGAAGAACCGGTCCGAATAGTAAAGCTGAAAGATGCTGGGGCTCACCCGGAATGGCCGACGGCGCAGATATCGCGGCACCGGCAGCATGCCGTGCTCACCGATCAGGGCACGGAACTGGCGCGCGGCGGCGACGAACGCGAGGACGTAAATCGCGGCGATGCCGCGTTCCAGCACCAGCCGGCCCAACCAGTAACCGGATCCGCTCAACCACGTCGTGTTCACATCCGCAACTCCTCGGTGAGATGTTCATACCACCGGTCGCGGTCGCAATCACGCGGTTGACAACGCGCGGTGCAGCAGATGCATGGCCACCGTCGTCGAGCGTTCGCGGACGTCGGCCCGCTCCCCCGGCAGCCGAGTCGTGCGCGTGAGCAGCCGACCGTCCCCGAGCGCGACACAGAAGCACACGGTTCCCACCGGCTTGTCCGGTGTTCCGCCACCGGGGCCGGCGATTCCGGTGATCGCCACCGCCGTATCGGCGGCAAAGCGGCGCAGCGCACCGGCAGCCATCGCCTCGGCCACCGGCTCGGAGACCGCGCCGTGCTCGGCGATCAGGGCAGCGTCGACGCCGAGCAGGTCAACCTTGGCGTCGTTGGCGTAGGAGACCACCCCGCCGGCGAGGTAAGCCGAGGCCCCGGGCGGGTCGGCCAGTCTGCCTGCCAGCAGCCCGGCGGTGCACGATTCCGCGGTCGCGATCCACCGGCCGGCCAGCTGCACCGCCACCAGATCATCAATGCGCGAACCGTCTTCGGAGAAGATCGCCCGGGCGTGCCGCTCGCGCAGCAGCGCGAGCAGCTGGCCGTAGGTCGCGGCGGCATCGGGTTCGTAGCGGGTGACGATCTCGAGCTCGCCGCGGCGCAGGCAGGTGGTGATCTCCAGCCGCAGGAAGTCGGCGATGGCCTCCTGGGCGTGCCGCAGCGTGTCGGCCAGACCGGACTCGGGCAGCCCGAACATCCGCACGGTCTGCTGTTCGTAGCGGGTACGACCGGCGATCGCCTGCCGCACCTCGGCGGTGGCTATCGCCTTGTGCCACATCGGTTGCAGCTCGCGTGGCGGCCCGGGCAGCACCACCACCGTCGGAGAGCCGGGCACCACCACACCGGGCGCGGTACCCACCGGTTCGAGAACGGTCGCGCCGGCCGGAACCATCGCCTGCTTGCGGTTGGCCGCCCGGACCGTCGCGAAATCCGGGGCGCCCGGCCCGGTGTAGCGCGCCATCATCGGTTTGAGGATGTCGGCGATCCGGGCTTCCAGCGCGGTGTCGAGCACGACATCGCGTCCGCAGAACCGGGCGACGGTGTCGACCGTCAGATCATCAGCTGTCGGCCCCAGACCGCCGCTGGTGATGATCAGGTCGACACCCTCGCCGGCCAGGAACCGCAGTTGGGCCTCGATGTCGCGGGGCCGGTCGCCGCAGATCGTGATGTGCGCCAACTCGACTCCCAGTTCCAGGAGCCGGTCGGCCAGCCACGGTCCATTGCGATCGGCGATCCGTCCGGTGAGTACCTCGGTACCGGTGACCACGATTCCTGCGCGTGCGCTCACCGGTCCGAGGTTACGGCCTCACCGTCAGGGCAAGCCGGGAATCAGCAGGACCTCCATCGGCGGCATCGGGGCCGACGGCGCGAAGACCGTCGGCGCCACCGCGGTGGGCGCCGGTGTGGTGGGCCCGAAGTTCGGCAGCGGGAACGGCAGCACCGACGTCAGATTGGCCGGGAAGCCGGACAGTCCGGGCAGGCCGCCGGCCTGCGACGCCGGCGCCATGGCACCGGAGGTCTGCGGAACGTTGAGGGTCGCGGTGGCGAGAGGCGACTGCGCCGCCGATGCCGCCGGCGCTGCCGAGGTTCCGCTCAGCGCCGACGTGGTGGTCTGCAGCAACTGTTGCGGGATGGTGGTCGAGGAGGCGACCATCTGCTCGACGACGCCGGGCAGGCCCGGGTTGATCGGCACCGCGTCCGCGCCGGCGGTGGCGCTCGAGGCGAGTGCCGTCAGGAACAGTCCCGCGGCGGCGCCGGCCGCGACGGTGAGGCAATTACGGATACGTGACATGGCTTTCTTCCCCATCCCGATAACTACAAGGTCGAGACCGAAGTTAGCCGTGTGAAAAATGTTGCCCGTGTGACACGAGGGGCGGTTATGCAACCGTTGCGAACCGGAGCCGCCGCGGTTATCAAGCCCTATCTGGCCAGCCAGCTCTGAATCTTCGCCAGCTCCGTGGTGTAGGCGAGCAGGACGGAGTCGTCATAGTGGGCCCCGCCGTTGAGGGTGCCGCTGTCGCGCCACACCGCGTGCACGTGGGCAGCCCCGCGACCGTAGATGTCGACACGCTCCCGCTGGGTACGCTGCCAGCCGAGCTCCGCGGCCTGCTCGGACAGGGCGTTCCGCACATCGGTCGCGGTGGTTTCACTGGTCTCACTGGCCATGGCGCCGGCCTCCTTTCGCTAGGCCAAACACGCTATCAGCTGCCGGTTTGGGCTCCGGTCGTGCGGCGCGTGGTGGCAGCGATTCGCGGCGGCAGACGTAACATCGACGCCGATGACCGCATCACCGCGCGATCTGATCGCCGAGATCGGCCGCAGCGAAACCGGCGCCCGGATCGGAGCATTCTTTGATCTGGACGGCACGCTGGTGTCCGGGTTCACCGCCACCGCACACGCCGGCGACCGGATCCGCCGGCGTCAGGCCCGGGCCGGTGAGGTGCTGGGCGTCGTCGAGGCGGCGGTGCGATATCGGTTGGGCCGCATGCAATTCGAGCGGCTGCTGATGCGCGCGGCGGGATACCTGCGCGGCGAGTCCATCACCGAACTCGACGACGTCGGTGAGCGGCTCTTCGCCGACCACATCACCAGCCGGGTTTACCCGCACATGCAGGAAGTCGTGGCGGCCCATCAGCAGCAGGGCCACACGGTGGTGCTGAGTTCGTCGGCGCTGACCATCCACGCCGAGCCGGTCGCCCGCTACCTGGGCATTCCGCAGGTGCTGTGCAACCGGTTCGAACTCGACGAGCGGGGCGTGCTGACCGGCGCCGTCGTCAAACCGGTGGTGTGGGGACCCGAGAAGGCGGCGACGGTCCAGCGGTTCTGCGCGAACAACGGGGTCGACCTCGCCGAGAGCTTCTTCTATGCCGACGGTGATGAGGACGCCGCGCTGATGTCGATGGTGGGCCGGCCCCGGCCGGTCAATCCGCGCCCCGGGCTGGCGGCGCTGGCGGCCGAGCGGGGCTGGCCGGTGCTGCGTGTGACCGGGGCCGGCCGCACCGGCGGCCGATCCCTGCGCCGCGCCGCCGGTTTCGGGGTGGCCGTACTGCGCGCCTTCACGACCCACTGAACCGCCTGAGCCCAGCCCGGACACGATGCGCGGTAGTGTTGCATTTACGCGGCCCACTGGTGGCCGACTGGCCGCGCCACGCCGAGTCTGGTACTAAATTAGAACACGTTTCACTTCGATCCCGCCGCCCTTGAAGGAGTAGGTCATGCACACTCCCCTCTGCGACGAACTCGGCATCGAGTTCCCGATCTTCGCCTTTACCCACTGTCGCGACGTGGTCGTGGCAGTGAGCAAGGCCGGTGGGTTCGGGGTGTTGGGCGCGGTCGGCTTCACTCCCGAGCAGCTGGAGATCGAGCTGAACTGGATCGACGAGAACATCGGGGATCACCCCTACGGCGTCGACATCGTCATCCCCAACAAGTACGAGGGCATGGATTCCGGGCAGTCCGCCGAGGAGCTCGCCGAATCGCTTCGCAAGCTGGTGCCCCAGGAGCACCTCGACTTCGGCAAGAAGCTGCTGGCCGACCACGGCGTTCCGGTGGAAGGCGCCGACGAGGACAGCCTGCAGCTGCTCGGCTGGACCGAGGCGACCGCCACCCCGCAGGTCGAGGTGGCGCTGCAGCACCCGAAGGTGACGATGATCGCCAACGCGCTCGGGACTCCCCCGGCCGACATGATCAAGCACATCCACGAAGCCGGCCGCAAGGTCGCCGCGTTGTGCGGCTCGGCCTCGCAGGCGAAGAAGCACGCCGCAGCGGGGGTGGACATCATCATCGCGCAGGGCGGTGAGGCCGGCGGCCACTGCGGCGAGGTGGGCTCGATCGTCTTGTGGCCCGAGGTCGTCAAGGCGGTGGCGCCGGTACCGGTGCTGGCCGCAGGAGGTATCGGCAGCGGCCAGCAGATCGCCGCGGCGCTGGCGCTGGGCACCCAAGGTGCGTGGACCGGTTCGCAGTGGCTGATGGTCGAGGAATCCTCGAACACCGAAGCCCAGCACGCGGCCTACATCAAGGCCAGCAGCCGCGACACCGTGCGCAGCCGCTCCTTCACCGGCAAGCCGGCCCGGATGCTGCGCAACGACTGGACCGAGGCGTGGGAGGTCCCGGAGAACCCCAAGCCGCTGGGCATGCCGCTGCAGTACATGGTGTCCGGCATGGCGGTGCGGGCTACGAACAAGTTCCCCAACGAGAGCGTCGATGTGGCGTTCAACCCGGTGGGTCAGGTCGTCGGCCAGTTCACCAAGGTGGAGAAGACCGCGACCGTCATCGAGCGTTGGGTGCAGGAGTACCTCGAGGCCACCGGCCGCCTGGAGGAGATCAACGCCGCAGCCTCGGTCTGAGGACTTTCCTGCGTCACGACAGGAACGGCCGCAACGCCAGCACGTAGCAGCCCAGCGCGGCGGGCGCTGCCACCAGCGGTAACCACGGCAGCTGCAGCGGGAAGCTCGCCGCCACCACCCCGACGACGCTGAATCCCGCCGCGCCCAGCAGCGCCGGGCCCGTCACCGGGGCAGCAATGTCGGCGGCGTGCCGCAACAACAGGTAGCCCGCCGCGGCCAGCCCGGCAATCGCCGCCGGAACCGTCGGCGGGTCGGCGTACCCGATCACCGCGACGGCCAGCACCACCGCGGCCGTCGCGGCGGGCCGCCACCAGAGCCCGGCCAGTACCGTCGCGGCCGCGAGCAGTGCGCCGGCCGCGGCGATCCCGGACGCTCCGGAGCCGGCGGCAGCGGCCATCGCCAGCCCGCCCGCCGCGGCCGGCACCAGCGGCAGGAACCGGGC
>NZ_LZIN01000060.1 GCF_001667375.1 Mycolicibacter sinensis | reverse complement strand
CGCCGCACCTGAGCCGAGCCGTCCTCGTCGGGACCGGAGTAGGTCAGCCCCGCGGTACCGTCGGAGGCCGCGGCCCCAAACCGCCCAAGACGCGCAAGAGCTGATTCGGCCTGCAACAGCGCGAAGCCCTCAGCCGATGTGCAGGGCGACGATCTGCCAGGCCGTGACACCGCTGGGTCCGGCAACCCGCTCGATGCGGCAGGCCAGCGCATGCGTACGCCGGCCACGCCGGTAGGTGCCGAACGCCTCGACGGCGGTGGTCGGCTCGGCGGATCCGGCCGGTTGCACCCGCACCCGCTGCAGTGTCGCCGGCCCGCCTCCGGCCCTGGCGAACGGGCGCGCCGCCAGCACCGATTCGGCCAGCCCGGTGGCCAGCAGCGGATGCATATGCGCCGTTGGACGACGCCCGTCGATGACCTCCAAGACCCGGCGTAGCGCGGCGTCGGCGAAGACCGCGGCCGACTGCAGCGGCGCCGGCAGCCCGCCTCGCGCCGGACGGTGCGGCCACAGTCCCGGCGGATGCCCCCGGCGCGGCCGCGACAAGGGCGCCGATACCGGCGGCACGGGCCGGCACGGCACCGCCGCGCGGGCCGGTGGTTCGTAGTCGATCACCGGCGCGACGCTCGAGCGCACGGACGGGTTCGGGGTGACGGTCACAGCAGCTCCCCACGGGTCGGTCCGATCGGACAGTCCTGCTGGAGAGTGGCAGGATGTGTCCGGCGATCATGGCACAATCGCGGCGCGGCCGTATCCGCGTGCGCGGCGCGACGGCGGCGGGCTACCGTGAGCGGCAGTGTTTTTCTCCGGTTCGGGCCGCTTGCAGCGCCGTTCGGATCGAGTGCTGGGAGGGCGGGCTGCCATGGTGAACCGGTTGTCGGCGACGGATGCGGCCTTCTACCAGTTGGAGAACACGACCACGCCGATGTACGTGCAATCGCTGCATGTGCTGGGCAATCCGCGGGGCGGGCTGAGCTATGAGAAGCTGCTGACCACCGTCGAGCAACGGCTGCCGCAGGTCCCGCGTTACCGGCAGAAGATCCGCGAAGTCAGCATGAGCCTGGCCCGCCCGGTGTGGGTGGACGACCACGAGTTCGACATCACCTATCACGTACGCCATCTCGCGGTCCCGTCTCCGGGTAGCGACCGGCAGTTGCACGAGCTGATCGCGTACCTCGGCCAGCAGCGGCTGGACCGGCTCCGGCCGCTGTGGGAGCTGTACCTGATCGAGGGCTTGGCCGACAATCGCATCGCGCTGTACATCAAGTCGCACCAGGCGTTGGTGAACGGCATGGCCGCACCGGCCCTCGGGCACGTTCTGGTCGACCGGACGCAGCGCCCGCCGCCGTTCGACGAGGACATCTGGGTGCCGCGCCGCGAGCCCGGCGCCGTCGAACTGGTCTTGGGCGCGGTCGGGGACTGGGTGGTGGCGCCGCGCACCCAGCTGCGGGCGGTGGGATCGACGGTCGGCAGCCCGCTGAGCTGGTTGGGCCGCAAGGCGTTCGACACGGCCCGGGCGGTCGCGCGCGGCACGGCGCCGAACACCCCACTCAACACGCAGGTTTCGCAGAACCGGCTCTTCACCGTGGCGCAGGGCAAGCTGGAGGACTATCGCACGGTACGGGGCCGCTATGACTGCGCCATCAACGACGTCGTGCTCGCGGTGATCACCGGCGCGCTGCGCAATTGGCTGTTGTCCCGAGGCGAGCCGGTCGGATCGACCCGGACGGTGCGGGCCATGGCGCCGCTGTCGGTGTACCCCGGCCACGAATACGACACCGCGGGCCAACCCATCGGTGCGGTGACCCCGTTCCTGGTGGATCTGCCGGTCGGAGAACCCAATCCGGTGGTGCGGCTCTCCCAGATCGCTTATGCCACCGAATCGCACCCCACCTCGACCGGTTTGGTGGACGCCCGCACCATCCTGACCGTGTCGGGGTTCGCGCCACCAACGCTGCACGCGATGGGTGTTCGGGTTGCGACCGCTTTTGCCGGGTTCTCCGGGCGGGTGTTCAACCTGTTGATCACCAATGCTCCCGGTGCCCAGCGCCAGCTCTACGTCTGCGGCGCCAAGCTGCTCGAGACCTACGATGTGCCGCCGCTTTTGCCCAACAAGGCGTTCACCATCGGGGTCACGTCCTACAACGGCACGCTGTACTACGGGGTCAACGCCGACCGCAAGTCGATGAGCGACGTCGGGCTGGTCTCGGCGCTGTTGGACGAGGCCCTCGCAGAACTGCTGGAGGCGGCTACATGAGCGGCAAGTCCGCCGCGCACCGGATCGCCGACGACGTATACAAGGCCGAGTTGCAGCGGCTGCAAACCGAATTCGTCAAACTGCAGGAGTGGGTGCGGACCACCGGCGCTCGGGTCGTGGTGATCTTCGAAGGCCGCGACGCCGCCGGCAAAGGCGGTGCCATCAAGCGCATCACCGAAAGCCTCAACCCGCGCGTGGTGCGCGTGGCGGCGCTTCCGGCGCCCACCGAACGCGAACGCGGACAGTGGTACTTCCAGCGTTACGCCGCGGCGCTGCCGACTCGCGGCGAGATCACCCTTTTCGACCGGTCCTGGTACAACCGCGCCGGTGTCGAGAAGGTGATGGGGTTCTGCACGCCGGACGAGCATTCGCGCTTTTTGGAGCAGGCCCCGGTCTTCGAGCAGCTGCTGGTCGACGACGGAATCCTGCTGCGCAAGTACTGGTTCTCGGTCTCGCAAGGCGAGCAGCTGCGCCGCTTCCGCAAGCGCCGCAACGATCCGCTGCGGCGGTGGAAGTTGTCTCCGATGGACCTCGAGGCGGTGAACCGCTGGGACGACTACTCACGGGCCCGCGACGAGATGATGGCGCACACCGACGTCGCGGCGAGTCCCTGGTACGTGGTCGAGTCGGAGATCAAGAAGCACGCGCGGCTGAACATGATGGCGCACCTGCTGTCGACGATTCCCTACTCCGAGGTGGCGCTCCGGCAGGTGGACCTACCGGAGCGGCCCGTCGACACCGGGAACTATCAGCGCCCCGATCGCGAGAACTACCGGTACGTACCCGACTACGCCGCCACCTTGACGCGCGAGGCGTGAGCGTGCGCGGCTAAGGTCTTCGCTCATGCGGGTGTACATCCCGGCGACGCTGGCCATGCTGGCCCAACTGGTCGCCGACGGTTCACTGCTGGCGGTCAGCGGAACCGCGTTCGCGGTGACGCCGGCCCTGCGGGAGTCCTACGCGCACGGCGACGACGACGAACTGGCCGAGGTGGCCCTCGGCGAAGCGGCCATGGCCTCACTGCGGCTGCTGGCCGGGGCCGCGACGGACACCGCGGAATCGGCCGGCGAGCTGCCGACCCGCAGGGCGGTGCTGGTCGCCGAGGTCGAGCCGGTTACCGCCCGTCCCGAACTGGATGCCGCCGTGGTGCGGCTGGCCGGGCCGGTCGAGATCGGCGACGTGATCGCGGCGTATGTGGACAACGCGGCCGCCGAGCCGGCGGTGCGTGCGGCGGTGGCGGTGATCGACGACGCCGATCTCGGTGACGAGGATGCCGAGCTGGCCGTCGGCGACGCCCAGGACCACGACCTGGCCTGGTATGCCACCCAGGAGCTGCCGTTCCTGCTTGACCTGCTGTGATGTCGGCCGGGGCAAGCTGCGCTACCGTAGCTTTTCCGGCCCCCGGGCAGCGAGCAGGGAAGTTTCAGTGAGCAAGAAGCATTCGTCGATCAACGCCAACATCGGCGACACCAAGCGGCCGACCGTCGCCGGCGCCGACCGCCATCCGGGCTGGAATGCGCTGCGCCGCATCGCCACCCGTATCACCACGCCGCTGCTGCCGGACGACTATCTGCGGCTGGCCAACCCGTTGTGGTCGGCCCGCGAACTGCGCGGCCGGGTGCTGGAGGTGCGCCGCGAAACCGCCGATTCGGCGACGCTGGTCATCAAACCGGGCTGGGGTTTTCACTTCGGCTACTCCGCCGGCCAGTACATCGGCATCGGCCTGCTGGTCGACGGGCGCTGGCGCTGGCGGTCCTACTCGTTGACGTCGGCCCCGGTGAGCGGGTCGCGCACCATCGCCATCACCGTCAAGGCGATGCCCGAGGGCTTCCTGTCCAGCCACCTGGTGGACGGCGTGGCTCCGGGCACCGTGGTGCGGCTGGCCGCTCCGCGGGGCGAATTCGTGCTGCCCGACCCGGCGCCGGCCACCGTGCTGTTTCTGACCGCCGGCTCCGGGATCACGCCGGTCATGTCGATGCTGCGCAGCCTGGCCCGCCGCGACGGCATCACCGATGTGGTGCACTTGCACTCGGCGCCCACCGCCGCAGACGTGTTGTTCGCCGAGGAGTTGGCCGCCTTGGCGCGGGAGCACCCCGGCTACCGCCTGCTGCTGCGCACCACCCGCGCGCAGGGCCGGCTGGACCTCTCCGGCCCGGATTCGCTGGACGCCGAGGTGCCCGACTGGCGCGGCCGGCAGACCTGGGCGTGCGGGCCCACGGCGCTGCTGGGTGACGCCGAGCGCATCTGGGCGGCGGCCGGGATCGCCGACCAGCTGCACATCGAGCGATTCACGGTGGCGCGCACCGCGGCGGCCGAGGGCGGCGGGACCGTCACCTTCGCGGCCAGTGGCAAGAGTGTCGTCACGGATGCGGCCACCACCCTGCTGGAGGCGGGGGAGAGTGCCGGGGTGCAGATGCCGTTCGGCTGCCGAATGGGGATCTGCCAGTCCTGCGTGGTGGAGCTGGTGGCCGGTCAGGCCCGCGACCTGCGCACCGGTGCCGACCACGAACCGGGCACCCGGATTCAGACCTGCGTCTGCACGGCCGCCGGTGACTGCGAGCTGGACGTCTGATGGTTACCCGTTGGTAACCTACGCAAACGTAGGTTACGATTGAGTAGGTCAAGCAAGGAACAGATGCTGGGAAAGGCGGTTCGATGGCGGTAACCGACGTCGAGGTGTTTGCGCACCTGACCGACGCCGATGTGGAGAACTTCGCCACTGAGCTCGACGCCATCCGCCGTGACATCGAGGCCTCCCGCGGCGAGCGCGACGCCCGCTACATCCGCCGGGTCATCGCCGCCCAGCGGGTGCTCGAGGTGACCGGCCGGGTGCTGCTGGCCGGCGGCTCGCGCCGCTCGGTCCGCTGGGCCGGAACCGCGACCCTGGGGGTGGCCAAGATCATCGAGAACATGGAGATCGGCCATAACGTCATGCATGGCCAGTGGGACTGGATGAACGACCCGGAGATCCACTCCGGCGGCTGGGAGTGGGACATGGCCGGGGTGTCCAAGCACTGGCGCTTCACCCACAATTTCCAGCACCACAAGTACACCAACATCCTCGGGATGGATGACGATGTGGGCTACGGGCTGCTGCGGGTCACCCGCGATGCGCCCTGGAAGCGCTTCAACGTGTTCAACCTGTTCTACAACGCCATGTTGGCGATCGGGTTCGAGTGGGGAATCGCGTTGCAGCACTTGGAGATCGGCAAGATCTTCAAGGGCCGCAGCGACCGTGCGGCGAGCCTGGTCCGGCTGCGGGAGTTTTCCGGCAAGGCCGGCCGGCAGCTGTTCAAGGACTACGTCGCGTTCCCGGCGGTGACCGCGCTGTCGCCCGGCGCGACGTTCTGGGCAACGGTGCGGGCCAACGCGATCGCCAACGTGATCCGCAACGTGTGGTCCAACGCGATCATCTTCTGCGGTCACTTCCCGGACGGGGCCGAGAAGTTCACCAAGACCGACATGGCCGGTGAGTCACGCGGCCAGTGGTACCTGCGGCAGCTGCTGGGCAGCGCCAATATCGACGCCGGGCAGCCGATGCGGTTCATGAGCGGCAGTTTGTCGCATCAGATCGAGCATCACCTGTTCCCGGACCTGCCGAGCAACCGCTATCCCGAGATCGCGGTGCGGGTGCGTGCGCTGTGCGCAAAATACGACCTGCCCTACACCTCGGGGCCGTTCCTGGTGCAGTACGGCAAGACCTGGCGCACCATCGCCAAACTGTCGCTGCCGGACCGGTTCCTGCGCGACACCGCCGACGATGCCCCGGAGACGCGCAGCGAGAAGATGTTCGCCGCGCTGGAGCTGGGCTACTCCGGGACCGACCCGGTGACCGGCCGGCGCCACGGGCTCAAGACTGCGATCTCGGCGGTGCGGGGCTGGCGCCGGGACAAGGGCATCGACGGACTGGCGGCCTGACCTCAGCCCCTGCGGTCCCTAGGTCTCGCGCAGCGTCGCCAACAGCTGTCGTGCGGCGGCGACCCGCCGTGCGGCCGGCCCGGTGAGGGTGTCCAGGGTGCATTCGGGATCGGCGGGAGGTCCCAGGTGCCCGCAGCCGCGCGGACATTCGGTGATCGTCTCGGCGAGGTCGGAGAACGCCATCAGCACGTCGTCGGGGGCGATGTGGGCCAGGCCGAACGATCGGATACCCGGGGTGTCGATCACCCAGCCGGATCCGACCAGTCGCAGCGCCACCGACTGGGTGGAGGTGTGCCGCCCGCGGCCGATGTCGGTGACTTGACCGACAGCTCGATCTGCTTGGGGGACAAGACGGTTCACCAAGGTTGATTTGCCGACTCCGGAGTGGCCCAGCAGTACGGTGATCCGGTCGACCAATAACGCGCCCACCGCCTCGAGCGGATCGTCGCGGCCGGCGGTGACCACCGTGAGGTCCAGATCGGCGAACTGGCCGGCGAACGGTTTCGGATCGGCCAGGTCGGTCTTGGTCAGGCACAGAATCGGCGCCAGTCCACCGGCGTAGGCGGCGATCAACGCCCGCTCGACCAGGCCGGTGCGTGGCGGCGGATCGGCCAGGGCCACCACGATCAGCAGCTGGTCGGCGTTGGCGACCACCACCCGCTCGGTCGGATCGGTGTCATCGGCGGTGCGCCGCAACACCGTTCGCCTGGCTCCGCGCCGGACGATGCGGGCCAGCGTGTCGGGCCGGCCGGACAGGTCCCCGACCACGTCGACGTGATCGCCGACGACGATCGGGGTGCGGCCCAGCTCGCGGGCGCGCATCGCGGTGACCTGGCGGTCCGGGTCGTCGGCGAGTACACAACCCCACCGGCCGCGGTCGACGCTGACCACCATGGCCGACTGCGCGTCGGCGTGCTCGGGCCGGATTTTTGTGCGCGGTCGGGAGCCCCGGCCGGAACGGACCTTGACGTCGGATTCGTCGTAGTCGCCGGGCTTCAAGCGCCCGAACCCGACTCGGCCAGCATCTCCGCCCACATCCGGGGGAACGCCGGCAGCGTCTTGGCGGTCGTCTCGATGTCCTCGACCTCGACGTCGGCGACCCGCAACCCGATGATCGCGCCGGCGGTGGCCATCCGGTGATCGGCATAGGAGTGCCAGGTTCCGCCGTGCAGCGGTGTCGCGGTGATCTCCAGGCCGTCGGCCGTCTCGACGGCCTGGCCGCCCAGCCGGTTGATCTCGGTGGTCAAGGCCGCCAGCCGGTCGGTCTCGTGCCCGCGCAGATGCGCGATTCCGCGCAGGTGCGACACCGACCCGGGTGCGGCCAGGGCGGCCAGCGCGGCCACCGTCGGCGTGAGCTCGCCGACTGCGCGCAGGTTCACGTCAAAGCCGTCATAGGTCCGCAGTCCGCGCACCTCCAGCTGGGTATCCGAGTGATCGACGACGGCGCCGGTCCGGCTGAAGATCTCGGTGATGACCGCGGCGGGCTGCACGCCGGCGGTCGGCCAGTCGGCGATGCGCACCGTGCCGCCGGTGACCACCGCGGCGGCCAGGAACGGGGTGGCGTTGGACAGGTCCGGCTCGATCTCCCAGTGCCGGCCCGCCGGCGTCCCCGGTTGCACCCGCCAGCAGTTCGGGGTGGTGTCGTCGACCTCGATTCCGGCTTGGCGCAGCATCGTGACCGTCATCGCGATGTGCGGCGCCGAGGGCAACGACGCACCGGTGTGCCGCACGGTCAATCCGGCGTCGAAGGCGGCGCCGACCAGCAGCAAGCCGGAGACGAACTGCGAGGACGCCGAGGCGTCGATCTGCACGGTGCCGCCGGCGACCGACCCGGCGCCCTTGATCGCGAACGGCAGCGTGTCACCGTCGACGGCGACACCCAGGCCGCGCATCGCGTCCAGCAGCGGCGCGATAGGCCGGTCGCGGGCCTGCTCGTCACCGTCGAAGATCACCGAGGCGGTGCCCAGCGCCGCCAGCGGCGGCACGAACCGCAACACGGTGCCGGCCAGACCGCAGTTCAACCGGGTATCGGGCCCAGGGTCGATCTCGCCGCTGACCGTGACCTGGTGGGCCACCGCCTCGACCCAAAACCCCAAGGCGCGCAGCGCGTCAAGCATCAAATCGGTATCGCGGCTGCGCAGCGCACCGGAGAGGGTGGAGACTTGCCCGCCGCGCGCCGCCGCCAGCGCCGCCAGGATCAGCGCCCGGTTGGTCTGGGACTTCGAGCCGGGCACGGTGACCGTAGCGTCGACTGGGGTGCTGGTGGTCGGGGCCGGCCAAGTCGTCACAGGTTCATCCTGCCAGCGAGGCTGGGGCCGCCGCATCAACCCGGCGGTTCTTTGCCGGTTGGCCGCTTTGCATCACCCGGCCGTTCACCCAGGATCATTACCATTAGGGGCATGGCTCTGGGAGTGGGCTCGATTTTTGCTGAGTACACCATCCTCAAATTGTTGGGCGCTGGTGGGATGGGCAAGGTGTATCTCGCTGAGCACCCACGCCTGCCGCGCCGCGATGCGCTGAAGGTGCTTCGCCGGTCGTTGAGCGCCGACGAGGAGTACGAGGAGCGCTTCCGGCGCGAGGCCGAAGCCGCCGCCGTGCTCGACCACCCGAACATCGTGCGGGTGCACGATCGCGGCGAGTTCCGCGGTCGGCTGTGGATCGCGATGGAGTACATCGACGGCGAGACGCTTGGCGAACTGATCTTCCGCAGATTTCCGGCCGGAATGCCGGCTGCTGAGGTCATCCCGATCGTGGCCTCCATCGCCGACGCGCTCGACTACGCCCACCGCAAAGGCGTGGTGCACCGCGACGTCAAACCGAGCAACATCTTGGTGACCGAGCAGGAGGACGGCGGGCTGAACGCGGTGCTGGCCGACTTCGGCATCGCCCGGCAACTGAGCGGCCCCAGCGGGCTGACCGCGAGCAACCTGGCGATTGGCACCATCGCCTACGCCGCGCCGGAGCAACTGATGGGTTCCGAGGGGCTGGAATTCGCCGACCAGTACGCGCTGGCCGCCACCACCTTCCAGATGCTCACCGGAACGCCGCCGTTTCAGCACGACAACCCGGTGACCGTGATCAGCCACCACCTGAACACCCCGCCGCCGCTGGTGAGCGCGCAGCGTTCTGAGCTGCAACCCTTCGACGACGTGCTCGCTGCGGCGCTGGCCAAAGACCCCGCCGAGCGGTTCCGGAACTGTTCGGATTTCGTCGCGGCGCTGGCCGAGCGGCTCGACGACTCGGAGGCAGATGAGCCCTCCGACGCCGCCAGCACCGTCGTGCGGGGCGTTCCGGTGCCGGCGGCCCTGGTAGCACCGCGTCGGCGCCGACTGGCCGTACTGGCCCGGCCGGCCATTGTCCTGCCGCTGGCGCTGGTGCTGGTGGGGTCGGTGGCGACCGTCGTTCCGGGGCTGCTGGCCGACGAGCAACCGGAGAGGGCCAATGCGGCCGGTGAGGCGCCGGCCGCCGTCGTGCCGCCGCCGGCCAAGGCGCCGGCGTTCGAGGGAACCTACCGTGTCGATGCCAACCGGGCGGGGGAGAAGTACAACGGTGTACCCAATCCCCAGCCGCCCAACGTGAGCACCTGGTGGGCGGTCCGGTCGTCGTGCGACCAGAACCTGTGCACCGCCACGGCGACCATGCTCGATCAGAAGGACCACCACAAGGCGGCCACGCTGCCCGACGGCGGCACCGACATGGTGCTCGAATACACCGGCGACACCTGGCGGTCCCGGCCCGAGCAGCTGCCGGCGCCGTGTGTGGGACCCGACGGGCGGTTGGACAACCAGACCACCACGCAGGTGCTGTCGCTGGAGCCGACCATCGCGGGCGTGCTGCACGGGGCGATGGTCGCCACCGTCGACACCAACGAGTGCGGCCAGCGCGGTGCCCAGATCTGGGTGCCGGTGGTCGCCAGCCGCTTCGGTGACGCACCGGCGGAGGTGGTCGGCGATATGCCCAAGCCGGCCAAACCGGCCTGATTCGATCGTCGACGACGCCCAGCGTGAAGCTAACTTCGCGTTCGGCGTTAAACCGCGGTTACCCGGCGCTGGGCGGCCGGTTCATCACCCGGTGGCGATAGCCGTAGCGCGGCACGAACCGGAAGCCGGTGGGCCCGCCGGCGGCAGCGGCACTGGCCCCGGGCAGCCCGGCCATTCCGGCCATGCCGCGGGGCGCCACTCCGGCCTCGGAGGCCGCTGATGCCGCCACCCGGCTCGATACCAGGCTCGCCGCCTGGTTGGCCGGACTGGGCGCTACCGGCCAGCTCTGCGGCACCGACAGGCTGCCGATCTGCATCCCCTTGCCCAGTGCGGCCGATGGCGTCGCGGCGCCGAAACCCGGGGTGTGGGCGGCGGCGGTCCCCACGCTCTTGGTCGCCTCCACGGCCGGCGCCAGGGTTGCCAAGAAACCCTTGGAGTCCGCGACGGCCTGGCCGGAAACCTCCCAGCCGTTGAGCCCCTGGCCGACGGAGTCGCCGATCCGGAAGAGCCCCATGGACGAGTTGGCCAGGCGGGTGTACGTCGTCAGCTGGTTGACCATCTGTTGCAGGGCTGCCGTGGTAGGCGGCACGGTGCCGCTCCCCGGTGCGGCTGGTGATCCGGTTGCGGTGCCAGCCTGTGCGAGCGACTGCATGGCGGTCAGCGACTGCGAAGACATTTGCGAGGCTGTGGAGTTGCCGGCCGCCTGGGCGGTCGCGGCGGCCTGGGTGGCAGGCGCGGCGGGATTGGTGGTCTGCGGCGGCGAGGTGAACTCCGACAGCTGGGTGGCCGCGGCAGAACCACCCGCGTAGCCGTACATCGCCGCGGCGTCCTGCGCCCACATCGCCGCGTAGTGGGCTTCGGTCGCCGCGATCGCCGGGGTGTTCTGGCCGAAGAAGTTGGTGGCGACCAATGTCATCAGCTGGACCCGGTTGGCCAGCACCACCGGGGGAGGAACGGTCATCGCGAACGCGGCCTCGAAGGCGGCCGCGGCGGCCTTGGCCTGGCTGGCGGCCAGCTCGGCTTGGGCTGCGGTGGTCTTGAACCAAGTGGTGAACGGCAGTGCCGCGGCCGCCATGGCCGTGGCCGAGGGACCGCGCCACGGGCCGCTGGTCAGATCCGCGATGGTCATGTCCACCGCAGCCGCGGTCAGGCTCAACTCTTCAGCCAGCACATCCCAGGCTGTCGCAGCTGCCAGCATCGGGCCGGACCCGGCTCCCGCGTACATCCGTGCGGAATTGATCTCCGGTGGCAGTGCCCCGTAGTCGATCACTTGGCCCCTTGGTGCTATCCGCCGAACGGACGCCGTGGCATGACGGTCAACGCGGTCCCGTAGCGGGGCGCGCCGAACCCGCGGTATCCCGCACCGGCCGCGCCGGCCGCGGCCGCGGGGACGCCGGGCATACCGGGCATGCCGGTCGGGGGCGTCATCGGAGTCGTACCGAGGATTCCGCCCGCCGACGGAACCGGAGCCGCCGCCGCGGGTCCGACCGGGACCCACGAGCCGCCGGACACCGGGCCCAGGGTGCTCACCGGCGGCGCGGGCGGAACCCAGGTGGGCGGTACCGAGAGGCCGCCGATCGAACCGGCCGCGCCCGAGGCGGCGTTGGCGGCACCCGACGCCGCACCGGCGGCACTCGAGGCGGCGCTGGAGGCGCCCTTCATCGCGTCGGCACCCAACTTCTGCAGGCCGAGCACACCGCTGACGCCACGCCAGACGGCACAGATGTTGTTCGACTGCAGGTTCGAGCCGGTCACCAGCTGGGTCATCAGTTGGTTGCCCAGGTTGTAGTTCGGGTCGTTGAGGATGTCCTGGGCGGGGTTGCCGGCGGTGTCGGTCGCCTGCGACGTCAGCGAGTTCACCAGGCCCTGCAACGTGCCGGACGCCTTGGTGGCCTGCGTCCCGGTGGCACTGGCGGCCGCCTGGGCGACCGCATTGCCGGTAGCGGCCTCGCCGCCGGGGTTGGTCGGGTTCGGCGGCGCGGTGAACTCATTCAGCGTGGTCGCTGCGCTGGACTGGGCGTGATAGCCATACATCGCCATCGTGTCCTGCGCCCACATCTCGCCGTGCTCGGCTTCGGTGGCCGCGATCGACGGCGTGTTCTGCCCGAGGATGTTGGTGGCGACCAACTGCTGCAACTGCTGGCGGTTGGCCGTGACCGCCATCGGCGGCACGATCGTCGCGCGCGCCGTCTCGTAGGCTGCTGCGGCGGCACGGCCCTGCCCGGCGGCCTGCTCGGCCTGTGCAGCGGTGAGCTCCATCCAGTTGATGTAGGGCGCCGCCGCGGTGGCCATCGTCGCCGAGGCCGGCCCCAGCCATTCCTCGGAAGTCAGCTGGTTGATGATCGCCCGGTAGGAAGCCGCAATCGATTTCAGTTCGGCGGCCAGCGAACTCCACGCCGACGACGCCACGGTCATCGGTTCCGAGCCGGGCCCGGAATAGATCTTGGTGGAGGTGATCTCCGGTGGTGAGGACAGGTAATCCATGGCCGCGACCTAACCGGCCGCGGCCGCGTTGGCGGCCTCGGTGGCGGCGTAGGCGCTGGCCCCGTTGCTCAGGGCGTTCACGAACATCTCGTGGACAGCCGCGGCCTGGGCGCTGACGGCCTGGTAGGCCTGGGCGTGCGCGGCGAACTGCGCTGCGGTCAGCGCGGAGACCTCGTCGGCGGCGGCGGGAACGACGCCGGTGGTGGGGGCCGCGGCGGCGGCACTGTGGGCGGACATCGCCGACCCGATGGTCCGTAGGTTGGCAACCGCGGCCAGTAGCGCCTCGGGCTGCGTGGTTACGAACGACATAACGCTCCTCGTCGAGTCCTTCGTCTCTGCGATCATCGATCGCGCTACCCGGTTGGGTGCACCCCCGACGCTAGGCGATTTCGACGCCGCGACACACCCGCGGACGTGCGTTTTCGGAGACTGTCAGCAGTTGTTCACCGGCCGTTCGGAACCGCGCCCGATTCATTCACCGAACCGCACCGCGAAGTCGTGGAAACGTCACCGACAGTTCACCTTCAGTTCATCGTGTCGGCCAACAGCGCCAGGGTGGATTCGCGTCCCGGCGCGGTGGCCGGATCGGTGCCCCGGCGGGCCGAGGCGACCGGATTGAGCATCACCTCGTCGACTCCGAACCGGCGGGCCAACTCCCGCAACTGCGCGAGCGCCTCGGCCGGCGTTCCCACCACCGCGCGCTCGAATTCGCCCTGGGCGACGCGCCGCTGCTGCGGCGTGAGGATCGCCTGCTGGGCTTCTTCGACCAGTTCCAGGCGGACCGGCGGTTGCCCGGTCGCCGTCCGCGCCTGCAGATGCACGTGCGGAAGTGTCAAAGCGGTTGCCTCCGCGTGCGTTTCGGCGACCACGATGTTGACGGTCAGGAAGGTGATCGGCTCGGCGGCGACCTCGCTCGGCACGAACGCCGACCGGTAGAGGGCCAGCGCCTCGGCGGTCTGCTCGCCGAACAGGTGATGGCCGAACACGTAGGGCAGCCCTTTGACCGCAGCCACCCTGGCCGAGGCCATCGAGGAGCCCAGCAGGAAGACGCGCGGTGAGCTCAGCGCGTGCGGCGTCGCCCTGAGCACATAACTGCCGTCGGGCAGCTCCACCGACACCCCGGCCGGGCCCAGCAGGGCGATCAGGTCGTCGAGATGGTCGGGAAAGTCATCGGTGTCGCGATCACCGCGGCCGACGGGCGCGCGCAGCACCATCGTTGCCACCGGGTCCGCGCCGGCAGCCCGTCCGATGCCCAGGTCGATGCGGCCGGGGTAGGCGGCTTCCAGCAGCGCGAACTGCTCGGCCACCGCCAAGGGTGCGTGGTTGGGCAGCATCACCCCGCCCGAGCCGATCCGTATCCGCGAGGTGGCGGCCGCCAGCATCGCGATCAGCACCGCGGGGCTGGTCGCCGCGACCGACGGGACATTGTGGTGCTCGGCGACCCAGTAGCGGCTGTAGCCGAGCCCGTCCGCCAGCTTCGCCAGGCGCATGGTGGCCGCCAGCGCGTCGGGACTGGACTGGTCGGTGCGTACCGGCGCGAGGTCGAGCACTGAGAGACGCACAGCGGCGATCTTGCCATCACCGGGCCGGTCATCGTTGTTCGTACACCGCCCGTTCTGAATGCGTTAACCGGCGTCACGCACAGTGGGCAGCGATGAACAGCGATACCGACTTCGTCGGCGAGGCGCCACCCGGGCCGCCCGAGCCCTGGGACATCGGCCGCCCGCAGCCGGCGGTTCAGCAACTGGTGGCCTACGGAGCGCTGCGCGGCGAGATCCTCGATCCTGGCACTGGCCAGGGGCACCACGCGATTTACTATGCGGCGCAAGGGTATTCGACGACCGGAGTCGACCAGTCCCCGGCCGCGATCGCGCAGGCGCAACGCAACGCCGCGGCAGCCGGGGTGACGGTCGACTTCCAGGTGGCCGACGCCGTCGAACTCGCCGGGTTCGACGGCCGCTTCGACACCGTCGTCGACAGCGCGTTCTACCACGTCTTTCAGGACGACGAGGAAACCCAACTGCGGTATGCGCGCACCCTGCATCGGGCTACCAAGCCGCAGGCGCGGCTGTTCATGTTCGAGGCGGGCCGTCACAATGTCAACGGCTGGCAATTGGACGGCCTGTCGCCCGAGCGGTTCGGGCCGGTGCTCGCCGAAGCGGGGTGGCGCATCGACCACATCGGAACCACCACCTATCAGGGCACCTTCGACCCCAATGCCTTCACCGAGATGATCGCGGTGATGGAGGCGCTCGGCCGGGAGGATTTGGTGGCCGGGGTCCGTGCGCTGGCGCAGCGGTTCGCGATTCTGCAGCCGCTGCTCGAAGACAACCTGGTGCACATGCCGTTCTGGGCCGTCACCGCCACCCGACTCGATTAACTGTCACCATGGAGGCATGTGCGGTCGTTTCGCGGTAACCACCGATCCGGCGCTGCTGGCCGAGCGGATCGACGCGGTCAACGAGGTGCCGGCGGACGCTGTTCCGGGCCCCAGCTACAACGTCGCGCCCACCGACCCGGTAGCGGCCGTGGTCAGCCGGCACACCGATCCCGACGATATGCCGACCCGCCGGGTCCGGTTGATGCGGTGGGGACTGGTGCCGCCGTGGACCAAAGCCGGCCCCGACGGCGCGCCGGTCGCCGCCGGTCCGCTGCTGATCAACGCCCGCGCCGACAAGGTCACCACCTCGCCGGCCTACCGCTCGGCCGCCGAACACCGGCGCTGCCTGGTGCCGATGGACGGCTTCTACGAATGGCGCGCCGAACCCGGCGGAACCAAGGCCCGCAAGACACCGTTCTATATCCACGGTGACTGCGCGATGCTGTTCGCCGCCGGCCTGTGGTCGGTCTGGCGGGCCGACCGGCGATCCGCCCCGCTGCTCAGCGTCACGATCATCACCACCGATGCGGTCGGCGAACTCGCCGGGATCCATGATCGGATGCCGCTGCTGTTTCCCGAAAGCCATTGGGACGCTTGGCTGGATCCGGATTCTCCGGTGGACACCGCGCTGCTGGCCGCGCGTCCGGACACGCGGGGGATCGTGCTGCGTGAGGTGTCGACACTGGTCAACAGTGTGCGTAACAACGGGCCGGAGTTGATCGCGCCGGCCGTGCCGCAGCCCGAACAGGCCTACCTGCTGTAGCCCGAGGCCGACCTACCGGCCGACCAGGGCGCGTTTCTCGGCGGCGTACTCGTCCTCGGTGAGGATGCCGGCGCTGCGCAGCTCGGCCAGTTCGCGCAGTTCGACGTCGGCGCCCATCAGCAGGCCGAAGGCCGACTCCGGGGTCAGCTCCGGCAGCTCGTCGGGGCGCTGGGCCGGCCGTCGGGCGGTGGTGCTGCCGGTGGTCGGGACCCGCTGACCCCGGGCGGCACCCGCGCTGGCCCGGCCCGCCAGGCCCGCCGCGGCCATCCCCACCGCGGGGACCATCGTCTCGCCGGCGGCGACGGCTCCGGCCGCCTGGCCGGTGGAGGCACCGGCGGACACCAACGACACGCCGACCGGCCCGATCGCCGACGGCACCGCAGACGCCCAGGCCAGCGGCACCGACAAGCCGCTGATCGAGGTCGCCGAGGACATGCTGGCCACCACCGGTAGCACGCCGGCCAGCGCGGCCCGGGCCACTTCCTCGGCTATCCCGAAAACGCCGAGCGGATCGATCAGAAAAGTGCCGAGCACATCGATGCCGAACGTTCCGATCGAGTCGACGACGAGTTCGAGGCCGGCGTTGGAGAGCTCGATGGTGGGCGCGCTGGCCGAGGCCGCGGCCGTCAGCGGGCCGATGACGCCGGCCAGCGCCGACGCACCCGCCGACGATCCGGCCGGGAAGGTGGAGCCCTGCAGCGCCTGGGTGATGCCGGCGAGGAGTCCCTCACCCTGGCCCTCGGCGGCGGTGACGGCGGCCTGCCCCACCGCAGCGGCCTGGGCGGCGGACCCGGCGGAACTGGTGGTGCGCGGCGGCTGGGTGAACGGGACGAGCTTGGTGGCGGCGGCCGCACCAGCGGCGTAGCCGGACATGGCGGTGGCGTCCTGGGCCCACATCTGCGCGTAGTGGGCCTCGGTGGCCGCGATCGCGGCGCTGTTCTGGCCCAGGAAATTGGTCGCGACCAGCGTCATCAGCAGGCTGCGGTTGGCGGCGATGACCGGTGGCGGCACCGTCATGGCGAACGCGGCCTCATAGGCGGCGGTGGCGGCCCGGGCCTGGATGGCGGTCTCCTCGGCCTGGACCCCGGTGGTACGCATCCACTGGGCATATGGCGCCGCGGCCGCGGCCATCGCGGCGGCGCTGGGCCCCGCCCAGCCGGACGAGAGCTCGGTGAGCACCGACTCGTAGGCCAGGCCCGCGGTGTTCAGTTCGGCGGCCAGGGCATCCCAGGACGACGCGGCTGCCAGCAGCGGGCCCGCGCCGGCGCCGGAATACATCCGGCCCGAGTTGATCTCCGGCGGTAAGAACGCGAAATCCATGGTGTTACCGGCCGAGTAGGCGCCGCTTCTCCTGAGCGAACTCTTCTTTGGTGAGGATCCCGGCGTCGCGCAGGTCAGCCAGCTCCCGCAGCTCGCCGGAGATCCGGGTGATCGGACCGTTCAGCGGTCGTACCGGCGGCGCTGCCGGCTCCTCCGGCTGGCCGGGCAGCTTGACGGTCGGGCGGGCCGGCCGTCTGGCGGCCGTTTTCGCGGGCGCCTTGACCGACGCGGCGCCGCCGCGGCCCCGCCCGACGCCCGCGGTGGCGCGCCCGGCCAGACCGGCGGCGGCCATCGCGGCCAGCGGCAGTGCGGTGGCGCCGGCCGCGACCGGGACGGCGCTCTCGGCGGCTGTGGGCAACGCCCCGCCGACCTGCTGGATCACCGTGGTGGTCGGGGCGGCGGTGGCCCAGGCCTGCGGCACCGACAACCCGCTGAGCGTGCCGGCTTCGCCCATTCCGGCGCTCACCGGGGTCACCGCGCTGGCCAGCGCCATCTCCGGCAGTAGTTCGCTCTCGATCTCGCCGATCCCGATCAGGTCGATACCGAAGGAACCGGCAGCGTCGACGCCGAACGTGCCCGCCGAGTCGATCACGAAGGTGCCGAACAGGCTGGCCGCCAACGCCGCGTAGGAGGCCGCCAGACCGGGCTCCAGGGCCGCCGCCGATCCGATCGAACTGAACAGGGACGCATCGGATCCGGCCGCCGCGGCACCCGGTGAGGTCAGGCCCTGCAGCGCCTGAGTGACCGCCGAGGCCACCGTATCGGCGTGGCTGCCGGTCGCGGTGGCGGCCGCCTGTCCGACGGCGCCCGCCTGGTTCGCCGCCCCCGCGGGGTTGGTGGTCTGTGGCGGCTGGGTGAACGGGCTGAGCCTGCTGGCAGCCGCGGAACTACCGGCGTAGCCGTACATGGCGGTCGCGTCCTGGGCCCACATCTCGGAGTACTGGGCGTCGGTGGCAGCGATGGCCGCGGTGTTCTGGCCCAGGTAGTTGGTGGCCAGCAGCGTCATCAGCTGTGCGCGATTGGCGGTGACCACCGGCGGTGGAACGGTCATCGCGAACGCGGCCTCGTAGGCCGCGGCGGCGGTTCGGGCCTGGGCCGCCGCGTACTCGGCCTGGGCCGCGGTGGCGTGCATCCACTGGGCATAGGGGGTGGCGGCGGCCGCCATCGCCGCGGAGCTGGGTCCGGCCCAGCCGCTGGACAATTCGTCGATCACCGAGTCATAGGCCAGGCCGGCGGCGTTCAGTTCGGCGGCCAGCGAGTTCCAGGCCGTGGCGGCGGCCAGCAACGGCCCGGCGCCGGCCCCGGAGTACATCCGGGACGAGTTGAGCTCCGGCGGCAGTGCAGCGAAATCCATTGCTAGACAGTTCTGTTGGTGATAAGCATCATGGTCTCTCCTGAATCCCCCCGGTTCGCGTCGGTCGACGGGCCGCTGGGCGCACCACTGTCCGCATTCGCTGGTGGGACGGTAAACGGTGAACTTGAAGTGAACCTGAAGAATCCGGCGGTCGACGAAAATCGGCCGTCGGGCGCTCCCCATCCGGGCGTGGCGGTGTTATCAATGGACCATGGCCGATTCCCGGTCCGCCGACCGGCGCGGCGGCAATCCCTTAGCGCGTGCCGCCGAGAGCTTCAGCGTGGGAACTCCGCGGGTGCTGGTGGTGGAGGATTCGGAGACGATCCGGGAGATGGTCAGCGAGGCGCTGGTCGACGCCGGGTATCTGACCGATGCCCAAGCCGACGGCAGCGGGCTGGAGGAGGTGCTCGACGGGTTCCGGCCGGATCTGGTGGTGCTCGATGTGATGCTGCCCGGACGCGACGGCTTCGCCCTGATGGATGTGATCCTGCGCTGGGGCGAGGTCGGCGTGGTGCTGCTCACCGCGCGCGACGGCCTGCCCGACCGGCTGCGCGGGCTCGACAGCGGCGCCGACGACTACGTGGTCAAGCCGTTCGAGCTCGCCGAACTGGTGTCGCGGGTCGGTGCGGTGCTGCGCCGCCGGGGCCGGCTGCCGGCGGCCGTGCAGTTCGGCGACCTGATGGTCGACGTCGACGCCGGGGTGGCGTCGCGCTCGGGGACCCCGCTGGGTCTGACCGCCACCGAGCTGCGGGTGCTGGTCTACCTCGTCGAACAGCGTGGCCGAATCGTCAGCAGCGCGCAGATCCTCAACGCGGTGTGGGGCTATGAGGCCTACGACCCCAACCTGGTTCAGGTCCACATCAGCGGGCTGCGGCAGAAGCTGGAGGCGCACGGGCCGCGGATCCTGCACACCGTGCGCGGGATCGGCTACCGGCTGCAACTGTCGGCCTCATGACCGCCACCCCGTCGCTACGGCGCCGTCTGACGGTGATGGCCTTGGGACTGCTCGCCCTGTTGATGCTCACCATGGGCCTGGTCATCAACGCCACGTTGACCGCGATGGCCAACCGCAGCCTTCACGAGCGCCTGTCGATCGCCACGCAGCGCGCTGATTCCCTGGTGGCACTGGGGATTTCCGCCGACCAACTGGCTGAGCAGCTCAACGGAGGCGTCGTCAGCGCGCTCGTGGTCACCGCGGACGGAGCCAGCTTCGGCGATCCCGCGATCGAACCCGATGCGACCACCGGATCGAGGTTTCCGCCTCCGCCGCTGGAACCCGACGACACCGCAACGGTGTTGGTGCACCCGCTGGCCAACGGCGGACGGGTGATCCTGGTCGCCGACACCACCGAGGTGGTCGAGACGATGCGCCGACTGCAGCGCCTGATGATCGAAGCCGGGCTGGGAACGCTGCTCGTGGCGGCGATTCTGCTGGCCGGGGTGAGCCGGGCCATGCTCGCTCCGCTGGACCGGCTCACCGATCTGGCCCGCGACATCACCACCGGAGACCGCGGCAGGCGGCTGCGTCCCGACCGGCCGAAAACCGAACTCGGCCGCGCGGCAAGCGCTTTCGATGACATGCTCGATGAGCTGGAGGATTCCGAGAAGCGCGCGCAGCGAGCCGCCGACGCGGCGCAGCGAGCCGAAGCGGCGGTACGGCGCTTTCTGGCGGACGCCGCCCACGAGCTGCGCACTCCGATCGCCGGCATCCAGGCCGCCGCCGAACAGATCGCCGGCAACGTCGGCCAGGACGTCGGCCAAGGTGGCCAGGACGCAGTCGACCCCGAAGTGCTCCGCCAGCATCGCCGCGCCACGATGCTGCTCACCGAAGCCCGCCGCGCCACCCGGCTGGTCACCGACATGCTCGACCTCAGCTACATCGACGCCGGCCTGCCACTGGAGCGCAAAGACATCGATCTGATCGGGATCGTCGACACTCAGCTCGAGCGGGCGGCGTTACTGGCCCCGCAACTGAACCTGGGCCGCACCGGTCTGGACGCCTTGGCCGTCCGGGCGGATCCCACCCGGCTGGCGCAGATCCTGTCGAATCTGTTGGACAACTCGCGCCGCTACACCCCGCCCGGTGGGCACATCACCGTCGATGTGCGCCGCGTCGGCGGCGCGGCCGACGTGACCGTCACCGACACCGGCATCGGGATCCGCGCCGAGGACACCGAGCGCATCTTCGATCGGCTGGTGCGCCTGGACAGCGCCCGCGGCCGAGACCACGGCGGCGCCGGGCTGGGTCTGCCGATCGCGCGGGCGCTGGCCGACGCGCACGGCGGCCGGCTGACGTGTGTGCCCCACGACGGCGGCGCCTGCTTCCGGCTGGTCATCCCGCTGACGGCGCAGGAGCCAAGCGGCGCGGGCGATTCCGGCTGATCGCTGGGCAGACGGTCTGCCGATTGGGTAGAACGGTGCGATGGAGAAGTCGCCGCACGCTTCGGCCCGCCCACAGGAGTTGCACGACGCGATGGCTCGGCGGCTGTATCGCAGGGCGGTTGCCACCGGGCAGATCAGGTTGATGGCTGTTCCGGGCATGCTCGACGAGTACGTGAAGATGTGTGACACGGTGTTCGCCGGCCTGGGCACGCCGCTCGCTGTCGAGCAACGGGATCAGCTGAGGACCATCCTGCAGAAGGAGTTGGCCGCGGCGTTCGAGGCGTCGGCGCGGTCGACCATCGTCATCAGCTATGACGTCCCGGTCGGCGAGGTGCTGAACTACGTGGTCCGCGCCGAATGGACCACGATCGAAGCCGGCTACGAGAACTGGGTCAACACCCGCCAACCGCCGCTGTTCGGCACCGAACCCGATGCGCGGGTCTGGGCGCTGGCCGGCGAAGCCGGCGATCCGCGGGGCTGCCGGGTGCTCGACATCGGTGCCGGGACCGGACGCAACAGCCTGGCCCTGGCCCGGCGCGGGCACCCGGTGGACGCGGTCGAGATGACGCCGATGTTCGCCGACAACCTTCGCGCGGACGCCTATCGCGAGGCACTCGAGGTCCGCGTCATTCACCGCGACGTCTTCGCCGCCGGCGACGACTTGCGCAGCGACTATCAACTGATCGTGCTCTCGGAGGTCACGCCGGATTTCCGGACCACCGGGCAGCTGCGCGACATGTTCGAACTGGCAGCCCGGCGGCTGGCCCCGGGCGGACGTCTGGTGTTCAACGTGTTCGTGACCCGCGACGGCTATCTGCCCGACGGGGCCGCCCGGGAACTGAGCCAGCAGTGCTACAACATGTTCTTCACCCGGGGTGAGATCAGCGATGCGGCAAGCGGGCTGGGCCTGCAACTGGTCTCCGACGATTCGGTGTACGACTACGAGAAGACCCATCTGCCCGACGGCGCCTGGCCGCCCACCGGTTGGTACGCCGAGTGGACCCGCGGCCTCGACGTGTTCGATGTGCAGCCGGAAGCCTGCCCGATCGAGATGCGCTGGCTGGTTTACCGGAAACCGGCCGCAACCGGCGACGTTACGATGACGCGATGACCGGCCCGCTCACCGCGTACGACGCCCAGCGGCGGGATTTCTGGACCGCCCTGTGCCCGCAGCTGTCGATCGACGGTGACGCCGCCGCCGCCGCTGCGGACATCGGCGAGACCGACCCGATGCTGGCGACCCTCAAGCGCGAGGGCTACATCCGGGTGCCCGACGCGCTGGGCGAATCGGTGGTCGCACCGATTCGCGACGCGGTGTCGACGCTGTCCCGGCTGGGGATTCCGTTGCCGTTCGCGTTCGTCTACGACCAGTTGTGGCTGGCGTTTCAGGGGCTTTCGGGCTTTTTGACCGCGGTGCTCGGGGAGGGATATCGCGCGCTGCCCGACTTCTGGGTCTGGCACGTCAACCCTGACGACGACGCGACGGGTTGGGGTCCGCATCGCGATCGGGTGATGTCGACGCTGGATGCCGACAACTCGCCGCACACGCTGACCGTGTGGCTGCCGTTCAGCGACGCCACACCCCTCAACGGGTGCATGTACTTTCTGCCCGCCCACCTCGATGACCGGTTCCGGCAGCGGCGCTGGGACGGCACCGACAACAACGTCGTCTACAACCCGCAGGACATCCGCGCGGTCCCGGCCACCGCCGGCAGCCTGATGGCCTGGAACCAGGCGATCCTGCACTGGGGTGGGCGGGGCAGCCGGCTGGGTGAGGCCCCGCGGATCAGCGCGGCCTTCGAATTCCAGCGTGCCGACCGACCGGCGTTTAACGCTCCGCTGCTGGACCCGGGCCGGTTGCCGGCCTTCGGTGAACGGCTCGGACTGATCGGCAAGCAGGTGCTGCAGTATCGGCACATGTACCCACTGGGCGACGACGTCGCCGCCATGGCCACCTCGCTGGTGGAGCGCTTCTACCTCGGCGCCCCACCGGCCGGCGACGCCACCTCACGGGGCGTTGCCGCGTCTTTCTGACCGGCTCTGCGCCACGGTGGCACTCACGGTTGCACGTAGCCCGGCGGGTTGACGGTGTCCACCCACAGGTCCACACCCAGGTCGCTGCCGGGCACGCAGTCATAGACCGACAGATCGTTGACACCGGCCTCGAGCAGGACGTCCTCGCAGAGCAGCGATTTGCCGGTGTAGGTGTCGGCCGGCCGGGTGATGATCGCGTAGGCGGCGTCGGCGTAGACCTCGGGTTTGCGGGCCCGGGCCATCGCCTCGTCGCCGCCGAGCAGATTCTGCACCGCGGCGGTGGCGATCAGGGTGCGCGGCCACAGCGTGTTGGACGCGATCCCGTGCGAACGCAGCTCTTCGGCGATCCCCAGTGCGCACAGCGTCATCCCGAACTTGGCCATCATGTAGGCGGTCGGCTTGAGCCACTTGGATTCCAGCCGGATCGGCGGCGACAGGGTGAGGATGTGCGGGTTGTCCCGGCCGATCATGTGCGGGATGCAGGCCTGCGACACCGCGTAGGTGCCGCGCACCTCGATCTCGTTCATCAGGTCGAAGCGTTTCAGCGGCACCTCGAGGATCGAGCCGAGGTTGATCGCCGAGGCGTTGTTGACGCAGATGTCGATCCCGCCGAATCGCTCCACCGCAGCCGCGACGGCATTGCGCACCGAGTCCCCGTCGCGGATGTCGCCGACGATCGGCAGCGCCTGCCCGCCGGCGTCCTCGATCTCGGCGGCCGCGGTGTACACAGTGCCGGACAGCTTCGGGTGCGGTTCGGCGGTCTTGGCGATCAGCGCGACGTTGGCGCCATCGGCGGCGGCCCGCTTGGCGATCGCCAGGCCGATCCCGCGGCTGGCACCCGAGATGAACATGGTCTTACCGGAGAGTGGTCCTGAGGTGGGCATGGAGTCACCCTATGCCGTGGTCACCGGCGCGGTGAGCGTCCCGGCCAGAACCGGTGCTGCGCGGCCGGCTTACGACGTAAACTGGGCACCGATCGCAACGCTTGGGCAGACGTGATGACTCGACTGATCATCCGGCGGGGCAGTGAAAAAGGGGTGTTCCGGTGGATGGCAACGATCTCGATGCCCACCGGTCGCCGCATCAACCTGCGGACTTCGACACCGGCGAACCTCTGCGCTCGTCGTCGCAGTTGAGCCGCGACGCGATTCTGGAGATGGCGATCGAGTTCATCGACCGCCACGGCCTGTCGAAGCTGACCATGCGGGCACTGGGCGCGGCCTGCGGCGTCGAGGCGATGGCGCTCTACCGCTACGTGCACGGCCGCGGTGACCTGCTGACCGGTGTCGTCGACCACATCATCGACCGGCTTTATGCCGACCAACTCGCCGCGCGGCGACAAGAAGACGGCTGGCAGGACTACCTGATGCGCCTCGCACACGGGGTACGCCAGATCGCCCTCGACCATCCGGAGGTCTTCCCGCTGGTCGCCACCCAGGCCCCCGAGGCGCCGTGGGTTCGGCCGCCGCTGCGCAGCCTGCGCTGGATGGACAGCTTCCTGGACACGCTGATCTCCTACGGGTTCGACGACAGCGCCGCGGTGGAGTCCTACCGCTCCTACACCACCTTCCTGATCGGGCACCTGCTGTTGGAGGTGTCCGCGCGCGGCGCGCAGCTCCACCCGGACGAGACCCTGCTCGACGACAGCTGCCGGCCCGCGCGTGACCTGTCGAGTTATCGGCAGTTGCAGCGGCTGCAGCCGATGTTGTCCCAGGACCACAGCAGCGCCGAATTCGAAGAGGCGCTGGAAGCCATGCTGGACCGGCTCGAGCTGCTGCTCGCCCGACGCTGAGGTCCGCCGCCCCCGACCAGGGTTTACGCCGTAAACCGGGTGGGTATTTGCCTGTCACACGCACACCTGAGGGAGGAGCTTCGCATGGGACTGGCGGACAAGGCGAGAAACGCGGCGCAGAACGCCGCGGGCAAGGTCAAAGAGGCTGCCGGGAAGGCCACCGGCAACGACCGCCTCAAGAACGAGGGCAAAGCCGACCAGGGCAAGTCCAGCCTGAAGAAGGCCGGCGAGAACATCAAAGACGCCTTCCGGGACTGAACAACGACCGCGAACGCCCGCCCCGCCCGAGTTCGGGCGGGGCGCGTTTCGTTCCGGGCGGCGCGCCGCCCGGCGACAGAGTTCGCCGGGCACCGACGGGAGCGGCGGATGGCGGTGCGGAGATTCGTCCGGCCGTCGCCGGCTGCCAGTCCTCGCTGTCGGGCCGGCGGGCCTGGTCGGTGGCGCTGGCGACCCTCGCGCTGCTCGCCATTGCCGTCGGGTTTACAACGTAAACGATTCGGCGTAGCTTCATCCGCATGCTCTTCGGTTTACGCCGTAAACTCGGTCGCTGCGCGGCATGGCGCGGGTCCGGGGGAGCGTCGGACCCAGCGGGTGTCGCTGAACTGTCGGCCCAGGATGGTCCCGTCCGGCTCAGCGAGGTGCTCGTCTCGGTGGCGGCTCCTCCGGCGGACGAGGTGCGCGTCGTGCTGGAACGCAGCGGCTCGGCGCTGGTGGTCTCGGCCGGCGGCAGTGTCGACGCGTCGAACGTCGCCGTCTGGCGGCGCCTGGTCGGCGAGGCCGCTGCGGTCACCGCGGTCCCGGGTCCGCTGATCGTCGACGCCAGCGGGCTGGAGTTCATGGCGGTGTGCGCGTTCGGCGTGTTGATCGAGGAATCGGCCACGTGCCGGCGCCGGGGCATCGAGCTCTGCCTGGTGAGCGGCCAGCCCATCGTCGGCCGGATGGTGAAAGCGATAGGCCTCGACGGTGAGTTGTCGTTCTGCACGACCATCGACGACGCGCTGGGGGACACACCGCGCGTCTGAGCACGGCTCTCACCGGGCGCTGATATCCGCGACGACCGCAACGGTCAGCCGGATCAGATCCGCCGGCGCCACCGCCACGTCCCAGCCGCGTCGGCCCGCGCTGCACAGCACCCGGCCGAAGTCCGCTGCCGAGGCGTCGACGACCGTCGGCAGGGCTCTGCGCTGGCCGAACGGCGAGATCCCGCCCAGCACGTAGCCGGTCGCTCGTTGCGCCACCGCCGGATCGGCCAGCGCCGCTTTGGGCGCGCCGAGCGCGGAAGCGACGGACTTCAACGACAGCTTCGCCGGTACCGGCAGCACCGCGACCGCCAAGGCGGGCGGCGTCGCCCCGGAGAGCTCGACGATCAACGTTTTGAAGACCTGCTCGGGCCGCACACCGGCCGGCCCCGCGGTGGCGAGCTGCTCGACGGCCTCGGCTCCGAAAGACCGCTGGTCCGGGTCGTGGTGGTAGTGCAGCACCTCGTGGCGCACCTGAGCGGCGATCAGGGCCGCGATGGCCCGGGTTGCCGCGCGACTCACCGAGCCAGGATACGGCCGGAAATAGCATCGTGGCCGACGCTGTTGAGCAAGGGGTGTGCGGTCACTACGCGCAGTTGTCGGTCACGGTCCTAGGATCGGGAAGGAGTCCGGGTGTCAACGGCGATCGGTCTGTTGGAAATCGAGCCATCGTGGGTTGTGGGCACCGCGACAGAAGGGACTGCAGCGATCAAGATGGCTGACGCCGAAAGTGGGACCGATACCGCGGCTTCGACGGAGTCGAGGGCCCCGGTGCGCTCCGACGAGACCGACGAGCAACTGACGGCGCGCTTCGAGCGCGACGCGATCCCGATGCTCGATCAGCTCTACGGCGGCGCGCTGCGGATGACGCGCAATCCCGCTGACGCCGAGGACCTGCTGCAAGAGACCATGGTCAAGGCCTACGCCGGCTTCCGGTCCTTTCGGGAGGGCACCAATCTCAAGGCGTGGCTGTATCGCATCCTGACCAACAGCTACATCAACAGCTACCGCAAGAAGCAGCGCAAGCCCGCCGAATATCCAACCGATGAGATCACCGACTGGCAGCTGGCCGCCACCGCCGAGCACTCGTCGACCGGCCTGCGCTCGGCGGAGGTCGAGGCGTTGGAGTTGCTGCCGGACACCGAGATCAAAGAGGCGCTGCAACAGCTTCCCGAAGAGTTCCGGATGGCGGTGTACTACGCCGACGTCGAAGGGTTCCCGTACAAGGAGATCGCCGAGATCATGGATACGCCGATCGGCACGGTGATGTCGCGTCTGCACCGCGGCAGGCGCCAGTTGCGCAGTCTGTTGGCCGATGTCGCCAAGGACCGCGGGTTCATCCGTGACGGCCAGGCATCGGAGGAGGTGTCGTCGTGACCGAGCACACCAGTGACTGCGCCACCCCGGGCCCCGACGGCCCGGCCGCCGACTGCTCCGAGGTCATCGCCGAGGTATGGACCCTGCTGGACGGCGAATGCACCGCCGAGACCAGGGCCAAGCTGCGCCGGCACCTCGAGGAATGCCCCGGCTGCCTGCGGCACTACGGCGTCGAAGAACGGATCAAGGCGTTGATCGCTCGCAAATGCAGTGGCGACAAGGCACCGCGCCAGCTCTACGAGCGGGTCCGGATGGAGATCAGCCGCACCACGATCATCCACCGCGAAGGCTAGGGCGGCCCGGAACGGCCGGACGGCTAGGGACAGCGTTTAAGCGTTGGGGCGCTTGCCGTGGTTGGCTTTGCTGTACTTGCGATCGCGCTTCTTGCGGCCACGCTTTGCCATGGTGATCCTCCTAGCATCTTCCGGCTGGACAGTCTCTCATACCTCGGGGTGTGACGCCGGTGGCGGGGCCTGGGAGTCGACCGGCCCCGCCGCCGCGGTCACTCAGTGGAAGCTGCGCGCCCCGGCCAGCGTCTGCGGCACGATTGCGGCCGGCCCGGCGGCGGGCGCGCCAAAGGCCGGCGGAGTCCCCGGCGGCGGAGTCCCCACCCCCGGAGCTCCCGGCACGCCAGCGGCCGGCGGGGTCAGCGAACTGACGTCGCTGGGCATGATCGAGCCCACCCCGGGCACCACGCGGTTGAGCATGCCGTTGAGCGCCTGCAGGAAGGAGTTGGCGGCATTCACGCCCGCCGACGAGGTTCCAACGGCCGGCCCGGGCACGCCGGGCAGCGCCGGGGCGCCGATCGGGGCCGGGATCGGCAGCGGGTCGTCGACCAGCGTCGGGGCGGCTTTGGCGGACGCCACCCCGAATCCGAGGCTGGCCAGCGTCATGGCGCCGGCGCAGACCAGCGGCAACCGGACTCGTGGGTTCGCAAAACGGTTTTCAGACAACGCGCACTCCTCAGTTCGACTTCGATTCGTCCCCGCGTCACGGCGAATACGTCACGCGTTCGAAACACTGGAGTAACGGTGCTATGCAATTGTCACAGCAGAAACACGACACGGTCACGGAAGGAACTCTCTAGAACCGCTTAATTGTCTTGGAGTTCACTTAGTCGGCGAACCGAGCGGATGCCGGCCAGGGCGCCAAGCGTGCGCCCCGCTCAACCCCCGAGCGGGGTTGTGGTTCCATAAGACGAAGAAATTCGGGTGATCGCCGGAACCGTCGACTGGATGATGAACGAGGTGAAGATGGCCGAGGACGTTCGCGCGGAGATCGTGGCCAGCGTGCTCGAAGTCGTGGTCCACGAGGGCGAACAGATCAACGAGGGCGACACCGTGGTCTTGCTGGAGTCGATGAAGATGGAGATTCCGGTGCTGGCCGAGTCCGCCGGCACGGTCAGCAAGGTGGCCGTGAAGGTCGGAGACGTCATCCAGGCCGGCGACCTCATCGCCGTGATCAGCTGACCGCAGCATTCGCCACGTGACATGACCCATGTCCACCCTCGGTGACCTGCTTGCCGAACACACCGTTTTGCCCGGCAACGCGGTGGACCACTTGCACGCCGTGGTCGGGGAGTGGCAACTGCTGGCTGACCTGTCATTCGCCGACTACCTCATGTGGGTGCGCCGCGACTCCGGCGCCGGCGGCGCGCTGGTCTGCGTCGCGCAGTGCCGACCCAACACCGCGGCCACGGTGCTGCTCACCGACGCCGTCGGAACCGTCGCCGACGCGGCGTCGATGCCGCTGGTGTCCGGGGCGTTCGAATCGGGCGTGATCGGGCGGGAAGGTCTTGCCGGGCAACGTCATACGGAGGCCGTGCCGGTCCGGCACGGCGGCCGGGTGGTGGCTGTACTGACCCACCAGACCGCATTGACCGGCGGGCGCGAATCCAGCCGGCTGGAGGCGGCCTACCTGGACTGCGCGGCGGACCTGGTGCACATGCTCTCCGAGGGCACCTTCCCCAACATCGGTGACATCGCGGTGTCGCGTTCGAGTCCGCGGGTCGGCGACGGCTTCATCCGCCTGGGCGTCGACGGCACGGTCAGCTACGCCAGTCCGAACGCGCTGTCGGCCTACCACCGGATGGGCCTGGCCGCCGAACTCGCCGGCCACGATCTGGTGGCCGTCACCCGGCCGCTGATCTCCGACCCGTTCGAGGCGCACGAGTTGGCCGAGCACGTCCGCGATTCGCTGACCGGCGGATCGAGCATGCGATTCGAGGTCGACGCGGCCGGCGCGGTGGTGCTGCTGCGCACCCTGCCGCTGATCGTGCACGGCGAGCCGGCCGGGGCCGCGGTGCTGGTCCGCGACGTCACCGAGGTGAAGCGCCGCGACCGCGCGCTGCTGTCCAAGGACGCGACGATCCGCGAGATCCATCACCGGGTGAAGAACAACCTGCAGACCGTGGCGGCGCTGCTGCGCCTGCAGGCCCGCCGCACCGCCAACACCGAAGGGCGCGAGGCGCTACTGGAATCGGTGCGGCGGGTGTCGTCGATTGCCCAAGTGCACGAAGCGCTGTCGATGTCGGTCGACGAGGTGGTGAACCTGGACAAGGTGATCGACCGGATCCTGCCGATGATGAACGACGTCGCCAGCGTGGACACGCCGATCCGGGTGGCGCGCACCGGAACGCTCGGCACACTCGACGCCGACCGGGCGACCGCCCTGGTCATGGTGATCACCGAACTGGTGCAGAACGCGATCGAGCACGCCTTCTCCGCGGATGCGGATCGGCGCGGGGTGATGATCCGGTCCGAACGGTCGGCGCGCTGGCTCGACGTGGTGGTGCACGACGACGGCCACGGCCTGCCCGCCGGATTCCGGCTGGAGACCTCGGACCGGCTCGGCCTGCAGATCGTCAACACCCTGGTCTCGGCGGAACTGAGCGGTTCGCTGACCGCGCGCGACGCCCCGGGCGGCGGCACCGAGATGGTGCTGCGGATTCCGGTCGGAAGCCGGCGGACCCGTCAGGCACTGTAAGGGCCCCTAGAAAAGGGCGCACAGAACGACGCGGTCCCGACCAGGTCGGAGCCGCGTCGACAGTCCTCTGCTGGGGTCAGACCCCGCTGCGTGCCCGGGTCCGGGCGTTGCGGCGCTTGAGGGCGCGCCGCTCGTCCTCGCTCATGCCGCCCCACACACCGGCGTCCTGGCCGGTCTCCAGCGCCCAGGTAAGGCACTCGGTGACCACCGGGCACCGGGCGCAGACCTGCTTAGCGGAAGCGATCTGAGCAAGTGCAGGCCCGCTGTTTCCCACCGGGAAGAACAGCTCTGGGTCCTCGTCGCGACAGACCGCCTTGTGGCGCCAATCCATAAGTCTCCAACTCCTCACTCTGAGCGCAGCAGGGCGCGCACGTTGATTTTCGGCTGTTATAAGCGGCGGCAAGAAATGAATACGGCTTGCATCCGATTTCTCGATCGTTTCACAGCTTGGACAGATGTCAAGAGTGTCCGTTATCACGTGGCCAACGTCACGCTTGCGCGGGGTTGCTCCCAAACCGGCGCACGGGGTGTACTACAGTGGTTTCAACTGTGTGCTCATTGGCCGCATTAGGCGCTATCTCCGCAGTTCAGCGGGGCTTTTCGGCGCAGGAGCGACGACGCTGAGGGCGTCGGGCACCGCGCGGAACGTCATCGCACTGCGCAGTCCGAGATACTCACCGTCGATCTGGGTGGCGATCGGTGTGTCGCCGGCGTCGACGCGCAGAACGGTCACATCGTCGTCCCGGATGAGCTGCTTGGCGCTCAGCTTCGGCCGCTTGGACAGCATCTGCCGGACCAGCCGCAAGGTGGGCAGCACCTTCATGCTGGTGGTTGCGAACACCCCCAGCCCGGCCTCGAACGTGGTATTGGGGTTGGTCCACACGCAGCGTTCATCGGCATAGGTCCAGGGACTGCAGTTCGAGATGAACACGAAGTGCACGCCGGCGACCGGCTCGTCGTCGCCCAGCTGCAGCGTCAACGTCGGCGCGCGACGCGTGGTGGCCAGCACGGCGGGAACCGCCGCCCGAACGTAGCGCAGCGCGGTGACGGCGTGGCCCTTCTCGCGCTCGGCCTCCACCGCGGCCACCACCTCCCCGTCGACGCCCATTCCCGCGTTGAGCACCGACCACCGCTCACCGCAGTCGATCAGCCCGATCCGGCGCCACCGGGGCTGGCCGCCACGGCCGTCGATCAATTCGATCACCTGGTTGGTGGCGACGGTCGGGTCGGCGGCAATCCCCAGCGAGCGGGCGAAGACGTTCGCCGAACCGCCCGGCACCACCGCCACCGCGGGCAGGTGCTTCGGCGGCGCCGAACCGGGCGGTCCGAGCAGGCCGTTGACCACGCCGTGCACCGTCCCGTCGCCGCCGTGCGCGATGACCAGATCGACCCCGTCGCGGGCCGCGGCCTGGCTGATCTCGATGGCGTGGCCCCGGTAGTCGGTGTGCACCACGCTCAGGTCGAGGCGGCTCTTGAGCGCGTAGGCCAGCAGGTCACGTCCGGCGGCGGTGGTCGAGGTGGCATTGGGGTTGACGATCAGCACGGCGCGCACGGGATACCAGTCTATGGGCATCGAAGCGATGGCACCCGGTGGTTAGGCTGTCGGCGTGAACGCCGTCGCCGATCTCCCGCGCGCTGTGCGCGGTGCGGGCCTGATCGTCGCCGTCCAGGGGGTGGCCGGGCTGGCGGTCGCCGCGACGCTGGTGGTGCGCGCCGTGGCCGGAGCGGATCAGCGGGTGGTCAACGGCTACGGCACCGCGGCGTGGTTCGCGCTGGTCGGGGCCGCGGTGCTGGCCGCCGGCTGGGGGTTGCTGCGGGGCCGGCGGCTCGGCCGCGGCATCGCGGTGTTCGTCAACATGACGCTGCTGCCGGTGGCCTGGTACCTGGGAGTCGGCTCGCACCGCTGGGGCTACGGCGTGCTGGTCGGCGCGGCCGCGGTGGCGGTGCTGGCGGCGCTGTTCAGTCCCGCGGCGCTGCGCTGGGCGGCGAAACGCCAAGCGCCGTCAGGATCGTGCTGAACTTCGTCACGGTTTCGGCCAGCTCCTCGTCGGGGTCGGACTCGGCGACGATCCCGCCACCGGCGTGGGCCAGCGCGGATCGCCGGTCGGCGGACAATTGCGCGCAGCGGATCGACACCACCCAGGCGCCGTCGCCGCCGGCGTCGCACCACCCGACCGCGCCGGCGTAGAAACCGCGGTCGCCCTCCAGTTGGCCGATGAGGTCGAGCGCATCCGCCGTCGGGAATCCGCCGACCGCCGCCGTCGGGTGCAGCACCAGCGCCAAATCCAGTGCAGTGGTGGCGGATTCGCGGAGCCGGCCGGTGATCGGGGTGCTCAGGTGCCAGACCGCGGCGGTGCCGGTCAGGCGCGGCGCCGGCGCGATGTCGAGCTCGGTGCACAGCGGCGCAAGCGCGGTGCGCAACTGGTCGACGACCAGTTGGTGCTCGTGGCGGTTCTTACCGGATTCGGCCAGCGCGGCGCCGTTGGCGGCGTCGACGGCCGGGTCGGGGGAGCGCGGCGCCGAGCCGGCGAACGGCCGGCAGGTGACCCGGTCGCCGTCGCGGGCGACCAGCAATTCGGGGCTGGCGCCCACCAGGGCCGCCCCGGCGTAGGCGTCCCCGGCGGCACTCAAATCGACCAGATAGCCGTAGCCGCTCGGATCGGCGGTGACCAGCCGGCGCAAGACGGTGCCGGCGTCCAGCGGCGCGTCGGCGGCCAGGCGCAACCCGCGGGCCAGCACCACTTTGCGCAGGGTGCCCGGGGCCGCGGTCAGTTCGTGCAGGGCCCGGCGGATCCGGGCGCGGTGCTCGCTGGGCTCCGGCAGCTGTGCGGCGATGCGCACGGCGGGCAGCGCCGACTCGGGCGGCAACGACAGCGCGTCGTCGCGGCGGACTTGTTTCGGTGCGAACAAGGCGCAGGCGTCTCCGGGCCGGAAAGGCAACGCGCCCACCACGATTGGCGTTTCACCGGACGTCAGCGCGGCCTGCGCGGCACTGACATCACCGAAGCCGGTCGCCGCCCCCTCGGCCACCAGCGTTCCGGTCGGTCCGGACAGCACGAACGACGGTGTCGTCAAAACCCTCAGGCTCCCGGCCCGGTCAGCCCGAGCGCGGTGAGCTGGCGCCCGCCGTGCTCGAATCCGCAGACCGCCATCGACGCCGCGGTCATCCCGAAACGCGCACCGTCGGCCAACGGCAGCTCGAGCCAGCGGGTGATCACCGCCCGGGAGAAGTGACCGTGGCCGACGAAGACCACGTCGCGCGCGGCCAGCTGCCGCAGCGCCGACGCGAACACCCGGTCGGCGCGATCGCTGACCTGTGCCACCGTTTCACCGCCCGCGCTGCCGTGGGTCCAGATCAGCCAGTCGGATTCGGATTCCCTGATCTGCTCGGTCGTCAGCCCCTCGTAGCGGCCGTAGTCCCATTCGGCGAGGTCGTCGGAGATTTCATCGACGTGCAGGCCGGCGAGCTCGGCGGTGACCTGGGCGCGCCGGCGTGGGCTGGAGATCACCAGCGGGTTGTCCAGCCGGAGCTTGGCCAGCGTCGAGCGGAGGGCCACCGCCTGGCGCCGGCCGGTGTCGGTCAGCTCCAAATCGGTGCGCCCGGTGTGCCGCCCGCTCTCCGACCACTCGGTCGCACCGTGGCGCACAAGCAGCAACCGGTGTTCCTCGATGCTCACGTCCGTCGATTCTGCCCGACGGCGGACACCGAGCCGCGTTTGGTGCTGCGGGGGCCGCAAGCCGTGCCAGTATGGCGGTGGTGCAAAGGGAGGAAGCAACGTGAGCCGACTGCGGATACTGGCGGTTGCCAACCAGAAAGGGGGCGTGGCCAAGACCACGACGGTGGCGTCGCTGGGGGCGGCGATGGCCGAACTGGGTCAGCAGGTGCTGCTGGTCGACCTCGACCCGCAGGGCTGCCTGACCTTCTCACTGGGGCACGACCCCGACAAGCTGCCGGTGTCCATACACGAGGTGCTGCTCGGCGAGGTCGAACCCAACGCCGCACTGGTGCCGACCGAAGAAGGCATGACGCTGCTGCCGGCCAACATCGACCTGGCCGGCGCCGAGGCCATGCTGTTGATGCGCGCCGGCCGCGAGTACGCCTTAGCGCGGGCGCTGGCCAAGCTCGACGACGAGTTCGACGTGGCCATCATCGACTGCCCGCCGTCGCTGGGGGTGCTCACCCTCAACGGGCTCACCGCCGCCGGCGAGGTGATCGTGCCGTTGCAGTGCGAGACACTGGCCCACCGCGGCGTCGGCCAGTTCCTGCGCACGGTGGCCGACGTCCAGCAGATAACCAACCCGAAACTGCGCCTGCTCGGCGCGTTGCCGACGCTGTACGACTCGCGCACCACCCACAGCCGTGACGTGTTGCTCGACATCGCCGACCGGTACGGTCTGGCGGTGCTGGGCCCGCCGATCCCGCGCACCGTGCGGTTCGCCGAGGCCAGTGCATCGGGCGCGTCGGTGATCGCGGCCCGCAAAAACAAAGGCGCCCAGGCGTATCGGGAGCTGGCCGAAGCGCTGCTCACCTACTGGAAGCGGGGCAAGACGCTGCCCACCTTCAGCCCCGAGATCTAGGCGTTTTTTATCCGCGAGCGTGCGTGTACCCGGCCGCCAGGCCGAGCGAATTCCCGGGTCTGCGCACGCTCGTGCCCAGGGAAGGTCGCCGGTATCAGCCCAGCGCGACCACGGTGTCGCCGCGCTGCTCGAGCACCGTCGGGCCCGACACCGCCGGAAACACCGCCGCCACACCGGGCGGGCGGCTGACCGGGATGACGCGTTCGAATGCGCCGGTGTACTGGTCGAACACGCCCACCCCGCCGGTCACCGGAATCAGCAGCCGATCGGCCATCAGTGCCGCCGGTCCCAGCGGAACCCTGGCCCCGGCGGCCGGGACGGTGTAGCGGTAGGTCAGGGTTCCGGCGTCGAATACCATCACGGCATCGCCGGTCCACCAGCACACCAACCCGGTGGGCCGGGACACCTGCAGGGCGGCGCTGTCGGCGGTGGGTCTGCCCGGCAGCAGCGTCTTGGCGATCGTGGTGCCGGTCTGGTCGACCACCTCCACCCGCGGCTGCGGTGTAGGCAGGTAGACCGCGGTATTGGTGCCGGAATCGGAGTCGGTCACCGCCAGCACCCGGGCGCCGGAGTCGGCGGCCACCCCGGGCTCGGGCACATGCTGGCGTTCCGGCTCGTCTTCGTCCTTGCCGGGGCGCAGCAGGGTCAGTTGCAGATCATCTTGTCCCGGGCAGGCCTCGAGCACCGAGACCGCCGCCGACGCCGCGGCGGCCGACACCAGGGTGCAGCCTTGGCCGCGGCCGCGAGCCGACGGTTTCACCCGGGCGTCGATCTCGCCGTAGGACAGCGTCCGGACCATGTCCGAGCGCCACAGCTCCAGGCGGGTACTTCCGGCCGAGAGCACAGCACTGCCCTCGGAGGTGACGGTCACACTCTTATCGGCATAACTGGTTCGGGCCGGTCCGCGCTGGCCGCTCGCCGCGACGATCGTGCTGACCTGGCCGCAGCCGCGGGAGTCGGGGTACACCGCGACGGCATAGCGGTAGATCCAGGACACCGCGCACAGATCGACGCCGCGGGCATAGCTCCAGCGTTCCTCGCCGGTGCTCGGGTCACGTCCGGTCAGCTGCGGCCCGTCGCCGGTGATCACCGTGCCGGAAACCATTACCGGCGCCCGGGTGACCGGGCTGGGTGCCGTCCACCGCTGGGTCAGGGCCGCCGGCACCATAGCGGCCGACGGAGGGTTGCTCGACGAGTCCGTCGCGGGCCGGCTGACCGTGGCGCGGGCGTCACTGGTCCACCACACGATCACCCCGGCGACGACGACAACGACCGCGATCAGCGCTGCGGCCACCAGATCGCCGGCGGTGCGGCGCTCCGGTCGCACCATCTGGGCGGCCCGGCTCAGTTGCCGTTCGCGGCGGCCGCCGCCTTGCTCGGCCGCCGGCGACGACGGCGCCGGGGCGCGCTGTCGTCAGAAGATCCGGCGGTCCGGGCCTCGCCGGCATCGCCGGGCCGGGCGGCCTGCGGCGCGGCGTCGGCCGAGCCGCCCTGGCCGCCGCGGGTACGCCGCCGCGACCGGGTGGTGTTACGCGGCGCCCGCTGCCGGTCGGCGGACGTCTCGCGGCGCTCGCCGTCTGTGCCCTCGGCCCGCTTGGCCGACGACCGGGCCGGTCTGCCGATGGTGCCGCTGGCTTCGGCGGGGATGTTCAGCTCGGTGAACAGGTGCGGAGAGCTGGAATAGGTCTCGGCCGGATCCGGGCAGGACAGGTTCAGCGCGTTGTCGATCAGCGTCCAGCGGGGCAGCTCGTCCCAGTCGACCAGGGTCACCGCGACACCGGTCTTCCCGGCCCGCCCGGTGCGGCCGATGCGGTGCACATAGGTCTTCTCATCGTCGGGGCACTGGTAGTTGATGACGTGCGTGACGTCGTCGATGTCGATGCCTCGGGCGGCCACGTCGGTGGCGACCAGCACATCGATGTCGCCGGTGCGGAACGATTTGAGGGCTTTCTCGCGGGCCACCTGGTTGAGGTCGCCGTGCACCGCGCCCACCTTGAACCCGCGTTCGCCCAAGTCGTCGGCCACCTTCTGCGCGGTGCGCTTGGTGCGGGTGAAGACCATCGTGGCGCCGCGGCCGCGGGCCTGCAGGATCCGGGCGACCAGTTCGGCCTTGTCCAGCGCATGGGCCCGGTAGACGAACTGCTCGGTGGCGTCGTGCACCGCCGAGGAGTGCGGCGCCTCGGCGCGGATGTGGGTGGGCTGGTTCATGAAGCTGCGGGCCAGCGTGATGATCGGGCCGGGCATGGTCGCCGAGAACAGCATCGACTGCCGGTCGTCGGGGATACGGGCCAGGATGCGCCCGATGTCGGGCAGAAAGCCCAGGTCCAGCATTTCGTCGGCCTCGTCGAGCACCAGCACCGTGAGCCCGCCGAGCTGCAGGTGGCCCTGCTGGGCCAGGTCGAGCAGCCGGCCCGGGGTGCCGACCACCACGTCGGCGCCGGCCTTCAGCGCCTCGATCTGCGGCTCGTAGGGCCGGCCGCCGTAGATGGCCTGCACCGACAGCGGCCGGTCCCCGGCGGTGAGATATTTGGCCGCGTCGGCCAGGTCGCCGGAGACCTGGATGCACAGCTCACGGGTGGGCACCACGACCAACGCCCGCGGAATGCCGGTCAGCGGCCGGTCGGTGCTGGTGCTGACCCGCTGCAGCAGCGGGATGCCGAAGCCGAAGGTCTTGCCCATGCCGGTGCGGGCCTGGCCGATCAGGTCATCGCCGGCTAAAGCCAGCGGCAACGTCAGCTCCTGGATCGCGAAGGCGTGTTCGATGCCGTCCTCGGCCAGGGCGCGGACGATCTCGTCGCGGACGCCCAATTCGGCGAAGCTGGGGGGAGAGGTGGGACGGGTGGTGGAGATAAGCGGGGTCATGCGCTGGCAGATGCCTTTCGAAGTCGGCGCGGTAGATAGGTCGATCGCGGTGTGGTCGGGGCGCACACGCTGTGACGGTCGATACCTGACTTGCCGATTCGGGGGCCCTGCACTCGCCGAGGAGGCGGGCCAACCGCGTGTACGCACATTGCGCGGCAGCGCCGATTCGGCACTGCCTTCTCCCTATGCTACCTGTTCGGCCCGGGCATCGGTGCATTCCGGCGGAACGCCTACAGTGTGGTGATGAATTCGGTTCCCTCGACCGACCCGCTGACCCAGGCTTCGCCGCCGCGACTGTCCGCCGATCATCCCGGCATCATCGAGCTTTTCGCCCTGCTCGCCTACGGCGAGGTGGCGGCGTTCTATCGGCTCACCGACGAGGCCCGCATGGCACCGGATCTGCGCGGGCGGATCTCCATGGCGGCCATGGCCGCCGCCGAGATGGGTCACTTCGAGGTGTTGCGCCAAGCCCTGGACAGTCGCGGGGTCGACGTGGTGGCGGCGATGTCGAAATACGCCACGGCCCTTGACAATTACCACCGGCTCACGATGCCCAGTACCTGGCTGGAAGCACTGGTCAAGACCTACGTCGGCGACGCGATGGCCGCGGACTTCTACCTGGCGATCGCCGACGGCCTGCCCGACGAGGCGGCCGACGTGGTGCGGTCGGTGCTCGCCGAGACCAAGCATTCACAGTTCGTCGTCGACGAGGTGCGCAGCGTCGTCACCTCCAGTGCCAAACAACGCAGCCGGCTGGCGTTGTGGTCGCGCCGCTTGCTCGGTGAGGCGATCACCCAGGCGCAGTACGTGCTGGCCGACCGCGACGAACTCGTCGACCTGGTGATCTCCGGCACGGCCGGACTGGGCCATCTGGCCGGGTTCTTCGAACGGGCCCAGCACACCCACGACGAGCGCATGCGCGAGCTGGGATTGGCCTAACGGGCGATCGCGCGTCCGGTATCGCCGACGGCGAACAGCCGGTGGCTCTCAACTCCGGCACCGTCCACTAGCCTGCTTAACAACGCCCACCGCGACATGAAAGGGGCCGGCGTGGAGGTCAAGATCGGGGTCACCGACAGTTCGCGCGAACTGGTCATCAATAGTGCGCAGACGCCAGATGAGGTCGAGGAACTGGTCGCGACCGCGCTTGAGCCGGGGGCCGGCAACGGGGGACTGCTGTCGCTGACCGACCAGAAGGGTCGTCGGTTCCTGGTGCAGACCGCCAAGATCGCCTACGTGGAGATCGGCATCGCCGACAGCCGGCGGGTCGGGTTCGGGATCGGTTCCGACGCCGCGAGCGGGGCCAGTTCCGCTTAGCGGTGGTCGCAAGCGCGGCGAAGCCGGGCGCAGCGGGCCATCGCCATTGACCTAGCGGGTGAGGGGCACGTGTGACAGCCCGCCCCAGGCGAACGCCACCGTTCCGTCCACGGCGTCGTCCTTGGAGATCGGGCGGTCACTGTCCAGCCAGTAGCGGGCACAGTCCACGCTGATCGCGACCAGCCCCACCGCCACCGCCCGGGCCCGGTGCGGGTCCAGGCCGGAGTCGCGGCTGACCAGGTCGAAGATCGCATCGATGCAGGATTCGGTGGCGACCCGCACCTGGACCGCCACCTGCGGCTCGGCGACGTTGTCGTTCTCGAAGATCAGCCGATAACCCTGACCGTCGTGTTCGATGAAGTCGAAGAACGCCTGCACCGCCGCGCGCAGCCGTTGGCGGTTGTCGGTGGTGGTCCGCAACGCCTGCCGCACACCGGAGACCAAGTTCTCCACGTGCCGGGCCAGCACCGCCAGGTACAGCTCCAGTTTCGACGCAAAGTGCTGGTAGAGAATCGGTTTGCTGACACCGGCGCGCTCGGCGATCTCGTCCATACCGGCCGCGTGGTAGCCGCGGTCGACGAACACCTCACTGGCTGCGATCAGCAGCTGGCCGCGCCGCTCATCGCGGGGAAGTCGGCTGCCTCGACGGCCGGCCGCCGGCGCCTTGGCGCTGGCCGGGGCGCGGCCGGCCGCCTTGGCGCCGCCCCGCTCGGCCGTGTCGATCGGTTTGCTCATCGACTCCTCAATCCGGGTTTCGGCGGCCGACGAAGGAGGTATCCGGCGGCCGGTGCGTGAGAGCGAGACTACGCGCTGCACCCTTCACTTCCGCCAGCGACATCCACCAATGCGGTGCGGACCGGTTCGGGACGCCCCACGCCGCCGCCCGCTGGCGCGGCGAAGAGTCCCAGCTCGCAGTGCTTGTGTCATCCTGAGAAGGTGACCTACGACCCGGGGCAGCACGGCGGCGGTCGAGCCCCGGTGCTTCGGGATCGTTTCCGCGAACCCCTGCGCGCGCAACGTGACCCGCTGGCCGCCGGCGCCGGGCGGCTGCGGTCGGACCGCGACGTCCATCGGCAGTGGCGCAAGCAGAGCTGGCTGGGCAGGTTCGTGTCCACCTACGGCTGGCGCGCCTATGCGCTGCCGGTGCTGATGGTGCTCACCGTGGTGGTGGTGTACCAGACCGTGACCGGAACCGGGGTGCGCGCGCCGGACATCGACGAGCCGGTCCAGGGCGGCCCGCCGACGATCGGGTCGGCCGGCACCTCGATCATCGGTGCGCCACCGCGGGGACTCACCGAATTCGACGTCAACCTGCCGACCGGCATGCTTCCCGACGGTGGGCCGTTCACCGAGGCCGGCGACATGGCGTGGCACATCATTCCCGGCACCGGATCGGTGTTCGGCCGGGGCAGCCAGAAGGTGTTCGCCTACACCATCGAGGTCGAGAACGGCATCGACACCACCGCCTTCGGCGGCGACGAGGCGTTCGCCCGGATGGTCGACCAGACCTTGCGCAACCCCAAGGGGTGGACGCACACGCCTCAGATCGGGTTCGTCCGGGTGGATGCGACCAGCGGCGTCGATCCCGATTTTCGGATCTCGCTGACGTCGCCGATGACGGTCCGGGAGGGCTGCGGCTACGAGATCCCTCTGGAGGCGTCCTGTTACAACCCGTCCTACGGGGCGAGGTCGGAACCGCGGGTGTTCATCAACGAGGCCCGCTGGGTTCGCGGCGCGGTGCCCTTCCAGGGCGACATCGGCTCCTACCGGCAGTACCTGATCAACCACGAGGTCGGTCACGCCCTCGGCTATCAGCACCACGAACCGTGCGAGAAGCAGGACGCCCTGGCCCCGGTGATGATGCAGCAGACGTTCGGCACCTCCAACGACGACGCGGCGAAGTTCGACCCGGACTGGGTCAAGCCCGACGGCAAGACCTGCCGGTTCAACCCGTGGCCCGCTCCGATTCCTTAGAAATCCGGTTCGGGAAGCGTCGCGGGCCGTTTGTCGTTGACCCGATCAACTGCTGTGATGGTGGTGGATGCGATTTTGAGGAGAGCTGTCGGTGTCGAATTCGCTGCCGCCGCTGGTGGAGCCGGCCGGCGAGCTGACCAGGGATGAAGTAACGCGCTACAGCCGCCACCTGATCATCCCGGACGTCGGCGTGCAGGGACAGCAGCGGCTCAAGAACGCCCGGGTGCTGGTGATCGGGGCCGGCGGGCTGGGCGCGCCGACGCTGCTGTACCTGGCGGCCGCCGGCGTCGGCACCCTCGGGATCGTCGACTTCGACGTCGTGGACGAATCCAACCTGCAGCGCCAGGTCATCCATGGCGTCGCCGATGTCGGCCGGTCCAAAGCCGAAAGCGCCCGCGACTCGATCAAGGCGATCAACCCGCTGGTCCGGGTGCGGCTGCACCAGCTCCGGCTTGCGCCGGACAACGCCGTCGAGCTGTTCTCCCAGTACGACCTGATCCTGGACGGCACCGACAATTTCGCCACCCGCTACCTGGTCAACGACGCCGCGGTGCTGGCGCACCGGCCCTACGTGTGGGGGTCGATCTTCCGTTTCGAGGGCCAGATTTCGGTGTTCTGGGAGGACGCGCCCAACGGCCGGGGCGTGAACTACCGGGACCTGTACCCCGAACCGCCGCCGCCGGGGATGGTGCCGTCCTGCGCCGAGGGCGGTGTGCTGGGGGTGCTGTGCGCATCCGTCGGGTCGGTGATGGGCACCGAGGCGATCAAGTTGATCACCGGGATCGGCGAGTCGCTGCTGGGCCGGTTGATGATCTACGACGCCCTGGAGATGAGCTACCGCACCATCGCGATCCGCAAGGACCCCTCTACGCCCAAGATCACCGAGCTGATCGATTACGAGGCGTTCTGCGGGCTGGTCTCCGACGAGGCGGCCGAGGCGGCGGACGGCTCCACCATCACGCCGGCCGAGCTGCGGGAGCTGCTGGACTCCGGGCGGCCGCTGGCGCTGATCGATGTGCGCGAACCGGCGGAATGGGAGATCAACCGGATCGAGGGGGCCCGGCTGGTTCCGCAGTCGACGATCAACTCCGGCGAGGGGCTGGCGACCCTGCCCCAGGATCGGATGTCGGTGCTGTACTGCAAGACCGGCGTCCGCTCGGCGGCGGCCCTGGCGACTCTGAAGAAGGCCGGATTCGCCGACGCGGTCCATCTGCAGGGGGGAATTGTGGCGTGGGCCAAGCAGATGCAACCCGACATGGTGATGTACTGACCGGCGGTTCAGCGAGGCTCGCTTGTAGTTACCGCTTAGGCTGACCGTGTGACTGTCGAGCCGCCGCCTGAGCATGTGCTGGCGACGTTCGGCCTTCGCGGCGCCGCGCCCACCCCGCTGGCCGCCGGCTGGGAGGACGGCTGGAAATGCGGGGAAGTGGTGGTGTCCATGGTGGCCGACCACGCCAGGGCCGCGTGGTCGGCGAAGGTGCGCGAGACGCTGTTCGCCGACGGCATCCGGCTGGCCCGGCCGGTGCGCTCCACCGACGGACGCTATGTGGTGTCGGGCTGGCGGGCCGACACCTTCGTGGCCGGCAGCCCGGAGCCCCGTCACGACGAGGTGGTCTCCGCGGCGGTTCGGCTGCATGAGGCCACCGCCAAATTGGAGCGGCCGCGTTTCCTCACCCAGGCGCCGGTGGCGCCGTGGGCGGACGTCGACGTGTTCATCGCCGCCGATCGGGCGGCGTGGGAGGAACGGCCGTTCGCCTCGCTGCAGGCCGGCGCCCGGCTGGCCCCGGGCTCGGTGGACGGTCAGCGCTCGATCGACCTGATCAATCAGCTCGCCACCTTGCGCAAACCCACCAAGGGTTCCAGCCAGTTGGTGCACGGGGATCTCTATGGCACGGTGCTGTTTTCCGGCGCCGCGGCGCCCGGCATCACCGACATCACGCCGTACTGGCGCCCGCCGTCGTGGGCTGCCGGGGTGGTGGTGGTGGACGCCCTGTCGTGGGGGGAGGCCGACGACGGGCTCATCGAACGTTGGGAGTCACTGCCCGAGTGGCCGCAAATGTTGTTGCGCGCGTTGATGTTCCGGCTCGCGGTGCACGCCCTGCACCCGCGGTCGACGGCCGAGGCCTTCCCTGGCCTGGCGCGCACCGCGGCGCTGGTGCGCTTGGCGCTGTAAGCGGTCCTTCGTCGCGCCGAGCGTGTACTCAGTGCGATCTGCAGCGGATTTTTTCGCAATGGTGACACGTTGGGCGACTGGGCGTTATCAGAACCGGTGACGCGCGGTGCGCAGATCCACCTTGCCGTTGTCGGCCAGAATCCCTTCGGCGCGAAGCCGTTCCAACTGCCGGATGCTCAGGTGTGGCGCCGGCTGACCGGATGCCCGGATCACCCGATGCCACGGCAAGTCGGCGGAATCGGTGCGCATGATCCATCCGACGATGCGAGGGCTGGAAAGCCCTGCTGCCGAGGCGATGTCGCCGTAAGTAGCGACCCGGCCGGCGGGGATCGCGGCGACCAGCGCACGCACCCGCTCGACCTGCTCGTCGGTGACCGTTGCCATCAGGGCAACCGAGCGCGGATCAACTCGGCAACCTCGCCGGGTCTGGCGTGCGGCACCATGTGCTGGCAATCGAGGTCCACCAGCCGGAAGTCCGCTCCCAGTCGGGCCCGCAGCGCGGCGATGAGGTTCTCGCCCACATAGGGCGGTGAGGTTCGGCGTGCCCGCACCAGCGTGGTGGCGGTACCCGGGGCCGGCAGGACGATGTCGCGGGCCAGCTCGCTCCAGTACGACATCATCGCCGGGACGCTGATGCGCCAGCCGACACGCCCGCTCGGCAAGGTGATGAGGTGTTCGTCGACTTCGGCGTCCAGTACGGAGGCGTCGACGTCCGACCAGGAGCCATGTTCCTTTTCGGCGCGGGCTTCGGCGGGATCGGGGTAATCCGGGGAGGCCAGCATCGCGTCGGCGATCCGGGCCATCCACTCCCCGTCCAGGCCGATCGCCGGGTCGAGCAGCACCAGGGCGGCCACCAGATCCGGGTGCTCGACGGCCAGGTGCAAGGCGACGGCCCCGCCGAACGAATGCGCGACGACCGCGACGGGCCCGTCGGCGGAGCGCTCCAGCAGTGCGGCCAGCGCCGTCACATTGGCGTCGATGGTCCACGGTGCCGCCCACGACGAGTGGCCGTGACCGATCAGATCCGGTGCCGCGACGCTGAATTCACCCAGATGATCTTCGGCCAAGTGTTGCCAGCGCTGACCGTGGCCGGTCAGGCCGTGGATCGCCAGGATCTGGACCGGCCCGGGTGGTCCGTAGCGGTGCACGTGCAGGAGATGATCGGAATTCACCCGTCGATGGTGCCAGCCGCGGCCGGAGTTGTCAGAGGGCAGTGCTGTCATGGGCGGTATGACGCAGCACCGGGGATCGCATGCCGCCGAAGCGCGCGTCGCGCTGGATCCGGCAGGGCGCGGTGTGCTGCGGGTGCTCGGCGGGCCCGGGACCGGTAAGACCAGCCTGCTGCTCGACACGGCGGTCGCCCACGTCGCCGACGGCCTCGACCCCGAATCGGTGCTGCTACTCACCCCCGGCCGCATCGGCACCGCTGCACGCGCCGCGGTGACGGCGGCGCTGCTGCGGGCCCGCCCGCCCGGCCGGCCGGTGATCCGGGAATCCGTTGTGCGCACCGTGCACGGCTACGCCTTCGCGGTGCTGCAGCGCGCCGCGCGCCGGGCCGAGGCCGCACCGCCCCGGCTGGTCACCGGGGCCGAGCAGGACAGCGTCATCCGCGAACTGCTCGCCGGTGACGGACCCGGAGCCTGGCCGCCGTCGTTGCACGCAGCGCTGGCCACCGACGGCTTCGCCACCGAACTGCGGGACTTGATGGCGCGCTGCGCCGAACGCGGCGTCGACCCGGCCGAGTTGGTCCGGCTCGGCAAGCGGTGCCGCCGCCCGGAGTGGGCCGCCGCCGGCCGCTTCGCCCGGCAGTACGAGCAGGTGATGCTGCTTCGCGCGGCGGTCGGCACCGCGGCACCGCAGGCGACCACGCCGGCCCTGGGTGCCGCCGAACTGGTCGGGGCCGCGTTGGAGGCCTTCGCGGCCGACCCCGACCTGCTGGTCGAGGAACGCCGCCGGATCCGGTTGCTGCTGGTCGACGACGCGCAGCAACTCGACCCGCAGGCGGCCCGGCTGGTGCGGGTGCTCGCCGCCGGCGTGCAGCGCAGCGTCATCGCCGGCGATGCCGATCAGGCGGTGTTCGGGTTCCGCGGTGCTGAGCCCGCCGCCCTGCTCACCGACGACGCACCCGCGGTGCAGCTCTCGGTCTCGCACCGCTGCGCCCCGGCGGTGGCTAACGCCATCAACGCCGTCGCCGCCCGACTGCCCGGGCCCGGGCCCGTCCGCCGCCTCGAGGGCAGCGGGCCCGACGTCGGCTCGGTCGCCGTGCGCACCGCGGCCTCCGGTCATGCCGAGGCCGCGTTGATCGCCGACACGCTGCGGCGCGCCCACCTCCTTGACGGCGTGCCGTGGTCACAGATGGCGGTGATCGTCCGCTCGGTGCCGCGCGCGGCGGCCCGCTTGCCCCGCACCCTGGCCGCCGCCGGCATTCCGGTGACCCTGCCCGCACCCGGTGGCCTGCTGGCCGAGCAGCCGGCGGTGGCCGCCCTGCTGAGCGTGCTGGAGTGCGCCGCCGACGGTGTCGACGGCCGTCGGGCGCTGGAACTGCTCACCGGCCCGATCGGGCGCATGGATCCGATCTCGCTGCGGCAGTTGCAGCGCATCCTGCGCCGCGGCGGCGCCCCGGAAGCAGATTCCGGCGGTTCAGCGAGGCTCGACGGAGGAGAGGCGAAGCTGGGACCGCCGCATGAGCCCGGCGACCGGTTGGCGGCGGTGTTGTCCGGTGACTCCGGCCAGCTGCCGGCCGCTCATGTGCGCCCGCTGCGGCGGGTGCGCGCGGTGCTGCAGGCCGCGGCCCGCAGCCACGCCGACGGCCGGGACCCGTACTACACGCTGTGGCAGGCCTGGAATCGGTCCGGGCTGCAGCAGCGCTGGTTGTCGGCGACCGAGCGCGGCGGGACGGCCGGCGCCCAAGCCGGCCGGGACCTGGACGCGGTGACCGCGCTGTTCGATCTCGCCGAGCAGTACACCGCGCGTACCGCCGGCGCGACGCTCGCCGGGCTCGTCGACCATGTCAGCGCCATGCAACTGGTGATGCCCCGGGCCGAGCCCGCGACCGGCGCCGAGGCGGTCGCTGTGCTCAGCGCGCATGCCGCCCTGGGCCGCGAGTGGGATCTGGTCGTCATCGCCGGTGTGCAGGAAGGGCTGTGGCCCAACACCGTTCCGCGTGGCGGCGTGCTGGGCACCCAGCGGCTGCTGGACACCCTGCACGGCCTCGGTGACGATGTCTCGGCCCGCGCACCACTGCTGGCCGAGGAGCGGCGGCTGCTGGTGGCGGCGCTGGGCCGGGCGCGTCGCCGGGTGATGATCACCGCCGTCGACGGGGAAGGGGACGGCAGCGCCGAGGAGCAGATCCCGTCGGAGTTCGTCACCGAACTCGCGGCCTGCGTGATGCCCGACGTCGCCCGGACGCCGGCGCCGCCGGTCGTGGCTCCGCCGGTGCTGTCGGCAGCCGGGCTGGTGGGTCGACTGCGCGCTGTGGTCTGCGCGCCGGAAGCAGAGGTGGGCGATACCGAACGTGCCGACGCCGCAACGCAATTGGCACGGCTGGCGGCTGCCGGGGTGTCGGGCGCCGACCCGGCCGACTGGTACGGCGCGGCGCCGGTGAGCACCGAGGAACCGCTGTGGCGCGCCGAGGACGGGCGGGGGGTCACGCTGTCGCCCTCGGCGTTGCAGAGCCTGCTGGACTGCCCGCTGCGCTGGCTGGCCGAGCGACACGGCGGGACCGACGGCCGTGACCTGCGCTCGACGATCGGGTCGGTGATGCACGCCCTGGTCGCCGAATCGGCCGTCACAGCAGAGGAATTGCTGGCCGAGTTGGACCGGGCCTGGCAGCAGCTGCCGTTCGAGTCGGCGTGGTACTCGGCCAACGAACATCAGCGGCACCGCGCCGTGATCGAGACGTTTCTGGCGTGGCGGACACAGACCCGGGGTGAGCTCACCGAGGTCGGCACCGAGGTCGCCTTCGACGGGGTGATCGACGCCGGGGAGGGAGTGCGGCTCCGCGGCCGGATCGATCGGGTCGAACGTGACGCCGCCGGACGGTTGGTGGTCGTCGACGTCAAGACCGCCAAGACCCCGATCAGCAAGGACGACGCGCAACAACATGCGCAGCTGGCCGTCTACCAGCTCGCGGCCGAAGCCGGTCTGCTCGGATCCGGTGAGCAGCCCGGTGGCGCCCGGCTGGTTTACCCGGCCAAGCCCGGAGCCGGCGGCGCCACCGAGCGCGAACAGAACCCGCTCACCGCCGAAACCGGCGGCCAGTGGCGCGAGCGGATCGCGCAGGCGGCGGCGGCCACCGCCGGTCCGCAGTTCACCGCCCGGGTCAACGACGGCTGCCGGCACTGCCCGATCCAGCCGATCTGTCCGGCCCACACGCGGAGCGGCGCATGAACCCGCATTACAGCCCGGCCGAGCTGGCGGAGGCGCTCGGCTTGCACCAGCCCACCGCGGAACAGGCCGCGGTCATCGCCGCGCCGCCGGGCCCGCTGGTGGTGATCGCCGGAGCCGGCGCCGGTAAAACCGAGACGATGGCCGCCCGGGTGGTGTGGCTGGTCGCCAACGGCTACGCCGACCCGGGCCAGGTGCTGGGGCTGACGTTCACCCGCAAGGCCGCCGGCCAATTGCTGCGCCGGGTGCGCTCCCGGTTGGCCCGGCTGGCCGGCGCCGGTCTGATGACCGCCGAACCCGATACCACTGGGCCGGCCGCCCCTACGGTCAGCACCTACCACGCGTTCGCCGGCGCGCTGCTGCGCGAGCACGGGTTGCTGTTGGGCATCGAGCCCGACACCCGGCTGCTCACCGAGACCGGGTTGTGGCAGCTGGCGTACGAGGTGGTCAGCGGCTACCCCGGCGAGCTGCGCACCGACCGGGATCCGGCCGCGATCACCTCGATGGTGTTGCGCCTGGCCGGACAGCTGGCCGAACACCTGGTGGACACCGAGGCGCTGCGAGACACCCACCTGGAGTTGGAGCGCCTGGTCCACACCCTGCCGCCGGGCCCACGTCAGCGCGCCGAACCCAACCAGACGTTGCTCAAGATGCTCGACACCCAGACCGAACGTGCGCAGCTGGTACCGCTTATCGACGCCCTGCATCAGCGGATGCGGGCGGAGCGGGTGATGGACTTCGGTGCGCAGATGGCCACCGCCGCGCGGCTGGCCCAGGCTGACGAGTCCGTCGGCGCCCGGCTGCGCGCCACCTACCGGGTGGTGCTGCTCGATGAATACCAGGACACCGGGCACGCCCAGCGCATCGCATTGTCGGCACTGTTCGGCGGGGGAGCCGACGACGGCCTCGCGCTGACCGCAGTCGGCGACCCGATTCAGTCGATCTACGGCTGGCGCGGCGCCTCGGCCACCAACCTGCCGCGCTTTGCCACCGACTTCCCGCTCTCCGACGGCACCCCGGCCCCCACCTTGGAGCTGCGGACGAGCTGGCGCAACCCGCCGGAGGTGCTGCACGTGGCCAACGAAATCTCCGCCGAGGCGAGGCGGCGCTCGGTCACCGTGCACACGCTGCGGGCACGCCCGGATGCGGCACCGGGCGAGGTGCGGCTCGCGCTGCTGCCCGACCTGACCGCCGAACACCAGTGGGTCGCCGAGGCGCTGCAGCGCCGGTACCGCCAAGCCGAGGCTGAGGGTGCCGCCCCGCCCACCGCGGCGGTGCTGGTGCGGCGCAACGCCGACGCCGCGCCGTTCGCCGAGGCGATCCGGGCCCGGGGCGTCCCGGTGGAGGTGGTCGGGCTGGCCGGACTGCTGTCGGTGCCCGAAGTCGCCGACCTGGTGGCGATGCTGCGGCTGGTTTCCGAGCCGGCGGCCGGGGCGGCGGCGATCCGGGTGCTGACCGGCGCGCGGTGGCGGCTCGGCGCCGCCGACCTGGCCGCGCTGTGGCGGCGCGCCGCCGAGCTGGTCCGCCCCGACCAGGCGACCGGGCCGGTTTCGGCCGCCGAGATCGCCGCGCAGGCCGGACCTGATTCCGACACCGCCTGCCTGGCGGACGCGCTGGCCGATCCCGGGCCGGCGGAGCGTTATTCGGCCACCGGGTACCGGCGCATCCTCGCACTGGCCGAGGAGCTGACCGCGCTGCGCGGTCACCTGTGGCATCCGCTGCCCGATCTGGTGGCCGAGGTGCGCCGGCTGCTGGGCCTGGATTGTGAGGTGCTCGCCGCGCAGCCGGTGGCCGCCGGGTTGGGCACCGAACAGCTCGACGCGTTCGCCGACGTGGTCGCCGGGTATGTGGAGGACGTCGGCGGCCCGGCATCCCTGCCGGGTCTGCTGGCGTACCTGGATGCGGCCGCCGTGGTGGAGAACGGGTTGGCGCCGGCCACGCCGGTGGTCGCCGCTGACCGGGTCCAGGTCCTCACCGTGCACGCCGCCAAAGGATTGGAATGGCAGGTGGTGGCGGTGCCGCACCTGGTGGCGCGGGTGTTCCCGTCGACCGCGTCGCGGCGCAGCTGGCTCTCCGACGCCGCCGAGTTGCCGCCGCTGCTGCGCGGTGACCGCGCCGAGCATCAACCCGGCGGTTCAGCGAGGCTCGACGGAGGAGAGCCGAAGCTGGGACCGCCGCATGAACCCGGCGGTTCAGCGAGGCTCGACGGAGGAGAGCCGAAGCTGGGACCGCCGCATGAACCCGGCGCGCACGGTGTCCCAGTGCTCGACACCGGCGCGGTCACCAATCGAAAGCAGCTGTCCGACACTATCTCCGAGCATCAGCGCCGGCTGGATCAGCGCCGGGTCGACGAAGAGCGCCGGCTGCTCTACGTCGCGGTCACCCGCGCCGAGGACACCCTGTTGGTCTCCGGTCACCACTGGGGATTCGGTGAGACCAAGCCGCGTGGACCGTCGGAATTTTTGACCGAACTCAAGGCGGTCATCGAGGAGTCCGGTGCCGGTGTCATCGAACACTGGACGCCGGCGCCGGCCGACGGTGAGCCAAACCCGTTGTGCGACAGCGCCGCGGAAGCGGTTTGGCCGACAGACCCGCTCGGCTCGCGCCGCGATTCCGTGCTAGCCGGAGCCGCACTGGTCGCCGCCGCGATGGCCGGGGGCTCCGCGGCGTCGGCCGACAGTCCGTGGGCCGCCGACGTCGACGCGCTGCTGGCCGAGCGGGCCCTGGCCGCCGCACAACCGGCCCGGACGCTGCCCAGCCAGGTCTCGGTGAGCAATCTGGTCGAGCTGAGCCGCGACCCGGCCGGTGCGGCGCAGCGGCTGACCCGCCGCCTCCCCACCCGCCCGGACCCGCATGCGTTGCTGGGCACCGCGTTCCACGACTGGGTGCAACGGCTCTACGGCGCCGAGCGGCTCTTCGAGCTCGACGATCTACCCGGCGCGGCCGACGCCGACACCGCCAGGGTCGACGCGCAGGAGCTGGCCGGCCTGCAGGAGGCGTTTTTGGGCTCGCCGTGGGCGGCCCGCTCACCGGTCGCCGTGGAGGTGCCCTTCGAGATGGCCGTCGGGCAGACCCTGGTGCGCGGGCGGATCGACGCGGTCTTCGCCGAGCCGGACGGCGGCGTCACCGTGGTGGACTGGAAGACCGGTGCGGCCCCGGCCGGGCCGGAGGCGCAGCGGCACGCCACGGTTCAGCTCGGGGTGTACCGGCTGGCGTGGGCCGCGCTGACCGGCTGCCCGGAATCGAAGGTGCGGGCCGCGTTCCACTATGTGCGCACTGGCACGACCGTCGTCCCCGACGAACTGCCCGAGCTCGCCGAGCTGACCGCGCTGCTCAACGGTTGATGACCCGTGTGGTTACAGTGGGTCCGTGCGTCAGGTGCGACCGATGACCGCCCGTCGTGGCAGGAGCTAGCTGGCGACGGCTGCGTCGTCTCGATGAGACGCTGACCGCCCAGCCCAGTCACGCGCTCGTCAGCGTGCTGCGTATCCCGCAGGGGCAGTCCAGCCCCGGGCGCACCGTCTACCGTCGCAGCCTGATCGCGCTGGGGGCTCTGCTGATCTCCACGATCTTCGTCTACGTCGACCGGGACGGCTACATCGATGTGCAAGGCGAGCGGCTGACCTTCCTGGACTGCCTGTATTACTCGGCCGTGACGCTGTCCACCACCGGATACGGTGACATCACACCGGTGACCCAGTTCTCTCGCACGATCAACGTCCTGGTTCTCACCCCGCTGCGGGTCGCGTTCCTGATTCTGTTGGTCGGAACGACCGTGGAGGCGTTCACCGACACTTCCCGACAGGCCTTCCGTATTCAGCGTTGGAGGAAAAGAGTGCGCGACCACACCATCGTCATCGGGTACGGCACCAAGGGCAAAACCGCGATCGCCGCGATGCTCGGCGACGACGAGACCACTCCGAGCGACATCGTCGTGGTGGACACCGACCGGGCGGTGCTGGAACGGGCGAAGAGCGCCGGGTTCGTGACGGTGGACGGCGACGCCACCAGGTCCGACGTGCTGCGGCTGGCCAGCGCCCAGCGCGCAGCGGCGATCGTGGTCGCCACCGGCGACGACGCCAACGCGGCACTGGTGACCCTGACCGCCCGCGAGATCGCCCCCGAGGCCACCATCGTGGCGGCGATCCGGGAAGCCGAGAACCAGCACCTGCTCGAGCAGTCCGGCGCCAACTCGGTGGTGGTGTCATCCGAGACCGCCGGCCGGCTGCTCGGCATCGCCACCACCACCCCGAACGTCGTGGAGATCATCGAGGATCTGCTCACCCCGGATGCCGGCTACTCCATCGCCGAGCGGGAGGTGGAGCAGAAAGAGGTCGGCGCCTCGGCGAAGCATCTCACCGAAATCGTGCTCGCCGTGGTCCGTGACGGGCAGCTGCTGCGGCTGGACGCACCGGAAGTGGACGCGATCGAGACCGGTGACCGGCTGCTCTACGTGCGCACGGTGGGTAACCAGTGAGTTTTCAGCTGCGCCAGGTGCCCCTGCTATCGCGGGTCGGCGCCGACCGGGCCGACCAGTTGCGCACCGACACCGACGCGGCCGTCGCCGGCTGGTCTGCCGCTGCGCTGTTGCGGGTCGATCCCCGCAACCAGGTGCTGGTCGCCGACGGCCGGGTGGTGTTGCACGACGCCGGTGAACTCGGCGACGCGCCCCCACCCGACGCGGTGTTCCTGGGCCGCCTCGAAGACGGCCGGCACGTCTGGGCGCTCCGTGGTGCGCTGCAGGCGCCGCCCGACGCCGACGTCTCGGTGCTGGACCTGCGGGCCATCGGAGACGTCTTCGACGACACCAGCGCACAGCTGGTGTCCTCGGCCATCGCCTTGCTGAATTGGCATGAGAACGCACGGTTTTCCGCCGTCGACGGCACACCGACCAAACCGGTGCGCGGCGGGTGGGCGCGGGTCAACCCCGTCACCGGCGCCGAAGAGTTCCCCCGGATCGATCCTGCGGTGATCTGCCTGGTGCACGACGGCGCCGACCGGGCGGTGCTGGCCCGCCAGCACAACTGGCCGGTGCGGATGTTCTCGCTGCTGGCCGGGTTCGTCGAGGCGGGCGAGTCGTTCGAAGCCTGCGTGGTCCGGGAGGTCCACGAGGAGGTCGGGCTGGCCGTGCGCGACGTCAGCTACCTGGGCAGCCAGCCCTGGCCGTTCCCGCGCTCGCTGATGGTGGGCTTTCACGCTGTCGCCGAGCCGGGCCAGGAGTTCGTGTTCAGCGACGGTGAGATCACCGAGGCTGCCTGGTTCACCCGCGACGAGGTGCGCGCCGCTTTAGCTGCCGGGGCCTGGAACGGTGGGTCGGCGGAGGCGAAACTACTGCTGCCCGGGTCGATCTCGATCGCCCGGACGATCATCGAGTCCTGGGTCGGCTGATCCCGCAAAGGCGATCAGCTGCTGAGCCGATCCAGTTTCGCCTTGACCTCGCGGCCGGTCGGGTTGGTCAGCGTCGAGCCGTCGGCGAAGCGCAGCGTCGGCACCGTGCGGTTGCCCCCGTTGGCTTCCTCGACGAACTTGGCGGCGGTGGGATCGGACTCGATATCGATCTCGTCGTAGCCGATCTCGAACTTCTCCAGGGCCTTCTTGAGCTGGCGGCAGTAACCGCACCACTGCGTGGTGTACATGATGAGCGGCGGATCGCTAACAGTCATAGTGCCCAACGCTAGTCGCTGAGGATGGCGGGCCGCTCGCGGCCGGGCGTCGGAGGTCCCTGTCAAGATGGACGCCATGGATGCGCTCATCGCCGGCCTGGATGACGAGCAGCGCGCCGCCGTCCTGGCGCCTCGGGGGCCGGTGTGCGTGCTGGCCGGTGCCGGGACCGGCAAAACCCGCACCATCACCCACCGGATCGCCCAGCTGGTGGCGGCCGGTCATGTCGCGCCCGGGCAGGTGCTGGCGGTGACGTTCACCCAGCGTGCCGCCGGTGAGATGCGCTCGCGGCTGCGCGCCCTGGGCTCGGCCGCCGGCAACCCGGCCGGCGTCGGCGCGGTGCAGGCGCTGACGTTCCACGCCGCCGCGCGCCGGCAGCTGCGCTACTTCTGGCCGCGGGTGGTCGGCGACACCGCCTGGGAACTGCTGGACCGCAAGTTCGGGGTGGTCGCCCGGGCCGCCGGCCACGCCGGGCTGCGCCTCTCCAACGACGACGTGCGCGACGTGGCCGGCGAGATCGAGTGGGCCAAGGCCTCCCTGATCGGGCCGGAGCAGTACCCGGAGGCGGTGGCGGCCGCCGGACGGGACACCCCGATCGAGGCCACCAAGCTGGCCGACGTCTACGCCGGCTATGAGGCGCTGAAGGCCCGCGGCGAAGTGGCCATGCTCGACTTCGACGATCTGTTGTTGCACACCGCCGCCGCGATCGAGAACGACGCGGCCGTGGCCGCCGAATTCCGGGACCGCTACCGCTGCTTCGTGGTCGACGAATACCAGGACGTCACCCCGCTGCAGCAGCGGGTGCTGTCGGCTTGGCTGGGCCAGCGCGACGATTTGACCGTGGTCGGTGACGCCAACCAGACCATCTACTCGTTCACCGGTGCCTCGCCGCGCTACTTGCTCGACTTCACCCGCCGGTTCCCCGACGCCGCCCTGGTGCGCCTGGAACGCGACTACCGCTCCACCCCGGAGGTGGTGTCGCTGGCCAATCGGGTGATCGCCGCGGCCCGCGGACGGGTGGCCGGCAGCAAACTCAAACTCATCGGTCAGCGCGAGTCCGGCCCGGCACCGACGTTTCGGGAGTATCCCGACGAAGTCGCCGAGGCCGCCGGGGCGGCCAAGTCGATCGCCCGGCTGATCGAGGGCGGCACCGCGCCGGCCGAGATCGCCGTGCTCTACCGGATCAACGCGCAGTCGGAGGTCTACGAGGAGGCCCTTACCGAGGCCGGGATCGCCTATCAGGTCCGCGGGGGAGAGGGCTTCTTCACCCGCCAGGAGATCCGGCAGGCGCTGGTGGCGCTGCGACGCGCAGCAGAGCGTGGCGCCGACGGGCCGCTACCTGACGTCGTGCGCCAGGTCCTCGAACCGCTCGGGCTGACGGCCGAACCGCCGAGCGGGGCCAAGGCCCGGGAACGCTGGGAGGCGCTGGGCGCGCTGGCCGAACTGGTCGACGACGAAGTGGCACAGCGCCCCGACCTGGATCTGACCGGACTGCTGGCCGAACTGCGGATGCGCGCCGACTCCCGCCACCCGCCGACGGTGCAGGGCGTCACGCTGGCCTCGCTGCACGCCGCCAAGGGACTGGAATGGGACGCGGTGTTTTTGGTGGGCCTGGCCGACGGCACCCTGCCCATCTCGCACGCCCTGGCGCACGGCCCGGACAGCGAGGCCGTCGAGGAGGAACGCCGGCTGCTCTACGTCGGCGTCACCCGCGCCCGGGTGCACTTGGCGTTGAGCTGGGCGCTGGCGCGTGCCCCGGGCGGGCGGGCGTCGCGCAAACCGTCGCGGTTCCTCAGCGGGATCGCGCCGCAGGCCGCAGAACCGGCTGGTCGCGGTTCCTCCTCCCGGCGCCGGGCCCGCGGCGCTCCGAAGCACTGCCGGGTCTGCAACAAGGAGCTGAGCACACCGGCGGCCATCATGCTGAGCCGGTGCGAGACTTGCGCGGCCGACGTCGACACCGAGCTGCTGGTGGCGCTCAAAGATTGGCGACTGCGCACCGCCACGGAGCTGAAAGTGCCTGCCTACATAGTCTTTTCGGACAACACGCTGACCGCGATCGCGGAGATGCTGCCCGTCGACGAGGCCGCTCTGGTGGCCATTCCGGGCATCGGTGCGCGCAAGCTCGAACAGTTCGGTTCCGACGTGCTCGAGCTGGTCCGCAACCGGGACTGAACGCGCAGGTCAGAAATTCGGTTGTGCATCCCGGGCGGCAACCGTTAACCTGCCTAACCATGAACACCCCGAACACGATCGGCGTACGTGCGGCTGCCGCGGCGGCGCATGCCGCTGCCGGCGTGTCCGTGCATCGGGGTTTTGTCTAACGCATCAGCTCAAGCCGCCCGATGGCCACGGACCCAGACCAGGATCCGTGGCCATATTTTTTTGCGTTATTCCCAGAACAGGTGACCAGCGATGATGAAGAACCAACCCGAGCTTCCGTGTAATCGTGATCCCGACCTGTGGTTCGCCGACGACCCCGCGGACCTGGAGCGGGCCAAAGCGCTCTGCGCCGGCTGCCCGATCCGCCGGCAGTGCCTGGCGCTGGC
>NZ_LZIN01000059.1 GCF_001667375.1 Mycolicibacter sinensis | reverse complement strand
GGGGGGGGGCGGCCCCCCGCCCCCCCCCCCGCCGCCGGGCGCCGGCCCCCCCGCCCCCCCCGGCGCCGCCCCCGCCCCCCCCCGCCGCGACGATCTCGTCGGCGCGGCCCGGGACCCGGGCCAGCACGGTGTCGAAGTAGCGGTCGTGCACCAGCGCGTCACCGAGGGCGGCGCCGATCTTCTGCGCGTGGCCGTGCACCCGCCGCGCGATCGCGGTCAGCCCCTCGGCGCCGTGGTAGGCGGCGTACATCGCGGCCATCACTGCCAACAGCACCTGCGCGGTGCAGATGTTCGACGTCGCCTTGTCGCGGCGGATGTGCTGCTCGCGGGTCTGCAGTGCCAATCGGAACGCCGGCGACCCATCCGCATCCCGGGACACCCCGACCAGCCGTCCGGGCAGCTGGCGGGCGTGCTTGGTGTGCACCGCCAGATAGCCGGCGTGCGGCCCGCCGAAGCCCATCGGCACCCCGAAGCGCTGCGTGCTGCCGAACGCCACGTCGGCGCCGAGCTCGCCGGGCGGGGTGATCAGCGTGCATGCCAGCAGGTCGGCACCGACCGCCGCCATCGCGCCGCGCTGGTGGGCGGCTTCGATCACGTCCGACCAATCGGTGACGCGGCCGGACGCCCCCGGCAGCTGGGTGATCACCCCGAAGAAGTCGCCCTCGGGCAGCCCGTCGCGCAGGTCGGCGGTGACGATCTCGATGCCCAGCGGCTCGGCCCGGGTGGCCAGCACCGCCGCGGTCTGGGTGAACAGGTCGGCGTCCACGACCAGCCGGTTGGCCTTTCCGCGCACCGTGCGGTGCATCAGGGTCATCGCCTCGGCGGCGGCGGTGCCTTCGTCGAGCATCGACGCGTTGGCGATCTCGCACCCGGCCAGGTCGGCCACCATGGTCTGGAAGTTCAGCAGAGCCTCCAGCCGGCCCTGGCTGATCTCGGGCTGATACGGCGTGTAGGCGGTGTACCAGGCCGGGTTCTGCATGATGTTGCGCACCAGCACCGGCGGGGTGAGCGTGTCGTAGTAACCCTGCCCGATCATCGACACCGCAACCGTGCTGGCGTCGGCCAGCTCCCGCAGTTCGGCCAGCGCCTGGGTCTCGCTGGCGGCCGGCGGCAGCGACTCCAGCCCCGGCGCGACGCCGTCGGGCCGCAGCGCGTCGAGGATGCCGGCCGGTAGCGCCTTGGCGGCCAGGTCGTCCAGCGAGTCCACCCCGATGGTGGTGAGCATGGTTGCGATCGCGGCAGTGTCCGGGCCGAGGTGCCGGTCGACAAAACGGAATTCGGTGTGTTCGGGCACGTGGGCTCCTCGGCGATAGACGACTGGTGTCCTCCCCCTCTGTCGTCTGCCCGTCCCGGGCGCCTGAGAGATTCGGCGCCGGGATATCCGGGGCGCCTTTCCCCATGGGCGGGTGAACCCGACACGGGCAGCACCGCTTTCCAGAGGCATCAATGCCCGCGCGGTCCGGGTGCCTGAGAGGTTGACGGAGAGGTATTGCTCCTTCGGCGCCCGAGACTGGCTGTCCCGGGACTCTCCCGCGCGAGGCTGATGCGCCGACCAGTCTAGCGGCGTGCCTATCCGGGCGCGAACGTGCGCAAACCCGGCGGTCAGCGAGGCTCGACGAAGGAGAGGCGAAGCTGGACCGCCGCATGAATCCCGGTGACGAGCCCGGCATGTCGCCCGGGGACACGCCCGCTCGCGACGTAGGGGCTCCCTAGCCGGTCTTGCGGTCGCGGAACTTGCGGCGGCTGGCCAGCTCGTCTTCCGGCGCGGCGATCGACTCGCCACCGTCGGCGCGCTCACCGGGGAAGTCGGCGATGGCGCCGGTCAGCTCGCGCATCGCGCCCGACACCGCGATGCCGAACACGCCCTGACCGCCCTGCAGCAGGTCGACGACCTCCTCAGCCGAGGTGCACTCGTAGACGGTGGTGCCGTCGGAGAACAGGGTGATGTTGGCCAGGTCGCGGACCCCCCGCTCCCGCAGGTGGTCGACGGCGACCCGGATGTTCTGCAGCGAGATGCCGGTGTCGAGCAGTCGCTTGACGATCTTGAGCACCAGGATGTCTTTGAACGAATACAGCCGCTGACTGCCGGAGCCGGCCGCGCCCCGGATCGAGGGCACCACCAGTGAGGTGCGGGCCCAGTAGTCCAGCTGGCGGTAGGTGATGCCGGCGATCTGGCAGGCGCTGGGGCCGCGGTAGCCGACCAGCTCGTCGGGGACGGAGTCATCGGGGAACAGCCCGGCCTGCACCGGTTCACCGACGCCGGAAGCGCCCGCCGCAACCTCGACATCGGAGCCCGATTCGGACTGACCCGCGAAGTCCAGCTGATCCTGCCCCGGTTGCTCTCCCACGATGCTTCCTCTCGCCGATCGCGCTCGTTGCCACTGGCTGGCCGGTGACCGCGTTTGCTCTTGCCCGAGTTGGTGGTGAGCATACGCTGTCGAGCGAGCCGCCGCGCCGTTGTTCCCGCCGTGGATTCAGTATGGGGGCCGCGTTTTGCGGGCCGTGCTTTGCCGTGGGCGTGTCGGCGTCACCGCCCGCAGATGAGACGGTTCTGTGACGGGGCTGAGGCCGCCGCGCCCGGTCAGGTTGCTTTGAAATCGTCGGGCGACACGCTATCGAGGAACTCCTTGAACTTCTCCACCTCGTCTTCGCGTACCGCGCCGGAGGACTCGTCGTCGCTCTCGTCCGGGATCAGCAGGCCCGCCTCGGCCAGCACCGCCTCCTCGACGTAGATCGGCACCCCCACCCGCAGCGCGATCGCCACCGAATCCGACGGGCGCGCCGAAACCGTGATGTCGCGGTCGAAGATCAGGTCGGCGTAGAACGTGCCTTCCTGCAGATCGACGATCCGGACTTCTTTGAGCGAATGTCCGAGCGCGGCGATCAGATCGCGGATCAGGTCGTGGGTCAGCGGCCGGGCCGGCTCCACACCCTGCTGTTCCAGGGCGATGGCGGCGGCTTCGGCCTGCCCGATCCAGATCGGAAGGTAGCGGTCGCCGTCGGCTTCGCGCAGCAACAGCACGGGCTGGTTCTGTGGCTGCTCGACGCGAATGCCGACCACGCGTACTTCACCCATCTCCAGTCAGCCCTCCGCGTTTGCTTGTCTTCCAAGTGGCTGTGCCCCAGCGCGACTCACTGCGAAACCCCCGGTCGGACAACCGCATGTCGCACAACAAGCCGCCGAGGCGAGTCTAGTCCTCAGCCGTGCAGAACGTCGTGTACCGCCGACTTGAGCAGCGCGGTGTGCAGCGCGATCGCGAGCGCCGCGACCTCGCGCGCCAAGTCGTCGGCCCGGTCGCGTGCGCCGGCTTTGCCGCCCTTGACCAGCGGTCCGGCGATCTGGGCGATCAGATCGGACTGCCGATCCGCGGCTGAGCGGAACGCCCGCAGGTGGCGCGGCTCGACGCCGTAGTCGCCCAGCGCCCGGGCGCACTGCACGATGACGACCGCGTGCTCGTCGAACCATCCCCCCGGCCCGGCGGTGATCACCCCGGACCGCACCAGCGCCGTCAGCAGCACCTCATCGGCTCCCGAGCGTTCCAGCAGGTCCTCCCGGCTCAGCCTGACCCGTCGGGGCGGCGTGGGCGACACCGTGCCGTGGTGAGCGGACTCGTCGACGGCCGGCACCAACCGCGGGACCGGATAGGCCGACTCGGTCAGCGGCAGCGCCCCGTCCGGTTCGGCGTCCAGCCGCGCCTTGATCACCTTCAGCGGCAGGTAGTGGTCGCGCTGGGCGGTCAGGACGTAACGCAGCCGGGCGCAGTCATACGCACTGAACCGGCGATAGCCCGACGCCGCCCGCTGCGGCGTGACCAGCCCCTCGGTCTCCAGGAAACGGATCTTGGAGATCGTGACATCCGGAAATGCGGGCCGAAGCAGATCCAGTACCGCTCCGATCGACATCCCGGCCGGTTCAGGGCTGTCAGGCGCGCTCAACTCAGCTCCCCGGCCCGGCCTCGGTCTCACCCGTCTTGGGGCCGGTCAGGAACACCAGCCGGAACTTGCCGACCTGGACCTCGTCGCCGTTGACCAGGACTGCCGAATCGACCGGCTCCCGGTTGACGTAGGTGCCGTTGAGGCTCCCGACGTCGACGACCTGAAATTCGTTGCCCTCGAGCCGGAACTCGGCGTGGCGACGGCTGACCGTGACGTCGTCGAGGAAGATGTCGCTGTCGGGATGACGCCCGGCTGCGGTGACCGGTTGGTCGAGCAGGAAACGCGACCCGGCGTTGGGGCCGCGCTTGACCACCAGCAGCGCCGATCCGGCGGGCAACCCCTCGACACCCGAGGTCAGGCTCTCACCGCCCGCCTGCGCGGGCGCGTCGAGTTCGCTCAGGAAGTCCGCGCGGAAGACCGATGTGGTCTCCACGGTGACCTCGTCGCCTGCCTGGTCCTGCCCGTTTCCCGAGTCCTTCTCCGTCACCCGCTGCTCCTCACTGGCCACTGTCGTCCTACCTGGTCGCACCCGCCGGACATCCATGGCACCGGACCCATGATTGTTGAGTCGACCGTACCGCGCAGCGGTCGATAATGTGCCCCGCACCGCGGGATCGTGTCCCGGAATACCCGGCGCGTCCCGGCAGGCAGGCTAGCAATATTCATTCGGCCAGCGTCGCGCGGTACGCGTCGGCGCTCAGCAGTCCCGACAGGGTCTGATCCAGGGCATCGGCGGCGGCACTGTCGACCTGAAGGTCCAGCAACCAGCCGGCGTCGTACGGGTCGGAGTTCACCAGCTGCGGGTTGGCGTCCAGATCGGCGTTGACGGCAACCACTTTGGCAGAGATCGGCGCGTAGAGATCCGAGACGGATTTGGTCGACTCCACCTCGCCGAAGCTCTCCCCCGCGATCACCTCGGTGCCCTCGCCGGGCAATTGCACGAAGACCACGTCACCCAGCGCCGCCTGCGCGAAGTCGGTGATGCCCACCCGGACGGTGTCCGGCCCGGTGCGCCGAACCCACTCGTGCTCAGCGGTGTAATACAGATCGGAGGGAACTAAACTTTCCGAACTCACGGTGATCGTGCTCCTTGCGCTGTCGGGTTCACTTGACTGGCTGAGCGTATTGGCGCGGTTTCGGTTGCCGCAACACGGTCACCTCCACGCGATCGGCCTGCTGCACGCCCATGGTGCCGCCGAGCCGCTTGACGCTGTCGACCGCCCCGCCGGGAATGTTCATCGCGGCTGCCAGGGTGGGCGGATCGCCTATCGCCAGAACGGAATACGGTGGAGCCAAAGCTATTCCGTCGAATTGCAGCGCCCCCGGGGTACCGGCCACCCAGGAATCCACTCCGATCCGCACCGCCTTGGCGCCGTCGCGAACCTCCATCGCCTCGGCGCCGGCGGCCCGCAGCTCGTTGATCACATCGAGCATCGTCTCCGGCGCGACGCCGCGCGCCGGATCCTCGACGGTGATGACCACCCCGGGCCCGAGAGCGCCGACGGTGCCGATCATGATCGCCAGGGCGGAGAGCCGGGCCTGGGCGCTCTCGATGGCGGCCTGGTCACTGCTGCCGGACTCCTGCAGCGCCTCGAGCGTCTGCTGCAACTCGGCGATCTCGGTGCCCAGCGCGGCTTCGCGCTGACGCAGCGACTCCAGTAGTACCAACAGATCGGCCGGCCGGGCCGTTTCCAGGGCGTCGGAGGAGTCGTTCTGGCGAACCTGGGTGACTATCGCGACCCCCAGCAGCAGGCACAGCAGCATCGCCAGCACACCGAACAACGGGCCGGAACGGCCCTGCCGCGACCGCGCGCGAGCGTCCGTCTCGGGCAACTCGTGCCGCCCGTGCGGCACCGGCTCGGTACCCACCGCGTCAGGCCCCGAACAGCCGTCGTCGCAGCGCCGCGGCGTTGCCGAAAATACGAATGCCCAGCACCACGATGATCGCGGTGGACAACTGGGTGCCGACCCCCAACTGGTCACCGAGGTAGACGATCAGCGCGGCGACCAGGACGTTGAACACGAACGACACGACGAACACCTTCGCGTCGAAGATCCGCTCCAGATAGGCGCGCAGACCGCCGAACACGGCATCCAGCGCCGCCACCACCGCGATCGGCAGATAGGGCTGAACCACCTCCGGAACGCTGGGATGAAAAACCAGTCCCAGCACGATGCCGGCGACCAGCGCGGCGATACCGATCATTGAGAAATCACTCCAGCCTCCCGAACCGGACCCCTGCAAGCTTGCGTCACGACTCCCCTATCTGTTTGGCGAACCGGACATCTCGTACCGAACCCGCCGGCAAGGTCAGGTCGGCACCGGTCCGGCCGTCGACGCGCACCACCACCCCGTAGGACACTTCCAGCAGTCGCAGCCGGTACAGGCCCGGGGTGCGGTCGAAGGCATCGCGCAGCTCGCGCGGCGGCCCGATGGCCCGCACCGAGTAGGGACTGCTGATCGGCTTGTTGTCGACCAGGATCGCACCGCCGGCCTGCCGGATCGTCACGTTGGGGCCGATCCGGACATCGCCGACCGCGATCGCCTCGGCGCCGCTGGCCCACAACGAGTTGACGACGAGCTGCAGGTCGCGGTCCAGGATGATCTGCTGGCTGCCCGACACCCGCTGTTTGGAGGCGTCGGAGAGGTTTCGCCCGACGCCCGGGTCGGTCACCGTGACGATCAGGCCGGGGCCGGTCACCCGGCTGCTGGCGGCGGCCAGGCTGAGCGCGTCGAGTCCGGCCAACACCCGCTGGCCCTCGGCGTCATTGGCCAGCCGGTGCCGGCGCAACTCGTCGACCCGGTTCGTCAGCGTCTCGCGTTTGTCGGCGAGCCTGCCGGTCCCCTCTTCGGCCGACCGCACGTTCGTGGCCAGCACCTGCTGGGCGTCGCGCACCCCGGGCGCCAATGAGCGGGCTTGCGCGAAGGCGACGGCGAACACGGTCGCGACCAGCAGCGCCGCCAGCGCCTCCCACGCCCAGCCCGCGAGCCGGGACCGTCCCGTGCGGACGCGGCCGGAGTCGCGTTCGGCCGCCGCGGCATAGCCGGGGTCGAGGTGCTCCGACAGCAGTGAGCGCAGGAGTGAGGGCACCGCGAATCGCTGCGGCCGGCCGGCCTCGTGGGCGCCCCGGTCGCCGCTGCCGTCGTAGCCGCTGAGGGCGAAAAACGGTTCAGACATCGGCTACTCGAGAGGCGAGCTTCGGCATCGTGCGCGCTACCAGCCCCACCTGGATCAGGTACAGCACGAAGGCCCACAGGTACATGCCCAGGCCCCAGATCAAAAAGGCCCAGCCGATTGAGGCCACCACCCGGCCGGCCAACGCGTCCCACTGCCCCAGCAGGATCAGCGGAAACGCCGACATCAGCGCGAAGGTGCCGGCCTTGCCGACGTAGGTCACCGGCAGCGCGGTCAGTCCCCGGCTGCGCAACACCGGCAGCACCGCGGCCAGCAGCAGGTCGCGGGCCAGCAGGGTGCCGATGATCCACCACGGCACCAGGCCGCGCAGTCCGAAGGCTACCGGGACCGCCACCATGTAGAGCCGGTCGATCGCCGGGTCGAGCAGTGCGCCCAGCGCCGACGACTGATCCAGCAACCGGGCCAGTTTACCGTCGGCCCAGTCCGAGACGCCGCTGAGCATCAGGATCACCACCGCCGGCCCGTCGGCCCGCGCAACCAACACCAGATACAGAAAGACGCCGATCAAACCGAGACGGGCCAGGCTGATGACGTTGGGCACCGTCAGCACCCGGTCGTGGACTGGCTCGGAGCCGGAGGCCATATCGACCCCCCTAGCGGAAGATCCCGGGCAAACTCAGGGCGTCCATCGTGTCGTCGCTCAGCGGGTTGTCCCGGACCATGTAGGTCCACGTCGAGGTGGGCCGCGCCAGCTTGGACAAGTCGATGCCCGGCTCGGACTCGATCCGTTCGGAGGTCTCGAAGGTCTGCTGGGCCGCCTCGATGGCGTCGGCGGCCAGTGAGGCGAACGCATCCAGGGCCATCCGGTGGAATTCGTCGAGCGGATTCTGCCGGCCCAGGGCGCGCAGGTGGATGCTCTCCCGGATGTCGGCCAAGAATGCCAGGTGATCGGCCCAACCACGGTCCAGGTGGTAAAGCATGATCAGCCGGCAGATCTTCTCCAGCTTCGCATCGGCGTCGTCGCCGTCCTGGCTGAATTTCTCGCGCAGCTCGGCGAAGCGCTGCGGGGCCAGCTCGGCGAGCTCCTCGCGCGCCGTCGGGGTGGACAGCAACGTATTGCGCCGCTCCACGATGATGGCGCGCTGCTGAGCGGTCAGCTGGTTGTAGCGCCAGGTGTTGGCGTGGATGTCGAGCAGCTTGCCTTCGGCGATGCGCTGGGCGTGGTCGAGCATCCCGGAGGCTTTGGGGCTCAGGATCCGCCCGTCCTCATCGGTCTCGGTCGGCAGCTTGTTGGCTTCCAGGTTGGTCGCGGCGACATCGTCCTCCCAGCTGGAGAAGAACACCGACGATCCCGGGTCGCCCTGCCGGCCGGCCCGGCCGCGCAGCTGGTTGTCCAGGCGCTGGGTGTGTTGCCGGCCGGTGCCGATCACGTGCAGCCCGCCCAGTTCGACGATCGCGTCGTGGTCGGCCTCTTCGGATCCACCCAGCCGGATGTCGGTGCCCCGCCCGGCCATCTGGGTGGAGACCGTGACCACCCCGAGCTTGCCGGCCTCGGCGATCACCGCGGCCTCCTCGGCGTCGTTCTTGGCGTTGAGCACCACCGCCGGGACCCCGCGCTTGCGCAGCCGCTCGTAGAGTTCCTCGGACTCGGCGACGTCATGGGTGCCCACCAGCACCGGTTGCCCGGTGGCGTGCACCTCCATGATGTGGGCGACGATGGCGTCGTTCTTGGCCGCCGCGGTGATGTACACCCGGTCGGCCTCGTCCTCCCGGATGTTGGGCATGTTCGGCGGGATCGGCGACACGCCCAGCTGGTAGAACTGGCGCAGCTGCTCGCCGGCCGCCAGCGCCGTTCCGGTCATGCCGCACACCGTGGGATAGCGGTTGACCAGTGCCTGGACCGTGATGGTGTCGAGCACCTCGCCGGTCTCGGTGGTCTCGATGCCCTCCTTGGCCTCCACCGCGGCCTGCAGGCCGTCGGGCCAGCGCTGCAGGGCGGCGATCCGGCCCCGGGAGGCGTTGATCAACTGCACCTTGCCGTCACGGACGATGTAGTGCACGTCGCGCTGCAGCAGCACGTGGGCGTGCAGCGCGACGTTGATCTCGGTCAACGTCGACACCACGTGTTCCTCGGAGTACAGGTCGATGCCGCCGAGCGCGGCTTCCACGCGCCGTGCCCCCTTCTCGGTGAGGTGGATGTTGCGCCGGTCCTCGTCGGAGTCGTAGTCCACCCCCGGTGTCAGCCGGCCGACCAACTCCACGATCTCCAGCCGCGGGGTCTCGCGGTGCGTGGTGCCGGCCAGCACCAGCGGCACCAGCGCCTCATCGACCAGCACCGAGTCCGCCTCGTCGATCAGCGCCACGTCCGGATTCGGTGAGACCAGATCGTCGACGTCGGTGACCAGCTGGTCGCGCAGCACGTCGAAGCCGATCTCGTTGACCGACGCGTAGGTGACATCGCACCGGTAGGCCGCGCGTCGGTCGGCGGCGCTGGACTCGGCGGTGATCCAGCCGACGCTGACCCCCATCGCGTCCAGCAGCGGCCCCATCCATTCGGCGTCGCGGCGGGCCAGGTAGTCGTTGATCGTGACGACGTGCACGTGGCGCCCGCCGATGGCGTAGCCGGCGGCGGCGATAGCGCCCGAGAGCGTCTTGCCCTCACCGGTGGCCATCTCGACCACGTCGCCGGCCAGCATCCGCAACGCGCCCTGGAGCTGAACATCGAACGGGCGCAGCCCGATGCTGCGCTCGGCGGCTTCGCGGGCGATCGCCAGGAACTGTGGGATGTCCGAGGCGTCGGCCAGATCCTTGAGCTTGAGAAGTTGGGCGGCCTTGCGCAGCTGCTCGTCGTCGAGGCCGGCGGCCTTCTTGGCGTAGTCGGCGGCCGCGGTGACCTCGGCCATCGAGCGGCTCTGGTTCTTCTCGGTGCTGGCGCCCAGCAGTTTCCAGAATTTTCCGCTCAACCGGCCCGACTTGGGACGCGAGGTTCCGGAGACCGTTTTCGACGTGTTAGCCACAGCACAACGGTACCGGGCTGCTTCGGCGGTGCTCATCCGACGCCGCGCCGCGCTACGCGGTAGGTTTCGCACGGGATTTTTGGTCTACCGGCCGGCGCCTGGCTCCGGCGGCGAAGGAGACGTGGCAGTGGACTCGAAGCCGTTCAACCCGTCCATCGACTGGTCGCAGGCACTGCCCGATTCGCTGCTCTGGATCGCGATGGCCTGGACCATCAGTGCCGTCGGCGTGGTGGCGGTGGCGGCGCTGCTGCGGGTGAGCACCCGCTGGGGACGACAATTCTGGCAGATCACCGGCGCCTACTTCACCGGACGTGACAGCGTCCGGGTGTGGCTGATGCTGGGCGTGCTGCTGCTGTCGGTGATCACCGCGGTGCGGCTCAACGTGCTGTTCAGCTTCCAGGGCAACGACATGTACTCCTCGCTGCAGACCGCGTTTCAGGGCGCCGCCGGCGGCGACGACGCGATCCGAGATTCCGGCGTGCACGGGTTCTGGATGTCGATCGGCATCTTCAGCCTGATGGCGGTACTGCACGTGGCGCGGGTGATGCTCGACATCTATTTGACCCAGCACTTCATGGTGAACTGGCGGATCTGGCTCACCGATCGGCTGACCGGCGACTGGCTGGAGGGCCGGGCCTACTACCGCGCGCACTTCATCAAGCTGCCGCAGGACCCCATCATCGGCGACGCCGTCGAAGCTGCGATCGACAACCCGGATCAGCGCATCCAGCAGGACATCGACATCTTCACCGCGGGCAACGGCGCCAATCCCAATGCACCGGCCAACAGCTCCGCCAGCACCCTGCTGTTCGGCGCCGTCCAGTCGATGGTCACGGTGGTCTCGTTCACCGCGATCCTGTGGAACCTGTCCGGGACGCTGACGGTGCTGGGAGTCGACATTCCCCGGGCGATGTTCCTGATCGTCCTGGTCTACGTCACGATCGCCACCGTCGTCGCGTTCTGGATCGGCCGGCCGCTGATCCGGCTGAGCTTCCGCAACGAGCTGACCAACGCGGCGTTCCGGTATGCGCTGGTGCGGGTGCGCGATGCCGCCGAATCCGTCGCGTTCTACCGGGGCGAGCTCGCCGAGCGGATCCAGCTGCGCAAGCGTTTCGGCGCGATCATCGACAACTACCTGAAGTTCGTGAACCGGACCATCGGCTTCGCCGGCTGGAACCTGTCGGTGAGCCAGGCGATCGTGCCGCTGCCCTGGGTGATCCAGGCCCCGCGGCTGTTCTCCGGGCAGATCATGTTCGGCGGGGTGGCGCAGACCGCGACGGCCTTCGGCAACATCTCCGACTCACTGTCGTTCTTCCGCAACGCCTACGACAACTTCGCCGGCTACCGTGCCTCGATCATCCGTCTACACGGGCTGGTCGAGGTCGACCGGGAGGCTCGCGAGCTGCCCGAACTGCTGGTCAAGCCCAGCCCGGACGGCACCGTGGCGATCGAGGGCGTCGAGGTGCGCACGCCGGCCGGCGATCCGCTCATCGAGGCGCTCGACCTGCACCTGGACATCGGCGACGCGGTGATGATCGCCGGGCCGTCGGGCAGCGGCAAGACCACGCTGCTGCGCAGCCTGGCGCAGCTGTGGCCGTACGCCTCGGGCACCCTGCGGCGCCCCGATGCGGCCAACGCGACGATGTTCATCTCCCAGCTGCCCTATATCCCGCTGGGTGATCTGCGGGCGGTGGTGGCCTATCCGCTGGCTGCCGGTGAGGTCTCCGACGCCGAGATCGCCGAGGCACTGGCCAAGGTGGCGTTGCCGAATCTGGTCGACCGGCTCGACGACGTCGAGGACTGGGCCAAGGTGCTCTCTCCCGGAGAGCAGCAACGGGTGGCCTTCGCCCGTCTGCTGTTGACCCGGCCCAAGGCCGCCTTCCTCGACGAGTCGACGTCGGCGCTCGACGAAGGACTCGAGTTGACGCTGTACCGCCTGCTGCGCAGCGAACTTCCCGACACCATCCTGGTCAGCGTGAGCCACCGGCACACCGTCAAACAGCACCACAAGCAGGTGCTGGAGCTGCTCGGGCAGGGCCGCTGGGAACTGAGCCCGGTCTAGCCCCCTCCCCAGGCCCCGCCGAACGTGAAGGTAGTTTCACGTTCGACCATCGAGCGTGAAGCCAACTTCACGCTGGGCGGGGGTGGGTGGCCGCGTGCACGCCGGCCCGGCGACCGAAGAACGAACCCTCCCCGAGCTGGGTGCCGCTGGCGTAGCCCTTACCGTCCTGGGCGATGTTGGCCGCACAGGCACCGGCGGCGTAGAGCCCCGGTACCGGGCTGTCGTCCTCGCGCAGCACTTGGCCGTCCACCGATGTGGCCAGCCCGCCGATGGTGAAGCCGGCATACATCGCCTTGCCCAGCGACAGGTCGAACGCGCCCCACGGCCCGTTGTCCTGTGGAGCGAGGAACGGCTGCTGCTTGTGGAAGTCCGGGTCTTCTCCACGGGCCGCATAGGTGTTGTAGCGGTCCAGCGTCGCGACCAGGTTCCCCTCCGGAATGCCCAGTGCCGCTTCCATTTCCGTCACCGACTCCCAGCCGTCGATCAACGGCACCAGCGGCACCCGCGGCTTGCGCAGGTGTGTTTCGTCGACGATCAGGAACGCCGCGCTGTCGGGCTGGTCCATCACGAACCCCGACGTGCGTGAGTGGTAGGAGTCCTCGGCGACGAACCGCTTGCCGTGCGCGTTGACGATGATCCCGGTCAGCAGGATCGACGGCGGGTAGACCGGCGCGGTGATGAACGCCTGGTCCATGTGCTTGGTGGCACCGCCCACCGACATTCCCAGTCGGATGCCCAGTCCGTCGTCGTAGGTGTTGCCCAGCACGAACGGTTTCTCCGCCAGCTTGGGTGTGTACCTGGCGACCATCTCGGGGTTCATCACGAATCCCCCGGCCGCGATCACCACCGATTTGGCTTTGATCGCACCGCTTTCGGCGAAGCGCTTCCAGGTGACGCCGGTGACGCCGCCCGAGGCGTCGGTGACCAGACCGGTCGCACCGGTCTCGTAACGGATCTGCACGCCAAGGTTTTCGGCGCGCTTGAGCAGCAGGTCGATCACCATCTTGGCGCCCTGGGTGTCGCCGGGCACCGGCACCTTGTGCCCACGCGGTGCCGGAACGGCCTGGTTCAGATACGGCCACACCTTCTCGTTGCCGGTGTACATCAGCCCCTCGGTGTTGGGCTGAATCACCGCCTTCTCCGGGTAGTAGCTGCGTTCGAACTGAAAACCCAAGTCCTCCAGCCAGTTGAAGTGCTCCACGCTGCCGTCGCAGTACGCCCGGATCTTGTCGTGCTCGGGCTCGCGCGAGACCGCGACAAGGTACTTGTACATCTCATCCGGTGAGTCCGCATGTCCGGTGGCCTGTTGCACCGCGGTGCCGCCACCGAGGTAGAAGTGCCCGCCGGCCATGGCCGTGGTGCCGCCCGCCTCGGCGGCGCGCTCCAGCACCAGCACCCGCGCCCCGGCCGCCGCCGCGCTGACCGCCGCGCAACCGCCCCCGATGCCGAAACCGATCACCACCACATCGACCTCGTCGGACCATGACGTCACCGTGTCGGCACTGGTGGTCTCCGGTATCTCGGTACTCATTGGCGGCTCCTTCTTGTCCAGCGGCGCGGCTCATCGCTGTTGTTGTTTGATGTAGTCGAAGACGGATCGGATCTCCGGCGAAATGTGCGCGATCTCCACGAACGGGACGCCCGCGTCAGGCGCCGAGACGTAGGCGAAGCGCATACCCCCGGGCATCACGCCCTGGGAGACGATCTCGGCGCCGTTGGCGGCCGCGTCGTCGAGCATCGCGGCGAAGCCGTCGGCGTCATCGGCCTCCACACAGATGTGGTGCAGTCCGGGCCCGCTGTCGGCCAGGAAGTCCTGATAGATGCTTCGCCCGCTCACCGGTGCGATCAGCTCGAGCTGCATGTCGCCGAGATAGCTCAACGCGATGTCGGCGACGAAATCCGCCGGCTCACCGCGGTAGCTGCACGTGTCCGGGGCGAAATGCACCCCGGGCATGCGGACCCATTTGCGCACCCCCAACAGCGCGCTCACCATCGATTCGGTGGCAGCCAGATCGTTGGTCACCCAAGCGATCTGGACGGGCGGTCGCGGCGGCGAGATCATGTCGGAGGGGATGCTACTCCGACGTCTTCGCGGACCTGCTGGGAGATCGCCGACCACGACACGGCGGCAGGGTATTCCCCCCACACGCTGTTGAACAGGCCGACGATCCGGGCCACGCCGGGCCCGCGGATGACATACACCGGGCCGCCGGAATCGCCCTGTTGACTGCGAACACCGCCCCCCATGGTGAACCAGCCGTTGTTGACCCGCTGGACGGTCCCGCAGGTCTCTCCGGTGACGATGCCGAAGTGGCAGACCGGCTCGCCGGGGGCCACACCGTCGTCCGGGCCGGTCTCGAGGCGCAGACCGCCGGGAAGGATGTCATTGGAGTCGACACCGTCGGCCAGCACGATGGCCTCGTAGTCGGCGATCACCTGGTCGGTGTTGACGGTGGCGCCGTTGGGCGTGTTGTCGCGGAAGGTCGCCAGTGTCCCGATGACATTGCCGGCCCGATCGGTGACGGGGCCGCTGCCCCGGCAGTGACCGGCGGTGAACGCGACGCGCATGATCGGGTCGACATAACCGAGGGTGCAGACATGGGTGTCCTGGTGGATCTCCATCCCCGGGAACACCAGCACCGGATCGGCTCGAGCGGTGCCGATCGCCGGAATCGCGGTCGCCACCCCGACCGCAACGCCCACCGCCAGCACCCGCACCATGCGCCCGCGCACCGTCGACTCCGATCATTGAGGGCCGGTTCGAGTCCGGCCGGTGTTCGACCGCCGTGATCACCGCCGCGGCGCAGCGGCCCGGCCCGGTGTGGGCTCCGAGCCGCCGCGCCGGCGGTCGGCGGCGATCAGGGGATCGTCAGCTCCTGACCGGGGTGGATCAGATCCGGGTTGGCGATACCGCTGGCCTCAGCGATCTGCGGGTACTTATTGCCATCGCCGTAGAACCGCTCGGCGATCGCCCACAGGGTGTCACCGGCGACAACGGTGTAGGTGCGCGCAGCGGGTGCTTCCGGCGCCGCGGGAGCAGCGGGCGCCTCGGGGGCCGCTTCAGGCTTGGGGGTTTCGGCCTTGGGCTCCTCGGGCGGCGGAGCGTCGGTCTCGGTCTTGGTGGACCAGGCCGCACCGTCGGCGGCATAGAGCACCAGGTTGCGGTCGTCCTGGAGCACCAGCTTGACGTCCTTCTTGCCCTTGGTATCGGTGTGCCAGATCGGCTTGTCGGCGGTGTACAGCACGAAGTTGCCGTCCGGTTGCACCTCGGCGCGCACCACGTCGTTGCCGTTGGTGCCGGAAGCCCAGACCGCCTTGCCCCGCGACGCCAGCACCAGGTTGCCGTCGTCCTGCAATGTCAGGGTGTATGCCCCGTTTTTGGAGGTCAGCGACTCGCCTTTGACGAGCTTCTTTCCTGCGGTGAGCGTGTCTCCCAAGCTCTGCGCCACGTTGTCCCCTTCTCATCGGCACACCGCGGCGCAAGGCGCCCGGCGGTGTCGCTGCGATACGACGTCGCAAGCCTATGCGAACAGCGGTCGGTGCGCCCCATCATTGCGGCACTGCCGCCGATGGGGCCGCCGTTGCCGACGACACCGGGCGCCAGCCCGGTGGGCCGAAAACGTATCCGAGCCGGTCACGCCACCGGCGGGCGCCGCGCAGATCGGCGATGATCGAGGCGTATTCGTGGATCTGCAGCGTCACGATGTTGAAGGTGTCGACCTGCTTGGTCAGCCCGTAGCGCGGACGAAACCGCTCGGGAGCGAAGGTGCCGAACAGCCGGTCCCAGATGATGAGGATGCCGCCGTAGTTGCGGTCCAGGTACTCCGGGTCCATCCCGTGGTGCACGCGGTGGTGCGACGGGGTGTTGAAGACGAACTCGATGGGTCGCGGCAGCTTGTCGATCCGCTCGGTGTGCACCCAGAACTGGTAAATCAGGTTGACCGAGAACGCGGCGAACACCATCCACGGCGGAATTCCCAAGAGCGGCAACGGGATCCACACCAGGATCTCGCCACTGTTGTTCCACTTCTGCCGCAGCGCGGTGGCCAGGTTGTAGTACTGACTGGAATGGTGCGCCTGGTGGGTGGCCCAGATCAGCCGGATCCGGTGCGCCATCCGGTGGTAGGTGTAGTAGAGCAGGTCTACGCCCAGGATCGCGATCACCCAGGTGTACCACTGCTTCGGCGAGAGATGCCAGGGCGCCAGATAGGTGTAGATCGCCGCATAGCCGAACAGCGCGAGCAGCTTCCAGCCGGCGGTGGTGGCCACCGACACCAGTCCCATCGAGATACTGGTCCAGGCATCCCTGGCGCGGTAGGACCCGCGTTCGAGGTCTTCCAGCTTGCGGGCGGCAGTCCATTCCAGGGTCAGCAGCAGCAGGAAGAACGGGATGGCGAACAGCACCGGGTCGCGCATCGGCGCGGGCAACACCGACCACACACCAGCGATCCAATCCACCGTGCTCACCTCCGCCTCGATGCCAGCCTAGAGTGCCCGGCCGGCGATCATTCCGGCGACAGTGACGCCGGGTCCTCGGAGTGCCAATGCACCGCGTAGACACCCGGCTGCAGCGACAATTCGCCGACCAGGCGCTCGAGGCGGTCCGGCGCCCTGCTGTCCGAGAGCATGGACGCGGTAAGCGCGATGTTGTCCTCGGCGGCCCGGCCGGTGTGGATCCCGCGCAGCACCAGGTCGTTGCCGGCGGTGTGCTGCACGATCTGGGCGCGCAGGTACTTCTCGGACTTGGGCCGGCAGATCACCTGCACCTGGTAGGGCGACTGCGGTTCGTCCTCCTCGATGTGCTGATCGCGGTCGATGAGCCGGCCCAGCGGTCGCAGCAACAGGTGGGTCCCGACGATCGCCCCGGTGCCGATCACCGCGAACAGCAGGTTCCCGGCCGCCGCCAGCACTCCGACGGCGGCCGAGCACCACAGCGTGGCCGCAGTGTTCAAGCCACGGACGTTGAACCCCTCCCGCAGGATCACTCCGCCACCGAGGAACCCCACCCCGGACACCACATAGGACGCGACCCGGGTGGAGCTGGTGTCCCCGGCGGTGACGCCGTACAGCACGAACAGCGTTGCACCGGCGGCCACCAGCGCGTTGGTGCGCAACCCCGCCATCCTGGCCCGCCACTGGCGTTCCAGCCCGATCAGCGCACCGCAGCCCAAGCCGACGGCCAGTCGCAGCGTGAACTCGGCGACGCTCAGCGTCTGCATGAGCTAACCCTGTCACAGGCCCTAGCCGGCGACTACCGGCCGACCCATCACGGTGGGCTTGAAGCCGTACCGCGGAGCGGCGAAACCGTAGTTGCGGCCCTGCCCGGCGCCGGCCAGCGGCACGCCCGGCATACCGGCCGCGCCGGCCTCCGGCGCGTGCGCGGCAACCGTCCAGCCGGTCGCGGCCACGGCGCTGCCCGGAGCTGCGGTAGCCGGGATGGACGCCGCCCACGACTGTGGCACCGACAGCGCGCCGACCGTGGACGCGTGGCCCATGGCCGCCGAAGCGGTGCCCAGGCCGCCCAATCCGGCGCCCAGGCCGTGCAACCCGTGGCCGAGCCCGCCGCCCAGCCCGCCGAACATCATCGGCGTGAACGGGTCGATGGCGCCCAAGCCCAGCGGGTCCCCTGCGGCGATGGCCGCACCACGTACCACCGCCATGTCGGCGGCGAAGTTGGAGATCCCGGCCGCACCCATCGGGGAAAATGAGCTGCTCATCAGGTTGGTCAGGGCGTTGCCCAGGTCGCCCGCACTGATGCCTTCGCCTCCGGTGACCGGCGGCGTGGGCGGCTGCACCGGCGCGGCAAGGGACTGCAGCGTCTGCGGCGTGTTCGTAATCGCCTGGGAGAGTGTGGATTGCGCATTCGACGACGCCGCGTTACCGGCGGCCTGGGCGACCGCGGCCTGCTGAGCGCCCTGCGACGACGGGTCGGCGACCTCGCGCGGCGAGCTGAACGGTGTCACCTTGGTCGCCGCCGCCGACGCGGCCGCGTAGCCATACATCGCGGCGGCGTCCTGGGCCCACATCTGGCCGTAGTGGGCCTCGGTGGCCGCGATCGCCGCGGCGTTCTGGCCCAGAAAGTTGGTGGCCACCAACGTCGCGAGCTGGCTGCGGTTGGCCACGATGAGCGGCGGCGGAACCGTCATCGCGTAGGCCGCATCGAACGCCGCGGCTGCCGCCTTGGCCTGTGCCGCAGCCTGTTCCGCCTGAATGGTGGTGGTGCCCATCCAAGCCGCGTAGGGCGCCGCCGCGGCGGCCATCGCGTTGGAAGCCGGGCCCATCCAACCCTCGCTGACGAGTCCGTTGATGACGGACTGGTAGGCGGCCTCGGCCGCGGCGAGCTCGGCGGCCATCTTGTCCCAGGCCCCGGCGGCGGCCATCATCGGCCCCGAGCCGGGGCCGGCGTAGATACGAGCTGAGTTGATTTCCGGCGGGAATGCTCCGAAGTCCATGGCATTGATCCTTTTTGATCGGTGGTTTTTGTCCAGATCGCTGGGCGGTCTTGGCTGGTGTGCAGGCACGGTCGATGTCCCGATGGCGGGCAGCCGGTCATGGCGACATGCCGGAGCTGGCACGTCGGGAGAATCGCTGCTCGGCGGAAAGACCGAGCTGTCAAGCGATTTCAGGACATGGCGAAGCCTGGCGCACTCCGCGAACGGAAGGCACGCCAGTCGACGAATTCAGCGCCGGTGCGAATCAGAGGGTGAAAGCGGTACCGAGAGCGAAGGAGACGACCATCGATCTCGGATAGGAACTATCACTCGGACTCAATGTCGCTCTCACCTCCTCTCGGCCAGGGCACGCGCGGGTGCCTGCACGTATGCACACGGAGGTGAAGCGCCCGACCAGACAGGCCGGACACTCCGCACCCCTCTCGTCAGAGCTTCGGCACTGCACGGCGTGTCCTGACCTGCGCAAATAATGCAGGTCCGGAAGCCACTTGGGCTCAACCCTTAATCCGGGAGGAGCTGTCCTGACCCGGGGCGTCTTTCGACGTTCGGGGTCAGTGGCCTGTATCCATGCAGACGCCTCACCTAACGAGGTGCTTGCCTCACCATAGTGCACTAGGTCGCGGGCAGGGTCAATCGGCCACGGCGCGTCGCCGATCACTTCGCGGCCACCGGTCCGCGCCGGCACCGAAAACGCTTGTCGTCGAAGCGGAATTAGCGCCCGCGTCAACCGGGTTGTCGATCCGGCCCGGTGGCGGTCTGGCCGTCGCGGTTGACGTGTACGGCGTGCACCCCGGGTTGTTCGGCGAGTTCCTCGAGCAGGCTGTCGAGGCGGCTGGGGTCGACGTGCCAGTGCTGCACCTCAGTGGTGCCGGCCAGCTCGGTGACCAGGCGTTCCAGCCGGCTCTGCGCATGGCCGTTCATCGCCGCGGCGGGACGACTCCGCGGTGCGGCGCCGGTGAGCGCCTGTCCGGCCAGACTCGCCATCGCCAGGTCGCCGAACACCCCGATGGGGATGGCGGCGGCCGGTGCCGCCGCCGACGCAGCCGCCGGCAAGGCGGTGGCCGCCAGCTTGGCCACCGGCGCGGCCGTCACCCAGTTCGGCGGGACACTGAGCCGCCCGATCGTGCCCGCGTTGCCCGCGCCGGCCGAAACCGATGCGGAGTGAAGCGGTGCGGATGCTTCGGCGGCCAGCATTGTTGCGCCGGAACCGAATCCGGCCCGGCCGCCGGTGGCCGCGGCGATGTCGAGGTCGATCGTGAGATTGCGGGAGTACTGGAGCAGGCCGTACAGGACCGTCTTGATCGCGTCGTTGAACGGCACAATGCTCTTCGGCAGGATCTCGAAGTAGGAGGCCAGCTGCGACAGGGTCGGTGCGGCCGGTGGCGCCGCTTGCGCGGAAGCGAGCCCGTTCAGCGCCTGCGGTAGCGCGGCGATGAATTGCGACAGCTGGGTGTGTCCGCTGCCGGCGGTGGCCGCAGCCACCGCCGCCGCCTGTCCGCTCACCCCGGAGGGGTTGGTGGTGAACGGCGGTTCGGTGAACGGGGCCAGCGCGGCCGCCGTCGCCGACTGCGCCGCGTAGCCATACATCGCGAGCGCATCCTGCACCCATAGCTGGGCGTAGTGGGCGTCCAGCGTCGCGATCGCCGCGCTGTTCTGCCCGAGCACGTTCGTCGCCACTAACGCCGCCTGCGCGCTGCGGTTCGCCACGATCACCGGCGGCGGGGCAACGGCCGCATAGGCCTGATCGAAAGCGGCTGCGGCCGCGCTGGCTCGGGCGGCGGTCTGCTCGGCCTGTGCCGCGGTGGCGTGGAGCCAGGACACGTACGGCGTGACGGCGGCCGCCATCGCCTCTGAGGCCGGTCCGAGCCACGCCTGGTCGCTCAGGCCCGCCAGCACCGACTGGTAGGTCTCGGCGGCCGCACCGGTTTCGGCGGCCAGGCGGGCCCACGCCGTCGCCGCGGCCACCATCGGTGCCGATCCCGGTCCGGCGTACAGGCGCCCGGAATTGACTTCCGGCGGCAGTGCTGCGAAATCCATGGCGATCACTCCCGGCCCGGTGGAAGGTCGGTGCCCGGTTCGCCGGTATCGAAGTAGACCTCGTGCACACCGGGCTGCCCGGACACCTCACCCAGCAGGGTCTTGAGCTCGCCCGGCTCGACATGCCAGTGTCGTACCTCGCTGATTCCGGTGAGCCGGCCGGCGATTCGCTCGCCGTGCGCGTCCGGCCGGTCGCCACCTTTGCCTCGGCTGGCCCGCCCGGCGGCCATACCGGCCAGACCGGCCTCAGCCATGCCCGCGCCGCGTCCTGCGGGCGCGGCCGCGGCGGCCGAAGCTGCGGTGGGTGTCGCGGTGCTGGTGGCCTCGGGCACCGAGTCGGTCCAGGACTGTGGGACCGCCAGCTTGCCGACCGCGCCCGCGTTCCCCGTGCTCGCGGCCACCCTCGGCCGGGCACCTCCGGCCGGAGCCGCCGCTTCGGCGCTACCCGAAACCTGTGCACTGGAACCGAACCCGGCCCTGCCGCCGGTCGCCTGGGAGATGTCCAGGTCGGTGTTGAGGTTGCGCGCATACTGACCCATGCCGTAGAGCACCGTGATGTTGGAGTCGTTGGCGGGCAGGATCGTTCGCGCCAGCGTCTCGATGTAGGAGGCGGCCTGCGCCCCCGGGTCGGTGCTCTGCGCCGAGGCCAGCGCGCCCAGCGGGGAGGCCGGGGCACCTCCGGAGCCGGAGAGCCCGTGCAATGCCTTCGGTATGGCGTTCAGCAGCTGGGTCAGCTGGTCGCCGGTACCGGCGCCGTGTCCGGCCGGCCCATCGGTTACCGGGGGCGGCGCGGTGAACGGCTGTACCGCCGACGCGGCCGCCGAGCGCGCCGCGTAGCCGTACATCGCCATCGCGTCCTGTAACCACATGTGGTTGTACTCGGCCTCGGTCGCTGCGATCGCTGTCGCGTTCTGCCCGACCACATTGCCGGCGAGCAGGCTCGCCAGCAGGCTGCGGTTGGCAGCGATCGCCGCGGGCGCCACCGTCGCGGCGAACGCCTGCTCGAAATCGCTGACCGCCAGCATCATTCGGCTCGCAGTGTGCTCTGCCGCCGCCGCGGTGGCGCCCAGCCAGTTCGCGTAGGGCGTCGCCGCGGCCGCCATGGACTGCGACGCCGGCCCAAACCAGCTCTGCCCGGTGAGCTCGGCGATCACCGTCTGATAGGACGAGGCCACCGCGTTGAGTTCGCCGGCCAGTCCCCGCCAGGCGCCGGCCGCGGCCAGCATGGGACCGGTGCCGGGGCCGGCATACATGCGCGCGGAGTTCAGCTCCGGTGGCAGCGCTCCGAAGTCCGTGCCGAGCACGGCTCAGTCCTCCGCCGACGGTGGGATGACGATGATGGTCGCCTTGCTCGGCTTACTGGGCTTGCTCGCCGCCGCCAGGCCGGTCGCCCCGCCCACGTCGCGACCGGCGGTTCCCCGGCTGACCGCCATGGCGCGTCCGGCCAGGCTACCCAGGGCCAGGTCGCCGACCAGCCCGCTTTCACCCTCGGCGGCAACTGCCGCAACGGCTTGCGGTCCAGCCTCGGGGAAGACCGCGGCGACGGCCTTCGCGGTGGGTGTGTGGGCGATCCAGCCTTGCGGCACCGTCATCCGCCCGATCGAAGCGCCGTTGCCCAGCCCCGCCGATACCACCGGAGCGCCGGCCAATCGGCTTCCGGCCAGCGCTCCGGCGGGAAACGCCTTCGGTTCTTCGAGCCAGGGTTTGGGCCCTATCGCCCGGTTGACCGCGGAGACCACGTTCGCGCCGTTCATCGGCAGCAGCACGCACTGGATCGCCAACAGATAAGGGATACCGCCGATCCCGAACAGCGAGATCGGCGAGAGTGGTCCCGCCAGGAAGTCAAGGATCGACGTCGGCTCCGCCTGGGCCGCCCCCGATACCGCCATGTTCTGCAGCGCCTGCGGCACCGTCGAGATCAGTTGGGTCAACGACGACTGCGCCTGTGCACCGGCTCCGGCCGCCGCCTGGGTGGCTGCGGCGGACTGGGCTTGCAGACCGGCCGGGTTGGTGGTCTGTGGCGGCGTGGCGAAGGGGGACAGCGCGGTGGCACTGGCCGACGCACCGGCGTAGCCGTACATGGCGCCGGCATCCTGCGCCCACATCTGGGTGTATTCCAGTTCGGTGGCAGCGATCGCCGCGGTGTTCTGGCCCAGGATGTTGGTGGCGATCAGTGCCAGCAGCAGGCTGCGGTTCGCGGCGATCACCGGTGGCGGCACCGTCGCCGCGAACGCCGACTCGTAGGCGGCGGCGGCAGCCCGCGCCTGAGCGGCGGACTGCTGGGCTTGCGCGGCGGTGCTGCCCATCCACCCGGCGTAGGGCTGTGCGGCCGCCGACATCGTTGCCGCCGTCGGACCGGACCAGACTTGGGCGAGGCTGGTGACCACCGAGTGGTACGACGACGCGGTCGCATTCAACTCGGCGGCAAGGGCGTCCCAGGCGGCGGCAGCCGCCAGTAGCGGTCCCGCACCGGGACCGGAATACATTCGCCCCGAGTTGATCTCCGGCGGCAACGCTCCAAAATCCATGCCCTCCACCTCTGATCGATTGGCCGCCGTGTAAAACTCCGATCAGCCGGTGACGGTGCGGTGCCCCGGTGGGCTCGGATCGGTCAGGCCCAGCTGGAGCCGACCGAGGCGTCGGTGTTGGCCATGTTGTTGCCGGCGGTCTGCACCTTCTGACCG
>NZ_LZIN01000058.1 GCF_001667375.1 Mycolicibacter sinensis | reverse complement strand
GCCCCCGCCACAGGGCGGGGGCCGACCGATCTGAGCGGGTTTAGGCCGGGATCTCCACCCCGAATGCGGCGGCGATGTCCGCCAAGTCGAAACCGGCCGCATCCGCGCCGCCGGGCGCACCGCCGTCATCGAAGATGTCGGTGGGGATCAGCGGCAGGCTGCCTCCGGTCAGCGGCGGCAGCGCCGGCGGCGGAGTACCGCCGTTCTTGCCGTCCCAGGCCCAGGGGCTGACGCCCTTACCACCGTCGAGCAGGCCGGCCACCGTCTGGCTCCAGGCCTCCCAGGCCGCAATCGGGCCGACGGGCTGCCCGGCGAGCTCGATGGTGAGTCCCGGCAAGATGCTGGTTCCCAGGGTCAGGCCGAGAGCGTTGAACATCGAGCCGCCGACCGCTTGAATCGAGTGCACCACGTTGCCGCTGGAGTCGAAGAGCTCGTAGGCGTGCTGGCCCACGCTGCCGGTGGTGAACAACCCGCCGAGCGCGAACTCCAGATGGCTGATGGTGGTGCCCTCCGGCAGGAAGCCGGAGTCGGCGATCAGCGGCAGCAGGCTGTCGAGGTTGAGCGTGGCGCCGTTGAAGTAGGCGCCGACCATATTGGCCATGGTCTCGTTGAGGCCATCGCCGTCACTGATGCTGTTCATCAGCGCAACCCACGGGCTCAGCGAGGGCCCCAGCATGCCCATGATCATCGCGCTGGCCGGCGATGCCATGAAGTTGACGATCGGCGTCACCAACTCCGGGTCGACGTCAGCCGGCAGGAACTGCGGCAGCAACTGCAGGATCAGGTCGTGGCCGAAGAAGAGGGTGCTCAGGTCGGATGCGTTCACGGTGTGCAGCGTGGTGGCATCGATGGTGCTCTGGCCGGCGTCCCACAGGGTGTAGGCATCATTGACCGCCTTGAGATCCTCCTGCATCTGCATGGTGATCGCAGCCAGCTTGGTGGGGTCGTCGGCCAGCTGCTGCGCGTAGTCGGTCAGGTTGGCGATGATCTGCTGCAGCCCGACTCCGGGGGCCAGGTAGAAGTTGTTGGCGAGCACGGTGGCGTTCTCGGCCGCAATGTTGTACTGCGCCAGCCACGGCGCCATGAAATCGCCGAACACGCTGCCGTCGGCGGTCAGGGCCACGTCGCGCACCGCCGAGAGGCTGGACGCCGGCGTTGCCACCGGGGTGACCGCGAGGAAGCTGGCCCCGAGGATCGCGACGCCGGCGGTCGCGTAGGGCTTGAGAGCTGATTGCAAGGCCGTCTCCTTAGTTTCGGTTTTTGAGTACTTGTCGAAGGGAGCCCGCCACGGTCGTCGGGTCAGGGATGGCCCGACGACCGTGGCCGGTCTCAGCTACCGGGCTGGCCGTCGCTGCCGCCGGTGCCGGCACTGCCGTTGGTGGCGCCGCCGGTACCGGTGCCGCCCTGTCCAGCCGCCCCGCCGGACCCGCCGGGACCGGTGGGCGCCCCGCCGTTGCCGCCGTCGGCGCCGTCGCCGCCGTCGCCGCCGGTGTTGCCGACACCCTGGGCGGTGCCGCCCTTGCCGCCGCCGCCACCGGACCCGCCCGAACCGCCGGACCCGGCCGAACCGTCGCTGCCGGCGGTGCCGCTGGTGCTGGCGCCGCCGGCGCCGGCCACACCACCGGTACCGCCGTTGCCGCCGCCGGCGCCGTTGCCGCCGTCGAGACCGTCGCCGGCCTTGCTGGTGCCGCCATTGCCACCGTCTCCGCCGGAACCGCCCTGGCCACCGGTGCCGCCGGAACCGCCCAGGCCGCCGGGACCGGCGTCGGAGGTGCCACCGGCGCCGCCCTTGCCGCCCGCTCCGCCGTTGCCGCCGGTCTGGCCGTCGGTGCCGGCCGCGTTCGGGGCACTGGCGCCGTCGGTGCCGGCTCCGCCGTTGCCGCCGGCGCCGCCGGTGCCGCCGTAGCCGCCACCGCCATCATTGCCCTGGTTACCGGCGGTGACGGTGGTGCTGGCACCGCCGTCGCCGCCGTGTCCGGCCGCGCCACCGACCCCGCCGTTGCCGGCGTTCCCGCCGTTCAGGCCTTTGCCGCTGGCGTCGACGCCGCCGGTGCCGCCGGCGCCACCGGTGCCGCCCCGGCCGCCGCTGCCGCCCCAGCCGCCGTTGCCGGCAGTGCCGGTGCCCGAAGTGCCGCCGTTGCCGCCGTTGCCGCCGACGCCACCCTTGCCGCCGTCGGTGCCGTTGCCGCCGGCCGCGTTGGCCGACGTGGAACCGTCCTTGCCGGCCGCCCCGTTGCCGCCGCCGCCGCCGTCGCCGCCCTTGCCGCCGTTACCGTCCAGCGCGCTGTTGCCGGCCGCGCCCGCGTTGCCGCTGGTGCTGGCGCCGCCCGCACCGGCTGAACCGGCCGTGCCGCCGGCCCCGCCGTCGCCACCGTTGCCGCCGGCCAGGCCGTTGCCCTGCGCGTCGGTGCCGCCGACGCCACCGCGGCCACCGTTACCGCCGCCGCCGCCGGACCCGGCGTTGCCGCCCTGGCCGCCGTCACCGGAGACCGCGGTGCCACCGGCGCCGCCGTCGCCGCCGGCCCCGCCGGCCTGGCCGTCGCCACCGTCGCCACCGACTTCCGGCTTGCCCTCGCCGGTGAGCAGATCGAGAGCGCTGACGCCCTCGATGCCGACACCGCCGATTCCGCCGGTACCACCGTTACCGCCGTTACCGCCGTCACCGGTGCCGGTGGCCGCGCCGCCGAGTCCACCCTTGCCGCCGTCACCGCCGCCTTCGCCGCCGGTGCCGCCGTTACCGCCGTTACCGCCATCGACCGCGCCGCCACCGGTGCCGCCGGCCCCACCGGCACCGCCGTTACCTCCGGGGTCGCCGTTGCCGTAGGTCGCGTTGAAGCCGGTTCCGCCGAGGCCGCCGTTACCGCCGTTACCGGCGTGTTCACTGCCGGCGGCCAGGCCGAAGGGATTACCGGCCTCGATCGCCGTGCCGGCGCTGTTGCCGCCGGCCCCACCGGCACCGCCGGTGCCGCCGGCACCGCCGGTGCCGCCGGCACCGCCGGTACCGCCGTTCCCGCCGATCGCGGTGCCGTGACCACCGGCCCCGCCGGCACCGCCATCGCCGCCGGGCGGAGTGCTCCCGCCGAGACTGGTCTGCTGGCCCGAACCGCCGCTGCCGCCCGCGCCACCGTTCCCGCCGATGCTCACTCCGGTGGCCGCGCCATTGCCACCGGCACCGCCGTTGCCGCCGTCGGCAGCGATGCCGCCGCCGTTCGCCCAACCGCCGGTGCCGCCGTCGCCGCCCTGGCTGAACAGGGTGCCGCTGCCGTCGTCCCAGCCGGTGGCGTCTCCGCCGTTGCCGCCCTGGCCGGCGGTGCCCCCGGCCCCCAACTGGGAGTAGGAACCCCCGCCGCCGGTACCGCCGTTGCCGCCCTTGAGTGTGCCGGTGCCGCCGTCGCCCCCGTTGGCCCCTGAGCCACCGTTTCCGCTGGTGTAGGCGGAGCCCCCGCCGCCGCCGTAGCCGCCGTTGCCGCCGATGGTCTGGATAGCGTCGTCGTCGGTGGCGCCGTTGCCGCCCGCACCGCCGGAACCGCCAGCGCCGCCGTTGCCAGTGGCGCTGCTGCCGCCGTACCCACCGCTGCCGCCGTTGCCCGCTACACCCAGGATCCCGGCCGCACCGGTGGCATCGCCGCCGGCCCCGCCATTGCCGGCGGCGCCACCGGCGTTACTGCCAGTCGCGCTGCCGCCGCCGCCGGCGTCGCCGCCGTTGCCGCCACTGATGCCGGTACCGCCGTGGCCGCCGTCGCCGCCGGCGCCGGTGATCGAGCCATCGGCACCGGCGCCGCCGCGGCCGGCGTTGCCGCCGTTGCCGTGGTAGCCGCCCGCGTCCTTGAATCCGTCGCCGCCGTCGCCGCCGGTAGCACCATCACGGCCGGCGCCATCTGCGCCGGCGGAGCCATAGTTGCCGTCGAACTTCACCCCGCCGACGCCGCCGGCCCCGCCGCTGCCGGCGGCGCCGCCGTTGCCACCGTTGACGTTGATGGCAGTGCCTTCGGCTCCATCGCCGCCGTTACCCGCGGTGCCGCCGGCCCCGGCTTTACCGCCGTTGCCGAAGGTGTAGCCACTGCGGCCGCCGTCGCCGCCGGTACCGCCGTTGCCGCCGGCTCCGCCGTTTCCGTTGCCGCCGTTGAGGAAGGTGCCTGCCGCGCCGTTGCTGCCGTTGCCGCCGACACCGCCAGCACCTCCTTGACCGAAGAACCAGGCGGCCGCCGCACCGCCGTCGCCGCCGTCACCACCGCCGAAGCCGGCGGTGATGGCACTGCCGCCGGCCCCGCCGGCGCCACCGTTGCCCATGAAGGCGCCGCCGATCCCGCCCATGCCACCGTCCGCACCGGCACCGCCGTCACCACCGGCGCCGCCGTTGCCGAACCAGCCGGCGTCGCCGCCATCGCCGCCGGCGACCCCGGCCGCGTCGCTGTCCCAGCCCGCGCCGCCGTCGCCCAACCACAGCCCGGCGGCGCCGCCGTCAGGGTTGAGCGCCGTGCCGTCGATGCCGTTGCCGATTAAGTAGAGCCCGGCCATCTGGTTGATGGAGTTGTTGATCATCTCGCCGAAGTCGCTGGTGATCCAGGCCTGGATACCCATGTGCATCGGGGTGTAGAACCACTGGTCGATCAGGCTGGTCATGTCGAAGCCCAGCCCGTCGGCGGCGCCCGGGGCGAGCTCCAGCGCTGCCGTCGTGTCGGCCGGGGCGAACAACTCGTTGAACCAGCTGAAGTCGAACAGGTCCTCCAGGTCGGCCTGGGCCGGCGGCGCCGTCGCCAGCGGAGCCATCCCGAACGCCAGGAACGCGGCGACCGCGCTGCTGGCACCGATCGCCCGGTTACGGCGCTGCTGCCCGGCGTTGGCTTGCTGGCCACCCTGGCTGGTGCGGAGACGGCTCATGTATCAAAACCCTTCCTGTGAAAGTGGCAGGTTATTTTGCTCAGCGGAAAATAAGTCCGATCTGCGGTGGCGCCGCTCGTCCCGATCGCGACGGCGGGGCCGTGGGCACCGATGACGTGCGCAGATAGCGCCTGAACCGCAAGGCCCGGCTGTGATGCACGCAACGCTCCCGACATAGCTTCAATCTTCATCCGTCGGAAACCTGTGTAACAGGACAATTTTCCTCAGGCATGGATTATTGTTGTGAACATGCAGTACGCGGCCCGAGAAGTGCGTCAGCGCGGTGGCGTTCGGGTCTACGAGTACTCGCCGGACCCGCACATTCCGCCGGTGCTGCTGGCCCGGGCGGGGCGCGCGGCGCTCTCCGAACAGGGCCAGATTCACAACTTCCCGGCGCTGTGGTTCGACCGCCGGACCCGAGTCGCCTACGTCATCGCGATGGGCGTGATCATCGACCCGGGGCAGGTGGAATGCACCGAGGACGGGATCGCGGTGTTCTTCAACTCGACCGCGCTCGGCGACGACGGGGGGTCGCCCTGGCTGACCTGGCAGTCGCACCCGCTGCTCTGGTTGTTCCTGCACGAACACGACGGCGGATTGTTGCGCCTGGATCTGCCCGCGGAACGCCAGCCGATCATCAATACCACGCTCGAGTCGATGAAATCCGAGCTCAAAGGACGAGACGAGGGATTCCGCGAGGCGGCGCTGGCGCATCTGACGCTGCTGTTGACCGATCTCGCCCGGCTGGCCCGCGGCCCGCTCGGAGCCGCCCCCCGCGGCGGCGACCCGCTGCTGTCCAGCGTGTTCACCGTGATCGACCGGCGCTACCGCGAGCCGCTGTCACTGTCTGACGTGGCACGCGAACTCGCGGTCTCCCCGGGATATCTGACCACCGCGGTCCGCCGCAGCACCGGACGCACCGTCGTCGAATGGATCACCGAACGCCGGATGGGCGAGGCGCGCCGGCTGCTCACCGATACCCGCCTGCCGATCGCCGACATCGCCGGTCAGGTCGGGCTGCCCGACCCGGGCTACTTCACCAGGATCTTTCGCCAAGCACACGGCACCTCACCGAGTCACTGGCGAAACCAGCCCGCGGCGGCCTCGGACCGTCGGTAACGCTCTGGTATGTGTCGTAGATGCGAATCGGTGTGCAGCTGTCCTACTCAGGTGGATTCAAAGAGGCGGCCGAGCAGGTGGTCGAACTGGAGCGAGCCGGCATCGAGGTGGTCGCGGTCGCCGAGGCGTACTCCTTCGATGCGGTCAGTCAGCTGGGTTACCTGGCGGCCAAGACGTCGCGAGTCGAGCTGGTGTCCGGTGTCCTGCCCATCTACACCCGTACGCCGTCCCTGCTGGCGATGACGGCCGCGGGCCTGGACTTCGTCTCCGACGGCCGGTTCCGGCTGGGCATCGGCACCTCCGGGCCGCAAGTGGTGGAGGGCTTCCACGGGGTGCCGTTCGACGCCCCACTGGGGCGCACCCGCGAGGTGGTGGAGATCTGCCGAGCGGTGTGGCGCCGCGAACGGGTGAGCTATGCCGGCAAGCACTATCAGCTGCCGCTGCCGGGCGGCACCGGGCTGGGCAAGCCGTTGCAGCTGATCAATCATCCGGTGCGCGAGCGGATTCCGATCTCGATCGCTGCGTTGGGCCCGAAGAACGTCGCGCTGACCGCCGAGATCGCCGACGGTTGGCAGCCGGTGTTCTACTATCCCGAATGCGCCGCCGAGGTATGGGGTGAGGCGTTGAGGGCCGGCGCGGCCAAACGGGATCCGGCGCTGGGCCCGCTTGACGTGATGGCCGGAGTGTCGCTGGCCATCGGTGACGACGTCGAGGACCGGCTGGCGTGGGCGAAACCGCAACTGGCGCTCTACATCGGCGGGATGGGCGCGGTGGGCCGCAACTTCTACCACAATCTGGCCACCCGATACGGGTTCGGCGACGTGGCGGACCGCATCCAGGAGCTCTACCTGGCGGGGCGCAAGTCCGAGGCCATCAACGCCGTCCCCGACGACCTGGTGCGGCACACCTCGTTGATCGGCCCACGCGGATACGTCGCCGAGCGGCTCGCCGCGCTGGCCGAGGCTGGCGTGACGACGCTGCTGGCCGGCCCGCTGGCTGCGGAACCGGCTGAGGCGCTGCGCTACATGGAGGAGCTGCGCGCGTTGGCGCCCTGACCCGGTTCAAGTGGGTCGATTGTGGTCCACGACACCCCTCGGGCCAAGATGGGGCCATGGATTTCACGCCCACGGTGACGACGCCAATCGCAGAAACCCTCGTTGAGCTGCTACAACGCCAGGCCCACCGGTTCGGCGACAAGGTGGCGTTCAGCTTCTCCTACAACGGGGACGACGAGGGCCGCAGTGAGCTGTCCTTCCGCGAGCTGGATCTGCGGGCGCGCGCGATAGCGGCGAATCTGCAGCGCCACGACGTCGCCGGGGAGCGGGTCCTGGTGCTGGTGCGCCCGGGCCTGGACTTCATCGCCGGGTTCTTCGGCTGCCTGTACGCCGGCGCCGTCGCGGTGCCCGTGCACCAGAAGCTGGCGCCGCGCCTGCAGGTGGTCGTCCCCGACGCTGCGGCGAAGTTCGCGCTCACCGCCGGCGAGACCCAGCAGGCCACTCGCAGCGCGGTCGCCGGGATTCCCGGGGAACCGGAGCACTGGTTCTTCACCGACGCCGGCGCCGATCCCGACACCTGGGTCGCCCCCGACATCCGGGCCGACTCTCCGGCCGCCATTCAGTACACCTCGGGTTCGACCCGCTCACCCAAGGGTGTGCTGCTGTCCCACGGCAACGTACTGCACAACGTGGACGCCATCGCTCAGGCCTGGAACGGCGATGAGAACGCCAGGGGCGTCTTCTGGCTGCCGCCGCACCACGACCTGGGCCTGATCGGCGGGATTCTGTCGATGGTCTACCTCGGGGCGAGCACGGCGCTGATGTCGCCGACCGCGTTCATCAAACGTCCGATGCGGTGGCTGGAGCTGGTGTCCCGGCATCGTGGTGTGATCACCGCCGCACCGAACTTCGCCTATGACCGGTGTGTGGAAACCAGCACACCCGAAGAGCGTGCGGCACTGGACCTTTCCTGCATGACCGTCGCCATGAACGGCGCCGAGCCGGTGCGCGCCACGTCGCTGGCGGCGTTCGCCGATGCTTTCGCGCCGGCGGGTTTTCAGGTCTCGTCGTGCTACCCGGTGTACGGGCTGGCCGAGGCCACCCTGCAGGTGTCGGCCGGCTGTGCCACCGGGATGCCGGGGGTGCGCTACGTCCACCGGGTGGCGCTGGCCGAGGACCGCATCGTCGACATCGCACCCGACGATCCGGCCGCCGCGACGTTCGTGGGTTGCGGTCAGCCGCGCCAATCCGACGTCGCCATCGTCGACCCGGTGACCCACCAGCCCTGCGGGCCCGACGAGGTCGGCGAGATCTGGGTCGCCGGGCCCAATGTCGCCCTGGGCTACTGGAACAGGCCCGAGGAGACCGCGGCGACGTTCGGAGCGCGGCTGGCCGCGCCGGGGGACCCTGACCGGGGACCGTTTTTGCGTACCGGCGATTACGGGTTCCTCTGCGCCGGTGAGCTTTTCATCACCGGGCGCTGCAAGGACCTGATCGTCGTCGACGGGCACCGTTACTACCCCAACGACATCGAGTTCACCGTCCAGCAGTGCGACCCGGTGTTGGTGTCCGGCCGGGGCGCGGCGTTCGCCACCGACGCCCCACCGGGCGGCGTCGAGCAGCTGGTCGTCGTCCACGAAGTCGACAGTGCGCGAGCCGGCGAGACCGACCTGAATGAGGTTATCGACCGGATCCGAACCGCAATCGCCACCCACCACGGCATCGCGACCGACGCGGTAGTGCTGGTACACCACGTGTCGCTGCCGACTACGTCGAGCGGCAAGATCCAGCGCGGTCAGTCCCGCCAGCAGTTCATCGACGGTGCGCTGGCGGTGGTCGCCGAATGGCGGCGCAACCCGGCCGACGAGATGTCGCTGGAGCAGCTGGAGGCGGCCGCCAAAATCGCTTCGGCACTGCAGACCTGGGGAGCCCGCCAGGGCTGAGGTGGGTTCAGCGGGGGCCCAGCGGGTTGATCCAGCGCAGGCCGGGGAATCGCTGAAAGTCGGTGTCGGCGGAGGCGAGTTCGACGCCGTGTTCCATCGCCAGGGCGGCCAGTTGGGCATCGGGCACCAGGTTGCCGGTGACATCGACCTGTGCGCAGATCCTGGCGTAAACCTGAGCGGTGGATTCGGTCGCAGGCGGGATCCACACCACGGGCACCGCCAGCCAATCTGCGATATAGCTCCATGATTCGGATGCGCTCAACGGATTGTCGGTCACCCGGGGGTGAGTGACAATCCGCAGGAACGCGCCGATCGTCTGCCACGGCAAACCGATCCGGTTGGGGCCGCGCAGCGTTGCCGCCAGCCACGCCGCAGCTGCCTGGTTGTGCCTGCTGTCCTCATCGACGGCGTACAGCAGGAGGTTCGCATCGACGATCATCGGTCGTCATCGAGTAGGTCGAGCACATCGGCCACGCTGGTGACGTCGACCTTCAGTCCGATCCGTGCCGTGCGATGCCGGTAGGGAGCCGCGGGGGCACTGGCCTGCGCGGCCATGCCGCGGCGCGCGAGCAGGTTCAGCGCCTCGCTGACACCCAATCCCTCACGCCGAAGCCGTTCGACCTCGGCAGCGACATCACTGTCGATCACCACGGTTGTCCTCACATCGAGCATCATACGCCCGGTGCATCACGATGCGAGTGCCTAAGCATGTGCATGCTTACCAGCTTGTTCACTGCCCCACCTGCGGCAACTCCTGGGCGGCGATCTCGCAGGGGGTTTTGGGCGGACTGTCGGCCAGCGGCTGGGGCGCTGGCCCGGACGTCGGCTCGTTCTCGGTTTCCCCCGCTTCGACCGCTGGGGCGACTTGTTCGGAAGCGAGTTCGGATTCTCCGCCGGTCGGCTCTGGTTCCGGCCCGGTTTCGTCGGCCAGTTCGGCGTCGACGGGATCGTCGGCGGCGGCATCATCATCGTCCGCGGGCTCAGCCTCGGAGTCATCGTGGTCCTCCGGGCCATGCTCGTCAGCCTCCGGCGTGTCCTCGAACGGGTCGTCGAACGGCTCGCCGAGCCCGGCATCACCGAACGCGTCGGCCAGCCGCGGAATCAGCCCGCCCAGTCCACCAAGACCACCGAGCCCGCTGCCACCGGCCGGCAGCCCGCCCGACGGCAAGCCCAGATCGCCAGGCACGCCGAGGCCGGCCGGCAAACCCGGATCGACAGGCAGGTCCTCGAATGCTGCGGTGGGTTCGGGCGCGGCGGCGCCCGGCCGATCGCCCGCCGCCGCCGGTGCGTCTGCCGAGGGCAAATCTGCCGCAATGGGGGCGATGGCCGCCGGGGCGGCCGGTGCCGGGTCGTCGGGCGGGCGCTCTGGCCCGAGGTCACCCGGAATCGCGAAGAGCACCCCCGCCCCGACGTCAGCCGCCGCGGTCGCGCTGCGGTAGGCCGCCGCAGCCCCGTCCCGGACCGGCCGCACGGCCGATGCCCACACGCCCCGAACGTTGTTGTCCACGTGGGGCATCACCTGCTTCTCGATGACCTCGGTGGCGTGCTCGTCGGCGGCACCGGAATCCACCGCGTGCGCGGCGGCCAGCCATGCCGGACGCTGGGCGCCGACCGCCTCGTCGATGGCCAGCACCGCGGCCACCTTGCTATCGACCAGCCGCCACAGCTCGTCGCGCAGCACCGCACATCCGGTGGCGGACGCCCGCAGCCGGGCCGTCAACTGCGCACCGGCATCACAGTGCCGGCGCAGGAACACCGCGGCGGCCTCAGCCCCGGGACCGCGCCAGGCCGTGGCGAACTCGCCGAGTTGCGCGCGCTGCTGGCGCACCGCATCGTCGGCCGTATCGGCCAGCGCTCCCAGCGCGGCGCAGTCGGCGTCGAGCAGCCGCAGGTCCAGGCCGGCTTCGCTGTCGTAGCAGTCGGCGAGCTGCCCGTCGTAGCCGGTGAGCTCGGGATGGCGATAACCGAGCCGATGGCAAGCTGACACGTAGGTTTGATTGTGCGCCAACGCCTCTCGACCCTCGGCGAGCCGCCCGGCCACGTCGTATTGCTGCGCCACCTCAACCGACCCGATCCGCCGCGGAGGTTTCGGCGTGTTCGTAGCGCACCAGTCCTCCTCGCAAAGCCGCCGCGATCTCGGTGTTGGCCCGCGACCAGCGCGTCAGCTCGCTCGCCCAGCCGTCCAGCGCGCGGCGCATCTCCTCCCCCGCCGCGACGTGGTCGCGCCCAGCGACGCGACCGTCGAACGCCAATCCGCCCAGCCGGATTCGGATGGCGGTATCGATATCGGCCGCGGTGGCTTCAAAGCAGTCCGCCACGGAGTGCAGCGCGGCGACGTCGAGGTAAAGCTGTTGTCGTCCCATATGGGTATGACGGTGCGGGCGCTGCAGCGGTTCCCGGCAATTCCACACCGCCTCATGCGGTGCTAGCGCCGAGGCTACCGTTTTCGAAAAGGTCTCACCCCACCTGATCGGAGACAACAGTGACGGGTGAGACGCCCGCGGCAAGGATCAGCGGCTGCGTACCGTTTCGGCGACACCGAGCGCGATCTGGCGCGCGGTGTCCTCGTCGGCCGCTTCCACCATCACTCGAATCAGCGGCTCGGTGCCGGAGGGCCGCAACAGAATTCGTCCGGTCTCGCCGAGCTCCTCCTCGGCGCGCTGCAGTGCGGTGCGCACCGCCAGCCGGCTCATCGCGGCAGCCTTGTCGGTGACTTCGACGTTGATCAGCACCTGCGGCAGCGTGCGCATCGCCGAGGCCAAACCGGCCAGCGGGATGCCGGTCTGCGCCATCCGCGCCATCAGGCGCAGGCCGGTGACGATGCCGTCGCCGGTGGTGGCAACTTGGGGCAGCACGATGTGACCGGACTGTTCACCGCCGAGGGTGAAACCGCCGGCCCGAAGCTGCTCGAGCACGTAGCGGTCGCCGACGTCGGTGGTGCGCACCTCGATGCCCGCCTCACGCATCGCCAGGTGCAGGCCGAGGTTGCTCATCACCGTCGTGACCAGCGTGTCGCCGGCCAGTTCACCGGCGTCGCGCATGGCCAGCGCCAGCACGACCATGATGGCGTCGCCGTCGACCACCTGACCGGCGGCATCCACGGCCAGGCACCGGTCGGCGTCGCCGTCGTGGGCCAGGCCCAGATCCGCGCCGTGCGCGAGCACCGCCTCCCGCAACGGTTCCAGGTGCGTCGAGCCGCAGCCGTCGTTGATGTTGAGCCCGTCGGGATCGGCGTTGATCGCGATCACGGTGGCACCGGCGGCCCGGTAGGCCCGCGGCGCCGCATGGAACGCTGCGCCGTGGGCGCAGTCCACCACCACGGTCAGCCCGTCCAGCCGGGTGCGGTGGGTTTCGCCGAGGTGGCGCAGGTAGCAGTCCAGGGCGTCCTTGGCGTCCACCACCCGGCCCAGCTCGGCGCCGACCGGTCGCAGCCCCGGCCCGGCGGCGACCAGATCCTCGATCTGGTCCTCGGTGGCGTCGTCGAGTTTGTGGCCGCCCGGGCCGAAGAACTTGATGCCGTTGTCGGGCATCGGGTTGTGCGACGCGGAGATCATCACCCCGAAGTCCGCTTCATAAGCACTGGTCAGGTAGGCCACCGCGGGTGTGGGCAGCACACCGGTCCGCAGTGCGTCGACGCCTTGGCTGGTCAGCCCGGCGATGACCGCGGCTTCCAGCATCTCGCCGCTGGCCCGCGGGTCGCGACCCACGACGGCAACCCGACGCTCGGTGCCGGTGGACAGCCGCTGGGCCGCCGCACTGCCCAGCGCCATGGCCAGTTCCGCGGTCAATTCGCGGTTGGCCACCCCACGGACGCCGTCGGTGCCGAAAAGTCGACCCATAACTATCCTTTATCGCCGCGAGCGTGCGTGTTCCCGGTCCGACACGCCGGTGTAGGACCGTTTCCACGCACGCTCGCTGCCAGAACGATCAGCGCTTGCTGTACTGAGGCGCCTTGCGGGCCTTCTTCAGGCCGTACTTCTTGCGCTCGGTGGCCCGCGGGTCACGGGTCAAGAAGCCGGCCTTCTTCAGCGCCGGCCGGTCCTCCGGCTGCACCAGGATCAGGGCGCGTGCCAGGGCCAGCCGCAGCGCGCCGGCCTGCCCGGAGGGGCCGCCGCCGTCGAGGTGGGCGTAGACGTCGAAGCTTTCTAGCCGGTCCACGGTGACCAGCGGAGCCTTGATGAGCTGCTGGTGCACCTTGTTCGGGAAGTAGGCCTCCAGGGTCCGCCCGTCCAGGTTGAACTTGCCGGTGCCGGGCACCAGGCGCACCCGCACCACGGCCTCCTTGCGGCGACCGACGGTCTGGATGGGACGTCCCAGGTCGTGCGGCTCGTAGCTCGGCGCGGCCTCCGCCTGCGTCTCTATGGTCTCCTCGACCTCAACCGTCTCGGTGGGCTCAGTGGGCTCAGTGGGCTCAATGGCCTCGGTGCCCTCGATTGCCGTCTCGGTCATTGCGTCACCTGCTTGATTTCGTACGGGACCGGCTGCTGGGCGGTGTGCGGATGCACCGGCCCGGCGTAGACGTGCAGCTTGCGCTGAATCTGACGCCCCAGCTTGGTGTGCGGGATCATCCCGAGGATCGCCTTCTCCACGACACGGTCGGGACGGGTCTCCATCAGCTCACCGATGCTGCGCTTGCGCAGCCCGCCCGGGTAGCCCGAGTGGCGGTAGGCCATTTTCTTCTGCAGTTTGTTGCCGCTGATGGCGACCTTGTCAGCGTTGATGATGATGACGAAGTCACCACCGTCGACATTCGGCGTGAACGTCGGCTTGTGCTTGCCGCGCAGCAGATTTGCTGCCGCAACGGCGAGCCGGCCGAGCACCACGTCGGTGGCGTCGATGACGTACCACGACCGCGTGGTGTCACCCGCCTTCGGCGTATAGGTGGGCACAGCGCTTACCTCTCGTAATTCGGGTTGCTACCCGGTTGTGCGGATCCCGGAGCGGGCCGGGTGCCGGTCCAGCGTGAGCGGCGGGGTGGTTCTCGGCGACCGACAGTGACCCGAGGACCCGCTGTGCCAGGACGGCACCGCACGCCAACGCAGCAGCTTACCGGCGGGTATCCGGGCAGGTCAAAACGGGGCAGTGGACCGTTGTGCGGTGCGCGTGACAGGACGACGCCGCACGACGGAGTCATCTTCGGCAATCAGTGTCAGTGCGACCTTCGGGTCGGCTGCCGCGAGACGGTCGAACGTGATGTCGGCGCGGCGCTGTTGCTCGTCGACGGTCGGGGCACCGACCGTGACCCACAATTCACCGTCATACGGCTCGTCGGGCATAGTGACAACGAAGTCGTAGCCCGTCGCGCGGTACCACCGAACATTGCGGCCCTGCGTCCACACGCCCCCCGGGCCGAATGCCTTCTCGATCAGCTGCGCCAGCTCTTCGGTGGTGTCCACACCGACATCGAGCAGGTCGTGCCGCAGCTCCGTAGCCATCGCGTGTCACCACCTTCCTCGTTGCCAGTCATAGCGGTCGCCGATCACCCGAGCTTACGTCAGAACGCCGAGGTCAATAAGTTGCTGGACCAGGTCAGACATGGTGTCGGGACTGATCCGCGATTGCTTCGCATTGACGAACACTCGTGTCGCATGCGCTTCTTGCAGTCGTTTGCCGAAACCTTGAACACCAGCTCCGATGCTGGTCTTGATTTCGGCAAGCACGCCGTCGACGACCAGGTCAGGCGGAGGTTGACCGGTTTTGGCGGGCGGGACGTGGCTGACGTTCCGGTCCTCAGACACCAGCAGCCGAGCGACAAACCGTTCGCTGTCATCGAGTTTTCCAACACGTTCGTCAAGGTGTGCTGGATAGCCGAGTTCCGCCCGGTACCGGTGAAGCATCCGCGCCTGATCGAGAACGCTGGCCAACGCGACGGACTCGTCGCGAAGCCGGCGCCGCACAAGTTCGTCCAGGCGACGTTCCATCGCTCGTTCTTGAGGGTCACGCGAAAGTCCCGATATCTCGTCACGACCGGGATGGTCCTCCCTTACCAACAGTCCACCTCGACTCGGTGAGCCGGTGTGGCCCCGACGGCTCTCCTCCATCGGGGCCACACCGTTACCCGGGGGTGGTCTCTCCTACCGCCCCCAAGTTCCCGCCGCGCGCCGGTCGGCGTCGGCGACGTCAGCCGCGCCGTCGCGCACCGCGCTACCCAAGGCGAACAGGATCTGGTTGAGTGCGTCCACGGCCTGCTGCCATCGCAGCTGCTCGGCGTGGTAGGCACCGGCCGCCTCCCGGGTCCACACCTGCTGCAGCGGTGCGATCTGCGACCGCAGCTGTTCCAGCGCGCCGTTGAGCCGGCTGGCCGTGGAGTGGATCTCCTGACGGACGGCGTATTCGATTTCCTCGAAGTTGTACGACAATGCCGCGGCCATGACTGACCGCCCCTCAGATACCGTCGCCGGCGGCGGCGATGTGGTGCGAGTGGGTCTCGGCCACCTCCCGCAACGCGCGCTCATTGTGGCGAATGGTCTCGGCAATGCGCGCCAGCGCGTGATGCAAGCTCAGCGATTCGGTGTTCCAGCGGTCCAGGACATCCTGGAACCGGGCTGCTGCCATTCCCGACCAGACCGACGGCGGCACGGCCCGCATCCGGCCGACGAACGCTTGCAGCATTCCCCGGATCTCCTCGTTGCGGGCGTCGGTGGCCGCCGCGACAGCGAGCATGACGTCGAAGTCGGCGCTGAGTGTGTTGGATGGGCTCACATCTCCCCCGTATCGGTTGTTGGTTGTTATGTAGTTCGACGGCGGCGGGGCGCATTCGGTTCCGGTCAATCAGCCCGCCGGAGGAACACCCAGCGCGTGCGCCGAGCGCACCGCCTGCTCGCACACCGGGAGCAGGACATCGCCGTCGCCTGGTCCGCTCTGGCAGCCGATGCCGATCCGCACCGCACGGTCGACCAGCACCGTCCAGTCGACGTGATGGTCGGCGCGAATCTCGCGGTAGGTCACCGCGGGCCGGCCCGCGCTGCTACCGGCCGGGTCGAAGCCGACGAACACTCCGGGCGCCTCGGCCTCGGCGAGTTTCATGGCCAGCTGCAGGGGTTCGGCGATGTCGGCCAGGGTTTCGCCGACGGCCGGCGCCTGCGTAACGTGCAGCATCAGCTGTGGCTCGTTCGGGGACACCACCTCCATCCGGGCCGATCCGGGCCCGGCGGTGACCCGGCGCAGCGACCAGCCCGCCGGCACCTCCACCGTCACCCGGCCCTCGATCAGATTGGTCACCGTCGTTCCCTCCAGGGGCGGGGCACGGTGGACTCCTAGACCCAGTGCGACGACACCCACCGCCACCAGGACGGCCGGCGCGAGCCGTCGACGGCGGTCGGGGCGGGCCGGGGCCGGCTCCGGCGTCGCGGCGGGTTCGACGGCCTGAACCGTCGGCAGCGCGTCGAGCACCGTCACCTGCGCTGTGTCCCTGAGCTTTTCGGCGATCAGATCGGCCAAGACGCCGGCCCCGCCCACCGCGGCGGCCGCGTCGATCAGCACCGCAGCGCCGCGATCCGGGACCGCCTCCCGCACCCGGTGCGCCACCGCCGCGGCCACCTCGCCGGGTGAGCCAACCCGCGGCTCGGCGGTGATTCCGGCGGCAGTGACAGCGACCAATTGAGTGGCGATCTCCACGACCGCCGCAGCCGCGAAGGTGTCCGCCAGCAGGCGTGCGCGGGACCGCGTGACGACCTCGGCCGCCAGGCCGCGCGCGGCCGCGCTGACCAGTTCGACCCGCCGGGCCGGCCACCACGACGGGTGGATGATCTCGATCGCCTCGGCGGCCGCCGGGCAGGCCAGCACACTGCGCAGCAGCTCCGCCACCTCGACCGGCTCCCCCTCGACCAGCGCGAACGGCTCATCGATCCACTCCCCCAGGGCCCCCGCGGCATCAGATGATTCGCCAGCGCCGCAACACAACCGGCGGACGGTCGCCGGGCCGACCTCGATGACGGCGCGGTGCGTCACGGTTCCCAGGCCACCTGGATCGGCCGCTCGCCGCCGGAGCGGGTGACCAGGGTGCCGCGCCCGGGCGGCAGTGGGCTCGGCCGCACCGAACCGATCAGCGGGGTGTCGGCGGGGTCGCCGCTCATCACCAGGCCCATCGCGCCCAGGTCGTGCAGTGCGGCCAGCACCGGCTCGTACATCGACCGCGCCGCCCCGCCGCTGCGGCGCGCCACCACCAGGTGCAGTCCGAGATCGCCTGCCTGAGGCAGGTATTCCAGCAGCGGTGTCAGCGGGTTGCCGGCGGCGGTGGCCACCAGGTCGTAGTCGTCGACCAGGACATACAGCTCCGGGCCGCGCCACCATGACCGGTCGCGCAGTTGCTGCGGGCTGACGTCCGGCCCGGGCATCCGCCCGGCGACACGCTCGATCACCGCCGGTAGCAGCGCTGAGCACGCTGCGGCCGACATCGCGTAGCCGGCCAGATGGCCGGTGTCGACGACCCCGAGCAGGCTGCGCCGGTAGTCGACCACCAGCAGCTGCGCCTGCTCGGGGGTGTGCGTGCGCACCAGTTCTCGGCACAATGTGCGCAACACGGTGGACTTACCGCACTCGTTGTCGCCCAGGATCAGCAGGTGCGGTTGCCGCGTGAAATCGACTGTGACGGGTCCGCGTTCGTCGGCTCCCAGCACCGGCTGGCCACCGGCGGAGACAACCAGTTCAGCTCGCTCGACCAGCTCCGGCAGCAGCGGAATCGGCGGCACCGACTTTCCGTTGTCTTGCACTGGTTCCCAGTCCTGCGGGAGCGCGACCAGCATGTGCAGACCCTCCGGTGTCAGGCCGCGACCGGGCCGGTCACGGGGTACCCGGTGGGCTTGGCGCCGGTCCAGCTCGGATTCGGCCGGATCTCCCAGCCGCAGCTCGATGCGGGTACCAATCAGATCGCGCAATGCGGGCCGCACTTCGGCCCACCGCGACGCCGAGAGCACCACGTGCACCCGAAAGGACAGGCCGCGACCGGCCAGAGCGGTGATCGCTGACTCCACATCGAACTCGTGGCACAGGCCCGCCCACCCGTCGATCACCAGGAACACGTCGCGGGCCGGGCCGCCGTCGCAAGCACCGCCGGCCGCCTCCCTCCGTTGCACGATCGCCTCCATCTCGGCGATCGTGCGCCGCACCAGGTCGGGCTGGCCACGACCGGCCACCGACCCCACCTGCGGCAGCCAACCCAGCTCGGAGAGGGTGCCGCCTCCGAAGTCCAAGCAGTAGAAGCCCACTCGGGTCGCGTCGTGAGTCCCACTCAGCGCGGCGATCAGCGTGGCCAGTGTCGTCGACTTACCGGACCGGGGCGCACCGACGACGGCGACGTGCCCGCCGGCGCCCTCGAGGTGGACCGACAGCGGGGTGCGCCGTTGCTCGAAGGGCCGGTCGACGATTCCGATCGGCACGCTCAGCGCGGGATTCTCGCCCTCGAGCAGCGCGCCCAGCGTCGGCGAGGCCCCCAACGGGGGCAACCACACCTGCCGGGCCGCCGGGCCGTGGCCGGAGATCCGCTGCAGGATCGCCTCGAGTACAGTGCGCCCGACCGCCGCGGGCACCTCTCCGGTCGGGCCGCTCGGCACCGCGGTGAACCACAACGCTTCGCGCGGAGCCGGCCGGGCAGCCGGACACCCGCCGGAGACGTAGGCCGCCTGGAACCGCGTCACCTCGCCGTCGGCGGTACGCAGGAACCCCGCCCCGGGAATGTTGGGCAACTCATGGGCGTCTGCCACCCCGAGCACCAGCCGGGACTCGGCGGCCGACACCGTCTTAAGGCACACCCGGTAAGACAGGTGCGATTCCAACCCTCGCAACCTGCCCTCCTCGAGGCGCTGGCTGGCCAGCAGCAGGTGAATCCCCAGCGAGCGCCCTAACCGGCCGATCGCGAGGAACGTGTCGATGAAATCGGGCTGTTGGTCGAGCAGTTCGGAGAATTCGTCGACGATCACGAGCAGCGCCGGCAGGGCCGGCAGCGCCATGCCTGAGGCCTGCCGGGCCTGGCCGTAGCTGCTGATGCCGGCAACGCCCGTGGCCCGCAGCAGTTCCTGGCGTCGGCGCATCTCACCGGCCAGCGCGTCACGCATCCGCTCCACCAGCGGCGCCTCATCGGCGAGATTGGTGATCACCGCGGCGATATGCCGGGTTTGCTCGAACCCGAGAAACGTTGCGCCCCCTTTGAAGTCGACCAGAACCAGATTCAGGTCCTCCGGTGAATGCCGGACCGTCATGCCCAGCACCAGGGTGCGCAGAAACTCCGATTTGCCCGAGCCGGTGGCGCCGATGCACAGCCCGTGCGGCCCGCTGCCCCGCTCGGCGGCCTCCTTGATGTCCAGCCGCACCACGTTTCCGTTCGGGTCGGTGCCGATCGGCACGCACAGCCGCTGCGACGGTGCGCCGGCCCAACCGCCGGCCGGCTCGTAGCGGTCGATATCGCCAATACCCAGCAACTGCGCCCAGTCCGCCGGCCTCCCGCCGCCGGCCGCGTTCGCTCGCTGGCCGGCCAGCCGCTGCGCGCATACCACCGCGTCGGCGATACCGAGGAAGTCAGGCCGGGCGCCCTCGGGGTCGCTCAGCGCCGTCGCGGTAACCGTGAGCCGTCGCGCGGTGCCGGCGGTACCGAACTCGGCCACCGAAAGGCCTTCGCCCGTGCTGTCGACGATCACCACCGCCCGTCGGCCGGCCAGCGCGGCTTCAGCGGCAGCCAAGCTGGGGCAAGTCAGCCGAAGCGGCCCGGTGGCGTCGGTATCCGACGGATGCTGATGGTGTGGAAGCCATTTCAGCCAGTCCCAGTGGTCGGGTGCATCGGTGACTGCAGCGATCCGCAGCACGTCCGGGCCGTGCAGCATCGCCAGCCGGCAGATCATCGCGCGCAGCAGGCCACGCGCCGCGTCGGCGTCGCCGTCCAGCAGCAGCGGCCCCGCGCCCAGCAGCGGCACCGTGATCGGCACCTCGGGCACCGTCGCGTGGGTCTCGAGGAAGCGCCGCAGCGCGGTGTCGGTGACCGGGTCGATGCGCCGCGCCGGATCGTGCGGCGGCGGGACCAGCCGGGTGGCCAGGCCGGTCGGACCGATCCCGACCCTGACGCAGCCGAAGTCCGCGTCGCCGGGCCGGCGCTCCCACATCCGGGCGCTGCCGGCCAGCATCCAGAGCGCATCCGGCTCCGGATGCGCCCACCACAGAAACGAGCGTTGACGGGCGGCGGTGTCGGTCACCGATTCACGCAGCGCGGCAAGGTAATCCAGGTAGCCCTCGCGGGCGTCGTCAATGTTCTTGGGCCCGCGGTTCCGTCCGGCCACCGTCGCGGCCACCGCGGAAGCCAGCATCATCAACGGCAGCATCGCGAACACCGGGCTGCGTGCCGCCGATGATCCCGAGCGGTAGACGACCGCGGTCATTGCCAGCATCCCCACTGCCATGACGGCGGGCAGCAGTCGGGCCAGCGGGACGTCCGAATCCGGAAGCGTCGCCGACGGCGGTGCGGCGACGGCGATTTCACCGTCCGGCGGTGCCGGCGGCGGGCCCGCAGTGCTTCCCAGCGCGGTCATCGGCACACCGTAGGCAGCGGGCGAAGGACCGGCAAGTCAGCTGTGGAAGAACGAAAACATTGCGGGCCCCCATCGCGCTACGGTGCGCGCAAGCGGAAGGCGCAAACGAGGAGGCTAGGCGTGTCGATTACGGATTCGGGTCTGCGCCGGGTCGCGGTGCACACCGATACCGGTCGCGCCGATCTGGCACTGCCGGCCGCGGTGCCGGTGGCAGCGCTGATCGCCTCCGTCATCGACCTCATGCCGCGCCGGGACGGCCCGCACGCCCCGCGTCCGTACCGGCTGGGTCTGCCCGGGCGGGCACCGCTGGACCCCTCGAAAACACTGGCGCAGCAGGGCATCCACGACGGCGCGGTGCTGGTGTTGGCGCGGGCGGGCGACATTGTGGCGGATGCGCGTTTCGACGATCCCGCCGAGCAGGTGGCGGCTACGGTGCGGGAAGCGCTAAGCCCGTGGAATCCGGCTGCTCGCCGGCTCACCGCCGCGCTGGCAGCGTCCGGCTTGGCCGGGGTGGCCGGTTTCGTGGCGGTCCCGGGCGGGCCCGGCACCCCGAACGCCCTGTTAGCCGTCACTGCGGCCGGGACAGTGGCTGCCGCTGCGGTTCCGTCGAGCGGCTGTAGCGGGCCGGTGCGGGCGACGTTGTGCTGCTTGGCCGGGTTGGCGGTGGCCGCCGCTGTCGTGGGGATGGCTTGTGCTGCAACCGGCATCTCGCTGCAGGCGGCCGGTGCGGTGGGAACGGCGGTTGCGGTCGGTGTGGTCCGGATGGCGGGCCGGATCGCGCTGGCGACCCGGCGCCCGACACGCGAGGCCCACGATCTGCTGACCGGGTTAGTCGCCGCGTCCGCAGCCGCGGTGGTCCTGGGTTCCCTCGGCGTCGCGGCCCGACAACCGGACCCGGGGCCGGTCGGTGTCGCATTCGCAGCCGTGGCCGGCCTCGCCCTGTTACTGCGGGCCCGCTCCCACAGCGATAGCCGCCAGATCGCGGCATTACTGGCTGGCGGCGTCACCACCATCGGAATCGCGGTTCTCACAGCGGGTTCGGGGCCATGGCCGGCCGCGGTGGCGCTGGCACTGGCCGGTGGCGCCATCGCTGCCGGTTTCGCCGCACCGCCGGCATCCCCGTTGAGCCGGCGCGGCGCCGAGGTGCTGGAGAGCCTGGCGCTGGGCGCGCTGGTGCCGCTGGCCTGCTGGCTCTGCGGGGTTTACGGTGCCGTGCGCGGACTGAGTCTGGGCTGACGCGTGCGGATCGCCCGGATCGCCATCGCCGCTGCGGTGATCGCCGGGGCCACCCCGGGCGTGCCGCCGGCCAACGCGGTCGCACCCCCGCCGATCGACGGCTCCCGGTTACCGGCCGCGGCGCCGGCCGCACCGGCGCATCCCACCGTGCAACGTCAGGTGTGCGCGGTGCCGGCGCTGGATCCCGCGGTGACACCGAACCAGCTCGACGGGCTGGACCTGCCGGCGGTCTGGGCGCTGACCCGCGGGGCGGGGCAGCGGGTGGCGGTGATCGACACCGGGGTGGCCCCGCATCGACGGCTGCCCGGTTTGGTGGGCGGCGGCGACTACGTGTTCACCGGCGACGGCACCCAGGACTGCGACGGCCACGGCACCCTGGTCGCCGGGACTATCGCGGCCACAACCGATCCCGGCGACCGGTTCAGCGGTGTGGCGCCGCTGGCTACGGTGATCGGTATCCGCCAATCCAGCACCAGGTTCGGCGCCGTCGGCGACGCCGCGGGTGTCGGCGACGTCGACACGCTGGCGAAAGCGGTGCGTACGGCGGCCGATTTGGGGGCGTCGGTGATCAACATCTCGGCCGTGGCCTGCCGGCCGGTGAACTCCGGCCTCGACGACCGGGCACTCGGCGCCGCCCTGGCCTACGCGGTCGAGACGAAGAACACCGTCGTGGTCGCCGCGGCCGGCAACACCGACGACGGGTGCGCTAAAGACGGGCCGATGATCGTCAGCCCGGCCTGGTACGACGACTACGTGCTGACGGTCGGCTCGGTGGACGCCGACGGCGCACCGTCGGCCTTCACCCGCGCCGGCCCCTGGGTCGACGTGGCCGCACCCGGCGAAAAAGTGCTGTCGCTGAGCAGCGTCGGCGACGCGATGGCGACCACCGCCGGCGGCACCAGTTTCGCCGCACCGGTGGTCAGCGGTGTGGCGGCACTGATCCGGTCCCGCTTCCCGGCGTGGACGCCGCGCCAGGTGATGGACCGGATCAAGGCCACCGCGCGCCACCCGGCCGGCGGGCGCGACGACGTCGTCGGCGCCGGGGTGATCGATCCGCTGGCCGCGGTCAGCTCGGAGGTAGCTGAGCCCGCCTCCGTTGCCCGAGCCCCCGAACCGGCACCCCCACCCCCGCCGGCCGTCGAGCCCGTCGCCGCTTCGGCCGGGCTGCGCACCGCGATCACCGGCACCGGTGTCCTGCTGGCCCTGCTGCTGGCGGTGGTCACCGGCCGGGTGGCGGTGGCACGACGTCGCGGGCCAGCAGCGCCTGCTGCCGACTGAGCCGCGGGCCGGCCGGCAGCCCGGCGAGCATCGGCCAAGGCACCCCGGCAGGGGTCTCGGGCAGACCCAGGCTACGTGCCGCGGCGGCATCGTCGACGGTGAACCGCACCCCGGTCTCGGTGATCAGGTAGCCGGCACCAGCTGGGCGACCAGACACACCGACGGCCCGAACGTAGGCACTGCGGCCCGGCGGCAACCAGACCGCATCGAGGGCCGGGCCGAGGCCGTCGGCCTGGGCCAGCACCGTTGCCGCCGCGCCCGCCGGCAGCGGCAGGCCGACACCGGCCGACAGCGTGATGCCGACCGGATCGTCGGCACGCCAATGGGCGCACAGCGTCACCGCGGCGGCGGGCAACGTGGCGAGGCGGCCGTCGAATTCCTTCGCCGGCGGGGCCTCGGGTAGCGCAGTGAGCAGCAGACCCGAGACCCGCCGCGGCGCTGCGGATTCCAGGCTCGGATCAGCCGGGTTGACCGGAATCCGCCGGCCCCGCAGCACCAGGTACGTGGCGGTGGACTCCGCGCTGACCGGCACCGCCGCATCGGCGTCGATACGCGCGGATTGCGGCGGTTCGGCCCCGACGACCAGGGTGGTGCCGGCCGGGTCATCGCACAGCGACCAGGTCTCGGTCGCGGCCGCCGCTGCGCCGAGTGCGCCGGGGACGCCAGGGATGCCCAGCGGTGGCCCGCGCCGGGCCTTTGCGATCTCGGTGCCGGCTACCGGCCGCGGGTCGGCGGGGCCGGCGATCAGGCGGGCCGAGGCGAGGTTGAACACCGGATGGACCGTGTCGCCGACCCGGACATACAGCGCGCCCGAGGCGCGGTCCAGCAGGATCGGCGCGTCACCGAGGCCGGGTTGCGGCCGCACGATGGCCAGCACCACCGCGCCGGCCGCCACGATCACGCTGAGCAGGCAACCCAGCGCCAGCCCGGCCCGCCCGGGCGCGGGGCCGCCGGCCGCCTGGCCGCACCGCAGCGCACGCTCGATGCGGCGCGCGCTGAATCGGTGCGCATGCAGCTGTAGCTGTGTGGTCGTTCGCCCGGCCATGCGCCCCCGTTCCCGTGCCGACGACGCTAACCCCGGCAGCGGCCCGGCGGCCTCCGACCATCCACAGGGCCGTCCGCGCCGAAATCGGGCTTCGGTACCATTCCGCTATGCGTTTTGTTCGATTGAGCAGCATTTTCTCGGCGGCGTTGATGGCCGGCGCACTGCTGACCGTGCCGGTCGTGGCCCCTGATGCCATCCCGTCGGCGGCCGCCTACGACTGCCCCGACGTCGAGGTCATCTTCGCCCGCGGCACCAGCGAGCCGCCCGGCGTCGGCCGGGTGGGTCGCGCGCTGATCGACTCGCTGCGCCAGCAGACCTCGAAGAAGGTCGACGAGTACGGCGTCAACTACCCCGCCGGCCGGCTGCAGCTGGGTGGCGGCGACGGCGCCAATGACGTGATCCGCCGCGTCAAGGCCGCCGCCGACGTGTGCCCGGACACCCAGCTGGTGCTCGGCGGGTACTCGCAGGGCGCCTCGGTGATCGACATCGTCACCGGCACCCAGGTGGGCGGTATCAGCTGGGGCAGCCAGCTGCCCGCCGAGTACGCCGACCAGGTGGTGGCCGTGGTGGCGTTCGGCAACCCCGCCGTCCGCACCGGCGGCCCGATCAGCGCGCAGAGCGCCCTGTTCGGCGCCAAGGCCCTCGACCTGTGCAACCCGGGTGACCCAATCTGCCACGAGGGACCGGGCAACGAGTGGACCGACCACACCGACGGCTACATCCCGGCGCTGACGAGCCAGGCGGCCAACTTCATCGCCGGCCGGCTGCGCGCTCCTGGGCCGGTGCCCGACGTCGAACCGCTGGTCCGCTGACCTGCACCGACGCTCTTATTTAGCCCGTCAAGTTTTTACGGCGCTACTATCAGTCGCTGTGAAGGCATACCGGCTCCTGACCGCGGTCGTGCTGCTCGCCGTGTCCTTGATAGCTCCCGCGCTGATACCGACGGTCATTCCCTCGGCGGCGGCGGCCGGCTGTCCGCCGGTCGAGTTGGTGTTCGCCCGCGGCCGGCTCGAGTCGGCAGGCCCGGGCATAATCGGCAACGCCTTGGTCAGCGCGTTACGCGCGCGGGCCAACCGCACCGTCGGACTGTATGCGGTGCGCTACGACGCGGACGCCGATGTGGATCGCGGCGCCAACGACATGAGCGGCCACATCCAGCACATGATGCAGACCTGCCCGGACACCCGATTGGTGGTCGGCGGCTACTCGCTGGGCGCGGCGGTCAGTGACATCGTGCTGGCCGTCCCGATGAGCGTGTTCTCGTTCAACAACCCGCTACCGCCTGGCGCCGACGAACACATCGCCGCGGTCGCGCTGTTCGGCAACGGCAGCGCCTGGGCCGGGCCGATCACCCGGTTCAGCCCGGTCTACGCCGACCGGACCATCGAGTTGTGCCACGGCGCCGACCCGATCTGCAATCCGGCCGACCCCAACACCTGGGAAGCGAACTGGCCACAGCACCTGGCCGGTGCCTATATCGAGGCCGGCATGATCAACCAGGCCGCCGACTTCATCATGGGCAAGCTCTGACCGGGCTCGTCGCGACTGGGCCGCCGGGATTAGTTAGATCATCTTTGCTTCGCTACTATTCTCCGCTGTGAAGGCATACCGCATCCTGGCGGCCGGCCCCCTGGCCGCAGCCCTGCTGATCAGCCCCGTCCCGTCGTCGACGGCTTCGGCCGACGGGTGTCCGGACGCCGAGGTGGTGTTCGCGCGGGGCACCAATGAGCCGCCGGGCCTGGGCCGCGTCGGCAACGCCTTCGTCGGCGCCCTGCGCGGCCAGACGTCCCGCTCGATCGGCACCTATGCGGTGAACTACCCGGCCAGCTACGACTTCGGCCGGGCCGCCGACGGCGCCAACGACGCCAGCGGCCACGTGATGTGGATGGTGGAGAACTGCCCGGGCACCCGGCTGGTTCTCGGGGGGTACTCGCAGGGCGCGGCCGTCATCGACGTGGTGGCCGCCGCGCCGGTGCCCGGCTTCGGGTTCACCGCGCCGCTGCCGCCCGAGGCCGCCGACCACGTCGCGGCGATCGCGGTGTTCGGCAACCCGTCCAACAAGATCGGGCAGCCGCTGACGAACAGCCCCGGCTACGGGTTCAAGACGATCGACCTGTGCACCGACGGCGACCCGGTCTGCTCCCCCGGACGCAACTTCGCCGCCCACTCCGGCTACACGCCCAGCATGACCAATCAGGCCGCGGCTTTCGTCGCCGGACTGCTGTAGCCCGGTTGCTCGACTGTGCAGTTTGGTTGCCGAAGTCCCGTTTCTGCGACCCAAACCGCACACTCGACCGTCTAGCGAGTGCGAATATCCCGGGTGACGACGCTGCGCGCCGCCAATTGGTCGTCCGGCGGGTAGTCGACCCCGACCAGGGTCAGGCCCCGCGCCGGCGCGGCGGTGAAATCACTGGACCGGCGCTCAGCGTTCAGCAGGTCGGCGCACCAGGTGGCGCTGCGCCGGTGCTCACCGACCGCGAGCACCGCCCCGACCAGCGAGCGAACCATCGACCAGCAGAACGCGTCGGCGCTGACGTGCGCGGTGACCAGATCACCCTCACGCTCCCAGTCCAGCCTCTGCAGATCACGAATGGTGGTGGCGCCCGCCCGATGGCGGCAGAACGCCGCGAAATCGTTGAGCCCCAACAGCCCCCGCGACGCCTGCCCCATCGCCTCGATATCCAGCGGGCGCGGCCAGGCTGTGACGTAGCGCGCCAGCTGCGGCACCACCCCGTAAGGCGCGGTCGAGAGCCGGTAGACGTAGTGGCGCCGCAGCGCCGAGAACCGCGCGTCGAAATCGGGCGCCGCCCGCACCACGCGCAGCACCCGGACATCGGCCGGCAGGAAACGCGCCAATCGCCGTGTCAGTGCCAGGAATTCCGGCTCGCCGGGCCGCTGCCCACGCGAATAGACGTGCGCCAGTGCCGATCCCGGGATGTCGATGTGGGCGACCTGCCCGGTGGCGTGCACGCCGGTGTCGGTACGCCCCGCGGCGAACAATCGCACCGGAACGCGAAACACCGTCGCCAGCGTCTCTTCGAGAACGCCGGCGACGGTGCGCTGTCCGTTCTGTACCGCCCACCCGGCGAAATCGGTGCCGTCGTAGGCGATGTCGAGCCGAAGCCGAACTTCGGCCCCGGACTCAGGACTCGTCAGTGGCTTCGGTGGCCTCGGGAGCCTCGGCCTCAGCGGCCGGCTCCGCTACCTTCTCGGCCTCGGTAGCCTCGGCGGGCTTCTCCTCGACCTTCTCGGCTGGCTTCTCGGCGGCCTTCTCGCTCTTGGCAGCCTTAGGGGCCTTGCGCGCCTTCTCGGCCTCCGACGTCACCGTCTTCTCCCGGACCAGCTCGATCACGGCCATCGGGGCGTTGTCGCCCTGACGCGCCTCGACCTTGATGATGCGGGTGTAGCCGCCGTTGCGGTCCGCGAAGTGCGGGGCGATCTCGGCGAACAGCGAGTGCACCACGTCCTTGTCGCGGATCTTCTTGAGCACCTCACGCCGGTTGTGCAGCGTGCCCTTCTTGGCGTGGGTGATCAGCTTCTCGGCGTACGGCCGCAATGCCCGCGCCTTGGGCTCGGTCGTCTTGATCCGGCCGTGGGTGAACAGCGACGTGGCCAGGTTGGCCAGCAGCGCCTTCTGGTGCGAGGACGACCCCCCGAGACGGGGACCCTTGGTGGGCTTGGGCATTGCGACTTCTCCTAAATGGGGCCGGCCCCCGTATCAGGTAGGGCCGGGACGGCTCTCTTGCGAGAGGTTGGGCGTTTAGAGCTGCTCGGTCTCGGCGTAGTCCTGCTCGTCGTAGCTGGTGTCGCCCGACCAGGTACCGGTGGCCGCGTCGTAGCCCGCCACCTGCGACGGGTCGAAGGTGGCCGGGCTGTCCTTGAGCGACAGACCCAGCTGGTGCAGCTTCACCTTGACCTCGTCGATGGACTTCTGCCCGAAGTTGCGGATGTCGAGCAGGTCGGACTCGGTCCGGGCGACCAGCTCCCCGACCGTGTGCACACCTTCGCGCTTGAGGCAGTTGTAGGACCGCACGGTCAGGTCCAGGTCGTCGATCGGCAGGGCGAACGACGCGATGTGGTCCGCTTCGGCCGGCGACGGCCCGATCTCAATACCCTCGGCCTCGACGTTGAGTTCCCGTGCCAGACCGAACAATTCGACCAGCGTCTTGCCGGCCGAGGCCAGCGCGTCCCGCGGGCTGATGGAGTTCTTGGTCTCCACGTCCAGCACCAGCTTGTCGAAGTCAGTGCGCTGCTCGACACGGGTCGCCTCGACCTTGTAGGTCACCTTGAGCACCGGCGAGTAGATCGAGTCGACCGGGATGCGGCCGATCTCGGCACCGGAGACCTTGTTCTGCACGGCCGGGACGTAACCGCGGCCGCGCTCGACGATCAGCTCGACCTCGAGCTTGCCCTTGTCGTTCAGGGTGGCGATGTGCATGTCGGGGTTGTGCACCGTGACGCCGGCCGGCGGCACGATGTCCCCGGCGGTGACGGCACCCGGGCCCTGCTTGCGCAGGTACATGGTGACCGGCTCGTCCTCCTCCGAGGACACCACCAGGCCCTTGAGGTTCAAGATGATGTCGGTGACATCCTCTTTGACGCCGGGCACCGTGGTGAACTCGTGCAGCACGCCGTCGATGCGGATGCTGGTGACGGCCGCGCCGGGGATCGACGACAGCAGGGTGCGCCGAAGCGAGTTCCCCAGGGTGTAACCGAAACCCGGCTCCAGCGGTTCGATGACGAACTGGGACCGGTTGTCTGCCACAACCTCTTCGGACAGGGTCGGTCGCTGCGAGATCAGCATTGTTTTCTATCTCCTTCTCGGCACCCGCTATTTGATGCCGGTCAAGTCCTGCACCGGTTGGTACAGGCGTGTTACTTCGAGTAGAACTCGACGATCAGCTGCTCGGCGAGCGGAACCTGGATCTGGGCACGCTCGGGCAGCTGGTGGACCAGAATGCGCTGCCGCTCCCCGACCACCTGCAGCCAGCCCGGGATCGGGCGGTCGCCCGCGGTCTCCCGGGAGATCTGGAACGGCACCGTGTTGATCGACTTGTCCTTGACGTCGATGATGTCGTACTGCGACACCTGGTAGCTGGGCACGTCGACCTTCACCCCGTTGACGGTGAAGTGGCCGTGGCTGACCAGCTGGCGGGCCATCCGACGGGTGCGGGCCAGGCCGGCGCGGTAGACCACGTTGTCCAGCCGGCTCTCCAGGATGCGCAGCAGTTCCTCGCCGGTCTTGCCGCCGCGGCGCACCGCTTCTTCGTAGTAGCGGCGGAACTGCTTCTCCATCACGCCGTAGGTGAAGCGCGCCTTCTGCTTCTCCTGCAGCTGCAGCCGGTATTCGCTTTCCTTGATCCGCGCGCGGCCGTGCTGGCCGGGCGGGTAGGGCCGCTTCTCGAATGCCTGGTCACCGCCGATGAGGTCGACGCCCAGCCGGCGGGACTTGCGGGTTGCGGGTCCGGTGTAACGAGCCATCTTTTTTCAGTCCTCCTAGACCCGGCGCCGCTTGGGCGGACGGCAGCCGTTGTGCGGCTGCGGTGTGACGTCGGAAATCGCGCCGACCTCCAGGCCGGCAGCCTGCAGCGAACGGATCGCGGTCTCGCGGCCCGAGCCCGGGCCCTTCACGAACACGTCGACCTTCTTCACGCCGTGCTCCTGCGCCTTGCGGGCGGCGTTCTCGGCGGCCAGCTGCGCGGCGAACGGAGTGGACTTACGCGAGCCCTTGAACCCGACGTGACCCGACGACGCCCAGGCGATGACATTGCCCTGCGGGTCGGTGATCGTCACGATCGTGTTGTTGAAGGTGCTCTTGATGTGCGCGGCACCATGCGGGACGTTCTTCTTTTCCCGCCGCCGAGTCTTCTGGCCCTTCTTGGGCCCGGTCGCTTTCTTCGTCGCCATGGGTCTTACCTGGCCTTCTTCTTACCGGCGATGGTGCGCTTGGGGCCCTTGCGGGTGCGCGCGTTGGTCTTGGTCCGCTGGCCGCGCACCGGCAGGCCGCGACGGTGCCGCAGGCCCTGGTAGCAGCCGATTTCGATCTTGCGACGGATGTCGGCCTGCACCTCGCGGCGCAGGTCGCCCTCAACCTTCAGATTGCGCTCGATGTAGTCACGCAACTGGGTGAGCTGGTCGTCGGTGAGGTCCTTGCTGCGCTGGTCCTTGTCGATACCGGTCGCGGCCAGGATTTCGCCTGCGCGGGTACGGCCGATGCCGTAGATATAGGTCAGCGCGATCTCCATGCGCTTATCGCGCGGCAGGTCGACGCCCACAAGTCGAGCCATGGGGGGCATGCCCCTTTCATCTTCGTTGCGGAGGTTGTGATCCCAGCCCGTTCCCGGCCGAAAACTCCGGGGCCCGGCCTCCGATCCGGGCGTGTGTGAGCTGGCCCATCTGGAAAAGATGCCAGCCGCTCACTGGTACTGGGAGGTCTGCATTCAGTTGTGGTCTGCGGGGACTGAGCCCGGCGATGGCTAGCCCTGACGCTGCTTGTGGCGCGGGTCGGAGCAGATCACCATGACCCGGCCGTGCCGACGGATCACCCTGCACTTGTCGCAGATCGGCTTGACGCTGGGGTTCACCTTCACGGCTGCTGTGGTCCTGTTCTCATCGCTGGTTGACGTACGGGTGGCGCTATCGGGGGATCACTTGTACCGGTAGACGATGCGTCCGCGGGACAGGTCGTAGGGAGACAACTCCACGACCACCCGGTCTTCCGGCAGGATACGGATGTAGTGCTGCCGCATCTTGCCGCTGATGTGGGCGAGCACCTTGTGACCATTCTCCAGCTCAATGCGAAACATCGCATTGGGCAGGGGCTCGACCACGCGGCCCTCGACCTCGATTGCACCGTCTTTCTTGGCCATTACTCTCCGGCGATCCTCCGTGTCTGGCTTACCTGTTGCATGTGCATGCGCCCGCCGCGGCGCAGCATCGACTACGACTACAGAACGTGGGCCGGTGGCAGGAAATTCCAGGTGAATCGCCAAGAATCTCAGACTGGGCACGCAAGAGTCGACGCGGACGCCGCACCGTCGTCCCACGATACCCGCTGAACAGCCGGTCGCCAAAATCGTCGGCGGTGAGACACTGATTCCAGGCGGCACCCGCCGTCGCCACGCAGCGATGGGATGCACATGACCGAGGGACTCTCACTGAAACCCGACATGGGCCGCTACGCGGTTTGGACCTTCGGATCCCCCACTCCCGAGCAGGCGACCGAGATCGAACGGCTGGGCTACGGCGCGATCTGGGTGGGCGGCTCGCCGGCGCCTGAGCTGGAGTTCGTCGAGCCGCTGCTGGCGGCGACATCGACGCTGCAGGTGGCGACCGGGATCGTCAACGTCTGGTCGGCGCCGGCAGCGCAGGTCGCCGAGTCGTTTCACCGGATCGAGGACGCCTACCCCGGCCGGTTTCTGCTCGGCGTCGGCGTCGGTCACTCCGAAGCCACCGCCGAGTACCGCAGCCCCTATCGGACCTTGACGGACTATCTGGACGCCCTGGACGCCGACGGGGTACCGACCAGCCGCCGGGTGCTGGCCGCGCTGGGCCCCAAGGTGCTGCAGCTGGCGGCCGAGCGCAGCGCCGGGGCGCATCCCTACCTGACCACCCCGGAGCACACCGGAACAGCCCGCGAGCTGATCGGGCCCTCGGTGTTCCTGGCGCCCGAGCACAAGGTGGTGCTGTCGACGGATGCCGCGGCCGCGCGCGCCGCCGGACGCGACGCGGTCGGCTTCTATCTAGGCCTGTCGAACTACGTCAACAACTGGCACCGGCTTGGCTTCGGCGACCGCGACGTGCGTGCGCCCGGCAGCGACCGGCTGATCGATGCGGTGGTGGCGCACGGCACGGCCGAGGACGTCGCCGCCCGGTTGGGTGAGCATCTGGCGGCCGGCGCCGACCAGGTGACGATCCAGGTGCTGGGCGGCTGGAAGCAGCTGCTTCCAACGCTGACGGAGCTCGCCGGGCCGCTGGGGCTGACACCGCGCGACTGAGGGGCGCCCCCGCCACCGCTAGGGTTGCCCCATGCGTCTGCTGGTCACCGGCGGCGCCGGGTTCATCGGCGCCAACTTCGTGCACAGCACGCTCGTCCAACACCCCGACGCCCAGATCACCGTGCTGGACGCCCTGACCTACGCCGGCAGCCGCGAGTCGCTGGCCAACACCGCGCGCGAGATCGCGCTGGTGGAAGGCGACATCACCGATACCGCGCTGGTGGAGCGGCTGGTCGCCGACTCCGACACGGTGGTGCACTTCGCCGCCGAAACCCACGTGGACAACGCGCTGGCCGAACCCGAACCGTTCCTGCGTTCCAACGTGATCGGCACCTTCACCGTGCTGGAGGCGGTACGCCGGCACGGGGTACGGCTGCACCACATTTCCACCGACGAGGTCTACGGCGAGCTGGCCCTCGACGACCCGCGCCGGTTCACCGAGACGACCCCCTATCGCCCGTCGAGCCCGTACTCGTCGACCAAGGCCGCCGCCGACCTGCTGGTGCAGTCCTGGGTGCGCTCCTTTCGCATCCACGCGACGATCTCGAACTGCTCGAACAACTACGGCCCCTACCAGCACGTGGAGAAGTTCATCCCGCGGCAGATCACCAACCTGCTGACCGGACGCCGCGCCAAGCTGTACGGCAGCGGCGCCAACGTACGCGACTGGATCCACGTCGACGACCACAACGCCGCCGTCTGGCAGATCATGACCCGCGGGCATGCCGGGCGCACCTATCTGATCGGCGCCGACGGCGAACGCGACAACCGCAGTGTGCTGCAGACCATCCTGCGGCTGATGGGCCACGACCCCGACGACTTCGACCACGTGCCCGACCGGCCCGGCCACGATTTGCGCTACGCGATCGAGCCGTCGGCGCTGCGCGACGAACTGGATTGGAAGCCCGAGCACACCGACTTCGAGGCCGGCCTTCGCTCGACCATCGACTGGTATCGCGCCAACGAGCCCTGGTGGGCGCCATTGAAAGAGGCCGCCGAAGCCCGCTACGCCGAGCTGGGACGCTGACGTGGCGTTCCGCGAACTGGCCGTCCCCGGAGCCTTCGAGCTCACCCCGACCCAGCACGCCGATGACCGCGGCGTGTTCTTCGAGTGGTTTACCGACGAAGAGTTCACCGCCTTCGCCGGGCACCGCTTCGACGTGCGCCAGGCCAACTGCTCGGTGTCGCGGGCCGGTGTGTTGCGCGGCCTGCACTTCGCCGAGGTGCCGCCCGGGCAGGCCAAATACGTCACCTGCGTGTCGGGGGCGGTCTTCGACGTCGTCGTCGATATCCGGGTCGGCTCACCGACATACGGGCAGTGGGATTCGGTGCTGCTGGACACCCAGAACCGCCGGTCGATCTACCTGGCGGCCGGCTTGGCCCACGGATTCCTGGCGCTGCACGATGATTCGACGGTGATGTACCTGTGCTCGGCCGGCTACGACCCGCAGCGCGAACACACCATCTGCGCCACCGACCCGGCGATCGGCATCGACTGGCCGGCCGATCACCCGCTGGTGCTCTCCGCGCGGGACCGCGACGCACCGTCGCTGGCGGAGGTCCGGGCCGCCGGACTGCTGCCGGACTGGAAGCCCAACTGAGCAGGCACTGAACCATCGCGCGGCGGACGTCGTGATTGAGGTGTGGGGACGGCGCGGATCCTCGTTGTCGGTGCGGGCGTAGGCGGAATTTCCGTTGCGCGGGGACTGCTTCGCGACGGACACGAAGTCTCTGTCTTCGAGCAGGGCACCGACGTGCGAACGGCCGGCGGCGCGGTGACCATCTGGCCCAACGGGGCAATGGTTCTTCGCCAGCTGGGCGTTGCGATGGACGGCGCCGGCCAGCGGCTGTCCACCGTCCGGGTCGTGACGTCGGCCGGCCGTCCGCTGGCCACGCTGGATCTGACCGCCATGGCCGACCGGCTGGGTGCGCCCGTTCGAATGGTTCCGCGCCGCGTGCTGCTGGACCGCCTGCTGGACGGGTTTCCGCGCGACCGCATCCACTGCGGCGCCCGGCTGGTCCTGGTGCACTCCAACCACCAGGGCGTGCGCGTCGGATTCGACGACGGCAGCCGCGCCGACGGAGACGTGCTGATCGGCGCGGACGGATTGCATTCGCGGGTCCGCGACGTCGTCGGGGCGCGCCACGCCAACCCGACCGGCTGGTGCAGCTGGCAGGGACTGGTCACCCTGCCCGACGTCGCCGACACAGATGTCGCACTAGTCGCCATCGGCGAGCACGGGAACCTCGGGCTGTGGCCGGCCGGCGGCGGCGAGATCCAGTGGTGGTTCGACCTGCCGTGGTCATTCGACTTCTCCCGACCGCAGCACCCGATCGAGGTGATCCGCTCGAAGTTCAGCGGATGGTCGGATGCGGCCGACCGGGTGCTCGCCGCCCTGACCGAAGACGATCTGGCCTCGTCGCCGTATCCGCATTTCCGCCATCCGATTCCGCCGCCGGGCCACGGCGTGCTCACTCTGCTCGGCGATGCGGCACACACCATGCCGCCCACCCTCGCCCAGGGAACCAATCAGGCGCTGCTCGACACGATGGTGTTGCGACAGGCGTTGTCGAACGTCGGCCGCACCGCCGTCCCGGGTGCACTGCGCACCTACGAGCGGAGCAGGAGACGCCGGGTGGCGACGGTGTCGCGGGTGGCGTCGCTGCCGGTGTCCCACGGCGAGTCCGTTCTCAGGCCGGCGGCACTGATCCCGGACCGGTTCCACACCTGGGCGCTGACGACGTTTCTGCGGTGGTCCAGCCACCGCCGGATGGCCGCGGTGATCGGCAGACGGTGATGACGAGCCCGAATGATCCGGTACGAGTACGCGGCGCTATCGATGCGCCTGCACGCTGGTTGTGGTTGCTCAAATGGTGCGTGCTGGCCGCCCCGCACTACCCGATCCTGATCGGGCTCTACCTGGTGTATCCGCTGCTGACTCTCGTTGCGGGCGTAGCGATCCTGTTCACCGGGCGGTTTCCGCGGCCCATCTTCGACTTCAATGTCGGGGTGTTGCGCTGGTCGTGGCGGGTGATGAATTACCGGTTTCCGATGAATGCCACCGACAAGTACCCGCCTTTTGCGTTGGCGTCCCGGTCCGACTATCCCGCCGATCTGCACGTCAGCTACCCCGAACGGTTCAGCAGGTGGGCGGTGCTGGTGCGATTGCCGTTGGCGCTGCCGCAGGTCATCGTGTGCTGGGCGATGGAGCCGCTGCTGCAGGTGCTGTGCGTGATCAACGCCGGGTGGTTGTTGTGCATCGGGACGGCGTCGCCGAGCCTGTTCGACCTATTGATGGGCATGGCGCGATGGCGCTACCGGGTGGCCGCCTACGTCTCGCTGATGCGCGACGAGTATCCGCCGTACCGACTGGATATGGGCAGCCGATGACGCGCGGTAATCCCTTGTTCCCGTACGTGTATCGCCTCGGTATGCCGATCTTCGATCGGCTGTTCTACCGCCGCTATCGCCGGGCGGCGATGAGCCATGCGACCGGGCGGTTGCTGATGGTGGGCCTGGGCCCGGGTACCGATCTGCTGTTCATTCCGCCCGCGGTGACGTCGATCGCCGCCGTGGAGCCGGTCGCGGCGATGCGGCGGATGGCGGCGGCACTGGCCCACCGCCACGGCATCGACGCCGACATCGTGGACGGAATAGGTGAGGCGATTCCATTCCCGGACAATAGTTTCGACTCGGTGCATGTCGGGCTGGTGTTGTGCTCGGTCGACGATGTCGCCGCCACACTCGCCGAAATCCGCCGGGTGCTCACCCCCGAGGGCAGGTTGGTGGTGCTGGAACATGTCCGCGGTGACGGTGCCCTGGGCCGAATCCAGGACCTGATCGCCAGACCGTGGTCGTGGCTGGCCTCTGGCTGCAGGCCGAACCGGCGCACCGTCGACGCCATTGCCGCGGCCGGGTTCGACACCACCACACTGCGCCGCGTCCAGCGCACCCCGGTGCCGCCGCCGTGCACACCGCATCTGCAGGGATTCGCCACCGTGAGAAAGGAATTCTGATGAACCGATTATTCGCCCTCGCCACCGTTGCCGGGGTGGTCCTGCCCGCCGGGCTCAGCCCACTGGGCGTCACTCTCACCGCCCTCACCGGTCCGCATGATCAGGTCTGGTCGATGCACGCCCTGTTGACCGGCCAGACCGACAACCTGGGTCTGCTCGCGACCACACCGTTGGACGGGTTCCAGTTCCCGGACCTGACGTCCCTCGGGTCAGAACCCGTCGACAGTGTCTCGGACCCCGATTTTATAAGCAATATCCACGATCTCGGCATCCTCACGCTCACATCGGCGGCCGACCCGGACGACGATTACGTTGCGTTCGCCATCCAAACGCCACTCTTCACCGATATCTTGACGTCCGGCGCCGACCCCGAGGGGACCTTGGGCTTGGGCGACGCGAGCATCGGCCTGGCCGGGGCGACGGTGAACACCTTCGAGAGTTCGGTCTTCCCGTTCCTCGACAGTTCGTTCACCCTTCCCTTCCCGGATCCGTTCGCCGATCTGTTCACTTTGCTTGTCCAACTCGGCTTGTAGCGCCTATTCCACGCTCACCGCCGCGATGATGTTCAGCCGCGCCGCCCGCCGCGCCGGCGGCAGCGCACCGAGCAGGCTGATCACCAACGCGCCCAGGGTGAACGCAGCCGCCATCGGGCTGGGCCGGAAGGTGACGGCGAAGTTCATGACGTCCGCGCTGACCAGGCTGTAGAGCCACTGGTCCAGCAGGCCGATCAGCAGCCCGAACGCGCCGCCGACGGCACCGATGCCCACCGCCTCGGCCAGCACCATCCGCACGGTGAACCGGCGGCTGGCTCCCATCGCCCGCAACACCCCGAGTTCGCGGCGGCGCTCCAGCACCGACAGCGTCAACGTGTTGAACAGGGCGACCGCGGCCACGATCACCACGATCACCAACACCGCGTTGGCGATGAACATGCTCTGGTGCAGCGGCGCCTCGAGTCCCGCCAGCGCCGCATTGCCGTCGTAGACATAGTTGGGCGCGGGAACCGCCCGGCGGACGTCGTCCGCCAGACGCCGGCGATCCACCCCGGCGGCCGCGGTGACCTGCAGCGTGGTCGCCACCGGCCGGTCGAACCACGTCCGCAGGTGATCGAGGCTGATCCCGACGGTGCCGATGACCGTGGAGAAGTACGGCACCAAGGCCAGCACCGTCGTGCGCTGCGGGCCGTGCGGCGTCTGCAGCTGCAGTTGATCGCCCACACCGACATGCAGCGTCCTACCGAGATTCGCCGACAGCACCACGCCGCGGCCGGTGAGCACGTCCTCCCGAAGCGGCGGGTCGAGCGCGCGGTACAGCGGATCGTGGGTTCCCGGGGCGAACCCGTCGAGCAAGACGCGGGTGCCGCCGACCACGGCGAAGCCGACGGCGCCCTCGGTGAGCCGTGCGACGCCCGGCACCGCGGCCACCGTGTCGGCGAGGCCACTCGGCAGCGCATCGGTGGGATAGCTGTCGGGCGGATCGGCACTCACCCACACGTCGGCTCCCGCAGCCGGCGCGAAGACGCCGCGCGCCGAGGCGACCATGTCGGCGTTGGTGCCGGTGATCATCACCGTGGTGATCACGGCGATGAGCACGGTCATGACGGTGGCCCACACCCGCCGCGGCGCACGTTGTATGGTTGCAGCCGCCAATGCCCCAACGGTTCCGAAGATCCGAGCCGTGGCCGCGGTGGCATTGACGATCGGTGTGGTGAGCGCGAATCCCATCGCGATCTCGGCGCAGAACAGCGCGATCATCCCGGCGAACGCAAGGGTGCCGGGCCGGGCGAGCACCATCGCGATCGCTGCCGCGAACACCGCGAGCGCCACCACTCCGCTTCCGACCCGCAACCAGCGGGGTACCACGTCGGCCGCCGACGCGCCGGGCGGCGCGAGGGCCTCGATCGGCGCGACCTTGTAGACCTGCCGGGTAGTCATCGCCGAGGCGGCCACGCCGGTGAGTACCGTCGCCGCCAGCGCGGCCGGAATCGCGTAGCCGGGCAACAGGTATTCGACCCGGGCTTCCAGTCCCTGTGTTATGGCCGGCGGCAATCGGCCGATCGCCATGCGGCCGGCGAAGATGCCGGCGCCCGCCCCGAGCGCACCACCGATCAGCCCGAGAATCGCGGCCTCGGCCAGCAGGTCGCGCACGATCATGGCGCGTCGGGCCCCGATCGCCCGCAGCATCGAGATGACCGGCCGGCGCGCGGTGATCGCCATGGTCATGGTGGTGTAGATCAGGAACGCGCCGACCACCAACGCAACCGCCGCACCCATCAGCGCCATGTAGTTCATCAGCTTGACCCCGTCGCCGGCCCGCGCCGCCCGCAGACTCGGATCCGCGACGACCGCCCGGCCGCCCACGGCGGCGGTGACCGCGGCGCGCACGGCCGTCGGGTCGGCACCGGGCTTGACGGTGATCAACAGCGAGTCGAGTTGCCCGGCGCGTCCAGTGACGTTCTGCGCCAACGCAAGTGGGGCCAGCACGTAGTGGCCGCCGTTGAGGTCGGCGAGCTGCTTGCCGGTCAGTACCTCGGCGACGACGACCGAACCCGAACCCAGCTGGAACGTCTCACCTTCCGCGTGAGCGACGCCGGGCCCGACCCGCACGCCATCGGGCCGCTGCGCCGCCGGCAGTGCGCCGACGGCGCTCTTCAGAGCCCCCTCCAGCGCGGCGCTGCTCGCGTCCGCACCGAGCAATAGCACTGGGCCATCGGCGGTGGCCGCCGACGTCCGGATCATCGGTGCCGCGGTCGCCACGCCGGGCACCGCGGCGACCTCCGCGACGATGCTGTCGGGAAAGCCGGCGTCGGTGATACCGGATACCTCCAGGGACGCGATGCCGGCGATCTGGTCGGCCAGCCGGTTCACCGATCCGGTGATGGATCCGAAGATGCCGAAGATCGCGACCAGATACAGGGCGGACACCGCCATGACGGCGATCGAGGCGGTGGTGCGCCGACGGTGCACGGCGAGTTCGCGCACGCTGAACACGCGCAGCCGGCTCGCGACCGCCATCGCCGTGGCCGGTTTCATCGCGCGACCAGCGCGGCGTCGGAACCGACCCGACCGTCCTGCAGGGTGATCACCCGATCGGTGGCCGCTGCGGCCTCGCCGTTGTGGGTCACCATCACCACCAGCCGCCCGCGGCCGCCCTCGTGTGCCACCTCGGCGAGCAACGCCAAAATCGCTGCGCCGGTGGTGGAATCGAGATTCCCGGTGGGTTCGTCGGCCAGGATCAGTGCCGGGTCCATCATCAGCGCTCGCGCCACCGCGACCCGCTGCATCTGGCCTCCGGACAGTTCCGCCGGGCGATGCTCGGTGCGGTTACCCAGACCCACCCGGTCCAGCAACCGGACCGCATCGGCGCGGGCCCTGCCCAGCCGGACGCCGTCGAGCAGCGTCGGGACCGCCACGTTCTCCCACGCCGACAGGGTGGGCAGCAGGTTGAAGAACTGAAAGACGAACCCCACCTGATGGTGGCGAAACCGGGACTGTTCCTCATCGCCGAGCCGGCCGATCTCGGCGCCGTCGAAGGCGATGGAACCGGCATCCGGGGTGTCCAGCGCGCCGAGCAGGTGCAGCAGCGTACTTTTACCCGCCCCCGACGGCCCGACGATCGCCACGAACTGTCCGCCGGTGAGGTGCAGGCTGATCCGGTCGAGCGCCCGCACCGATTGATCGCCGACCCGGTACTCACGCACCACATCGCGAAGGTCGATGGTGAGTGCGCGCTGGTCACGTCCTCTGGTCATGGTCCTCCCGCGGGGCCGCGCACCGCCGATATGAATACCACGAGTCCGGCCCGCGAACGGTTCGACAACGAATGGCACCCCCCTCGCATTTACTAGGATGTCCTAGTATTCTGGGCGTCGGGCCGGTTCCGGCTCACCACCACAGTCACGGGGATGACGCATGACCACACAGATTTCGCACTTCATCGACGGCAAACGCGCCGCGGGCCGTTCGCAGCGCACCGCCGACGTCTTCGATCCCAGCACCGGCGCGGTGCAGGCGAAGGTTCCGCTGGCCGACGCCGCCGAGGTCGACGCCGCGGTCGCGGTGGCCGTCGCCGCCCAGAAGAACTGGGCCGCCTACAACCCGCAGCGGCGGGCCCGGGTGCTGATGCGCTTCATCGAGCTGGTCAACGCCAACATGGACGAATTGGCCGAGCTGCTCTCCCGCGAACACGGCAAGACCGTGGACGACTCCCGCGGCGACATCCAGCGCGGCATCGAGGTGATCGAGTTCGCCATCGGCATCCCGCACCTGCTCAAAGGCGAGCACACCGAGGGCGCCGGTCCGGGCATCGACGTGTTCTCGCTGCGCCAGCCGCTGGGCGTCGTCGCCGGGATCACCCCGTTCAACTTCCCCGCGATGATCCCGCTGTGGAAGGCCGGCCCCGCGCTGGCCTGCGGCAACGCGTTCATCCTTAAGCCTTCCGAACGCGACCCCTCGGTCCCGGTGCGCCTGGCCGAACTCTTCTTGGAGGCCGGCTTGCCGCCCGGGGTGTTCCAGGTGGTGCACGGCGACAAGGAGGCGGTGGACGCCCTGCTGGGCCACCCCGACATCGCCGCGGTCGGTTTCGTCGGCAGCTCCGACATCGCCGAGTACATCTATTCGACCGCCACCGCGAACGGCAAACGGGCGCACTGTTTCGGCGGGGCGAAGAACCACATGATCGTGATGCCCGACGCCGACCTGGACCAGGCGGTGGACGCGCTGATCGGCGCCGGATACGGCAGTGCCGGCGAGCGCTGCATGGCGATCAGCGTGGCGGTGCCGGTCGGCGAGGAGACCGCGGAGGCGCTTCGCTCCAAGCTGGTCGAGCGGGTCAACCAGTTGCGGGTCGGGCACAGCCTGGACCCCAAATCCGACTACGGACCGCTGATCACCGAGGCCGCACTCGCCCGAGTCCGCGACTACATCGGGCAGGGCGTGGAAGCCGGCGCCGAATTGGTGGTCGACGGCCGGACCCGCGCCGCCGACGACCTGGAGTTCGGCCTTCCGGACGGGCCGGCCAGCCTGTCCGGCGGCTATTTCATCGGGCCCACCCTGTTCGACCACGTCACCACCGACATGTCGATCTACACCGACGAGATCTTCGGCCCGGTGCTGTGCATTGTCCGGGCGGCCAATTACGAAGAGGCCCTGGCATTGCCGTCCGAGCACGAGTACGGCAACGGGGTGGCGATCTTCACCCGTGACGGCGACACCGCCCGGGATTTCACCTCCCGGGTGCAGGTCGGCATGGTCGGGGTGAACGTGCCGATCCCGGTGCCGGTGGCCTACCACACCTTCGGCGGCTGGAAGCGGTCCGGCTTCGGCGACCTCAACCAGCACGGCACCGCGTCGATCCAGTTCTACACCAAGGTCAAGACCGTCACGCAGCGCTGGCCCTCCGGCATCAAGGACGGCGCCGAATTCCACATCCCCACAATGGGTTAACGACCCAGACTGTGAACACGACTATGGATGACGAAGAACGAGTGATCGTCGAGACCGCCGCGGCGTTCGCCGAGAAGCGTCTCGCCCCACACGCCCTGGAATGGGATGAGACGCACCACTTTCCGGTCGACGTGATGCGGGAGGCGGCCGAACTGGGCATGGCCGCGATCTACTGCCGTGACGACGTCGGCGGGTCCGGACTGCGCCGCCTGGACGGGGTGCGCATCTTCGAGCAGTTGGCGATCGCCGACCCGGTGATCGCCGCCTACCTGTCGATCCACAACATGTGCGCCTGGATGATCGACAGCTACGGCACCGAAGAGCAGCGCAAGAACTGGGTGCCCAGGTTGGCGCCGATGACCTCGGTCGCCAGCTACTGCCTCACCGAACCGGGGGCCGGATCCGACGCCAGTGCGCTGAGCACCCGCGCGGTGCGGTCCGGGCCCGGACAGAACGCAGACTACGTGCTCGACGGCGTCAAGCAGTTCATCTCCGGCGCCGGTGTCTCGGACGTGTACGTGGTGATGGCCCGCACCGGCGGTGAAGGCCCTCGGGGCATCTCGGCGTTCATCATCGAAAAGGACTCGCCCGGACTGAGTTTCGGTGCCGCCGAGCAGAAGATGGGCTGGAACTCCCAACCGACCGCGCAGGTGATTCTCGACGGGGTGCGGGTGCCCGCCGAGGCGATGTTGGGCGGCCCCGAAGGCGAAGGAACCGGCTTCTCGATCGCGATGAACGGCCTCAACGGTGGCCGGATCAACATCGCGGCCTGCTCGCTGGGCGGCGGGCAGGCCGCGTTCGACAAGACCGGCGGCTACCTGGCCGACCGGTCGGCGTTCGGCAAGGCACTGCTCGACGAGCCGACGATCCGCTTCACCCTCGCCGACATGGCGACCGCACTGGAGACCTCCCGGCTACTGCTGTGGCGCGCGGCGACCGCGCTCGACGACAACGCGCCCGACAAGGTCGAACTGTGCGCGATGGCCAAGCGCTACGTCACCGACGCCTGCTTCGACGTCGCCGACCAGGCGCTGCAACTGCATGGCGGCTATGGGTATCTGCGCGAGTACGGTCTGGAGAAAATCGTCCGGGATCTGCGGGTGCACCGCATCCTGGAGGGCACCAACGAGATCATGCGGATGGTGATCGGCCGGGCCCAAGCCGCCCGCGTCCGGTCTGGCCAGTAGCCGGCGCAAAGGAGAGACATGGCGATCGTGGCGTTCCTCGGCCTGGGCCACATGGGCGGGCCGATGTCGGCCAACCTGGTCACCGCCGGGCACACCGTGCGGGGCTTCGACCCGGTGGCGGCGGCCGCCGCGGCCGCCGAGCAGCACGGGGTGAGCATGCAGCCGTCAGCCGCCGACGCGGTGGCCGGCGCCGACGCGGTAGTCACCATGCTGCCGCACGGGGACGCGGTGAAGCGCTGCTACGCCGAGATCCTCACCTGCGCCCGGCCCGACACCCTGTTCATCGACAGCTCCACGATCTCGGTTAACGACGCCCGCGAGGTGCACACGCTGGCCGGCTCGCACGGGTTCGCTCAACTCGATGCCCCGGTGTCCGGCGGTGTCGCCGGTGCGGTCGCCGGGCGACTGGCCTTCATGGTCGGCGGCAGCGAAGAAGCAGTGACACGGGCGAAACCGGTGCTGGAACCGATGGCCGCCAAGATCATTCACTGCGGTACCGCCGGAGCTGGCCAGGCCGCCAAGATCTGCAACAACATGGTGCTGGCCGTGCAACAGGTCGCCGTGGGTGAGGCGTTCGTGCTGGCCGAAAAACTCGGACTGGCCGACCAGGCGCTGTTCGACGTGATGACCGGGGCAACCGGAAACTGCTGGGCGCTGCACACCAACTGCCCGGTTCCCGGCCCGGTGCCCACCTCCCCGGCGAACCGCAATTTCGAGCCGGGTTTCGCCACCGCGCTGATGAACAAGGATCTTCACCTGGCGATGGACGCGGTGGCGTCGACCGGCGCGAACGCCCCGCTGGGCAGCCACGCCGCCCAGATTTACCGCGACTTCGCCGCCGAACACAGCGCCGAGGACTTCAGCGCGGTGATCAACCTGCTGCGGGAGAGCTGAGCGCCCCGCCGTCCTGCCGACTACTTCGCGATTGCCATCAGCGCGCCCGGCCGTAGCCAGCCGATGATCTTCACGAGCGTGGCGTCATCGATCGCCACGCAGCCCGCCGTCGGCCCGCCATCGGTGGTGTGAAAGAAGTAGGCGGAGCCGTCACCGGGGGTGCGGGTTTTATTGACGCCGATGACCACCGCATGCCGGTACTGCGGGATGTCGAGGTTCTCACTGGCCGCCGTGTTGAACGGGCACTGGGCTTTTTTGCAGACCTGCATGGTGTTGTAGGTCGGGCTGTTGGAGTCGCTGTCCCACCAGTGGTCGGATCCGACCTGCACATAAGGCAGGCCACCGCCGGGATTCGGAGCGGTGCCGAACGCCGAATCGAGCGTGTAGAACCCCATCGGGGTCGACGGTTCACCTTCCTTGGTTTGCGGGGTGATACCCGCCGAGCCGACATGTGCCGGAATCCCGGCTGCGACCGGTTCCCACCCGGCGGCAGTCCGCTGATAGACATCGATCTTTGCGGTCGAATGACCCACTCCGACAACCGAAACCACCTGGGTGGCATTGCCGACCGCCTCGGCGAACCACGGTTCGACGACCGCCGCGGCCAGTGGCGCGGTCACCGAGGTCACGCCCATCGCACACAGCACCGCGCACAGCAGAACTACCAGTCGACGAGGCACCAGATCATGGTCGATGACCGGTGGCGTCAGCGTCAATTAACCAGCGCCGTGATCAACCCGCTTCGCGGCAGCTGAACCGGGCCACCACCCGCTGCGCCTGCAGTTCCCGGCACCCGTTGGCCGACAGGCCGTCGTAGCCGTCGGTGTCGGCGAAGATCGCAGGCAGGCCGATGGCCGCGGCGGTCCGGGCGCCGGCCTCGGATCCGGCGATCACCAGCGACTCACCGGCGACGATGCCCAGCTCCCACAACGCCAGCCGGTAGAGCTCGGCGTCACCGGCGGGACCGGTGAGGTCCTCGGCGGTCACGACGGTCTCGGTCATGCCGTCCCCGATCAGTTCCCGCACCCGGGCCTGCACCGCGTCGCGCGGTCCGGCGCCGACCACGGCCACCCAAAGTCCGGTGGCGAACAGGCTCAGCACCAGGTCCACCAGGCCGGAGCGGGGCTCGCCGTCGGCGTCGGCAAGAGCATCGATATCGAAGATCACCGCTTGTAGGGGGTACACCTCGGCGTCGGTGTGCACCTGGTCCCACCAGAACGGGCGGCCGGGACTGGTCCATGTCGCGAGCTCAGTTGTGATCGGCATAACAGCAGGGTGCCCGAGAACGGGCGCGGGCGTCCTCCCCCATTCGGGGGAACTGCCCGGGGTAAACCGTCGGAGCTTATTCGGGCCTTATTGTCATGTCATGCCCGTGCGACTGGTCCTCGTCGACGATCACGAGATGGTGATCGAAGGCCTGCGGGCCATGCTCACCGCGTTCACCGACCGGATCGAGGTGGTCGGGCAGGCGATCAACGCCGAGCAGGCGCTGGCCGTGGTCGCCGAGACCGACCCCGACATCGTGCTGTGCGACGTACGGATGCGCGGCGAAAGCGGTCTGGACCTTTGTCTGGCGCTGCGGGAACGCGACCCGGAACGCCGGGTGGTGATGCTCTCGGTCTACGACGACGAGCAGTACCTGTTCGAGGCGCTGAGAGTCGGTGCCAGCGGCTACCTGCTCAAGAGCATCAGCAGCGACGATCTGGTGCATCAGATCGAGATGGCCCACCGCGGCGAGACGGTGATCGACCCCGGCCTGGCGGCCCGGGCGGCCGGCACCGCCGCCCGGCTGCAACGCGACGAGTTCTGGCCCGGCGCCCGCCAGGGCCTCACCCAGCGCGAAAGCGAGATCCTGGCCTACATGGTCAGCGGGCTGTCCAACCGCGGCATCGCCACCAAGCTGGTGATCGGCGACGAGACCGTCAAGAGCCACCTGCGGTCGATCTACCGCAAGCTGGGGGTCTCCGACCGCACCGGCGCGGTGGCCACCGCACTGCGCGAAGGCATCTACCGGTGAGCTCGGCCGGCCAGAACCGGTCCCGCACCCGCAAAGCCACCGCGGTACGGGATTTTGTTGACGCCAACCACGAGCTGGCGCTGCTGCGCGAGCTCATCCAGGCCGCCTCCAGCGGGCCCGGCGTGGAACCGCTGGCCGCCGCGGCCGCCCGGATGATCACCGCGGCCACCGGCACCGACGTCTGCTTTGTGCACGTCCTCGACGACACCGACAGGTCGCTGACCCTGACCGGGGCGACGCCGCCGTTCGACACCGAGGTCGGCAAGATCCGGCTGCCGCTGGGCTCGGGGGTGTCGGGGTGGGTGGCCAGCCATCGCGAGCCGGTGGTGATCAGCGACAACAAGGAGGCCGACCCGCGCTACGTGCCGATCGAGTCGCTGCGCGGACGCGATTTCACCTCGATGGTGTCGGTGCCGATGGAGACCGATCCGGGCGGGCTGGTGGGCGTGCTCAACGTGCACACCGTGGCGCGCCGCGACTTCACCTCCAGCGACATCGAGCTGTTGCGGGTGATCGGCCAGCTCATCGCCGGCGCCATGCACCAGGCCCGGTTACACCGGCAGTTAGTGGCGCGCGAACGCGCCCACGAGCTGTTCGTCGAGCAGGTAATCGAGGCTCAGGAGATCGAGCGGCGCCGGTTGGCCGGTGACATCCACGACGGGATCTCGCAGCGGCTGGTGACGTTGTCCTATCGGCTCGACGCCGCCGCCCGGCTGGTCGCCGCCGACCCCGACGAGGCGTCGGTGCAGTTGGAGGCCGCCCGCGAGCTGGCCGGGCTGACGCTGCAGGAGACGAGGGTGGCGATCAGCGGGCTGCGGCCGCCGGTGCTCGACGACCTGGGCCTGGCCGGCGGGCTGGCCAGCCTCGCAAGGTCGATCCCGCAGCCGCGCATTGAGCTGGACCTGGACGAGACCCGGCTGCCCGAGCACATCGAGCTGGCGCTGTACCGGATCGCCCAGGAGGGCCTGCAGAACGTCGTCAAGCACGCTGAGGCGACCATCGTGCGGCTGCGGTTCGCCATCACCGCCGATCCCGACACGGCCCGGCTGGAGATCGTCGATGACGGCGTGGGTTTCGACACCTTCGAGCATCCGGTGGGCGGCGACGAGATGGGCGGCTACGGGGTGTTGTCGATGGCCGAGCGCGCCGAGCTGGTGGGCGGCCGGCTCAACATCCGGTCGCGCCCCGGCGCGGGAACGGCCGTCACCGCCACCATCCCGATCCCGTCCCCCTCCGCACGAGACGCCGGCTAAAAGTCCCCGGCATGCCGGCGCAGGGTCTCGATCGCCTCCGACAGGCTGCGGGACTCCTGCGCCGACATTCCGATGTCGGCGAATACCTCGCGGTTGAGGCTGACGGTCGCCTCCGCCACCGTCGAGCGGCCCAGATCGGTGATGGACACCAGCGTGGTGCGGCCGTCGGTGGGATGCGGCAGCCGTTCCACCAGTCCGGCGGCCTCGAGCCGGCGGATCGCGTGCGTGACGCTGGTGACGTGGACCTGCAGCCGGTCGGAGGCCTTGGTGATCGGCAGGGCGCCGGAGCGGCTGAACGCCAGCAGTCGCAGCAGCTCGAACCGGGAGAAACTCAGGTCGTAGGGCCGCAGGGTGGATTCCACCCGGGCCAGCAGGATCTGGTGGGCGCGCATCACCGACGTCACTGCCACCATGCCGTCGGCGACCTCACCCCAGCCGGCCCGCTCCCAGTTGGCGCGGGCTAGCGCGATCGGATCGGGCTCACCGGCAGGGTCAGGGGGATAACAGGCCACGCTCCTTATTACCGCACGTGCCAAATGCGCGCGGGACGGAAACACCCTCGGATCAGAAGCCCAGCGGCAGGAGTGCAACCCACAAGTCGGTGAGCGGATCCGTGAACGGGATGATCGACGTGCTGTCCAGGGCCGGGTCCATCGAATCCCTGAACGTGTTGACCGTCTCGTCGACCGTTCCTGCGGTCACGTCCGCGGGCAGCCCCAGGCCGGGATCGGCCAAGGCCAGGTGATCCGAGGGGTCGATTCCCGATGTCAATACGTCGGTGATGCCGAGGGACGGTATCTGGAAAACGATCGCATCAAAGTGTTCGTCCGGGTCGGCGAAGCCCTGGTCGGTGAAGAAGCCGAAATTCTGCACGGGCCCACTTAGAAAATCCGGGTCGGGGCCCGGCGGCGAGATGACCGTGATGCCGTCGCCGTCGTCTGCGTGGGCGAGCGGGCCGGCTGTCAACGAGATGAGCGCGACGGCCAGGAAAGCTCCGGCAGCCGTGCAGAGACCGGGTGTGGTTCGGATAGCACCCATCAGAGCGACTCCAATTCGTGAATGGGTTGAGGATGAAGGTGATACGACCCATTCATGAATTCAGTTCAGACGCGAACAGAAGTAGTTCGCGTCGGCCGAGTCAGACCTGCGTCAGGATCCGCGGCCCGTCGTCGGTGACGGCGACGGTGTGCTCCCAGTGCGCGGCGCGGGACCCGTCGGCGGTGACCACCGTCCACTCGTCCTCGAGGATGCGGGTCTGGTCGGTGCCCAGGGTCAGCATCGGCTCGATCGCCAGCACCGATCCGGCTACCAGCAGCGGCCCGCGCCCTGGCTCCCCCTCGTTGGGCAGGAACGGATCCATGTGCATCTGGCGGCCGATACCGTGGCCGCCGTAGCCCTCGACGATGCCGAACGAGCGGCGGAACCGCGCCGACGCGGCGCGGGCGCCCGTTTCGATGGCATGCGAGACATCGCTGAGCCGGTTGCCCGGGACCATCGCCGCGATTCCGGTGTCCATCGCCTGCCGGGTGGCCGCCGACAGGTCCTCGTCGGCCGATGACAGGGTGCCGACGCCGAACGTCACGGCCGCGTCGCCGTGCCAGCCGTCCAGGATCGCACCGCAGTCGATGGACACCAGATCCCCTGCCACCAGCACCTCGCTCGGCGACGGGATGCCGTGCACCACACGGTCGTTCACCGAACTGCAGATGGAGGCGGGGAAACCGTGGTAGCCCAGGAACGACGGCGTGGCCCCCGCTTTCCGGATTACCGACTCGGCGACCTCGTCGAGCTCCAACGTCGACACGCCGACGGCAGCGGCCTCACGCACCGCGGCCAGGGCGGCGGCGACGACGGCACCCGCCGCGGCCATCGCGTCGAGCTCCCCCGGGCTGCGATGCGGCACCGCCTTCCGCCGCTTCGCCCACCCGATCACTTAGCGTCCCAGGGCGCTCAACGCGCGCGCGAACACCTCATCGAGCGTGCCGAGTGCATCCACCACGTGCAGCTCGTGCTCATCCTGGTAGTAGTCCAGTAGCGGCGTGGTCTCTTCGCGGTAGACCACCATGCGGTTGTGGATCACCTCGGCGGTGTCGTCCGCACGGCCACGCGCCTTGAGCCGCTTGAGCAGCTCGCTCTCGGTGACCCGGAACTCCAGCACCGCATCCAGCTTCGTCTGGCGGCGTTCCAGCATGTCATGCAGCGCCTCGGCCTGCTCCACGGAACGGGGGTAGCCGTCCAGGATGAATCCGCCTGCCGCATCGGGCTGGTCGAGCCGGTCCTCAACTAGTGCGTTGGTCAGCTCGGGCGGCACCAGGTCGCCGGCATCGAGGTATTGCTTGGCCTGCCGGCCCAGTTCGGTGCCCTCGGCGATGTTGTGCCGGAACAGGTCGCCGGTGGAGATCTGCGGGACGCCCAGCTTCTCGGCCAGTTTGACGGCCTGGGTGCCCTTACCCGCCCCGGGCGGTCCCAGCAGTACGACTCTCACTTGAGGAACCCTTCGTAGTTGCGCTGCATGAGCTGGCTCTCGATCTGCTTGACCGTGTCAAGCCCGACGCCGATCATGATCAGCACCGCGGTGCCACCGAATGGCAGGTTCTGGACTGTCCCGGAGTTGCCCATCTGCAGGAACAGGTTGGGCAGCACCGAGATCACACCCAGGTAGATCGAGCCCGGCAGCGTGATCCGGTTCAGCACGAAACGCAGGTAGTCCGCGGTCGGGCGGCCCGGCCGGATACCCGGGATGAAGCCGCCGAACTTCTTCATCTCGTCGGCGCGCTCGTCGGGGTTGAACGTGATCGACACGTAGAAGTAGGTGAAGAAGATGATCAGGCCGAAGTACACACCGATGTACACCAGGTTCGACGGGTCGGACAGATAGGTGCTGACGGCCTTGTCCCACCAGCTGTTGCCGACGCCGCCGCTGCCGCTGCGGACCAGCTGGGTCACCAGCTGCGGGATGTAGATCAGCGACGATGCGAAGATGACCGGGATTACGCCGGCCTGGTTGACCTTGAGCGGCAGGTAGGTCGAGGTGCCGCCGTACATCCGCCGGCCGACCATCCGCTTGGCGTACTGCACCGGGATACGGCGCTGGCCCTGCTCGACGAAGACCACGCCGACGACGATGACCAGCGCAGCCAGGCAGACCATGGTGAAAACCAGGCCGCCGCGGGAGTCCAGGATCGTCTTGCCCTCGATCGGAATACGTGCGGCGATACCGACGAAGATCAGCAGCGACATGCCGTTGCCGATGCCGCGCTCGGTGATCAGCTCACCGAGCCACATCACCAGCACCGCACCGGAGGTCATCACCAGCACGATGACCATCAGGCCGAAGATGCTGTGGTCGGAAATGATGTCGTGGCGCAGGCTGCAGGTCTGCAGCAGGCCGCCGTTGGCCGCCAGCGCGACGATGGACGTGGCCTGCAGCACCGCCAGCGCCACCGTCAGGTAGCGGGTGTACTGCGTCATCTTGTTCTGGCCGGACTGGCCTTCTTTGCGCAACTCCTCGAAGCGCGGGATGACCACGGTCAGCAACTGCACGATGATGCTCGCGGTGATGTAGGGCATCACGCCGATAGCGAACACCGTCAGCTGCAACAGCGCACCGCCGGAGAACAGGTTGATCAGTGAGTAGACCTGCGCCGCCTCACCGCCGCTGACCTCTTTGATGCACTGCTGCACGTTCTGGTAGTCGACGCCGGGCGACGGGATGGCCGCCCCGAGCCGGTATATGACGATGATGCCCAGGGCGAACAAGATCTTGCGCCTCAGGTCGACCGTCCGCAGTGATGAGATGAAAGCCGAGAACACTCTTCTCCTCCTGCGCAGCCGAGGTCCGGTCGCGGCGTGCCATTGGGCTGGTTTGTTCCGGCCCGGTTAGTCCTGGGGTGGTCCTGCGCTTCCGCGTCGACGCGCCGACCGATCATGAGGCGGCCACGCGTGTACTTCAGGCGCGTCAGCAGTCTACGAGACTAACAGCTCAGCACCGTGGGCCGGGCAGCCGCAGCGACGCGCTGTCAGCGGACCATCAGCGGGCGGGGGTACAGTCGACGACAGCTCGTTAAATCAGCTAATTAATTTCCGGCGCTGCGTCGCCGGTAACCATAGGAGAGTTCGAGTATGAAACAAACCGGCCGATTTCCCGGAGACACCTGGGATCTGTCCTCCAGTGTGGGCGCCACCGCGACCATGGTGGCGGTGGGCCGCGCGGTGGCCAGCCGCGGAAACGGCACCGACCGGCCGCTGATCAGCGACCCCTACGCCGAGCCGCTGGTGCGCGCGGTGGGCGTGGACTTGTTCAGCAAGCTCGCCAGCGGCGAGCTCAGCCCGGCCGACTTCGACGACGGCGAGGCCGAAAACGGCGCGACGATGCTGTCCCGGATGTCGGACAACATGGCGGTGCGCACCCGCTTCTTCGACGAGTTCTTCCTCGACGCGTGTACCGAAGCGGGCATCCGGCAGGCCGTCATCCTGGCCTCCGGGCTCGACGCGCGCGCCTATCGGCTCGACTGGCCGGCCGGCACCACCGTCTTCGAGATCGACCAGCCCGACGTGATCGAGTTCAAGACCCGGGTGCTGGCCGCCCAGGGCGCCCAGCCGGCTGCCGATCGCCGGCCGGTAGCCGTCGACCTGCGTGACGACTGGCCGGCCGCGCTGCGGGCGGCGGGTTTCGACCCGGCCGCGCCGACCGCCTGGAGCGCCGAGGGCCTGCTGGCCTACCTGCCCGCCGACGCCCAAGACAGGCTGTTAGACACCGTCACCGCACTGTCGGCGCCCGGCAGCAGATTCGCCGTGGAATGCACCCCGCCGCTGGACCCGTCCGACGAGGACACCGCACGCACGCGGATGCGGGAGGCCGCCGAGCGGATGCGCAGCCGCGGCCTGGATCTCGACCTCACCGAGCTGGTCTACTTCGGTGACCGCAATGAAGCCCCCAGCTACCTCGCCGGGCACGGCTGGCGTCTCGACAGCCGCACCATCAACGAGCTGTTCGCCGCGCACGGCCTCCCCCAGCTCGAGGAGGCCGACAGCTACGGCGGGCTGACCTACGTCACCGCGACCCTGGGATAGGCGATGGCACGCAGCGAGAACGACAGCTGGGATCTGGCATCCAGCGTGGGCACGACCGCCACCATGGTCGCGGTCGGCCGCGCGCTGGCCAGCCGGCAACCCGACGCGCTGATCGACGACCCGTTCGCCGCGCCGCTGGTGCGTGCGGTGGGGATCGAGTTCTTCAACCGGCTGCTCGATGGTGAGCTGGACCCGGCGGTCGCTGCGGAAGCCGACGCCACCGCCGGGCCGATGACCGAGGTGATGGCGGTGCGCACCCGGTTCTTCGACGACTTCTTCCTGCAGGCCGCCGCCGCCGGTATCCGACAGGTAGTCATCTTGGCCGCCGGACTGGATTCGCGGGCCTATCGGCTGGGGTGGCCGGACGGCAGCGTCGTTTACGAGATCGACCAGCCGGAGGTGATCGAGTTCAAGTCCCGAACCCTGGCCGAGCTCGGCGCCGAGCCGACCGCCGAGCGCCGGACGGTCGCCGTCGATTTGCGCGACGATTGGCCGGACGCATTGCGCCGAAGCGGATTCGACGAGACAAAGCCGACCGCGTGGAGCGCCGAGGGGCTGCTCGTCTATCTGCCGCCGGAGGCCCAGGATCGGCTGTTCGACAACATCACCGCGTTGAGCGCGCCGGGCAGCCGGCTGGCCACCGAATACCACCCCGACGGCGCGGCCGCGCTCACCGATTCGAATCGGTCGGTGGGCCGGCGCTTCGCCGATCAGGGCCTGGATCTGGACATGGCCGATTTGGTCTTCGCCGGCGAGCGGCGACCCGCCGGTGAATACCTGACCGAACACGGGTGGCAGGTCAGCGGACGCACCCGGACCGAAGTCTTCGCGGCCTATGGCCGCAGCTTCCCCGACGAGGCAGAAATCGTTGCGCAGCTGCGCAACTCAGTGGCGATCGAGGCTATTCGCGCCTAAGCGCTAGGCCACGTCGAAGTCCGGCAGCGCCAGATCGGGCGCCGCGAGGCCGTGGTCCCCGCCGAGCAGTCCCCACACGTCGCTGAAGTCCGCGGAACCGGCCGGCGGCAGCGGCGGGTCGGTCGGTGCGATGACTCCCGATCCGGTCAGGTAGGCGATACCCCGGGCCAGCGTGTCGGTGGTATCGACCACCAGGCCGCCGGTGAACTGTACGACCTGCTGGAGGAATTCGGCCAGTCCGCTGACCAAGAAGATGTCCTGGTCGACGATCGACTGCAGGAACTTGTCGATTTCGGTGACGACGAGGTTCAGCCCGTAAGGGATGGAGGTGACGATCGTCCGGATCCCCAGCATGATGTCGTTGCCGATGTTCGGGTAGCCGTACATCGCGATCGCGTCGGTGAGCGCCTGCTTGAGGTCCACGGGCGAGACGACGCCGTTGAGGACGGTCGGGTCGAACGCCATCGAGACGCCGTCGAAGTCCGAGCGCATCGGGACCCCGAACAGTGACAGGATCGTGGGCGTGATGTCGGCGATGGAGTAGTTCAGGTTCTGGCTGCCGTCGGTGGCGTGATCGCCGGCCTGATCGAAGATGACGAACTGCGTCGTCTCATTCGGCGACTGGAAGCCATGACCGAAGCCCAGTGACTGCTGGTGGCCGTGGTCGGTGGTGATGAGAATCGACCAGTCATCGCCGGTGACCGCCTTGACCGCGGCTATCGCGTCCAGGATCTCCTTGATGTTGGCTCCGGTATTCACCACGGCTTGCGCGTACTCGGCCGAACCGCCCCCGAAGCTGTGCCCGGCCTCATCAACCTGCACCTGGTAGGAGAACAGAAAGTTCGAGATGTCATCCGGGTTGTTCGCGGTGGCCATGATCTGGGCGATGGTCTGCGCGGTGACCTGCGCGTCGGTGGTGGCCCAGTCGTCCTGGAACGGGACGAAGATGTTGTTGTCCGCCGGGTGGCCGCCCGCGCCGGCGATGCCGTTGATGTAGTCCCAGTCCGCGACCACCGTGGTGTTGACCTCGGGCTTGTAGTACTCGAGCATGTTGAACACCGTCGGCCACTTGTCGTACGGCTCGGGCCGGAACAGGTTGTTGACCACACCGTGCTTGTCGTCCCAGACACCGGTGAGAATCGTCGACCACGACGGCCCGGAGATCGTGGTGTGGTTCACCTCGGTCGCCGCGCCGGTGATGCCCTGATCCATCGCGATCTTGAACCCGCTGTCGTCGTTGTAGGCATACTCCAGGATCTTGCTGAGGTTGGTGCCGTCCACGCCGATCAGCAGCACATGCTCGGCGGCCAGCCACCAGTCCAGCGCCGACGGCCCCACATAACCGATCGGCACGCCGACCGCGGCCCCCGTTCCGGCGACCAGACTCGCGACGGCGGTACCGCACAGAAACTGCTTGATTGATGTCACGATCGATTCCCTCGTCGAAGTTCCGCCCACTGGCGGCGACACTAGCAGAACACCCAGGGAACACTCAGGTTTTTTGACCGTTTCATTCATTTTTTCTATATCGGCGTTGAAGAAACGCTGACCCGGGGTATAACCGCACCGATGGTGCTCAAAGTCAAGGTGTCGCCCGACCTGATCGACGGGGACGTCGATGAGGGCTACGGCAAGGTCGCCGACGCGTTCCGCGCCAACTTCGCCGGCGGCCGCGAGGTGGGTGCCGCGGTCTCGGTGTACCGCGACGGCATCAAGGTGATCGACCTGTGGGGCGGCTACCGCGACGGCGTCACCATGGCGCCCTGGCAGCGCGACACCATGGTCAACGTCTTCTCGACCACCAAGGGTGTCGCCGCCCTGGCCGTGGCATTGGCGGTGTCGCGCGGACTGTTCGGCTACGACGACAAGGTGGCCGACCACTGGCCGGAATTCGCCCAGGCCGGCAAGGGTGAAATCACGGTCCGCCAGCTGCTCGGTCATCAGGCCGGCTTGTGTGTGCTCAAGCCGGTGCCGTCCCTCGCTGACGTCGCCGACCCGCAACGACTGGCGCCGATACTCGCCGCCCAGCGGCCGGTCTGGCTGCCCGGCACCCGACACGGCTATCACGCGATCACGCTGGGCTGGTATGAGTCCGAGCTGACCCGTCGCACCGACCCGGCCGGCCGCACCCTGGGCCGGTTTCTCGCCGACGAGATCGCTGCGCCCCTCAAATTGGACTTCTGTATCGGACTGCCGAAATCGGTGGCGCGCCAACGGGTGGCGCTGTTGCACCAGTGGAAGCGGGCGGAGGGGCTGCTGCACCTCAAAGCGATGCCGATGCGCCTGGTGGCCGCGTCGTTCAATCCGGTCGGCTTGCTGACCCGAGCGGGATGCCTGCCGAGCAATGTCACCCCGTGGGACGGTGACTACAACCGTGACGACGTGCGTGCGATCGAGATCCCCTCGGCCAACGGAATCGGCACCGCATCGTCGATCGCGCGCCTTTATGGTGCTGCGGCAACCGCCGATCCGGCGCTGCCGCTGAGCGCACCGGTGCGCGAAGCGCTCGCCGCGATGCCGGCATCACCGAGCCGCGGTGAACGCGACAAGGTGCTCGGCGTCAAAGTCCGCTTCTCCCTGGGGCTGTCCAAACCGGGGTTCGGCGCCGTCTTCGGTTCCTCGGATTCCGCTTATGGCACACCGGGTTTGGGCGGGTCTTTCGGCTTCGCCGATCCCGATACCGGGATCGGTTTCTGCTACGTGATGAACCGCCTGGGATTTCACCTCTACAGCGATCCCCGCGAACTCGCGCTACGCCGCGCGCTGTTCTGTGACGTGCTGGGTGCCAGACCGCAGACCTGACCGCGGGGTGCCTACATGTGCTCCGGGCAGTAGTGCGCGGTCGAGATGGCGGCGAACTCCCCCGCCTTCTGGATGGTGAAGCCGGGGTTGGTGGCCTGCACCGCGACGACGGTGTCCATCGGGGACAGCCCGGCGTCCATCAGCTGGCACACGGCACGGCCGGCCGACACCGCGGCCTGGTCGTTTCCGGAGTGGCTGAGCCCGGCCCCGGTCAGGGTGGCGAGGAACTGCCCGTCGATGCCGGTCGGTGCGGCGTGGGCAGGCGCCGCGAGGCCGACCATCGCACTCAGACCTGCCAACAGCAGTAACCGTTTCATGCTTCCCAGCATGAGTGGCGCTCGTTAAGCGCGCGTTACCGAGTTTTTACTGTCGCGGAAGCAAAATGTTGAATCTGTGTTACGCGCTCACCAGCGCGATTCACCCAACCACAGCACCTGGGCGCCGTTGACCGACCGCCCCGCCTGCTCGACGATCCCGGTCAGCGACCGCACCAGCAGCGCCCCGACCGCATCCGAGAGCGCCGCCGCCGGCTGCGAGGACGGGCGCGGCCGGATGAACTCCCACAGTGACGAGCCGGGGTAGCGCACCGTGCGGACCTGCGCGTGGGGGTCGAGTCCGGCCAGCACCTTGGCGCGGCGCACGGCCGTGCCCAGTCCACCCAGCTCGTCGACCAAGCCGCGTTCGGCGGCGTCAGCGCCGGTCCACACCCGCCCGCGCGCCACCGCGTCGACCGCCTCGGTGGACAGCTTGCGACCTTCGGCGACCCGCGCTACGAAGTCGGTGTAGAACAGGTCGGCCTCGGTTTCGACCTGCCCGTGCTGTTCGGCGGTGAACGGGGCGTTGATCGACCAGGCGTCGGCGTTGGCGCCGGTGCGCACGGTGTCGGTGCCCACTCCCAGGCGGTCCTTGAGCTCGCGGGCGACCAGCTTGCCGGTCACCACGCCGATCGATCCGGTGATGGTGCCCGGGTTGGCCACGATGGCGTCGGCGCCCGCCGAGATGTAGTAGCCGCCGGATGCGGCGACCGCGCCCATCGAGGCCACCACCGGTTTGCCGGCCTCCCGCGCCTGCTGCACCGCACGCCAGATGGTCTCCGAGCCGGTGACCGAGCCGCCCGGGCTGTCCACCCGCAGCACGATCGCAGCGACGTCGTCGTCGGCGGCGGCCTCGCGCAGGGCCGCGGCGATCGTGTCGCCGCCGACGCTGCGGTTGCCGAACGGCGACAGCTGCGGCCCGCCGGAGCCGCTGACGATCGCCCCTGCCACCGTCACCACGGCGATCGCCGGCTTGGGTTTGCGTCCCGGCAGGCCCGGTCGTGCTCCCTCGGCGGTGGCATTCGCGTAGCGCGACAGGTAGAGACGAGGTGGTGCGTCGTCATCGTCGGCGCCTGAGATACCCTCGGCGCCAACGAGTTCGGCGATGCGTTCGTAGGCCTCGTCGCGAAATCCGATCCGGTCGATCAGGCCCGCCCCGATCGCGTCGTCACGCAGCAACGGCGCCCGGTCGGCCAACTCGTCGACGACGCCGCCGTCCAGATTCCGCGATTCGGCGACGGCCCTGCGCACCTGCGCGTGCAGGCTTTCTACCAGCGCGGTATCGGCCTCGCGGTGCGCGTCGGTGTAGGAATCCTGGGTGAACAGGTTGGCCGCCGACTTGTATTCGCCGCGGGCGACGAACTGCGCTTCGATGCCTGCCTTGTCCAGGGCGGTGCGCAGGAACGTCGCATTGGTGGCGAAGCCGATCAGTCCGAGCGTCCCCGAGGGTTGCATCCACACCTCGCCGAACGCCGACGCCAGGTAATAGGACAGGGTGCCCGGGTAGGTCTCCGCCCACGCCAGCGACGGCTTGACCGCGGTGAAGTCGGCGATCGCGGCCCGAAGCTCCTGGACCGGGCCGGCAGCCGCGGACGAAAGCTGCACCCGCGCTATCAGTGCGGCGACTCGCGGGTCTTCGGCCGCGCGGTGGATCGCAGCCACCACGTCACGCAGCACCGGCGGCTGGCTTCCGGAACGAAGCAGCGCCAGCGGGTCGAAACCGCCGGTCTCGTGCGGCAGCGACTGCAGGTCGAGTTCGAGCACGACACCGTTGGGCACACCATGGTGCCGGGCGGTGTCGATGCGCCGGGCCGCGCCGCGCAGGTCATCCAGGCCAGGTAACGACGGCAGCAGGGAGAACATGGATTTCAGCCTACCGGCGTGGCCTCGCCCAGTTCTCAAGCTCGGGGCGCGCTACCCCACGATGCTGCCGGGGGCGCCCGCACCTCCTGCGCCGCCCGTGCTTCCGCTGGGCGGACTGCCCGGAGAGCCCGGGGTGCCGTTCGCCGGGCCACCGGTACCACCGGTGCCACCGGCTCCACCGGCACCGCCGTTTCCGCCGGTGCCGCCATGGCCGCCGGAGCCGGTGAAGACCCCGATGAAGTCGCCGCCGGCCGCACCGCCGGTGCCGCCGTCGCCGCCGTTGGTGCCGGCCGCCGTACCCGAGCCACCCTTGCCGCCGGCGCCGCCGTCACCGCCGAAGGCGCTCAGGGCGTTGCCGCCACCGGCACCACCGGTTCCACCGGCACCGCCGGTGCTGCCGACCGCGGTACCGGCGGCGCCACCGGTGCCCCCCGCGCCGCCCGTGCTGCCGGGCGCGGCACCAAGAAGGTTGTCGCCACCGACACCACCGGTGCCGCCCTGGCCACCGACACTGCCGACCCCGCTGCCGCCGGCGCCACCGGTCCCGCCGGCGCCACCCGCGCCGCCGGACAAGACACCGATTACGTTGCTGCCACCGGTGCCACCGGTGCCGCCCTGGCCGCCGATGCTTCCGACCCCGCTGCCGGCGGCGCCACCGGTGCCGCCGGTGCCGCCGGTGCTACCGACTGCCAGACCGGCAAGGTTGGTGCCACCGGTGCCGCCGGTCCCGCCCTGGCCGCCGACACTTCCGTCGGCGTTGCTCGCGGCGCCACCGTCGCCGCCGTTCCCGCCCTTGCCGCCGCCGATGGTTCCGGCCAGGCCGCCACCGCCGTCGCCGCCCTGTCCACCTTCGCCGGCGATGCTGCCGGCCTGGTTGGCGGCGGCGCCGCCGGTGCCGCCCGTACCGCCGGCGCCACCGTTTCCGCCGACCACGGAGATGGCGGCGTCACCACCCTTACCACCGTCGCCGCCCGCGCCGCTGATACCGGCGGCGCCCTGGTCGACTCCACTTCCGCCGCCAACGCCAGCCACCCCGCCGGCGCCGCCGTGGCCGCCCTGAGCGCCGGCGCCACCCAGGCCGACGAGAACGCTCCCACCTAGACCGCCGGCGCCGCCGACACCGCCGTCGCCGCCGGCGCCATTGCTACCGACGAGCCCGCCGTTGGCGGTGCCGGCGACACCGCCGACACCACCGAGGCCGCCGACGCCACCCACGGCACCGGCCTGCGCCCCGCCGAGGCCCAGGGCAGCGACTATGGCATCCGCACCGTTACCGCCGTCACCACCGGTGCCGCCGGTACCGCCCGCGCCACCGGCGCCGGCGTTGAAGCCGTTCCCGCCGGTGCCACCGACGCCACCCGCACCGGCATTGCCGCCCGTGCCGGGGAGAGTGGGGTTGAGCAACGAGTTGACGCCGTTCGTTCCGGCCTTCCCGGTGCCACCCATGCCGCCGTCGCCGCCGTCGCCGCCGTCGCCCTGCTGCGCGTGGCTGCCGTCGGTTTCCTGGCCGCCCTGACCCCCGTCGCCGCCGGTGCCGCCCTTTCCACCGGTGCCGCCGGCCGTGTTCACCGAGTTGGACGCGGTTCCCTGGGCGCCATTGCCGCCGAGGCCACCGTTACCGCCGACGCCCGCCTGGCCGGCGCTGCCGTCGCTGCCGGCATTGCCGCCGTCCGCCGGGTTGTTTCCGGCTCCGTCTAGGCCGCCAGCGCCTGCCGTGCCGGCCTTACCGGCGTGGCCGGCGTTGCCGCCGGTGCCACCCGTCCCGCCATTGCCGCCATTGGCACCATTCGCCGTGGTCGAGGTGTAGCCGGTGCCGCCGGTGCCGCCTTTACCGCCGTTGCCGCCCTGGCCGCCGTCACCGGCGTCGCCGCCCTTACCTCCGGCACCTACGTCGCCATTGACGCTGCCGGTACCCGCGGCACCACCCTGGCCGCCCTTACCGCCGTTACCGCCGGTGCCGCCGTCGACTCCATTGCCGCCGGTTTCCCCGGCGCCGCCGGTCGGGGTGCTCGACGTTCCCGCCTTCCCCGCGCCGCCGTCGCCGCCGTCGGGCCCCGTAGTCCCGGTGGCGCCGTCACCACCGGCACCGCCCTCGCCGCCGTTGCCGCCGACACCTTGCAAACCGGTGGCGCCGTCTGTTCCCGCGTCGGCCCGGTCGACGCCGGCTCCGTTCAGGCCGCCGAGGCCTGCGGTGCCGCCTTCGCCGCCCTGCCCGCCGGTTCCGCCGGCGCCGCCGACACCGCCGTTGCCGCCGGACAGCCCGGTGGTGCCGGGTCGGTCGTAGCCGGCGCCGCCGTTTCCGCCGTTGCCGCCGGTTCCGCCCTGGCCGCCGATACCGCCGTTGCCGCCGACACCGCCGGCGCCCACCACGCCGTCCGTGGAACCGGTGCCCGCCGCACCGCCCTGGCCACCGGCCCCGCCGTTGCCGCCCGCTTGACCCTGCCCGCCGGTGTGCCCGGTTTCGCCGGTGCCACCGTCGGGCGTCTCGCTGGTTCCTGCCGCGCCCACGCCACCGTCCGGACCGGTCGTTCCGATCCCGCCGGCCGCACCGTCTCCGCCCTTGCCGCCCACGCCGCCGTTGCCACCGGCGCCTTGATCACCAACCGCGCCATCAGCACCCGAGTTCGCCTGCCCGCCCGCACCGCTACCACCGGCACCACCCCCGTCGGGCCCCGTAGTCCCGGTGGCGCCGTCACCACCGGCACCGCCCTCGCCGCCGTTGCCGCCGACACCTTGCAAGGTGTC
>NZ_LZIN01000057.1 GCF_001667375.1 Mycolicibacter sinensis | reverse complement strand
TAGGTAGTCGAAGAATTTGCGGATCACGTCGATGTGGGCGGCCCCGATCGCGCCGGCGCGTTGGGCGGCGGCCACCTGCGCCAGCAGCGGCTCTAGGGGTTGGCCGGTCAGGGTGCGCCGGGTTCCCAGGTCGGCGGCCTCGGCGATGCGCCGACCGGCCTCACCACGGCTCAGATGCAGCTCATCGGCCAGTATCCAGCCGGGTTTGCCGCCCAGTTCGGCCGGATCCGCCGCGGCGAGCTGGTTGACCAGGGGGTGCTCGAGAGCCGGCAGCCGGCGCCGCAATGCTTCGCAGCGTCGCAACAGCGCCACGCACTCGCGCGGGGTCAGCGCGTCGAAGTCCAGCTCCAGTGCCCGATCCAGGTCGGCGGTCAGGGCGTCGAACGCTTCGACGATCTCTTCCCGGTCATTCGAACGCATGTGCTAACCCTAGCGTCACCCGCCGACAAGGCGCAGAATTCCATCCACAAGCAAAACCGCAGTGACACAAGTGAATGCAGTGGCGAACGGGTCGGCGTTTATCGCTTCCCGGTCAGCGGGTACGCGGCTGCTATGGAGCCCAACGTCGCTATCACTCATCCGGATCGGGTGCTCTTTCCGGCATCGGCCACCCACGAAGCGATCACCAAGGGCGACCTGATCGACTATTACGCCGAGATGGCGCCGGTGATGGTGCCGCACCTGGACGGCCGCCCGCTCACCCTGACCCGGTTTCCCGGAGGCATCGACGAGGAGGGATTCATCCAGCAGAACTTCGCCACGTCCTTGCCGGACTGGATGGACCGGGTGGATGTGCCCCGAAAGTCCGGTGCGGGATCGGTCGTGCATCCGGTGGTGGCGCGGGATGAGGCGCTGGTGTGGGCAGCCAACCAGGACTGCGTCACGCTGCATGCCTGGCTGTCACGTCAGCCGCACCTGGACGCGCCGGATCGGCTGGTGTTCGACCTGGACCCGGCCGGCGACGACTTCGCCGTGGTCCGGGCCACTGCCCGCGCGGTCGCCGACGTCCTTCAGGAGCTGGGTTTGACGGCCTATGTGCAGACGACGGGCTCGCGCGGGCTGCATGTCGTCGCGCCGCTGCGGGGCAGTGCCGGTTTCGACACCGCCCGGGAGTTCGCCCGCGCCGTCGCCGGTCTGGTCGTCGACGACGACCCGCTGCACCGCACCTGCGAAATCCGCAAGGGCAACCGCGGTGGCCGGGTGTACGTAGACATCATGCGCAACGCCTACGGGCAGACGGCGGTGGCGCCGTACGCGGTCCGGGCCCTCCCGGGTGCGCCGGTGGCCACGCCCCTGGAATGGGACGAGCTCGACGTGCCCGGCCTGCGCCCGGACGGATTCACCCTGCGCGACGTGCCCCGGCGAATGACCGAACGCGGTGATCCGTGGGCGGACATGTATCGGCATGCGTGCGCGCTGGCCCCACTACGGAATCGCCTGGCGAAGCTGGGCGCCTAGCTCAGGCGGCGGCCGTACCCGGCCTGGGGCCGGGTTTCGGCGGTTCGGTGACTTCGGTGACCTGCTTGACGAAGTCGCCGATGTATCGGATCGCCCGCCGGCCTTCGGGAAGTACATCGGCCGCCAACGGGAAATCGTGAATCTGGCCGTCCCACAAGTGCAGATCGCACGGCACCCCGGCGGCCTCGAGGCGTTCTGCCATGACCTCGGCGTCGGGCAGCAGCAGTTCGTCGGAGCTGGCGTGGATGGTGACCGGCGGCAGCGACGACAGGTCGGCGTCCACCGGTGAGGTGACCTGTGCGAGATGGCGGGTGAAAGCCGGTAGTGCCCCGCACGGGAACATCGCGCAACGGTCGGCGTTGCGGTGGCCCATCTTCGTCGTCGGGTCGGGATCGGTGAAGGGTGAAACCGCCGCTATGCCAGCGGGTTTCGGCAGCCCGGCCTGCAAGGCGGCCAAAGTGGTCATGAACGCCAGATACCCGCCGGCCGAGTCGCCGGCGATGACGATCTGGCCCGGGTCGTAGCCTTGACGAATCAGCCAGCGCAACCCGCTCAGGCCGTCGTCGATCGCATCGGATATCCGGTGCGAGGGCAACATTCGGTACTCGACGTTGAGAACGCAGGCATCGGCGGCCCGGGACAGTCGCGCCACCAGGGATCGGTGGGTGTTGAGCCCGCAGGTCAGAAAAGCGCCACCGTGCAGGTAGAGAATCGCGCGCTGCGCCGAGGTTCCCCTGGCCTGAACCCATTCGGCGACACAGTGATCCAGCCGTAAGCGTTCGATGTCCACGACCGGCCGGTGGGGCACCAAGCCGGCGAACCGGTCGACCGACGCGAGCGGCCACGCCAGGTCCGGCTGGAAGGCCCACGCGCGCACCATATTCTTGACGAGAAGCCGACTGGCCAGCGACACCGCAACCGATTGTGCACTGTGACGTCGGTGAATTCGTCTCTGCGACCTCCCGGCCACCATTAGGGCTCCTCCCCTTGCCAGTCCTTAATACCCCGCGCTCGGGCGTTTCAACCGGCGCGGCGACGGCACCGGCCCTAGGCTGGTGAAATGGATGCTCAGCCACCGCTCGACGCACCCGTTCTGCGTGATGGGCTGGTCGGGCCAGGCCACCCGTGGCGCGCACTGGATGTGGTCGCCGAAACCGGGTCCACCAACGCCGACCTGTTGGCCCGCTCGGCTGCCGGCGAGGACATCGACGGCGCGGTGCTGCTGGCCGAACACCAGACGGCCGGCCGCGGGCGGCATGGCCGGCACTGGGTGGCCCCGGCGGGTAGCCAGCTGGCCCTGTCGGTCGGGGTCGCCGCGGACATGGTGCCAACGTCGGGATGGGGCTGGCTGACGCTGGCGACCGGGGTCGCGGTGGCCGATGCCCTGACCGAGGAGGGCCTGCAGGTCGGCTTGAAGTGGCCGAATGACGTAATCGTGGGCGCCGACAAGCAAGGCAAATTGGCCGGCATCCTCGCCGAGGTGGCCGCGCCCAAACAGCTCATCGTGGTCGGGCTCGGCCTGAACGTGACCATGACCGCGCAGCAGGCGCCGGATCCGGCAGCGGTCTCGCTGGCCATGCTCGGAGCGTCGATGCTTGATCGGAACATCCTGGCGCGCAAGGTTCTTCGTCACCTTGCCGGCCGGATCGCGGCGTGGCGTGCCGCCGGCGGGGCAGATGAGGCGCTGGCGGCGGACTACCGGCGCCACAGCTGCACGCTGGGTGCCCGGGTGCGCGCCGAGCTGCCCGGCGATCAGCGGGTCGAGGGCCTCGCTGAGGGCATCGACGAAATGGGCCGGCTCGTCATCGACACCGGCGCCCAGACCGTCACCGTGTCGGCCGGCGACGTCACCCGGCTGCGGCCGAACGGCGGTTCAGCGAGGCTCGCCGGAAAAGAGCCGAAGCCGGGACCGCCGAATGAGTGCAGCTAGGACCGGCCGTGGGTTATCCGGAGAATGTCCTGGCCGCGGACGAACAGGTGGTGCTGCACCGGCATCCGCACGTCAAACGCCTGATCGGGCCGGTGCTGGCCTTGCTGCTGGCCACCGCCTGCGCCGGTTTCGCGTCCGGGATCGTCAACCCGCGGGCCTGGGACCCCAACGCCAAGAACGTGGTCTTCGGGGTGATCTGGGCGATCTGGCTGGTGGTGGTCGGCTGGCTGGCGATCTGGCCGTTCCTGACCTGGCTGACCACCCATTTCGTCATCACCGACCGACGGGTGATGTACCGGCACGGGTTGCTGACGCGCAGCGGCATCGACATCGCGTTGGCGCGGATCAACAGCGTGGAGTTCGTCCACGGGCTCATCGACCGAATGTTGCGCACCGGGACGCTGATCATCGAGTCGGCGTCACAAGAACCGCTGGAGTTCTACGACATCCCGCGCGTGGAGCAGGTCCACGCGCTGCTCTATCACGAAGTCTTCGACAGACCGTCCGCAGCGGGCGGCTGATGCCGGGCGGGGCGCCGGAACAGGGTCACCACACCGGTGTCCGGGCCGCCCTCCAGGGTGTCTTCCAGAGCCTCGACCAGTGCGCCGTCCTCGATCGCCGCGCCCAGCGCCACATCCGTGCTGCGCGCGAACTCGTCGGGGAAGACCCAGCGCCGGAACGCCCAGAACCGGAACGCCATCTGCAGCAGGTTGCCGATGATGTAGGCCGAGACGAAGTCGGCGATGTTTTCGACCGTCAGCGAGACCATCGGCGCCCGCAGCTGCAACACGTAGCTGGAGAACCACAACGGGGCCATCGACAGCAGCACGCCGACGCCGCTGACCCCGAAGAACAGCAGGGCCTCGTGATGGCGCTCCCGGCCGCCCCGGTCCTTGAAGCTCCACTCGCGGTTGAGGATGTAGGAGGCGATCACCGCGACGATGCCCGAGATGACCTTGGCGGTGACCGGCTTGGGCTCCAGGATCGTCAGCTTGAGGGTGTAGAACAGCGCCGAGTCGATGACGAAGGTGGTCGCGCCGACAATGGCGAACTTGATCAACTCATGGTGGCGCTCGGCCAGTGGCCGCACCACCCGCGGCAGGCGGGCGATCGTGGCGTCGGTAAAAGACACAAGTCGCCAGTGTACGGACTTTGCCTGATCTGCGCCTAACGACTGGATAACGACGCAAACGGGCCGGCGTGACACGATATTGCCCGTGCCGAAACAGCCAACCACCGCGCCGCCGCCCGAGAGCGGGCGCAGCCCTCTGGTCGCCATGGTCGGCGGCGGTCAGCTGGCCCGGATGACCCACCAGGCCGCGATCGCGCTCGGCCAGCGGCTGCGGGTTCTGGCCGCCGCGGCCGATGAACCGGCGGCCGAGGTCACCTCGGATGTGGTGATCGGTTCCCACACCGACCTCGAGGACCTCCGCCGGGCCGCGACCGGCGCCACGGTGCTCACCTTCGACCATGAGCATGTCCCGGCCGAGCTGCTGGACAAGCTGGTTGCCGAGGGGGTGAACGTGGCCCCGCCGCCGGGGGCGCTGCGCCACGCCCAGGACAAGCTGGTGATGCGTCGCAAGCTGGCGGCCCTGGGCGCGCCGGTGCCGCGGTTCGCCGCGATCGAGAGCGTCGAGGCGGTCGAGGACTTCGCCGCGCTGACCGGTGGCCCGATGGTGATCAAGACGGCGCGGGGCGGTTACGACGGGCGCGGGGTGACCATCGCCGACGACGTCGCCGGGGCCCGGGCCGCCGCCGCCGACTACCTGGCCTCCGGGGTGCCGGTGCTGGCCGAGGAGCGCGTCGCGATGCGCCGGGAGCTCTCCGCGCTGGTTGCCCGGTCGCCGTTCGGCCAGGGCGCGGCGTGGCCGGTGGTCGAAACCGTGCAGGACGACGGGATCTGTGTGGCCGTGATCGCGCCGGCCCCCGACCTGTCGGAGGAATCAGCCGCTGCCGCACAGCAATTGGCGCTGCGGCTGGCCGATGAGCTGGGTGTGGTGGGGGTGCTGGCCGTCGAGCTGTTCGAGACGACGGACGGCGAGTTGCTGGTCAACGAGCTGGCGATGCGGCCGCACAACTCCGGGCACTGGACCATGGACGGCGCGGCGACCAGCCAGTTCGAGCAGCATCTGCGCGCGGTGCTGGACTATCCGCTCGGCGCCACCACCCCGGTGGTGCCGGTGACCGTGATGGCCAATGTGCTCGGCGCGCCCGAGCTACCGGCGATGACGATGGACGAGCGGCTACACCACCTGTTCGCCCGCTATCCCGACGCGCGGGTGCACCTGTACGGCAAGGACGAGCGGCCGGGCCGCAAGATCGGGCACGTCAACCTGCTCGGTGACGACGCGACGGCGTCGGCGAAGCTGCGTGAGCGGGCCGAAAGCGCGGCACACTGGTTGTCGCATGGTGAGTGGACAGATGGATGGGATGCACATGGCTAACAGCCCCCGGGTCGGCGTGATCATGGGCAGCGACAGCGACTGGCCGGTGATGGAAGACGCAGCCATGGCGCTCGCCGAATTCGACGTCCCGTTCGAGGTGGGAGTGGTCTCGGCGCACCGCACCCCGCAGCGGATGTTCGACTACGCCCGGGACGCCGCCGGCCGCGGCATCGAGGTGATCATCGCCGGGGCGGGCGGGGCAGCGCACCTGCCCGGGATGGTGGCTTCGGCCACACCGCTGCCGGTGATCGGGGTCCCGGTGCCGCTGGCCCGCCTGGACGGGCTGGATTCGTTGCTGTCGATTGTGCAGATGCCGGCCGGGGTGCCGGTGGCCACGGTTTCCATCGGCGGTGCGCGCAACGCGGGTTTGCTGGCGGTGCGTATCCTGGCCTCCGCCGACCCGGCATTACGGGCCCGGATGGAGACATTCCAAAAGAAGTTGGCGGACACCGTGCTTGCGAAGGATGCCGCGCTTCAAGGTAAAGTTACCGGCGAGTAGCTTAGGAGGCTGTGATGGCTGGGTGGGCCGGGAATCCGTCGTTTGACCTGTTCAAACTCCCCGAGGAGCACGACGAGTTGCGGGCGGCGATCCGCGCGCTGGCGGAGA
>NZ_LZIN01000056.1 GCF_001667375.1 Mycolicibacter sinensis | reverse complement strand
GAGGACGTTGGTGCGGCGCCGCGCCAGGCAGATCGTGGCGGGGATCGGACGCTTTCCTTCGTCTCGTTTTCGCTGGTAGTAGGCCTTGGAAGCGGGGTCGCAGCGGACGGCGGTGAGTGCGGACATGTACATGACCCGACGCAGCCGTCGGCTGTAGCGCTTGGGGGTGTGCAGTCGTCCGGTGCGCTTTCCGGAATCCTTGGATACCGGCGCCAGCCCGGCCCAGGCGGCGAGTTGGTCGGCAGAGCCGATCAGAGCGGGATCGCCGACGGCGGCGAGGAACTCCGCACCGAGACGGAAACCCATGCCGGGCATGCTGGTGATCACTTCGGCGGCGGGATGGCGGCGAAATCGGTCCTCGATGTCGGCGTCGGTGGATTTGATGCGGTCATCGAGGGCAACCACCTCCCCGGCCAACTCGGCAACGAGTCCGGCAGCGACGTCTTCGCCAGGCAGGCGCACCGTCTGGGATTTGGCGGCCGCCACCGCCGCGGCGGCGATCGTGGTCGCGTTGCGCACACCGGCACCGCCGAGCATCTTCGTCAGACGCGAAACACCACTTTGGCGGATGGCTTTCGGTCGCTGATACCGCGTCAACAGCACCACCCAGCCGCGGTCCTGGGTCAGCTGCGCGGCCCGCTCCAACGCCGGGCAGACCGCGATGAGCTGTTGGCGCAACCGGTTGATCGTGCGAGTACGGTCAGCGACCAGGTCCGCGCGGTGGGCGGTCAGCATCCGCAGCTCGGTGATCAGGTCGTCATCGGGATGCAGCACCGGCAGATCGGCACCCCGCATCCGCGACTGGTCGGCGATCACCCGGGCATCTTTGGCGTCGGTTTTACCCTCGCCACCGCGGTATACCGCCGAGGCCTGCCATACCGCACGGCCGGCCAGATACCGGACCGCCTTACCGGCATCGGCCAGCACCGTCAACAACAGAGCGGCATACACGGTGGTCAAGTCGACCGTCCACGACACCTCGTCAGCCAGTTGCTCAATCTCGGCGACGAGTTCACGGATCGGTTGCTCATCGTTGACCAGTCGGCGCGAGAGCATCACCGTGCCGTTGTCATCGACCACGCAGACCCAGTGATGTTCCTTACCGACATCCACTCCAGCCCACACCTGGCTCGCCGTCATCTCACCTCTTTTCGCTTGTCTGCCACCACGATCCCCACGGACCACCCCGCCAGCATTTCCTTAAACAAGCGATCACATCGCAGATCTCAATCAGCGGCCAGAGAAGTCCAAGCAGGCCGGGCGGCCAGTCCTTTCAAGCCGCACCACCAAGGCCGGCTAACGCCATGCAGCCTCACCCGACCCACCCGGGTCACAGCACAACGTAACAACACGAAGTAACTGCAACTACGAACTTAAGGA
>NZ_LZIN01000055.1 GCF_001667375.1 Mycolicibacter sinensis | reverse complement strand
ACCAGCGAAAACGAGACGAAGGAAAGCGTCCGATCCCCGCCACGATCTGCCTGGCGCGGCGCCGCACCAACGTCCTCATCCGTGACAACCGCACCTGGCAACCCGATTCACCCCCGATCACCAAATCGGCGGCTTGACTTCTTCATTGAGAGTCCTTTCGATCGGTTGCCGGCACGCTAACTGCGGCCACCGACAACGCCGCTCAACCCGATGTCAGTGCGTCCACCTACGGTTCACGGCATGACCCGCCGCACTGATGCAGGGCAGCAGTTGAGCCTTCTCGACGGCCAGGCCCGGCTCGACATCGACCCGGCCGCCGCGGCGTTGCGGGAGACCACCTTTGTGGTGGTGGACCTGGAAACCACCGGTGCTCGCGCCTCCCCCGGCGCCGACGGCACGGCGGACGCCATCACCGAGATCGGCGCGGTCAAGGTGCGGGGCGGCGTGGTCGAGGGCGAGTTCGCCACGTTGATCAACCCCCGGCGCGGCATCCCGCCCCAGATCGTCCGGCTGACCGGGATCACCACCGCGATGGTGCACGACGCACCCACCGTCGAGGCCGTGCTGCCGACCTTCCTGGAGTTCGCCGGGTTCGACCGCGGTTCGGTGCTGGTGGCCCACAACGCCGGGTTCGACGTCAGCTTCCTGAGGGCGGCCGCGCAACACTGCGGCCTGGGCTGGCCGCGGCCGCCGGTGCTGTGCACGGTCCGGCTGGCACGACGGGTGCTCAGCCGTGAGGAGGCGCCCAGTGTGCGGCTGGCCGAGTTGTCCCGACTGTTCGCGGTCAGCACCACGCCCACCCACCGGGCACTCGACGACGCCCGCGCCACCGTCGACGTCCTGCACGCCCTGATCGAGCGCGTCGGCAACCAGCGGGTCCACACCTATGCCGACCTGCGTGTCTACCTGTCGCACGCAACCCCGGCCCAGCGCCGCAAACGCACTCTCGCCGAGGGGCTTCCGCACCGCCCGGGTGTCTATCTGTTCCGCGGCCCGTCCGAGGAGGTGCTCTACATCGGCACCGCCACCGACCTGCGCCGCCGGACCGGCGCCTACTTCAACGGATCGGACCGCCGGCGCCGCATTGCCGAGATGGTGGCACTGGCCACCCGGATCGACCACGTCGAATGCGCGCACCCGCTGGAGGCAGGGGTGCGCGAACTGCGCCTGCTGGCGGCGCACGCTCCGCCGTACAACCGCCGGTCGAAGTTTCCCCGGCGGTGGTGGTGGATCGCCCTGTCGCAGGAGGCCTTTCCACGCCTGTCGGTGGTGCGTGCACCCCGCCACGGCCGGGTGATCGGGCCGTTCCGCTCCCGCGCCGACGCCGCCGAAACTGCCGCCTTGCTCGCACAGTTCACTGGAATCCGCACCTGCACACCGCGTTTGAGCCGCACCGGCCGGCACGCCTGCCCGTCCGTCGAAGTCAGCCCCTGCCCCGCCGCGCCCGACCTCACCGCCGCGCAGTACGCCGACAGCGTCGAGCGGGCGGCCGCGTTGATCGACGGCCGCGACAACACCGCGCTGCGTGCGGCGGTGGACCAGGTGAGCGCGCTGGCTGACCGGGGGCTTTACGAGAGCGCCGCGCGACTGCGCGACCGTGCGGCGACCGCCATTGAGGTCCTGTGGCGAAGCCAGCGCGCCCGCGCGTTGGCGGCCCTGCCGGAGTTGGTGGCCGCCGCACCGGACGGCTCCGGGGGGTGGCAACTCGCGGTGATCCGCCACGGCCGGTTGGCCGCCGCCGGTTGCGCCGCCCGCGGCGTGCCACCGATGCCCGTGGTCGACGCGATCACACTGGGCGCCCAGGCGGTGGTGCCCGAGCCGGCACCGCTGGCCGGCGCCCTGGTCGAGGAGACCGGGCTCATCGCCCGCTGGCTGGCGACGCCCGGGGTGCGCATCGTGCGTCTCGATCCCGCCGAGGGCGCGGGCGGACCCGGCGGTTCAGCGAGGCTCGACGAAGGAGAGGCGAAGCTGGGACCGCCGCAGCAACACGGCGGTTCAGCGAGGCTCGACGAAGGAGAGGCGAAGCCGGGACCGCCGCATGAACACGACGGATGGACAGAGCCGCTGGGCTCGGCCGGGCCGTTGACGGGGTGGGCGGCCCTGGCCCGCTCGGCGCGGCTGGCCTCAGAGCTGAGCGCCGAAGCGGACCCAACGAGCGAGCAGCTGTTCGGCCGCGCCGCTGTCTATCGCCGCGACAGCGCGCTGCAGCCCGTCCTCCCAGGCCGGCAGCCATTCAGCGCTGCTGGATAGCCCGGCGTGGGCGACGATCGCCCCGGCGGCGTTGAGCACCACCGCATCGCGCACCGGACCCGCGGCGCCGGCCAGCACCGACCGAGCCTCCTCGGCGTTGGCCTGCGCGTCGCCGCCGAGCAGCTGGCCCACCTCGGCGCGGGCGAACCCAAACCCGGCGGGGTCGAAGGTCAGCCGGTCGATGGTGCCGGCCTGCACCCGCCAGATGGTGCTGGTCGTGGTCGTGGTCAGCTCGTCGAGGCCGTCATCGCCGTGCACCACCAGCACGCTGGACCGCCGCGCCGCGAACACCCCGGCCATCACCTCGGCCAGATCGCGGAACGCGCAGCCGATCAGGCCCGCCCGCGGCCGGGCCGGGTTGGTCAGCGGGCCCAGCAGGTTGAACACGGTCGGCACGCCGATCTCGCGTCGCGCCACCGACGCATTGCGGTAGGACGGCTGAAACTGGGGCGCAAAGCAGAACCCGATGCCGACCTCGGCGACGCTGCGCGCCACCGCGTCGGGCCCCAGATCGATGCGCACCCCCAGCGCCTCGAGGGTGTCGGCGCCACCGGAGAGCGAACCGGCGGACCGGTTGCCGTGCTTGACCACCGGCACCCCGGCGGCGGCGACCACGATCGCTGCCATCGTGGAGAGGTTCACCGTGTTGGCCCCGTCGCCGCCGGTGCCGACCACGTCGACGGTGTCGGTGCCGATCTCGTCGGTGGGCACCTTACGGCCGTACGCCAGCATGACGTCGGCCAGCTCGCCCACCTCGGCCGCGGTCGGGCCCTTCATTTGCATGGCCACCCCGAAGGCGGCGATCTGCGCCGACGTCGCGCTGCCGGCCATGATCTGTTCCATCGCCCAGGCCGCCTGGCCCCGAGCCAGATCCGCACCGGACGTCAGGCCGCCCAGCACCTGCCGCCACTGTGCTATCTGCGCTATCGGCTGCGCCTCACCACCGGGCTCGACCACGCGCCGATCGTCGCATGCGGCCCGCGCGCCACCAAAGCCGCCCGGAAACAGGGCGCCAACGCGCGGCCAACAGCAGTTCCGACGAATTGCCCGCCCCGGGTGGAGATCTTCAACTACATAGCGTCATACTTGCGGATGTGACGAGCGCTGTGGGGTCCTCGGGTACTGCCATTACGTCGCGTGTGCATTCGCTGAACCGTCCCAACATGGTCAGCGTCGGCACCATCGTGTGGCTGTCCAGTGAGTTGATGTTCTTTGCCGGGCTGTTCGCGATGTATTTCACCGCGCGAGCCCAGTCCGGTGGTGCTTGGCCGCCGCCGCCAACCGAGCTCAACCTGTGGCAGGCGGTCCCGGTGACGCTGGTGCTGATCGCGTCGTCGTTCACCTGCCAGATGGGCGTGTTCGCCGCCGAGCGCGGCGACGTGTTCGGGCTGCGCCGGTGGTATCTGCTGACGTTCGCTATGGGAACGTTCTTCGTCTGCGGTCAGGGTTACGAGTACTACCACCTGATCATGCACGGCACCACCATTCCGTCGAGCTCCTACGGCAGCGTTTTCTACCTGACCACCGGCTTCCACGGTCTACACGTCATCGGCGGGTTGGTCGCGTTCGTCTTCCTGATGATGCGCACCACGATGAGCAAGTTCACCCCGGCCCAGGCCACCGCATCGATCGTCGTGTCCTACTACTGGCACTTCGTCGACATCGTCTGGATCGCACTGTTCGCCACGATCTACTTCATCCGATGAGCCACCGCCCGATGAACAGGAGTGTTCGGTTGAAGACACCGAAGAAGTGGGCCCGACCTCGCCCCAACGAATCCGTCGCCCGGCGGCGGCTTCGGCGTCGGTTGTCCGGCGGGTTGCTGCTGCTGGTCGCACTGGCCCTGGCCGGCGGCCTGGCGGCGGTGGTGACCCCGACCCCGCAGGTGGCGGTCGCCGACGAGTCCACCTCGGCGCTGCTGCGCACCGGCAAGCAGCTATTCGACACCTCCTGCGTGAGCTGCCACGGCGCCAACCTGCAGGGTGAGCCCGGCCGCGGACCGAGCCTGCTCGGCGTCGGCGAGGCCGCCGTGTACTTCCAGGTGTCCACCGGGCGGATGCCCGCGGCACGCGGTGAGGCGCAGGCGCCCCGTAAATACCCGAACTTCGACGACAAGCAGATCGACGCGCTGGGCGCCTACGTGCAGGCCCACGGTGGCGGCCCCACCGTGGTGCGCAACGCCGACGGCAGCATCGCGCAGGCCTCGCTGCGCGGCGACGACCTGGGCCGCGGCGGTGACCTCTTCCGGCTCAACTGCGCGTCGTGTCACAACTTCACCGGCCGAGGCGGCGCGCTGTCGTCGGGCAAGTACGCCCCGGACCTGGCACCGGCCAACGAGCAGCAGATCTTGACCGCGATGCTGACCGGCCCGCAGAACATGCCGCGGTTCTCCGACCGGCAGATCTCCATGGAGGAGAAAAAGGACATCATCGCCTACGTCAGAGCCGTTACCGAGGAACATGATCCGGGCGGCTACGGGCTCGGCGGTTTCGGCCCCGCGCCCGAAGGCATGGTGATGTGGATTATCGGGATGGTCGCCGCCATCGGCGCGGCTATGTGGATCGGGGCACGTTCATGACCGAGGTCAGCAAGGAGACAAGCGTTCCCGACGAGGCCCAGCTGGCCGCGATGGACAACGACGAGCTGCTCGCCCTCGGTGGCCGCCTCGACGGCGTGGAGACGATCTTCAAGGACCCGCGCTGGCCGGTCGCAGACACCCGGGCCGAGAAGCGGGCCGAACGCAGCGTCGCCGGCTGGTTCCTGGCCGCCGGCGGCTTCGGGCTCGCCCTGCTGCTGATCTTCCTGTTCTGGCCGTGGGAATACGCCCCGGTGGAGTCCCCGGAGGGGTTCGCCTACTCGTTGGCCACTCCGCTGTACGGGCTGACCTTCGGGCTCTCGGTGCTGCTGATCGGCGTCGGCGCGGTGATGTTCGTCAAGAAGTTCATCCCCGAAGAGATCACCATCCAGCAACGCCACGACGGCAGCTCTGCTGAGCTGGACCGTAAAACGGTGGGCGCCCAGCTGACCGACGCATTCGAGGGCTCGACGATCGGGCGGCGCAAGCTGCTCGGCGCATCGCTGGGCATCGGCTTCGGCGCGTTTGGCCTGGGCACCCTGGTTGCCGGGGCCGGTGGCCTGATCAAGAACCCGTGGAAACCGGTCGTCGACACCGCCGAGGGCAAAAAGGCCATGCTGTGGACCTCGGGATGGACCCCGCGCTATCACGGCGAGACGATCTACCTGGCCCGGGCAACCGGGCACAGCACCAACTCCCCGTTCGTCAAGATGCGCCCCGAGGACCTCGACGCCGGCGGCATGGAGACCGTCTTCCCGTGGCGGGAGTCCGACGGCGACGGCACGACTGAGGAATCGCGCGAGAAGCTCAACGAGATCATGATGGGCGTGCGCAACCCGGTGATGCTTATCCGCATCCGGCCCGACGACATGCCCAGGGTGGTCAAGCGAGCGGGCCAGGAGAGCTTCAACTACGGCGACTTCTTCGCCTACACGAAGGTCTGCTCGCACCTGGGTTGCCCGTCTTCGCTGTTCGAGCAGCAGACCTACCGGATTCTGTGCCCGTGCCATCAATCGCAGTTCGACGCACTGCACTTCGCCAAGCCGGTCTTCGGCCCGGCGGCGCGCGCACTGGCACAGCTGCCGGTCACCATTGACGCCAACGGCTATCTGGTCGCCAACGGCGACTTCGCCGAACCTGTCGGACCGGCCTTCTGGGAGCGCACCTCATGAGCCCTGCAATCGGCGACCTGCTCGCCCGTCAAGCAGACGACATCGACACTCGTTACCACCCGGCGGCGGCGCTGCGACGCCAGTTCAACAAGGTCTTCCCGACGCATTGGTCGTTCCTGCTCGGTGAGATCGCGTTGTACAGCTTCATCATTCTGCTGCTATCCGGCGTCTACCTGACGCTGTTCTTCGACCCGTCGATGGCCGAGGTCATCTACCAGGGCGTCTACCAGCCGCTCAACGGTGTGCAGATGTCGCGGGCCTACGAGACGGCCCTGAACATCTCCTTCGAGGTGCGCGGCGGCCTGTTCGTCCGGCAGCTGCACCACTGGGCGGCGCTGATGTTCGCCGCGTCGATCATGGTGCACCTGGCGCGCATTTTCTTCACCGGTGCATTCCGCCGGCCGCGCGAGGCGAACTGGGTGATCGGGTCGCTGCTGCTGATCCTGGCCATGTTCGAGGGCTACTTCGGCTATTCGCTGCCCGACGACCTGCTGTCCGGCATCGGTATCCGGGCTGCGCTCTCGTCGATCACCCTGGGCATGCCGGTCATCGGGACCTGGCTGCACTGGGCGCTGTTCGGTGGCGATTTCCCGGGCACCATCTTGATCCCCCGGCTCTACGCCCTGCACATTCTGCTGCTCCCGGGCATCATCCTGGCCCTGATCGGCGTGCACCTGGCGCTGGTGTGGTTCCAGAAGCACACCCAGTTCCCCGGACCCGGACGCACCGAGAGCAACGTCGTCGGGGTGCGCGTGCTGCCGATCTTCGCGATCAAGTCCGGCGCGTTCTTCGCGATTATCACCGGCATCCTCGGCCTGATGGGCGGCCTGCTGCAGATCAACGCGATCTGGAACCTGGGCCCCTACCGGCCTTCGCAGGTGTCGGCGGGCAGCCAGCCGGACTTCTACATGATGTGGACCGAGGGGCTGGCCCGGTTGTGGCCGGCGTGGGAGTTCTACTTCTGGGGTCACACCGTGCCCGGCTCCGTCTGGGTCGCGCTGATCATGGGTCTGGTCTTCATCCTGCTGACCATCTACCCGTTCCTGGAGAAGCGGTTCACCGGGGACTATGCGCACCACAACCTGCTACAGCGTCCCCGGGACGCACCGGTCCGCACCGCGATCGGCGCCATGGCGATCAGCTTCTACTTGGTGCTGACCCTGGCTGCGATGAACGACATCATCGCCTGGAAGTTCCACATCTCGTTGAATGCGACGACCTGGATCGGCCGCATCGGGATGGTGGTACTGCCGCCGATCATCTTCTTCGTCACCTACCGGTGGTGCATCGGGCTGCAGCGCAGTGACCGTGACGTGCTCGAGCACGGTATCGAGACCGGCATCATCAAGCGGCTGCCGCACGGTGCCTACATCGAGCTGCACCAGCCGCTGGGCCCGGTCGACGACCACGGCCACCCGATTCCGCTGGAATACGCCGGCGCGCCCCTGCCCAAGAAGATGAACAAGCTCGGTTCGGGCGGTGCTCCCGGCCGGGGCAGCTTCCTGACGGCCGACCCGGTCGATGAGGACGCCGCGCTCAACGAGGCCGCACACGCCAGCGAGCGGCGTGCGCTGACCGCGCTGGCCCAGCGTCAAGACGGTAACGGCAACGGCCAGCAGCACTAGGCCACAGCCGCCGACGGGCAGCCTGCGCGCTTTACTGCGCGGGCTGCCCGTTTTGGTCGGATGCGCGCCGGAGTTCGATCCGGCGCGGGCTCCCGACGATCCGGTGGAGTTGTTCACCGCGTGGCTGCTGCACGCCGTCGACAGCGGAGTCACCGAACCGCATGCGATGACGGTGTCGACAGTGTCCGCGTCCCGGCCATCGGCGCGGGTATTGATCCTCAAGGACGTCGATAGCGCCGGGTGGCATTTCGCGGTCAGCTCGGTGAGCCGCAAGGGTGCCGAGCTCGCCCGCAATCCTGCTGTGGCACTGACGTTTTACTGGCCCGCACTGGGCCGGCAGGTCCGGGTGGAGGGCATCGCGCAGGCCGACTCGCCGCAGGTGACCACCGACGACTTCCTGGCCCGCTCCGAGGGCGCCCGGACGATGGCGCTGACCGGGCGCCAGAGCGAGCCCTACGGCGATGCCGCGGAGATCAGTGCGGCGTTGGCGAAGGCTCGCCTGGAACTCGAGCGGTCCCCCGCCGTGGTCCCCGCCGACTGGGTGTCGTATGCGGTGCGGGCCGACGCGGTCGAATTCTGGCAGTCGGATCCGGATCGCCGGCACCGCAGATTGCGTTATGAACGCGACGGCGCGGACTGGTCAGCGTCTCTGCTCTGGCCGTAAGCGCGGCGTCAGCCGAACCGGGACGGCAGCTCCAGCACCTCGCCCAGGCGGCGCAGGTACAGCCACGGGATCACCGGCATGGCCAAAGTGATCGCCCCGGCAAGCCCATAGCAGACCCACGAACCGGTGTCCTTGCCGACTGCCATGAGATAGGTCGCTGCGGCGACCAGGGTCAGGGCGCCGCCGACGGCGCTGGCAAGCACGGTGACGCCACGCAGCAGCACCCGGTCCACCTGGGCCTGATTGGGCAGCGCCGGACGCTCGGTGGCCGCCCGCCGCCCCGGGGCGTCGAACCCGCGCTGCGGCAGCGGCGCACCCGGCCGCGCCGGCGTTCCGGCCCGGGGTGCGAAGCCGGCGCCTGGTGGGCCGGCTGCGCGAGCCCGCAGTAACACCGGGACAGCGGCCAGGATGACCAGTGCGGAGACGCCGATGACGATGTACAGCAGTCCGTTGTGCGAGCTTTCGGCCGGCTGTTCGAAACCACGCCCGAGATCGACCAGCGCGACCGTCGCCGCCACGCTCATGCCCAGCAGCGTGAGCCAGATCGCGGCGCAGCCACCGAGCAACACCCGGTCGGTGACCTCCGGGGACTGCCCCGGGCGGGCGAATCGGTCTGCGATGTTTCGGCCGACCATCAGCAGCTCGTCGCCGGTGCGTCGTTGCTGCTGGCAGACAGCACCCGACCGTCGCTGCTGGTGATCGAGCAGTTGAGCTTGCTCAGCCGCAGCATGCTGGATGCCTCCACCGAGCCGACCTCGGACTGAGAGATCGGCGTCAACGTCAGCGACCACGGGATGTAGGCGTTGCGTTGAGTCCGGCGTTGTCCGGATGCGTCGACGTAGGTGATCGTGATCTGGTCGAACGGTGCCTTGGTGCCGGTCACCGAGTAGGTCACCTGCATCGGCTTGGCCTGGGTGGTCGTGGTGTGCTCCGTTGTCGTAGGGGATGGTTCAGGCGAGGGGCTCTCGGCCGGTGGCGGCGGGGGCGGCGGCTCCTCGCTGGACGGCGGTGGCGGTGGGGGCTCCTCGCTGGACGGCGGCGGTGGCGGCGGCAGCGTGGTGGTCGGGTGACTGGTCCTGGTGATCTCGTCCTGCACCGGCGGCTGCGACACGGTGGTGCTCGTCGTGTCGGGCGTAGCCAGGTCGTGGGTCTCGCTGCGGGCGAACAGCAGCGCCACCGAGACCACCAGGGAGATCGCGGCGACGATCACGGTCACACCGACCACCCAGGGCCAGCGCGGCGTCTTGGCGTGCGGATCCGGCTCGTCAGGGGTGTCGTAGTTGTCGTACTCGTATAGCCGCGGATCCACCGGCACGTAGGGGCCGCTCAAGAACTGCTCCGACTCGGGAGCCGAATAGGCCTGTGAGTACGCCGTGTTGTTCGGCGTGGCCGCGGCAATCTCATCGATCGCCGGGATATCCGCGTCACCGGGCGCGCCCGAAACGGCTTCTGAGGTCGGCTGACCGGTGCCGGGGTCCTCGGCTTCAGAGCCCGCCTCCGGGGGATTCGGCCCGCTCATTCCCGCCTATCCTGTTCCACCGCGGCGCCCACGCGCGCCACGCCCACCGCGGCCGAAATCAACCGCCGTTGGTCATTGTGCACCGGCAACTTTACCCAAGCGGGTTGACACGGCGGTCCCGATGGACCGGCTCAGTGTTTCTCGGCGCCGATGTAGTACTCGAAGACCAACCCGGCCACCGTCGCCAGCACCATCGCCACCCCGCCCGCGATCAGCCACGGGAGCCACAACGCGATCGCGACGGCGACCACCGAACCCGACAGCGCGATCAGGACCGGCCACCAGCTGTGCGGACTGAAGAAGCCCAATTCCCCGGCGCCGTCACTGATTTCGGCGGCCTCATAGTCCTCGGGGCGGGTGTCCAGCCGGCGTGCCACGAACCGGAAGAAGGTGGCCACGATCAGGGCCATCACCCCGGTGAGGATCAGGGCCGTTGTGCCGGCCCACTCCACCCCGCCGGTGGCGAACAGTGTCGTCAGCGCGGCGTAGATGATCCCGACCACCACGAAGAAGGTAGCCACGAACTCGAACAGCCTGGATTCGATGCGCATGAGGTTGTCCCTACTTGTCGCTGGCGTTGGGGGCGAGCAGGCCGCGGCGGCTATCGAAGGGGTACGTGGTGATGGCCAGCGGCTCCTGCTTGATCGCCTCCAGCGCCTCGGCGTTGCTCTTCCCGGCGATGCGCTGGCCGAGGTAGGCCTTGAAGTCGTTGGGCGAGACCACCCGGACTTCGAAGTTCATCATCGCGTGGTAGGTGCCGCACATCTCGGCGCAGTGGCCGACGAACGCCCCTTCTTTGGTGATCTCGGAGACCTGGAAGGTGTTCACCTGGTTGTTGCGCTCGGGCCAGGCGATGACGTCACGCTTGAACAGGAACTCCGGCACCCAGAAGGAGTGGATGACATCGGCGGAGTTCAACACGAACTCGATGCGCTTACCGCTGGGCACCACCAGCACCGGGATCTCGTTCGTGGTGCCGAGCGTCTCGACCTTGTCGAAGTTCAGGTAGGAGCGGTCCTCGGTGTTGAGACCCTGCACCGGCCCGACCAGTTCCTCGCCGTGCTTGTCGACGCCTTCGGGCTTGGAGGCCATCGCGTCCTTGCGCTCCTGGTCGGCGCCCTCGTAGGTCAGCGTCCCGTCGTAGAAGTTGACCTTCTGGTAGCCGAACTTCCAGTTCCACTGGAACGCGGTGACGTTGACGACCACTTCCGGGTCGGGCTCGTGGTGCAGCATCTTCTCCTGCACCACGACGGTGAAGTAGAAGATCACCGCGATGGCCAGGAACGGCAGGACGGTGAGCCCGAGCTCCAGGGGCATGTTGTAGCCGAACTGGCGCGGAAGTTCGGTGTCGGTCGCCTTCTTGCGGTGGAAGATCGTCGACCAGAAGATCATTCCCCAGACGAGCCCGCCGATCACGACCGAGGCGATCACCATGCCCAGCCACAATTTGTAGTTGGCCTCGGCCTCCGGGGTGATGCCCTTGGGCCAGCCGAAACCGACGACGTCGGTCCAGTCGAAGCTGCAACCGCTGAGCGTCACCGCCAGCAGTCCGAGCGCGCCGGCCCCCGCCAGCGGTCGACGCAGACGGCTAAGCACAACGCCCTGCCCGCGACGTGTCACGTTGGTGCCTCCTCGAGTCACAGACCGGCCCGGTACGAACCGGCGGAGCAGTCGAATACTACGCAGCGTAGACCACCCGGATGACCGAGGTTCGCGAGACCTGCCGGTTGGCTGATCCCACTGGGTAGCCGCCGCCGCGGCCGCCCCTACTCAGGTACCCGCCCTACGCAGGCCCGAGCCGATGCCGGTGCGGCATACTAGGACCCGATGTGTGGACTGCTGGCCTTCGTGTGTGCCCCGGCCGGCACCGCCAACCCCGGCGCGGTCCCCGCCGCCGACGTCAGCGACCTCTCCGGCGTCGCCGCGCGGGTCGAACGGGCGGCGCACCTGATGCGCCATCGAGGGCCCGACGAGCTGGGAACCTGGACCGGTGACGGCGTGGCCCTCGGCTTCAACCGGCTGTCGATCATCGACATCGAACATTCGCACCAGCCGCTGCGCTGGGGGCCCGCCGAGCAACCGGACCGCTACGTGCTGGTGTTCAACGGCGAGATCTACAACTACCTCGAGTTGCGCGAGGAACTGGCCGCGGCCCACGGCGCGGTTTTCCACACCGATGGCGACGGTGAGGCGATCGTCGCCGGCTACCACCACTGGGGCGCCGACGTGCTGCCGCGGCTGCGCGGCATGTTCGCCTTCGCTCTGTGGGACACCCTGCGCGGTGAACTGTTCTGCGCCCGCGACCCGTTCGGGATCAAGCCGTTGTTCGTGGCGAGCGGGCCGGGCGGCGCCGCCGTAGGCAGTGAGAAGAAGTCCCTGCTGGACCTGGCCGACCTCGTGGGTTTCGAGACCGGCGACGCCGGCATCGATGTGCGCGCGCTCCAGCACTACACAGTGCTGCAGTACGTGCCGGAACCGGAAACGCTGCACCGCGGCATACGCCGGCTGGAGTCAGGCTGCTGGGCGAAGATCAGCCCGGGTCGGCCGGTCCCCGAGATCACCCGCTACTTCCGGCCGCGCTTCGACGCCACCCCGATCACCCGCGACACCGAGCAGGCCCGCTATGACGAGATCACCGCGGTGCTCGAGGACTCCGTGGCCAAGCACATGCGGGCCGACGTCACCGTCGGCGCCTTTTTGTCGGGGGGAATCGACTCCACCGCGATCGCCGCCCTGGCGATGCGCCACAACCCCAGGCTGATCACCTTCACCACCGGCTTCGAGCGGGAGGGCTTCTCCGAGGTCGACGTGGCCGCCGCGTCCGCCGAGGCGATCGGCGCCCGCCATGTTGTCAAGGTGGTCAGCCCGGCCGAGTTCGTCGCCGCCCTGCCCGAGATCGTCTGGTACCTCGATGACCCGGTCGCCGACCCGGCCCTGGTGCCGCTGTACATCATCGCCCGCGAAGCCCGCAAGCACGTCAAGGTGGTGCTCTCCGGGGAAGGCGCCGACGAGTTGTTCGGCGGCTACACGATCTACCGCGAGCCGCTGTCGCTGCGGCCGTTCGATTACCTGCCCGCACCGGTGCGCCGGTCGATGGGCAAGGTGTCGCGGCCGCTGCCGGACGGCATGCGCGGCAAAAGCCTGCTGCACCGCGGGTCGCTGACGCTGGAGGAGCGCTACTACGGCAACGCGCGCAGCTTCTCCGACGAGCAGCTGCGGGCGGTGCTGCCCGGCTTCTCCCCCAACTGGACCCACACCGACGTCACCGCCCCGGTGTACGCCGAATCAGCCGGCTGGGACCCGGTGGCCCGGATGCAGCACATCGACCTGTTCACCTGGCTCCGCGGCGACATCCTGGTCAAGGCGGACAAGATGACGATGGCCAATTCGCTGGAGCTGCGGGTGCCGTTCCTGGACCCCGAGGTGTTCGCGGTGGCCTCGAGACTGCCGGTGTCGGCCAAGATCACCCGCACCACCACCAAGTACGCGCTGCGCCGCGCGCTGGAGCCGATCATCCCCGCCCACGTGCTGCACCGGCCCAAGCTCGGCTTCCCGGTCCCGCTGCGGCACTGGCTGCGCGCCGGTGAGCTGGTGGAGTGGGCCTACGCCACGGTGACCGCCACCGGCGCGGACCACCTCATCGACGTCGCCGCGGTGCGCACGATGCTCGACGAGCACCGCGTCGGCACCGCCGATCACAGCCGCCGGCTGTGGACCGTGCTGATCTTCATGCTGTGGCACGCGATCTTCGTCGAGCACTCCGTGGTGCCGGCCATCAGCGAGCCGGCCTACCCAGTGCAGCTCTAAAGACTTCTCCGAACGTGCGGTTTCATCCGCAACGCGCCGCAGCGCACGTATGAAACCGCACGTCCGCGTGGGTAGAAACTATTTGAGCGCGGTGCCGATGTCGGCGGCCGCGGCATCGCCGTAGGCGTCGGCCAGCCGGGCCAGCGCGCCGTCGCAATCCCACGACCACTCCTGGGTTCCGGTGGACTCCAGCACCAGTACCGCCACCAGCGATCCCAGTTGCGCCGAGCGCTCCAGGCTCAGCCCGGCGCTGCGGCCGGTGAGGAAACCGGCGCGGAAGGCGTCGCCGACTCCGGTCGGGTCGGTCTGGGCCTTCTCCGGAACCACACCCACGTGGACGCGGGAGCCGTCCGGGTTGACGATGTCGACACCGTTGGCACCCAGGGTGGTGACCCGCATCCCGACCTGCTTCATGACGTCGGCCTCGGTCCAGCCGGTCTTGGACAGCAGCAGGTCCCACTCGTAGTCGTTGGTGAACAGGTAGGCCGCACCGTCGATGAGCCGGCGGATTTCCTCGCCGGTCAGCCGGGCCAGCTGCTGGGAGGGGTCGGCAGCGAACGCCAGGCCCAGCTTGCGGCACTCCTCGGTGTGCAGGAACATCGCCTCAGGGTCGTTGGCCCCGATGATCACCAGTTCGGGGTTGCCGACGTTCTCGACCACCTTGGCCAGCGAGATATTGCGGGCCTCGGACATGGCGCCGGGATAGAACGAGGCGATCTGGGCCATGTCGACGTCGGTGGTGCAGGTGAAGCGCGCCGTGTGCGAGGTCGCCGAGACCAGCACGTTGTCGCAGTTGACGCCGTGCGACACCAGCCAGTCGCGGTAGTCGGCGAAGTCGTCGCCGGCCGCGCCGACCAGAGCGGCGTCACCGCCGAGCACGCCGATCGCGTAGGCGATGTTGCCGGCCACCCCGCCGCGGTGCACTACCAGGTCTTCGACCAGGAAGCTCAGCGAAACCTTCTGCAGGTGATCGGCCAACAGCTGTTCGGAGAACCGACCCGGAAAGCGCATCAAATGGTCGGTTGCGATCGAACCGGTCACCGCAATCGTCACTGACTATCCCCCTCGTGTGCAGCGTGGACCTGAATGTGGGTTCCCACGGTAGCGGCCCGTGGAAGCCGGCCCGTCGCCGGGCAGCGCCTAGCCGTCAGGCCGAGGGGCGGTTGCCGGTGGTCAGTTGAACGAGTCGCCGCACGAGCACGAGCCGCCGGCGTTGGGGTTCTCGATGGTGAAGCCCTGCTTGTCGATTTGGTCGGCGTAGCCGATCTCCGCACCCTGCAGGTACGGGGCGCTCATCCGGTCGACGGCCAGCTTGACCCCGTTGAAGTCGGTGATCACGTCACCGTCGAGGCTGCGGTCGTCGAAGAACAGGTTGTAGCGCAGGCCGGCGCAGCCGCCCGGTTGGACCGAGATGCGCAGGGTCAGGTCGTCACGGCCTTCCTGAGCCAGCAGCGACTTCACCTTGGCCGCGGCTTCATCGGTCAAGACCACGCCCTGAGACTCGGTGGTCGACTGGTCCTGAACAGTCATTGCGTCTCCCTATTGCCGTTGATTCGGGGCGGGCTCGCCTCGACTCGAAGCATCCAAGCCCACCGTCACAACGATACCGCGCGTCGAGGTGTTCCCTACTGAGCCGCCGGATCGGGGGAATCCGCCGGCCGGCTGCCGATCTGCGCCGCAAGCACCGTGGTCAGCCCGATCAGCTGGTTGGCCGCGTCCACCAGGGCCAGCCGCACGGATCCGGCGTGGTCGGCGATCGCCCGGGCTGCCACCACGCCAGCCGACCGAAGCGCCGGTTCGTCCAGGTCGATCTGACCCGCCAGCACCAGCACCGGCAGCTCCCGCGCCCGGGCCGCGTTGCACAGCGAACCGATCACCTTGCCGTGCAGGGACTGCTGGTCGAACCGGCCCTCACCGGTGACGACCACGTCGGCATCGGCGAGGGCGGCCGCCAAACCGGTGTGGCGTGCCACGATGTCCGCTCCCGCTTCGGCGGTGGCACCCAGCGCGAGCAATGCCGCACCGATCCCGCCGGCGGCGCCGGCCCCGGAGGCTGCGCTCACCTGCCGTCCCGCCGCGCCGTCCAGTTCGTTCGCCCACGCGCTCAGGCGGCTTTCGAGTACGGCCACCGTGGCAGCATCGGCACCCTTCTGCGGGCCGAACACCCGCGCCGCGCCCCACGGCCCCAGCAGCGGGTATTCGACGTCACAAGCCGCGATCAGTTCTACATCGGCGAGCCGCCGGCGGGCGGTCACCAGGCCGCCCAGTTCATCGACCATCCCCCGCCCGCCGTCGGTGCTGGCACTGCCGCCGAGTCCGACCACGATCCGCTCGGCACCGGCCGTCAGCGCCGCATCGATGAGCTGGCCCACTCCGGCGCTGTGGGCGGCCAGCGCGGTCTCCGGCGAGGGCGGGCCCCCCACCAACGCCAAGCCGCAGGCCTGCGCACACTCCAAATAGGCGGTCTTGGGCGCGGCGTCCCAGAGCCATTCGGCATCGGCCGGCTCGCCCAGCGGTCCGCTGACCGCGCACCGCTGCACCGTGCCCGAACCGACGGCGCCCAACCCGTCGGCCAGCACCGCGACAAACCCCGGGCCGCCGTCGGATTGCGGGGCGATCGCCAATCGGTCGCGGGGTCGGCTGCGGTGCCATCCGGTCGAGATGGCGGCGGCGGCCTGCACCGCGGTCAGGCTCTCGCCGAAGCAGTCCGGTGCGATCAGCACCCGCAGGACAGCCGTCCCCGGGGCGGCGGAGGTGCCGGGACCGGGGTGGTCAGCCATACCGGCAGAGTATCGAGCCACACGGACGCCGTCGGCGGCCGGGCAAGTAACCTGGCGGGCGTGAAGTTGCCGGGACGCAGGAAAGATGGGGCGGGTTCAGCGGGGGCCGCTGAACTTGAGAGCGGCGCCGTCGACCTCGACAGCATCGACGCCGGGGACTCCGCTCGCTCCCGCGGCACCGCACCCAAGGGCCGGCCCACCCCCAAGCGCAACGCCGCCACCAAACGCCGCGGCCCAGTGGCGCCGGCGCCGATGACCGCCGCCGAAGCCAGGGCCAGACGCAAGAGCCTGGCCGGCCCGAAGCTGAGCAAAGAGGAGCGCCGGGCCGAGAAGGCCCAGCGGCGCGAGCGGATGGCCCAGCGCCGCGAGCGGATGATGGCCGGCGATGAGGCGGCCCTGCTCGAGCGTGACCGCGGCCCGGTACGCCGGTACGTGCGCGACATCGTCGACGCCCGCTACAACCTGCTCGGCCTGTTCATGCCGGTAGCGCTGGGCCTGATGTTCATCATGATGGCGGTCCCGCAGGTCCAGTTCTACATCTCGCCGGCGATGATGCTGCTGATGGTCGCGATGGCCGTCGACGGCGTCCTGCTGGCCCGAAAAGCCGGCAGGCTGGTCGACATCAAGTACCCGGACAACACCGAGGCCCGGTGGAAACTGGGCATCTATGCCGCCAGTCGGGCATCGACGCTGCGCCGGATGCGGGCACCGCGTCCGCAGGTGCGCCGCGGCGAACGCCTCGGCTGAGTTCGGCACAGGGGCCGACAGCCGTGGACTCCGCAGAATTCCCGCCGGTCAGCCCGCCTGATGCGACGGTGGCGGCCGCCGCCCGCGCCCGGCAGAACGCCCTGACCAAGCCGGCGGGCTCACTGGGGCGCCTGGAAGACTTGTCGGTCTGGGTGGCGGCATGTCAAGGTCATTGCCCGCCAAGGCAATTCGACCGGGTCCGGGTGGTGGTGTTCGCCGGCGACCACGGTGTGTGCCGCGCAGGGGTGTCCGCCTATCCGGCGGAGGTGACCGCGCAGATGGCCGTCAACATCGACCGGGGCGGCGCCGCCATCAACGCGCTGGCCACGGTCGGCGGCGCCGGCGTGCGGGTCGTGGACATGGCCATCAACAGCGATGTCAGCGATGTGAGCGTCTACAAGGTGCGCCGCGGCAGCGGCGACATCGCCAGCCAAGACGCCCTGACCGCCGAGCAGACCGTGGCCGCGGTGGATGCGGGCCGCCGGATCGCCGACGAGGAAGTCGACGCCGGAGCCGACCTGCTTATTCCCGGCGACATGGGCATCGGAAACACCACTGTGGCAGCGACTTTGATCGCGGCCCTGACCGGCGCCGAGCCCGTCGAGGCGGTCGGTCACGGGACCGGCATCGACGACGCCGGTTGGGCACGCAAGACCGCGGCGGTGCGCGATGCGCTGTTCCGGTCTCGCGGGGTGTCCGATCCGCTGGGGTTGCTGCGTTGTTGCGGCGGTGCCGATCTGGCGGCGCTGGCGGGATTCTGCGCGCAGGCGGCGGTGCGGCGCACCCCGGTGCTGCTCGACGGCCTGGCGTCGAGCGCGGCCGCCCTGGTGGCCGACCGGTTGGCCCCCGGCGCGCGGGCGTGGTGGCAGGCCGGTCACCGCTCCCCCGAGCCGGCCCACGCGCTGGCCTGCGCGGCGCTGGGTCTGGAGCCGATCCTCGACCTGCGGATGCGGCTGGGTGAGGGCACCGGCGCGGCGGTGGCGCTGCCGGTACTGCGCGCCGCGGTGGCGGCGTTGGCCTCGATGTCCACCTTCGCCGAGGCGGGCGTGTCCGGGCCTGCCTCGAAGGCGCACGGGTGATCCGGTCGCTGGCCTCGGCGGTCGCGTTCGGGACGGCCGTACAACTGGGCGGCGCCGGCGGTCCGCCGGGACGCGGGACGTTGACGGCCCTTCCGGTGGTCGGAGCCGTCCTGGGCCTGCTGGCGGCCGGCGTGGTCTGGGTCGGCGGGATCGCATTCGGTCCCGGTAGCGCCTTGACCGGGCTGCTGGCGGTGGGAGTGCTGCTGGCCGCGACCCGCGGGCTGCACATCGACGGGGTGGCCGACACCGCCGACGGGCTGGGCAGCTACCGGCCCGCCGCGCAGGCACTGCAGGTGATGCGCGACGGTTCGACCGGACCGTTCGGCGTGGTCGCGGTGGTGCTGGTGATCGGCCTGCAGGCATTGGCGTTGCCGCTGCTCGATACCGCGGGGATCGTGGTCGCGCTCTGCGCGGGGCGGGTGGCGGCGGTGCTGGCGTGTCGGCGTTCGGTACCCGCCGCGGTGGGCAGCACGCTGGGTGCCACTGTGGCGGGCAGTCAACCGGTGCCGGTGGCGATGGCCTGGGTGCTGGTGCTGGCGGCCGGGTCGACGCTCGCCGGTTCGGCGCCGTGGCACGGGCCGGTGGCCGTCGCCGTGGCGCTGGGCGGGGCGTGGTTGCTGGTCAGACATTGTGTGCGCCGGCTCGGTGGCATCAACGGCGATGTGCTGGGCGCCGCCGTCGAGTGGACCACGACGCTGGTCGCGGTGCTGCTGGCCGCGCTTTAACCCCGGTCGGATAAGTAACAATTCTCCGAACATATAGACATTTCTCCCCCCCGGATGGCTTACTCCAGAGTAGATTTGCAAAAATGGACTCGGCATTAACATCTGGCTCACGGGAGGGACCCCGATGGCTCGGCACCACCGCTACAGCAAGAGGAGTCGGGAATCCCGCAAGGCGATGACCGAGGGCAGCAGCGACCAACCGGACTATCCCGAGGCCGATGATGCCGCGGCCGAGGACTGGCAGACGGGAACAGACCAACCCGACTTCCCGCCCGGTCCCCCGGGCTAAACCCGGCGGTTCAGCGAGGCTCGACGAAGGATAGCCGAAGCTGGGACCGCCGCATGAACCGAGCGGTTCAGTCCAGCCGGGCCATCCACCCGTGGGTGTCGGCGAAAGTGCCGCGCTGGATGCCGGTCAGGGTGTCGCGCAATGCCATGGTGACTTCACCGGGCTGGCCGTCGGCGATGGTGAACTCCCCATCTGCGGACTTGACGTGTGACACCGGGGTGATGACGGCGGCTGTGCCGCAGGCGAAGACCTCGGTGATCTCGCCGGCGGCCGCCTTCTTCTGCCATTCGCCGACGTCGATCTTGCGTTCCTCAACCGCGAACCCGGCGTCAGTGGCCAACTGCAGCAACGAATCCCGGGTAATGCCGGGCAGCAGTGACCCGGACAGCTCCGGGGTGACCAGCCGCGCCGAGCCACCGGTGCCGAACACGAAGAACAGGTTCATCCCGCCCATCTCTTCGACGTAGCGCCGCTCGGCCGCATCCAGCCACACCACCTGATCGCAGCCGTTGTCGGCGGCCTGCGCCTGGGCGACCAGCGACGCGGCGTAGTTACCGCCGAACTTGGCCGCTCCGGTGCCGCCCGGGCAGGCCCGCACGTACTCCGTCGAGAGCCAGACGCTCACCGGTTTGATGCCGCCCTTGAAGTACGCCCCGGCCGGCGAGCCCATCACCAGGCAGCGGTACTCGTTGGCCGGCCGCACCCCAAGTCCCGGCTCGGTGGCGAAGATGAACGGGCGCAGGTACAGCGACTCCTCGCCGCCGGGCGCCGGCACCCAGGCCGCGTCCACGGCGATCAGCTGCCGCAGCGATTCGATGAACAGTTCGTCGGGAAGTTCCGGTATCGCCAGCCGCCGAGCCGACGCGCGCATCCGGGCGGCGTTGGCCTCCGGCCGGAAGGACACAATCTCCCCGTCCGTCCAGCGGTAGGCCTTCAGTCCCTCGAAGACTTCTTGCGCGTAGTGCAGCACGATCGCCGACGGGTCCAGTTCGATCGGCCCGTAGGGCATCACCCGCGCGTTGTGCCAACCGGCGTCGACGGTGTAGTCGATCGACACCATGTGATCGGTGTGGTACTTGCCGAAACCCGGTTCGGCCAAGATGGATTCGCGTACCTCTTCAGGAGTCGGGTTCGCTGTGACCGACACATGGAACTCGAGGAGGCCGCTTTTCATGCAGCGATTGTATAACCGGTGCGCTAGCGAGTTTTTGCCGTCACGAACGGCGGCTGTACCACCTCGCACTCAACCGCGCGACCTCGCACGTCGACGGTGAGCTGGGCGCCGGCATCGATGCCGGCGTCGGCGTCGATCAGCGCCAGCGCGATACCGGCCCGCAGCGTCGGCGAGAAGGTGCCCGAGGTGGTGATCCCGACCTGCCGGTCGCCGTCAAGCACCGCCAGATCGGCGCGCAGCACTCCCCGCCCCGTGGCGCGCAGCCCGCGCAGCAGCCGCGCGGGACCGGCAGCCTTCTCCGCCAGCAGCGCGTCGCGACCGAAGAACGACTCCTTTTTCCACCCGATCGCCCAGCCACAGCGGGCCTGCAGCGGCGAGATGACCGGCGACAATTCGTGACCGTGCAGCGGATAGCCCATCTCGGTGCGCAGCGTGTCGCGGGCGCCCAGCCCGGCCAGTTCGCCCCCGGCCTGCGAAACGGCCGCCACCAGCGCGTCGAACACCACCACCGCCGACTCCCACTCCGGCAGCAGTTCGTAGCCGTGCTCACCGGTGTAGCCGCTGCGGCATACCCGTACCGGCACGCCCGCATACGAGCCATCTTCGAAGCCCATGTAGTCCATCTCGGTCGGCAGGCCGAGGCCGGCGAGCACCTCGGTCGACCGAGGCCCCTGCACCGCCAACACCGCGCGCGAGCGGTGCTCGTCGGTGACCGTCACCCCGTCCGGCGCAGCCTCGGTCAAGACGGCCACCACCGCCTCGGTGTTGGCGGCGTTGGGCACCAGGAAGATCTCGTCGTCGGCGACGTAATAGGCGATCAAGTCGTCGATGACTCCACCGGATTCGTTGCAGCACAACGTGTATTGCGCCTTGCCGGGCCCGATCCTGGCCAGGTCGTTGGTGAGTGTCGCATTGACGAACGCGGCCGCACCCGAACCGCGGACGGTCGCCTTGCCCAGATGGCTCACATCGAACAGACCCACGGTGCTGCGGGTGGCGTTGTGCTCGGCGACGGTGCCGGCATAGGACACCGGCATCAGCCAGCCCCCGAACTCCGCGAAGCTGGCGCCCAGCTCGCGATGGCGGTCTTCCAGGGGTCCGTGTTGCAGTTCGCTCACGACGAGCCACCTTAATCGGCAAACTTGTGTGGGTGGTCGATTGGGACGCGCTCGAAGCCGCGGGAATCGCCGACGCGCGCGAGCGCGCCGACCTGCTTGAGTACCTCGACGGGCTCGGCTTCACCACCGAGCAGATGGCCGACGCCGAACGGCAGGGCCGGCTGTTCGGTCTGGCCGGTGACGTGGTGGGGCGCTCAGGTCCGCCCGACTACACCCTGCGGACCGCCGCCGAGGCGTTGGGAGTGCCGGTCGGCGAGGTCGAGCGGGCCTGGACGATGCTCGGGTTGAGCGTCCCCAGCCCCAACACGCCGGCCCTGAGCCAGGCCGACGTCGACGGGCTGGCCACCTGGGTGGAGATGCGGTCGTATCTCGGCGAGCCGGTCGACGGCTTCCTGCGGGTGCTGGGGGCGACGATGGCCCGGCTGGCCGAGGCCGAGTCGTCGATGATCCGGATCAGTGAGCCCGACGTATGGCTCGGCCACACCTTCGACGAACTCACCACCGCACGGGCCTGGCGGTCCGTCGCGCACTTCATCCCGCGTCTGGGCGCGATGATCGACGCCGTGCACCGCCAGCACCAGGTCAGCGCCCGAACGTTCCTCGAGGGGCTGGCCGCCGGGCCGACGTCCAGCATGGTCTGCGGCGTCGGCTTTGCCGACTTGACCGGTTTCACCGCCCTGACCCAGGTGCTCACCTCCGAGGAGTTGGCGACGCTGCTCACCGACTTCGGCGGCAGCGTCTCCGACGTGGTGCACGCCGACGGCGGGCGGGTGGTCAAGTTCATCGGCGACGCCGTGATGTGGGTCAGCGCGAGCGCGGAGCTGCTGGCGAAAGCCGCGATCGACCTGGTCAACCACCCCAAAGCCCGCAAGGTGGGCCTGCAGGTGCGGGCCGGGCTGGGTTACGGCGAGGTGCTGGCCATCAACGGCGACTATTTCGGCACCCCGGTGAACCTCGCCGCACGCCTGGTGGATGCCGCCGAACCCCGGCAGGTGCTGGCTTGCACCGGCGTCGTCAAGGAATTGCCGGGCTGGCCCGTGATGGAACGGGGGCCCTTGAAACTCAAGGGATTCGACGTGCTCGTCCCGGCATACGAGCTGGAGCTGTCCGCCGATCGTTAGGGTGAGTGCTTGTGAGCACCCAACGCGGATACCCCGCCCCCGCCGTCACCGTCACCGACTCGCTGCCCACCGCCGAGGAGGCCGTGCTGATCGTGCCGGTCGTTTCGGCCGGCGACGAGCCGGACGAGTCCGGCGCCGTGGTCGCTGCGACCGAGCCGGCGCTTCCCGCCGAAGCGGTCGCCGAGATCGAGGCGGGGCTGCGGGCGCTCAACGCCAAGGGCGGCAGTGAGCAGGTGAACCGGCTGGTGGTGGCGTCGCTGCCGGTGGCCAGTGTGCTGGCCGTCGGACTGGGTAAGGCCCGCGACTCCTGGCCCGCCGATCTGGTCCGGCGCGCTGCGGGCACGGCGGCACGCTCGCTGAACGGCACCGCCGCGGTGGTCAGCACGCTGGCCGGGTTGCCCGGCGAGCCCGATGAGGATGTGGTGGCCGCCGCCGTCGAGGGTCTGCTGCTGGGCGGCTACCGCTTCACCGCGTTCCGCACCGACAAGACCGCCCCGAAAGATCCGGGGCTGCAAGCCGTCACCGTGGTCTGCGCCGCGGCCGACGCCCAGACGCGCGCGGAGCACGGCGCCGACGTCGCCGCCGCGGTCGCCACCGCGCGGGATTTCGTCAACACCCCGCCGAGTCACCTGTTTCCGGCTGAATTCGCCGAGCGGGCCCGCGCGTTGGGGGAAGCCGCCGGCCTAGAGGTCGAGGTGCTCGACGAGCAGGAACTCACCGACGCCGGCTACGGCGGGGTGATCGGTGTCGGCAAGGGCTCCGCGCGTCCGCCGCGACTGGTGCGGCTGATCCACCGGCCCGCGGAAACAACGTCGCCCAAGCGGGTGGCGCTGGTCGGCAAGGGCATCACCTTCGACACCGGTGGCATCTCGATCAAACCGGCCGCCTCGATGCACCACATGACCTCCGACATGGGCGGGGCCGCTGCGGTAATCGCGACCGTGGTGCTGGCCGCGCGGCGGCGGCTGCCGATCGAGGTGATCGCGACCGTGCCGATGGCCGAGAACATGCCGTCGTCCACTGCGCAGCGTCCCGGCGATGTGCTCACCCAGTACGGCGGCACCACCGTCGAGGTGCTCAACACCGACGCCGAGGGACGGCTGATCCTGGCCGACGCGATCGTGCGGGCGTGTGAGGACGACCCGGACTACCTGATCGAGACGTCGACGCTGACCGGTGCACAAACCGTGGCGCTCGGCTCGCGCACCCCGGGGGTGATGGGCAGCGACGAGTTCCGCGACCGGGTGGCGGCGATCTCGCAGGCCGTCGGCGAGAACGGCTGGCCGATGCCACTGCCCGACGAGCTCAAAGAAGACCTGAAGTCGACGGTCGCCGATCTCGCCAACGTCAGCGGGCAGCGCTTCGCCGGGATGCTGGTCGCCGGGGTGTTCCTGCGTGAGTTCGTGGCCGACGGGGTGGCCTGGGCACACATCGACGTCGCCGGCCCGGCCTACAACACCGCCGGCGCGTGGGGCTACACCGGCAAAGGCGGCACCGGCGTGCCGACCCGGACCATGTTCGCGGTGTTGGAGGACATCGCCGCAAACGGATAACGCCCTGGCGCGAGTCAGGCGCTGTCGTCTGCACTCCCGGTGTGCTGCTCGGGGCGGTACGGGGTTTCCACCCCTTGTTGAAAAGACAGCGCAGCACTTTGAACCAGCATCAACACGGCGAAAACGACGACCCAGAGCCAGGCTTCTGTCGAGCTGAGGTGGGCTGTCACATCGGTTTTCGGCAGCGCCGCCATGGCGCGGACGATCGCCGCAATGATGACGACGGTGCTCAAATACGGAAACGCCGTCCGGATGCGCCCAGCCATGGGCCCGATCGGCGATTCGCTACGCCGTCGTCGGCGGCCGAAAAACCATCCCAGCGCGCAGACGATCCCGACGACCGCCGTGATGGGCAGCGACAGCTGGTTGGCCTGATCCCACAGCGGCTGCAACGGCCGACGCGTCTGCGGATCACCGAGCGAGAGCGCCAAGTCGGTCAACGTCGCTTCGACGAAGAACACCGCAATCGGCGGCACCAGGACCGCCACGATGAACACGCAGTGTCTGATCAGTGTGCCGGCAGCGCCTGACACGAATTGCACGATGGCGTACAGCAGGATGTAGAGCGCGGCCACAAAAGATATGCCGCCCAACAGTTCCGCGGACGTGGCACGCCCGCCGGTCACCGCACAACCCTGTTCGCCCGACAGCAGACTGTATTGCACCGCAGCCAAGAACAGCCCGAGAAATGCGTTCATTAGCGCGACGCCGGTGAGGGTTTCATGCTCGATTTCGCGGGCGTCGGGAACACCATCGGTACGACGCCGATACGCGCGATCCAGCACTAGATTGATGACGACGAACGCGAAACCGGCCAGCAGACCTGCCAGTTGCGCATAGTTACGGGCCACGATCGATATGTCGAAGCCGGTCCACAGCTCACAAGCCTGGGCGATCTGCTCAGCGGGCACCCGCGAGATATTAATGACGCGTCAGCGGCAGCAACGGTTGTTTAGCAGACTGCGTCGGGAACCGCCCGACCGCCACCTCGGTGTGTGCGGGCAATGGCGGAATGACAGGATGGTTTTCGACAGTCCACCTGGGCACCGCCCCTCCTCACCACCGACGTGGTATTCATGGGACGACGTGCAGCGACCGACCGATCGAGGAGTCAACAGCGATGGCGTTCTCAGTCCAAATGCCAGCACTCGGTGAGAGCGTCACCGAAGGAACCGTGACCCGCTGGCTCAAAAAGGAGGGCGACACCGTCGAGGCCGACGAGCCTTTGCTGGAGGTCTCCACCGACAAAGTCGACACCGAGATCCCGGCGCCGGTGTCGGGGGTGCTGACCAAGATCGTCGCCGAGGAGGACACCACGGTCGAGGTCGGTGGCGAATTGGCGCTGATCGGCGACGCCGGCGAAGGCTCCGGAAGTGGCGACGAGCAAGCCCAGCCGGCCGAAGAGCCCGCCGCTGCGGAGCCGGAACCTGCCGCGGAGTCCGAACCGGCTGCGGAGTCCGAACCGGCCGAGCCTGAGCCTGAGCCTGAGCCGGCTGCGTCCAAGCCTGCGGCGACGGAATCGTCCGATGGCGGCACCCCGGTGCTGATGCCCGAGTTGGGCGAATCGGTCACCGAGGGCACCGTGACCCGCTGGCTGAAGCAGGTCGGCGACTCGGTGGAGGTCGACGAACCGCTGGTGGAGGTCTCCACCGACAAGGTCGACACCGAGATCCCCTCGCCGGTGGCCGGCACCCTGCTGTCGATCACCGCCGAAGAGGACGCCACCGTCGAGGTCGGCGGCGAACTGGCCAAGATCGGCTCGGCGTCGCAGGCCGCCCCGAAAGCAGAGCCCGCACCGGCACCCGAGCCGCAGGCCGAACCCAAGCCCGAACCGAAGCCTGAACCCAAGCCCGAGCCGGCAGCGCGGCCCGAACCCAAGCCCGAACCAAAGCCCGAACCCGAAGCCGAGCCCGCGGCAAAGTCCTCCCCCAGCTCCGACGCCACGCCCTACGTCACCCCGCTGGTGCGCAAGCTCGCCACCGACAACAACGTCGACCTGAGCCAGGTCACCGGGACCGGCGTCGGCGGGCGGATCCGCAAGCAGGACGTGCTGGCCGTTGCGGAGAAGCAGGCCGAAAAGCAGAAGGCACCGGCCGCCGAGCGTCCCTCGGCCCCGGCACCCGCGGCAGCCCCGACGCCGGCCCCGGTCTCGGCGCTGGCGCACCTGCGCGGCACCACGGCCAAGGCCAACCGGATCCGGCAGATCACCGCCAAGAAGACCCGCGAATCCCTGCAGGCCACCGCTCAGCTCACCCAGACCCACGAGGTCGACATGACCAAGATCGTGGCGCTGCGGGCCAGAGTCAAAGCCGAATTCGCTGAGCGCGAGGGCGTCAACCTGACCTACCTGCCGTTCATCGCCCGTGCGGTGGTCGACGCGCTCAAGGCACACCCGAACGTCAACGCAAGTTACGACGAAGCCGCCGGTGAGATCACCTACTTCGACGCCGAGCACCTGGGCTTCGCGGTGGACACCGAGCAGGGTCTGTTGTCCCCGGTGATCCACAATGCCGGCGACCTGTCGCTGGCGGGCTTGGCCCGGGCCATCACCGACATCGCCGCCCGGGCGCGGTCGGGCGGCCTCAAACCCGACGAACTGTCCGGGGGCACTTTCACCATCACCAACATCGGCAGCCAGGGCGCGCTGACCGATACCCCGATCCTGGTTCCGCCGCAGGCTGCCATGCTCGGCACCGGCGCCATCGTCAAGCGGCCGCGCGTCGTCGTCGACGAGGCCGGCAACGAGTCGGTCGGGGTCCGGTCGATCTGTTACCTGCCGCTGACCTACGACCACCGCTTGATCGACGGCGCCGACGCCGGCAGGTTCGTGACCACGATCAAGAACCGACTCGAGGAAGGCGCGTTCGAGGCAGAGCTGGGGCTGTAGCGGTCTAGGAGCTTTGGGAAGGACGGCAAGAGGTTTCAGCTGTGGGCAACCCCCTCGTCGCGATCGCCGGGTCGTCCGGGTTGATCGGCTCCGCTCTGGTGTCGGCCCTGCGTGCCGCCGACCATCGGGTGCTTCGTATCGTGCGCCGGGCACCGGCCAACGCCGGGGAGCTGCGCTGGGATCCCGACGCCGGCGACATCGACGTGGACGCCCTGGCCGGGGTCGACGCGGTGGTCAATCTGTGCGGCGTCGGCATCAGTGACCGCCGCTGGTCGGGGGCGTTCAAGCAGACCCTGCGCGACAGCCGGATCACCCCCACCGAAGTGCTGTCGACGGCGGTGGCCGAGGCCCAGGTGCCGGTGCTGATCAACGCCAGCGGGGTCGGCTTCTACGGCGACACCGGCGCCCGCACGGTCGACGAGTCCGCACCGGCCGGCGAGGGGTTTCTGGCCCGGCTCGCACAGGACTGGGAGTCGGCGACCGACACCGCCCGGAACGCCGGCGTCCGGGTGGTGCTGGCCCGCACCGGCCTGGTGCTGGCCCGTTCCGGGGGGCTCCTGGGCCGGCTGCGTCCCCTGTTCTCGCTGGGGCTGGGCACCCGGCTGGGCAGTGGCCGCCAATACATGTCCTGGATCAGCCTCGACGACGAAATCCGGGCGCTGCGGTTCGCGATGGCCGAGTCGGCGATCACCGGCCCGGTCAACCTGACCGGGCCGGCCCCGGTCACCAACGCCGAGTTCACCGCCGCGCTCGGCCGGACGCTGAACCGGCCGGCACCGCTGCTGCTGCCCGGGTTCGCCGCCCGGGCCGCCTTCGGCGAATTTGCCGACGAGGGGCTGCTCGTCGGTCAGCGCGCCATTCCGGCCGCGTTGGAGCAGGCCGGCTTCCAATTCCGGCACAACACCATCGGCCAGGCGCTCGGCTACGCCACCGCCCGCCCTACCCTGCTTTAGCCCCGGGTAGCCTGCGAGCATGAGGTCCATCCGGTCCAGCACCGCGCCGCTGGATGTGCGCCAACTCGGCACCGTCGACTACGGCACCGCTTGGCAGCTGCAGCGTGACCTGGCCGACGCCAGGGTGGCCGGTGGCCCGGACACGCTGTTGCTGTTGGAGCATCCGCCCGTCTACACCGCCGGTCGGCGCACCGAGCCGCAGGAGCGCCCGGTGGACGGCACGCCGGTGGTCGATACCGACCGCGGCGGCAAGATCACCTGGCACGGCCCGGGCCAGCTGGTGGGCTACCCGGTGATCGGCCTCACCGAACCCCTGGACGTGGTCAACTACGTACGGCGCCTTGAGGAAGCACTGATCGAAGTGTGTAACACCTTGGGCCTCAACACCGTTCGGGTCGAGGGCAGGTCCGGCGTGTGGTTGCCCGCCGACGGTGTGCGTCCCACTCGCAAGGTCGCGGCGGTCGGCGTACGGGTGGCCCGCGCGACCACCCTGCACGGGTTCGCCCTCAATTGTGATTGTGACCTCAGTGCGTTCGGCTCGATCGTGCCGTGCGGGATCACCGACGCGGGCGTGACGTCGTTGTCCGCCGAGCTGGGCTTCGTGACCGGCGTGGACGATGTCCGGCGAGCGGTCGCCGGCGCGGTCGTCGACGCGCTCGACGGTGTGCTGCCGGTACGCGACCATCTCGAGCCGCGCGTAACATCGACCCGGTGAGCGCCGTCGGAGAAGGCCGTAGGTTACGCCGTGCTGAGGCACGCAACGCCGAGACGCCGATCGAGCGCAAACCGCCGTGGATCAAGACCCGGGCCCGGATGGGGCCGAATTTCACCGAGCTCAAGGTCTTGGTGAAGCAGGAGAAGCTGCACACGGTGTGCGAGGAGGCGGGCTGCCCCAACATCTACGAATGCTGGGAGGACCGGGAAGCCACCTTCTTGATCGGCGGCGAGGTCTGTACCCGCAACTGCTCGTTCTGCTTGATCAAGTCCGGTAAGCCCCCCGAGCTGGACCGTGACGAGCCGCGCCGGGTGGCCGAGAGCGTGCAGACGATGGGGCTGCGGTACTCGACGGTCACCGGTGTCGCCCGCGACGATCTGCCCGACCAGGGTTCCTGGCTCTACGCCGAGACGGTGCGTGCCATCAAGGCCCTCAACCCGTCAACGGGTGTCGAACTGCTGATCCCGGACTTCGGCGGTCGGCCCGACCTGCTGGGCGAGGTATTCGACTCGCGCCCGGAAGTGCTGGCGCACAACGTCGAAACCGTGCCGCGCATCTTCCGGTTGATCCGGCCGGGCTTCAGCTACCAGCGCAGCCTGAGCGTGTTGACCCAGGCCCGCGACGCCGGGCTGGTCGCCAAGAGCAACCTCATTCTGGGCATGGGCGAGACCGCCGAGGAGATCCGGGAGGCGCTCGCCGCCATTCATGAGGCCGGCGCCGAGCTGGTCACCATCACCCAATACCTGCGCCCCTCCGAGCGGCACCACCCGATCGACCGCTGGGTCAAGCCCGAGGAGTTCGTCGAGCACGCCCGGTATGCCGAGGAGCTCGGGTTCGCCGGGGTGATGTCGGGTCCGCTGGTGCGCTCGTCGTACCGGGCCGGCCGGCTCTACCAACAGGCCATGGCTCGTCGCGCTGAGCTGAACGGGACCGCAGCCCACGGCTGATGGCTCTACGGGCTGCGTATCCTTGGTAGCTATGCCCAGACCGCGCACCTCCGCCGAGAACAAGGCTGCCCGGGCGGCGGCCAAAGCCACCCGCAAAGCAGCCGGCAAAGAGCGCCGCACCCAGCTGTGGCAGGCCTTCCAGCTGCAGCGCAAAGAGGATAAGCGGCTGCTGCCGTACATGATCGGCGCCTTCGTACTGGTTACCGGGGTGACCACCGTGCTGGCGCTCAACGGCGGCACCTTCGCCAAGGTGACGACGATTCCGCTCGGCGTGTTACTGGGTGCGCTGGTGGCGTTCGTGATCTTCGGCCGCCGCGCCCAGCGGTCGGTGTACCGCAAGGCCGAGGGGCAGGCCGGTGCGGCGGCGTGGGCGCTGGACAATCTGCGCGGCAAGTGGCGGGTCACCCCCGGGGTGGCCGCCACCGGCCAGCTCGACGCGGTGCACCGGGTGATCGGACGGCCGGGCGTCATCTTTGTCGCCGAGGGCTCGGCCTCCCGGCTCAAACCACTGCTCGCCCAAGAGAAGAAACGCACCGCCCGGCTGGTCGGGGACGTTCCGATCTACGACGTGGTGGTGGGTACCGGTGACGGCGAGGTTCCGCTGGCCAAGCTGGAACGTTTCCTGACCAAACTCCCGGCCAACATCTCGGCCAAGCAGATGGATTCTCTGGAATCGCGGCTGGCCGCGCTGGGTTCGCGGACCGGAACCGCGGCGATGCCGAAGGGTCCGATGCCGCCTGGGGCGAAGATGCGCGGTGTGCAGCGCGCGGTGCGCCGACGTTAGCGGCTGCGCACCACGGCGGTCGCCGTTGCCCGGTCTTGCAGGCCGCGGCCGTCGGCGTCGGTGAACAGCGCCGGGACCACCAGCGCGATCAGCAGTCCGCGGACCACGGCGCGCACGATCCCGACTCCCGGGCCGGCGCCGTCCACCGGCATCACCCGCAGCCCGCAGGCGTACTGGCCCGGGGTGAAGCCGAACAACCGCAGCGCGGCCGCCCCGAGCACCACCCAGATGGCCAGCACCGCGGTCGCCAGCAGTTCCTGGCTCACCACGCCCAGCGCCACGCCCAGGCCGGCGATCCCGTAGGCCACCAGCCAGTCGACGACCAGGGCCAGCACCCGACGCCCGGCCGAGGCCAGCGAGCCGGGGCCGCTGGGCGGTAGACCCAGGGCCTCCCCCGGGGCGCTGTCGGAGGGCTGCGGTCCGGCCGACTCCGGCCCGGACAGCCACGATGAGAAGGTGCGACTCATGCCCCTACGATAAGCGGGTTGGAACCCGACCCGGCTTCGGCGGGTCCTGCCGTCGTTGCGTAACCTCAGCAGCGGCAACCCCGGGTCCGACCGGGGCTACCAGCGGAGGAGAACACTTCTGTGACCGACAAGACGGCCGACGACATCCTCAAACTCGTGGCCGATGAGAACGTGGAGTACATCGACATCCAGTTCTGCGACTTGCCGGGCATGATGCAGCATTTGACGATTCCGGCGTCCACGCTCGACTCGAGCGTGTTCGAGGACGGGTTGGCCTTCGACGGTTCCTCGATCCGCGGCTTCCAGTCCATCCACGAGTCGGACATGATGCTGCTGCCGGACTTCTCCACCGCGCAGATCGATCCGTTCCGGGCGGCCAAGACCCTCAATCTGAACTTCTTTGTGCACGACCCGTTCACCCGCGAGCCCTATTCGCGCGACCCGCGCAACGTCGCCCGCAAAGCCGAGAGCTACCTCACCAGTACCGGCATCGCCGACACCGCCTACTTCGGCGCCGAAGCCGAGTTCTACATCTTCGACTCGGTGAGCTTCGACTCGCAGATGAATAGCACCTTCTATGAGGTCGACTCCGATTCGGGCTGGTGGAACACCGGCTCGCCGACCGAGATCGGCGGCGGTGTCAACCGCGGCTACAAGACCCGCCCGAAGGGCGGCTACTTCCCGGTGGCGCCCAACGACCATTACGTCGACCTGCGCGACGCCATGACCACCAATCTCGCCAACGCCGGCCTGACCCTGGAGCGCGGACACCACGAGTGCGGTTCCGGCGGGCAGGCCGAGATCAACTACCGGTTCAACACGCTGCTGCACGCCGCCGACGACCTGATGTTGTTCAAATACATCATCAAGAACACGGCGTGGGCGCACGGCAAGACCGTCACCTTCATGCCCAAACCACTCTTCGGGGATAACGGCTCGGGCATGCACGTGCACCTGTCGCTGTGGAAGGACGGCGATCCGCTGTTCTACGACGAGGCCGGCTACGCCGGGCTGTCGGACATGGCGCGGCACTGCATCGGCGGCATCCTGCACCACGCCCCGTCGCTGTTGGCGTTCACCAACCCGACCATCAACTCCTACAAGCGCTTGGTGCCGCACTACGAGGCGCCGATCAACCTGGTCTACAGCCAGCGCAACCGCTCAGCGTGCGTGCGCATCCCGATCACCGGCACCAACCCGAAGGCCAAGCGGCTGGAGTTCCGCTGCCCGGACTCCTCGGGCAACCCCTATCTGGCCTTCGCGGCGATGCTGATGGCCTGCATCGACGGAGTCAAGAACAAGATCGAGCCGGCCGCCCCGGTCGACAAGGACCTCTACGAGCTGCCGCCGGATGAGGCCGCCGACATCCCGCAGGCCCCGGCCAGCTGGCCCAGGTGATGGACAACCTGGAAGCCGATCACGAATACCTCACCGAGGGCGGCGTTTTCACCCCGGATCTGATCGAGAACTGGATCCGCTACAAGCGGGACCATGAGATCACGCCGATCAATCTGCGCCCGCACCCCTACGAGTTCGCGCTGTACTACGACTGCTGAGTCGGCACGCTCAGAACGCGAAGTTGACGAGGTCCGACGCATCCATCGCGTCGTCGAAGAGGCTGCCGATCCACACGACCGGTACGGACGCGATCGCCGCCGGGATCAGCTGGAAGAAGTCGACTCCGATTATCTGGAGTTGAGCCGACATCGCATCCGATAGCGAGCCGTCTGCGATCGCCGTCTCGAACGCTTGGGTGGCGCTGAGCATGGAATCGCTGGCGTTCTCCCACTGCTGGTTGAGCGGCGCGAAGAACAGCTGATCAATCAAATCCGACATGGAGCCGGAGTGCGTGAGGATGCTGGATTCGGCAGGGATGAGCTTGTCGTCCAATATGTCCACCGCCTTGTCCATGATGCCGATCTGGCGATGGAGTGTCTCAACCGCGGACAGCAAGTCGCCGGACAGATCCGAGCTGTCTATCCCGGTGAGGACGTCTTTGGCGTCGAGAAAATTCGTGCCGGCGATGATCAACATGTCGGTCGAATCGGCGCTGCTGCCGGCGACGGCAATACCGGCGAGTTGATCGGCGACATCGGCGTGGGCGCCGCCCGCCCCGAGTGTCAAGGCAACCGCGACGGTCGCGCCGATCAAGCCAGCTCCAACACCACAGCGGTGGACGCGACCAGACATCTCCCATGCCCCCTCTTTTGTGCCGAACCCGCCGATACGCTTCAGCCGCCCCGACATGAACGTTTCCAAAGAAAAACCATAACAGATTTTCGGAACAATTCACTGTTTTCCGAACCGGCCGATTGCTTCGGTTGTCCACAGTTGCGTTTCGTCCACCTTTGGGTCTTTTACCCGGCCCGTGGTCCGGACGGTGTGTCCCGGGGGCTCAATCCACCCGGTCACGCGCCCAGGCCGGCAAGATGAACACGCCTTCGGCCTCGACCGTGACCCCGGAGGCGTCGGCGATATGACCCCGGGCGTAGGTCTTGATGCGCTCCCGCCGGTACACCGAGGCCTCCGCGCGCAGCGGCCCCAGTGGTGTCCCGCGCAGGTACTTCACCGTGATGGTGCCGGTAAACAGCGGCTTGGTCAGCCCACCGCTGGCCGCCTCACCGAGCAGATGGTCGAGCACCAGCGCGCTCACGCCGCCGTGGACCAGCGACGGCGGACCCTCGTACGCCGCGCCGAGATGAAAGTCGCTCCAGCAGTGACCGTCCTCGCCGTGCTGGATGACCAGCGGCGGGGCGATCGGATTGCGCAGACCCACCACGGCGTTGCCCCACGCCAGCGGCCGCCCGTCGACGACGTAACGCAATCCCGGTGACTCGCTGAGGATCCCGGCATGCAGCCGCTCGGTCAGCTGACGCACCCCAGTGGTCACCTCCCGGATGGTGGAGTCGTCGGCCTGGGTGCGGATGGTGGCATCGATCAGCTCACGGACCGCCTGCGCCAGCGGCCCGTAGCGCTGGGAAAGCAGCGCGCTCTCGTCGGCGCTGATCGTGGGCACGTCCGAGCCCGGTCCGAAATCCACCACAGATGTTCTCCTCTAATCTCCGAAAACCTTGCGCGTCACGGCCTTCGCCCGGCGCGTCACCCGCAGGTAGTTGTCCAGGAACTCACCGCCGTCACCGTCGGGCCAGCCGGCGGCCACCGCGACCGCGTTGAGCGCGCGCCCTGCTCCGGGCAGCTGGTCGGTGGGTTTGCCGCGAACCAGCACCAGCGCGTTGCGGGCCCGGGTCGCGGTCAGCCAGGCCTGCCGCAGCCGGTCCACGGCGTCCTCCTCGAGCAGCCCGGCCGCGGCGATGGCGTCCAGGGTCTCCAGCGTCGACGTGTTGTGCAGCGCCGGGACCCGGTGGGCGTGGCGCAGCTGAAGCAGCTGCACGGTCCACTCGACGTCGGCCAGCCCGCCCCGGCCCAGCTTGGTGTGCGTGTTGGGGTCTGCGCCCCGCGGCAGCCGTTCGGCGTCGACGCGCGCCTTGACCCGGCGGATCTCGCGCACCGCATCGCCGGACACCCCGCCGGCCGGGTATCGGGTCTCGTCGACCATCAGCAGAAAGCGCTGGCCCAGTTCCGCATCGCCGGCGACCCAGTGCGCCCGCAGCAACGCCTGGATCTCCCAGGGCTGCGCCCACTGCTCGTAATAGGCGGCATAAGAGGCCAGGGTGCGCACCGGTGGGCCGGTGCGGCCCTCCGGCCGCAGGTTGATGTCGACCTGCAGCGGAGGGTCGGCACTGACGGTACCCAGCAGCGCCCGGACCTGTTCGGCGATCGAGGTCGCCCAGCGCACGGCGTCGGCGTCGCTCACTTTGTCGGCGGCCTCGCAGACGAACATCACGTCGGCGTCCGAGCCGTAACCCAGTTCGCGACCGCCGAGCCGGCCCATGCCGATGACGGCGATGCGCGCCGGTGCCGACTCGCCCTCGTCGCCGGGCAGATTGACCCGGATGATCGCGTCCAGGCTGGCCTGCAGCACCGCCACCCACACCGCGGTCAGCGCCCGGCAGACGTCGCGGACCTCGAGCATGCCGAGCAGGTCCGCCGAGGCGATGCGGGCCAATTCGTGGCGGCGCAGGCTGCGCGCGGCGGCGATCGCGCGAACCGGGTCGGCGTAGCGGGCCGCCGACGCGATCAATGCCCGCGCCACCGCGTCCGGTTCGGAGTCGAGCAGCTTCGGTCCGGTCGGGCCGTCGCCATAGGCCTGGATGACGTCGGGCGCGCGCATCAACAGTTCCGGGATGTACGCCGAGGTGCCCAGCACCCGCATCAACCGCTTGGCAACCGCGCTGCTGTCGCGCAACGTGCTCAAATACCAGCGGTGGCTGGCCATCGCCTCGCTGAGCCGGCGGTAGGCCAGCAGGCCGGCGTCGGGATTGGGCGTGTCCGACAGCCAGTACAGCAGCTTGGGCAGCAGCACCGTCTGCACGCGGCCGCGGCGGCCGCTCTGATTGGTCAGCGCCGCCAGATGCGTCAGGGCGTTCTGCGGCGCCTCGTAACCCAGCGCGGCCAGCTGTCGTTCGGCGGCGCCGGGGGTCAGGCCGCCGGCCAGCTCCAGGCCCGCAGGGCCGACCGCTTCCAGCAGCGGTTGGTAGAACAGCTTGGCGTGCAGCCGCGATACCCGCATGTTCTGGGCTTTGAGCTCCTCGCGCAGCACACCCAGCGCGTCGTGACGACCGTCCGGCCGGACGTGGGCGGCGCGGGCCAGCCAGCGCAACGCTTCGTCGTCGTCGGGCGGCGGCAGCATGTGGGTGCGCTTGAGCCGCTGCAGCTGCAGCCGGTGTTCGAGCAGCCGGAGGAATTCATACGACGAGGTCAGGGTCGCCGAGTCCTCCCGGCCGATGTAACCGCCGGCGCCGAGTGCGGCCAGGGCGTCGACGGTCGACGCCACGTGTAACGACTCGTCGCTGCGGCCGTGCACCAGCTGCAGCAGTTGCACCGCGAACTCCACGTCGCGCAGCCCCCCGGGGCCGAGCTTGATCTCGCGCTCCCGGATCTCGGCGGGAACCAGTTGCGCCACCCGGCGGCGCATTGCTTGGACGTCGGCGACGAAATCCTCACGCTCGCAGGCCGTCCAGACCATCGGCAGCAGCGCGTCGACGTAGGCTCGGCCCAGTTCGGCGTCACCGGCGGCCGGGCGCGCCTTGAGCAGCGCCTGAAACTCCCAGGTCTTGGCCCAGCGCTGGTAGTAGGCGATGTGCGACTCCAAGGTCCGTACCAGCGTGCCGTGCCGGCCCTCCGGGCGCAGCCCGGCATCCACTTCGAAGAACGCCTCGCCGGCCACGTGCATCAGTTCGCCGGCGACCCGGCTGCTCACCGAGTCCGCCTCCTCAGCGACGAAGATGACGTCGACATCGCTGACATAATTCAGTTCCCGCGCACCGCATTTGCCCATCGCGATCACGGCCAGCCGCGGCACGGCGGCGGCGTCGTGGGTGCCGCACACCGTCCTCTCGGCCACTTGCAGCGCAGCTCCCAGCGCAGCGTCGGCCAGGTCGGACAGGTGCGCACCGACGGTCACGAACGGCAGTTCCGGCAGGCTCTCGATAGCCGGCGCCAGATCCAGCGCCGCCAGCACCAGCAGCCGGTCGCGATACAGCGCCCGCAGCCCCTCGACGTAGGCGCCGTCGGTGATCTCGGCGACGCGCTCGGCGAACATGGCGCGCAGCGCATCCGCCGACGGCAGGGTCAGCGTGTAGTCGTCGGTGCCCTGTGGGCTCGCCAGCAGCTTCCAGGACTGCGGGTGGGCGATCAGGTGATCCCCCAGCGCCAAGGAGGACCCCAGTATCCCGAATAACCGCCCGCGCAGACCGCGATCGGCCAGCAGCGCCGCGCTCAGCTCGTCCCAATCGATTCCCGGCGCCTCCGACAGCCGGACCAGCGTGCGCAGCGCGACATCGGCGTCGGGGGCTCGCGACAGCGCCCAGAGCACGTCGACGGTCGGTTGATTGTAGGAGCTGTACCAGCCCAGATGGGTCAGGTCCGCCGCGGCGTAGCGGTCGACCAAACCGAGCCTCCCGACGCTGGGCAGCTTGCGGCGCTGCGCTCCGGGGTAGGTCACGACCGTCCGGGTCAGAGGGCCAGGTAGTTCTGCAGCTCGTAGGGGGTCACATGGCTGCGGTAGTTCGCCCACTCCTGGCGCTTGTTACGCAGGAAGAAGTCGAAAACCTGCTCCCCCAACGCCTCTGCGACCAGCTCGGAGTTCTCCATCTCGCCCAGGGCGCGCTCCAAGGTGCCGGGCAGTTCACGGTAGCCCATCGCGCGGCGCTCTTCGGGCGTCAGCGCCCACACGTTGTCCTCGGCCTCCGGGCCCAGTTCGTAGCCCTTCTCGACTCCGCGCAGGCCGGCGGCCAGCAGCACCGCGAACGTCAGGTAGGGGTTGCACGCCGAGTCCGGGCTGCGCACCTCGACGCGCCGCGACGAGGTCTTGTGCGGGCTGTACATCGGTACCCGCACCAGCGCTGAGCGGTTGGACGCACCCCAGGACGCCGCGGTGGGCGCTTCCCCGCCGTGGATCAGCCGCTTGTAGGAGTTGACCCACTGGTTGGTGACGGCACTGATCTCATTGGCGTGCTCGAGAATTCCGGCGATGAACGACTTGGCAGTCGCCGACAGCTGCAAGGGGTCGTCGGGACTGTGGAAGGCGTTGACCTCCCCCTCGAACAGGCTCATGTGGGTGTGCATGGCCGAACCGGCGTGCTCCCGGAACGGCTTGGGCATGAACGACGCCCGCACCCCTTCCTTGAGCGCGATCTCCTTGATCAGGTAGCGGAACGTCATCACGTTGTCGGCCATCGACAGCGCGTCGGCGTAGCGCAGGTCGATCTCCTGCTGGCCCGGCGCGTTCTCGTGGTGGCTGTACTCCACCGAGATGCCCATGGTCTCCAGCGCCTCGATCGCATGCCGGCGGAAGTTGGCGGCCGAGCCGTGGACCGCCTGGTCGAAATAGCCGGCGTCGTCGGCCGGAACCGGTGTCGTCCCGTCGTAGGGGCCGGGCTCGAGCAGGAAGAACTCGATCTCGGGATGCACGTAGCAGGCGAAGCCCAGCTCACCGGCCTTGGCCAGCTGCCGGCGCAGCACATGCCGTGACGACGCCCAGGCCGGGGAGCCGTCGGGCATGGTGATGTCGCAGAACATCCGGGCCGAGTACTGCCGGCCGTTGTCCGAGGTCCATGGCAGCAACTGGAACGTGGAGGGATCGGGGTGGGCGACCATGTCCGATTCGAAGACCCGGGCGAAGCCCTCGATGGCCGAGCCGTCGAAGCCCACGCCCTCTTCGAACGCGCCCTCGAGCTCGGCCGGCGCGATCGCGACCGACTTCAGGTATCCGAGGACGTCGGTGAACCAGAGCCGGACGAAGCGGATGTCGCGTTCCTCCAGCGTGCGGAGCACAAACTCCTTCTGACGGTCCATACCGCGAAGCGTATCAGCGGTCAGCACTTCGCATCGGCTGGCGGCAATGTGCCGTCGACCAGGTAACGCGTGGCATGGCCGTCGACGCATTCGTTGCCCTGGAACACCACCGTGTGCTGGGTTCCGTTGAACGTCAGCAGACCTCCGCGCAGCTGCTTAGCCAGATCCACACCGGCCTTATAGGGGGTGGCCGGGTCACGGGTGGTGGACACCACCATCGTCGGAGGCAGGTCGGGTACCGAGATGGTGTGCGGCTCGGTGGTCGGCGGCACCGGCCAGAACGCGCAGGTGCTCAGCGGCGCGTGGCCGGTGAACTCTCCATAGCTCATGAACGGCGCCAGCTCACGCGAGCGCCGGTCTTCGTCGATCACCTTGGCGCGGTCGGTGACCGGCGGCTGGTCGACGCAGTTGACCGCCACCCGGGCGTCGGTCGCGTTGGTGTAGTGGCCGTTGGCGTCACGGCGCATATACAGGTCGGCCAGTCCGAGCATGATGTCGCCACGCCCGTCGGCCAGGTCCGACAGGCCGTCGTTGAGGTGCGTCCAGAACGTCGGCGAGTACAGCGCCATGATGGTGCCGACGATGGCGTCGCTGTAGCTGAGCCCGCGCGAATCCTTGGTCTTGGCGCGCTTGTCCACCAGCGGGTCGACCAGGCTGTGGTAGACGTCGACGGCCTTGTCCGGTTCGGTTCCCAGCGGGCACTCCGGTTCCTTGGCGCAGTCCGCCGCGAAGTCGTCGAACGCCCCCTGGAAGGCCTGCGCCTGGCGCAGGTCCTCCTCGATCGGGTCGGCGTTCGGGTCAACGGCGCCGTCAAGGATCATCGCCCGGACGTTCTGCGGATAGGCCTCGGCGTAGGCCGAGCCGATCCGGGTGCCGTAGGAGTAGCCCAGGTAGGTCAGCTTGTCGTCGCCCAGCCCGGCCCGGATCGCGTCCAGGTCGCGGGCGACGTTGACGGTGCCGACATTGGCCAAAAACTCCTCGCCGGTCTTCTCCAGGCAGCGTGCGACGTAGTCCTTGGTCTCGTTCTCGATGCGCTCCACGCCCTCGGGGCTGTAGTCGACCTGGTTGAGGGCTCGCAGCCGGTCGTTCTCCTTATCGGAGTTGCACCAGACCGCCGGTCGCGACGACGCCACCCCGCGCGGGTCGAACCCGACGAGATCGAAGCGCTCGCGGACTTTGCGCGGCAGCGTGGAGACCAGGCTGACGGCGGTTTCGATCCCCGATTCGCCCGGGCCGCCCGGGTTGATCACCAGCGAGCCGATCTTGTCCCTGGTGGCCGGGAATCGGATCATGGCCAGCCGCGCGACGTCGCCCTGCGGTTTGGCGTAATCGACGGGCACCGCGATGAATCCGCACTGGGCGCCATCGGGCACCTTGATGTTGGTGTCGGCGGTGAACCGGCACTTGTCCCACTGGACCGGCTGGCCGACCCGCGGCGCGGCCAGCACCGCGTGGCCCGGCGTCATCCGGGTGCAACTGCCGACCGTCAGGACCACCACCGCGATCGCCAGGCAAGTCAGGGTGGTACGCGCGATCCTGTCGCGGCGGGTCGGCGGGGTCATGACACCACATGCTGCCATGCACAGCTGGGCGCAGCCGGACACCGGGCGCTCAGCGCGTGGCGTCGAGCAGTTCCCTCAGGCCCAGGTGGAAGTCGTCGGCGAGTTCCCACAGGTCCGGCAGGAGCTCGGGGCAGCTGATCACCCCGACGTTGAGGCGCCCGTTCAGCGACATCATTGTCACGTTCAGCCCCGAGCCGTGGAAGATCGGCCCTAACGGGTACATCGCGGCGATCTCGCAGCCCAGGTAGTACAGCGGCAGCTGCGGGCCCGGGACATTGGAGATCACCACGTTGTGCACCGGGCGGGCCGAGGTGAGCCGGCTTTTGGCATAGACCCGCATCGCGACACCGAACACCGCCGGCGCGGCGAACTGCGACCAGTCCTGCAGCAGGGTCGCACCGATGGCCGAACTGTGTTCCTTGGCCACCGCGTTGGCCTCGGAAATGGCCTTGAGCCGCTCGACCGGGTCGGCGATCTGCGTTTCCAGCCGGGAGAACATCCCGGACACCTGGTTGCGGCCCGGACGGTCGGACTTGCCGTGCACCGATACCGGCACCATGGCCACCAGCGACGACTCCGGCAGCTCGCCGCGGGCGCCCAGAAACTGCCGCAACGCCCCCGAAACCAGGGCCATCACCACGTCGTTGACCTTGACGCAGAAATGGTCCTTGACCTTCTTGACGTCCCCCAGATCGAGCTGGGTGTAGGCGATGTTGCGGTGGCCGCTCACATTGGCGTTGAACACGGTCTGCGGCGCGGCGAACGGCGCAGCCATCGTCTCGCCGGTACGCACCCGCTGCACCGTCTTGGCCACCGACGACACGGTGCGCGGCAACACGTTCACCAGGTTCAGGGGCCGGCTCACAAACCGGGCCAGCCCGCCCGCCACGATCGCCAGCCCGCTGGCGTCGCCGGCACCCTCGACCGGCTCCGGGCGCGGCGCGTCGACCTCGGTGCTGCACATCTGCGACAGCAGGCTGGCACCGGTGACCCCGTCGACGCCGGCGTGGTGCATCTTGGTCAGCACCGCGATGCGGCCGCCCTTGGCCGCGTCAGTCCCGTCGAGCCCCTCGATCACCCACGACTCCCACAGCGGCCGGGTGCGGTCCAGCGGCAGCGAGACGATGTGCCCGGCGATCTCCGCCAACTCCACCCGCCCGCCCGGCGGCGGCAGCCCGATGCGGTGCACGTGGTGGTTGATGTTGAAGTCGCGGTCCTCCACCCAGACCGGGTGGTCGAGGTTGAGCGGGTTGTCGGCGAGCTTCTCCCGGAACTGCGGCATCGCGGTGATGCGCTGCGCGAGTTCGTCGCGGAGCCGCCCGAAGCTGTAGCCGCCCGGCATGGTGGCGGCGTCCAACTCCAGGATCGAGCAGACGTGCAAGGGCTGTTGCGGCGTCTCCAGGTAGAGGAAGCTGGCGTCGAGTCCGCTGAGCCACTGCATGTCGCCGATGGTAGGCCGGTGCCACGGATCGGGTGTGAGGAAATCCACTGCGCATGTCGGTTCAGCTGCGCGGGTGCAGGTGGCACACTGGCTGATGTCAGACGACCCGGGGACCCGCTGAGGGCTTCGAGGATCGACCCGACCATTTCAAGGGACAACGATGTCTGAGCACGTCTATGGCGCTGCACCTGTTTCCAGCCCTGGCCCCGCCCGTATTGCCCCGCAGACCCGCGTTCATCATCTGCAACAGATGAAGGCCGAGGGCCGCAAGTGGGGCATGCTGACGGCCTACGACTACTCCACCGCCCGCATCTTCGACGACGCCGGTATTCCGGTGCTCTTGGTCGGTGACTCGGCGGCCAACGTGGTCTACGGCTACGACAGCACAGTGCCGATCTCCATCGACGAACTGATCCCGCTGGTCCGGGCGGTGGTGCGCGGCGCTCCGCATGCGCTGGTGGTCGCCGACCTGCCGTTCGGCTCTTATGAGGGCGGCCCGGCGATGGCGCTGGCCACCGCCACCCGCTTCATGAAGGAGGGCGGCGCGCACGCGGTCAAGCTCGAAGGCGGGGAGCGGGTGGCCGACCAGATCGCGACGTTGAGCGCGGCCGGCATCCCGGTGATGGCACACATCGGGTTCACCCCGCAGAGCGTCAACACCCTGGGCGGCTTCCGGGTGCAGGGCCGCGGTGATGCCGCCGAGCAGACCATTCACGATGCGATCGCGGTGGCCGAAGCGGGTGCGTTCGCGGTGGTGATGGAGATGGTGCCGGCCGAGCTGGCCACCCAGATCACCGGCAAGCTGACCATTCCCACCGTCGGGATCGGCGCCGGCCCCAACTGCGACGCCCAGGTTCTGGTGTGGCAGGACATGGCCGGGATGACCACCGGAAAAACCGCCCGTTTCGTCAAGCGATTCGGCGATGTGGGAGCTGAATTGCACCGCGCGGCAACGCAATACGCCGACGAGGTGGCAGCCGGAACCTTTCCCGCCGAGGAGCACTGCTTCTAGGAAGACTGCTTTGGGAACGCGGTGTCCGGCCGGTCCGGATGTGACAGGCTGGAGGCGTGTCGGCAACCGACCCGAACACCGCTCAATATCGCGAGGTGGAACGCAAATTCGACGTTGACGCGTCGGTCATCTCGCCGTCCTTCGACGGCATTGCCGGGGTCGCCCGAGTTGAGCAGTTGCCGGAACAGGCCCTTGCGGCCGTGTACTTCGATACACCCGGTCACGACCTGGCGGCCCGACGAGTCACGTTGCGCCGGCGCACCGGCGGTCCCGACGCCGGCTGGCACCTGAAACTTCCGGCCGGGCCGGACACCCGCACCGAAGTGCGTGCACCCCTGGGCCCGGAGATTCCGGACGAACTGCTCGACGTGGTGATGGCGATCGTCAGGGATCGGCCGCTGGGACCCGTGGCACGAATCTGTACCGCCCGCAGCGTAAGGGTGCTGCGCGACGATCGGGGTGAGGTGCTGGCTGAGTTCTGCGATGACCAGGTCACCGCATCGGCCGACGGGTCCGAGCACGAGCAAGCCGAACAGCACTGGCGGGAATGGGAACTGGAACTGGGCTGTGGGGACCTCGAGTTGCTCGACCTGCTGAGCCACCGACTGCTCGACACCGGCGCCGGGCCGGCCGGCTACGGCTCCAAACTGGCCAGGGTGCTCGGCGCGCCGGCGATGCCCGCGCACCCGACCGATCGCCTGCATCGGGCGCTGGCCCAGCAGATCGAGCAACTGCTGGTCGCCGATCGCGCGGTGCGTGCCGACGCCGACGATGCGGTTCATCAGATGCGGGTGACGATCCGACGGATCCGCAGCCTGTTGCACGGCGAGGAGGCGACCCACGCGCCGCTGCTCGGCGAACTGCAGGAATTGGGTGCGGTGCTGGGTGTCGCCCGCGACGCCGAGGTCCTGGCCCAGCGCTATCAGCAGGCGCTCGACGAGCTGACACCAGAGCTGGTCCGCGGGCCGGTGGACGAACGGCTGGTCAGCGGTTCGTTGCGCCGCTATCAGACGGGGCGACGGCGCAGTCTGACCGCGATGCGCTCCCCGCGGTACTTCCGGCTGCTCGACGGCCTCGACGATCTGGTCCGCGCGCCGGCCGCCGAGCAGTACGCCACCGTGGACATCGCCTACCGGCGGCTGCGCAAGGCGGTGAAGGCGGCCAAGACGGCTGCCGACCGCGACGCGGCGCTGCACCGGATCCGCAAGGCCGCCAAGCGGCTGCGCTACGCCGCCGCCGCCGCGGATAAGAAGAAGATCGCCAAGCGGGCGAAGGCGATTCAGAGCCTGCTCGGGGACCACCAGGACAGCGTGGTCAGCCGGGCGCATCTGCTTCAACAGGCCGATGCCGCGGCGGCCGCCGGCCAGGACACCTTCACCTACGGGCTGCTGTATGCCCGCGAGGCCGGCCTCGCCGCGCAGAGCCGGGCGAAGCTGCGGCCCGCGCTGCGCAAGCTCGACCGGGCGGTTCAGTGAGACTCGACGGAGACGGACGAGTTGGTCTGTAAGCCGGATTCTGTTCCCTGGGTGTTTGTCGCGTTTGCGGTGTTTACTGTCCGACAATCACCAAGGTCAGCGCGTCAATCGTTGGCGACGTTTGTCGCTATTGAATCTGCTGCGTACCCATTGCGTACCGGACGGTTGCGAAGTAAGCCAGATCGGGGCGGCTGCAGTACAGATATCTGCCGGGGTGAATGCCGCACGGCAGCGCCGCCACCGGGCCCGGCAGCATAGATCAACCAACGAAATACGCTGTGTCAAACAGGATTGAAGCGGACTATTCCCCGGCGGATGCGCCCGCCAGTGCGTCCAGTACCCGATCGATGAACCGGTCGGCGCTACCACGAAGGCTGTCGTTCGTGTGTTGGGTCGTGTCGACCTCAATCGGATTCCCGGAAGCGAAACGCACCACCATTGCGCGCCGGTACGTTCGATGCCCGAAACCGTCCGCCGAACCATAGACGTTGACCTCGACCCCCGTGATCTGGCTCAGCGGCCGGATCAGCGCATCCAGATCCTGCTCCTCCGCAGCGTCCGCGATGTAGTCCAGCTGTCCGATCGCGTGCCTGTCGATCCACACAAGACGGCGCTGCTGATCTGGCAACGTCTCGCGGGCGAAGCCTTCAACCGGCCATCGCCTAACCAGCTCGCCGATCTGCTCCACCACGATCCTGGGCGGCCGCGACCAGTCCGGAAATACGTCCCTGGCTATCCGCCGGAGTTGTTCTTCGTTCGTCATGGACGACAAGTTAACCCGCAATGCTCTCTCCCGCAGTCCACCATAAAGCCCTTGGAATATGCAGCAGTGGCCGTTCCGAACCGTCCGCACACCGTGGCGCGCACACTCGGTGCTGCACTTGGTGAAATTTCGCTTGCGCCGAGGGGCAAACCGTCTCCTCTGCAGGGGATTTCCGAGCTAATCCGCTCCGTATGACGCCCGCGCCCGAACCCGAATTGATGGCCGCCGCGCATATCGCCGCCGCCATTCACACGCTCGCCGCGGCAGGAGGTGCTAATCGTCGTACCAGAGCGCGACAACCAGGGCAAGGTGTCGCTCCAGATCAAGCGCCCGCCACCGCCAACCTGAAGGCCCCACGAGCTGCTGGCGTGCAGGGGTGCTGTGAACCGTCGCGGCTGAACATTTCACCTCGGCGACGATGTCCGCCATGGTCTGCCCGGCTGACCTCAGTTGCCGGATCCGCGCGTCACGCTCTCCTGGGCCGAAGCGCTGCGCCGGGTACCGCTTCGGGTACCAATGGCGGGCCGCGACCGCCAAGCTGAAGCTACCGCCAGGCTCGGGGCCGCATCTCCTGCGCCACTACTACGCCAACCTGCTGATCCGGCATGACGAGAGTTGCAGGGCGGACGAGCTGGCCTGTAAGCCGGATTCTGTTCCGCACCGCGGTGCGGTGCGGCGGCGACCATCCATCTGGGCACACCGTCGCCGGGTACCTCGAGCGGCCTACCCGCAGATTCGGGCGAGCAGCCCTCGAACACCTGCGCGACCGCACCGTAGTGCGGTCTTCTTGGCCTTGCTTCGGGTGGGGTTTACCGAGCCGCCCCGGTCACCCGGGACGCTGGTGCGCTCTTACCGCACCGTTTCACCCTTACCACCTCGCGGTGGCGGTCTGTTTTCTGTGGCACTATCCCGCGAGTCACCTCGGATTGCTGTTAGCAATCACCCTGCTCTGTGAAGTCCGGACTTTCCTCGACCCGCTTGTGGCGAGCCGCGGCCGCCCGGCCAACTCGTCCGCGCTGATCACCGTACCGGCAAGCGTCAGTGCAGGCCAACCGGCATGATGGCGCCGTGGGCGTAATAACACCGTGGCGCAAGCGAGTCGACGCCGGCGACTGGGATGCCATCGCCGCCGAGCTCGACGAATGCGGCGGCGCGCTGTTGCCCCGGCTGCTGACGGTGTCGGAGGCCGCGCGGCTACGCGGTGTCTACGCGTGCGACGAGCGCTTCCGCGCCACCGTCGACATGCAGCGCCATCGATACGGGTCCGGCCAATATCGCTACTTCGCGGCGCCGACACCCGAACCCGTCGATCACCTCAAGCGAGCGCTGTATCCGCACCTGCTGGCGATCGCCCGGGACTGGGCGGTCCGACTGCGGCGAGAGGCCCCCTGGCCGGACGACTTCGACGAATGGCTGGATCGCTGCCACCGGGCCGGGCAGACCAAACCGACCGCACTGATGCTGCGTTACGGTCAAGGTGATTGGAATGCACTGCACCGGGACCTCTACGGCGACTTGGTATTTCCGCTGCAGGTGGTGATCAACCTCAGCGACCCGTCGGCCGACTACACCGGCGGCGAATTCCTGCTGGTCGAACAGCGGCCGCGAGCCCAATCCCGGGGCACCGCCACCCAATTGCCGCAGGGGCACGGCTATGTGTTCACCACCCGCGACCGGCCGGTGCGCTCCACCCGGGGTTGGTCGACCGCACCGGTACGCCACGGTGTCTCGGCCATCCGCTCTGGCGAGCGTTACACCCTCGGGCTGATCTTTCACGACGCCGCGTGAACGACCTGCCGTCGCAGCAAGATCACATTGTCGCTCAGGGTGGCGGCCTGGCCGTCGGGTCCGACGGCGTCGCGATCAACGGTCTCCGCCCGCAGCCGTTCCCACTGCTTGTCGTCGAGCGCCAACCCCGCCAGTACCTCGTCGACCGTGGCGAAGTGATGCTCGTGGACGTGCTCGCCGGCCCAGGGCGGCGCGGCGCCGTGGTCGACGATCAGCAGCCGCCCACCCACCGCCACGGCATCAGCGGCGCGACGCAGCACCGTCTCGCGGTCCAGCCGCGCCGGGGAGTGCAGGAACTGCGCCGACACCAGGTCGAACCGGCCGTCAGGGAAGCTGGTGGACAGGTCGTGGCGCTCGAAGTGGATGCGTGACGACTCACCTCGTTGTGCCGCCGCGGTCCGCGCTCGCCTCAAAGCGTTGTCGGCGACGTCGACGGCGACCACCTGCCAACCGTCCTCGGCCAGCCAGACGGCATCGGCCCCCTCGCCGCAGCCCAGATCCAGTGCCCGGCCCGGCGCCAGGTCGGCGGTGACCTCGGCGAGGTGGGCATTGACCTGCCCGCTCCATACCCGCTCGTCCCCGCCGTAGAACTGCTCCCAGAACTCCCGGGCGTCCTGCGCCGGCTCAGTCATCGCTCAACGCTCCGGTGGCCTCCGCGGGCAGCGGCAAGCCGTAGTCCTCGGCCGCCAGGCTCTGCACCACCGCCGCCGCGGCCCGCGAGCCCGCGGCAATCGCCGCGGCGACCTGCGGCATCTCCCCGGTCAGATCCCCGGCGGCGAACACCCCGGGAACCGAGGTTCGACACAGCGGATCCACGCCGACCGGGTCTTCGGCGGCAGGACCCGGCCCGGTGATGTCCACGCCGAGCCGCTCGGCGAGCCGATCGCGCTGCCGCATGCCCGTCGCGACCAGCAGTCCGCGCCGCGGCAGTCTGCTGCCGTCAGTGAACACCACCGCCGACAATTCACCATCAGCTGCGTCGAGCGCCGCCACCGAGCGCTCGTCGACCTCGACGCCGGCAGCGGCCAGCCGGGCATGCCCGGCGTCGTCGAGGCCGGTGGAGCCGTCGCCGAGCACCACGATGTCGTCGCTCCAGCACCGCAACAACAGCGCCAGGTGCACCGCCCGGTCGCCGCGAGCCAGCACTGCCAGCGGTTGGTCGGCCACCTCCCAGCCGTGGCAGAACGGGCAGTGGAAAACCGAACGGCCCCATAGACCGTCCACGCCGGGTAACTCCGGTGGCAAGTAGGCCATCCCGGTGACCAGCAGCACCCGGCGGGTCCGCTGGCTGGTCCCGTCTGCCAGACGCACGGCGAAAACCCCGTCTACGCGGTCCACGTCGGCCACTTCGGCGGCGTGGACCTGCACACCGTAGGAGGCGAGCTCGCCGCGGCCGAGCGCGTACAGCTCAGCGGGCGGGCGGCCGTCGTGCCCCAATAAGCCGCCGATGCCGGCTGCGGTCAGGTTGCTCTGCTGGCCCGCGTCGATCACCAGCGTGCCGCGGCTGGCGCGGCCCAGTACCAGGCCGGCGCTGAGGCCGGCCGCCCCGCCGCCCACCACTATGCAGTCCCAGATTTCGTTCATGCATCCGAGCCTGCAGGCCAGCCGGCAGAATTGGCAAGGCGATTTGCCATCTGGGCAAGACCATTGGGTGCCGGTCGACCGGTGTGACAGCGCCCATTCCGGTGCGAGACGAGGCGTTCTTCTGGGCCGTCCGCCGCCCCAGCGAACCCGACTCCTAGCATCGTTGGAGTGGGTCTATTCGCGCGTAGCCGCGAAGTACCGGACGAGCAGCGAGAGATAAGGTCTCTTATGGGCAGGATCTACGACAACGTCGCCGAACTGGTCGGGCACACCCCGCTGGTGCGGCTCAACCGGTTGACCGACGGGCTCGGCGCCCAGGTCGTGGCCAAGCTGGAGTTCTACAACCCGGCCAGCAGCGTCAAAGACCGCATCGGCGTGGCGATCATCGACGCCGCCGAGAAATCCGGTGAACTGCGGCCCGGCGGCACCATCGTCGAAGCGACCAGCGGCAACACCGGCATCGCGCTGGCGATGGTCGGTGCGGCACGCGGGTACAAGGTGATCCTCACCATGCCGGACACGATGTCCACCGAGCGCCGGGTGATGCTTCGCGCCTTCGGCGCCGAGATCGTCTTGACGCCCGGCGCCGAGGGCATGTCCGGCGCGGTGGCCAAGGCGAAGCAGATCATCGCCGACACCGACAACGCCGTCGCCGCCGATCAGTTCGCCAATCCCGCCAACCCCCAGATCCACGCGACGACGACTGCCGAGGAGATCTGGTCGGACACCGCCGGCGCCGTCGACATCTTCGTCGCCGGCATCGGCACCGGCGGAACCTTGACCGGCGTGGGCCACGCCCTCAAGGCGCGCAAACCCGAAGTCAGCATCGTCGGCGTCGAGCCGAAAGACTCCGCGATCCTCAGCGGCGGCGACCCCGGGCCGCACAAACTCCAGGGCCTGGGGCCGAACTTCGTACCCGAGGTGCTCGACCGGGATGTCTACGACGAGATCATCGACGTCGGATTCGAGGACGCCATTCGGGTGGCCCGCGAGCTCGGCACCGACGAAGGCATCCTCGGGGGAATCTCGGCGGGAGCAAACGTCTGGGCCGCATTGGAATTGGCCAAGCGCCCGGAGAATGCCGGCAAGCTCATCATCGTGGTCATCCCCGACTTCGGCGAACGGTACATCTCGACGCCGCTGTTCGAGCACATCAGGGAATGATCACCTTATGAGCCTGCTATCGGCGGTACGCGAAGACCTGCGCAACGCGCGGGCACATGACCCGGCGGCACGAGGGGACGTGGAGAACGCCCTGGTCTACTCGGGCCTGCACGCCATTTGGTCGCACCGGGTGGCACATCGGCTTTGGCACCGGCCGGCCCTGCGCGGCGTCGCCCGGCTGCTCTCCCAGCTCACCCGCGCGGTCACCGGGATCGAAATCCATCCCGGTGCCACCATCGGCCGGCGGTTCTTCATCGACCACGGTATGGGCGTCGTGATCGGCGAGACCACCAAGATCGGCGACGACGTGATGCTCTATCACGGGGTGACGCTGGGCGGCCGCTCACTCAACAAAGGCAAGCGCCATCCGACGGTCGGCGACCGGGTGACCATCGGCGCCGGCGCAAAAGTGCTCGGCCCGTTGCACATCGGCGACGACTGCGCCATCGGCGCCAATGCCGTCGTCACCCATGACGTGCCGGAGAATTCGATCGCCACCGGCATCCCCGCGGTGGTGCGCGCCCGCACCGAGAACCAGCGCGAGCCCGGCGTGGACCCCACGTCCTACATCGACCCCGCGATGTACATCTGAGACGGGGTCGGCCGGCCGATTGTGCGGGCCCGGTAAGGACTGGCAAGCTGGTTTGCCATGCAGGCAAATGACGAGGAAAGCAGCGTCGATCTGCGGGTGCGGCGCCGGCTGCGTGCGCTACGCGCGCAGCAGGGTTTGACGTTGGAGGACGTGGCCACCCGCGCCCGCATCGACGTCTCGACGCTGAGCCGCCTGGAGTCCGGCAAGCGGCGCTTGGCGCTGGATCATCTCCCCCGGCTGGCCGAGGCGTTATCGGTCAGCACCGACGAACTGCTGCGCGCCCCCGAACACCCGGATCCGCGGGTGCGGGGCACCTCGCACACCGCCCACGGCATCACCTATTGGCCGCTGACCCGGCACGGGCCGGCCGGTGGTCTGCACGCGTTCAAGATCCGGGTCAGCGTGCGGCGCCGCCGCCCGGCCGAGTTACCGGTGCACGAGGGCCACGAGTGGATGTACGTGCTGTCCGGCCGACTCCGCCTGGTCCTGGGCGACGACGATTTCCTGATCGGCCCGGGCGAGGCCGTCGAATTCTCCACCTGGACCCCGCACTGGTTCGGCGCGGTCGACGGGCCCGCCGAGGCGATCATTCTCTTCGGCGCCCACGGTGAACGGGTCCACCTGCACGATTGAGGCCGACTAGAGATAGGCCGTCTGGTTCACCAGCCGCACCGAAGCCGGCCCATATGCAAAGAACTCAGCGATGCTCAGCGACGCCAGATCCAGGTGGAGTCGGTAGAGGATCGCCGGACCGGCGTCCAGCGCCAGGCGCAGCACGGTTTTGATCGGTGTCACGTGCGATACCACCAACACGGTGGTACCGCGGTGTTCGGCGAGGATCCGGTCGCGCGCTCGTGCCACCCGCTGCTGCACCGCATCGAAGCTCTCCCCCTCCGGTGGCTGCGTGGAGGTGTCCTTCAGCCACCGCCCGTGCAATTCCGGGTCGCGCGCGGCCGCTTCGACGAAGGTCAGCCCCTCCCAGGCACCGAAATCGGTTTCGGTCAGGTCCTCATCGACGGTCACGTCCAGGTGCAGCAGCTTCGCCGCCGCGGTGGCCGTGTCATAACAGCGCTGCAGCGGCGAACTGATCACCGCCGAGATGCCGCCGCGCGCAGCGAGATAGCGTGCGGCCGCATCGGCCTGCGCCCGGCCGGTGTCGGTCAGCGGTGGGTTGCCCCGTCCGGAGTAGCGGCGCTGCACCGACAATTCGGTCTGCCCGTGCCGCAGCAGCAACAGCCGGGTGGGTGTGCCTGTTGCACCCGTCCAGCCGGGTGCGGTGGGCGCCAAGGACTTCTCGACCGGCTCCGCATTCTTCGGTGCGGGCCTCTCGATTCCGGCCGCGGCGTCCATCGCCTGGTTGGCCAGCCGGTCGGCATGCGAGTTCTTCTCCCGCGGAATCCAGCTGTAGCGGACGTGGTCGAACTTCGCGGCCAATTCGCGGGCCTGCCGATGTAAGGGGATCAGGTCCGGATGCTTGACCTTCCACCGTCCGGCCATCTGCTCGACCACCAGCTTGGAGTCCATGAACACCGCGACCTCGGCGGCACCCAACCGTGCCGCCTCGGTCAAACCCGCGACCAGGCCACGGTATTCGGCAACATTGTTGGTGGCCGTGCCGATCGACTCCTGAGCTTCGGCCAGCACCTCGGCGCGATCCGCGGACCACACCACCGTTCCGTAGCCAGCCGGCCCCGGGTTGCCGCGCGACCCGCCGTCGGCCTCGACTACGACCTTCATCCCACCACCTTCATCGGCGCCGCATTAACCGAAGTCCTTGACCCGCAGCAGGATCGCACTGCACTCCGGACAGCGCAGCACCTCCTCCGGCGGAGCCGCCGAGAACCGCGCCAGCTCGCCGCGGTCAATCTCGATCCGGCAGGCCCCACACTGGCCGCCCCGCAGCGGTCCGGCACCGACGCCGGCGGATGCGCGCTGCCGCTCATAGAGCGCCAGCAGCTCGGCGTCGATCGCTGCGGCCAGCTGCTCGCGGCTCGCCGCACGCTGGGCGCGGGTGGCCTCGATCTCGCCCGAGGCGGTGTCCAGCGTCTGCTGCACCCGGGCCAGGTCGGCGGCCAGTCCGTCGATCACGGCCGACTCGGCGGTCGCCTGGGCCTGCAGTTGCTCGCGCTGCTCCAGCAGCTCCAGCAGCGAGTCCTCCAGGCTGGCCTGGCGGCGCTGCAACGTCTCCAGCTCGTGATGCAGGTCGGCGACCTGCTTGGCATTGACCTGCCCCGAGTCCAGCAGGGCGCGGTCGCGGTCCTCGCGCTGGCGCACCGCGTCGATCTCCGACTCGAAGCGGGCGGCCTGGGCGTCCAAGTCCTCCAACGCCAGTTCCAGCGCGGCCATCCGATCGGAGGCAGCCGTGTGATCGGCCTGAATGCGCATCCGGTCCTGCTGTTCGGGCAAATGACCGGCCCGATGCGCGAGCCGGGACAGCTCGGCGTCGATCTCCGACAATTCCAGCAGCGAACGTTGCTGTGCCACTTCGGCTTTCATTGCCGGTCTCCTTCGCAAGCGAGGTTCCAGGGGTCGGTGCGCAGCGCGCTGACGCGCACCGGCACGGCCGCACCGAAGTGCGAACGGAGCACGTCGGCGGCTTGCGCGCACCAGGGGTATTCACTGGCCCAGTGCGCCACGTCGACCAGCGCCACCGGTGACCGGCGGGAGTGCTCGTCGGCCGGGTGGTGACGCAGATCCGCGGTGAGGAAAACCTGGGCGTCGGCCTTGGCCGCCGCATCCAGCAGCGAGTCCCCGGCACCGCCGCAGACCGCGACCCGCGACACCGGCAGATCCGGATCCCCGGCCGCGCGCACCCCCCATGAGGTGGCGGGCAGCCCGGCGGCGACCCGGGCGACGAAGGCGCTCAGCGGCTCCGGCGCTGCCAAGGTGCCGATCCGGCCGATCCCGACACCGGCCGGTAGCGGCTGCAGCGCGAAGACGTCGAACGCCGGCTCCTCGTAGGGGTGCGCGGCCAGCAGCGCCGCGCGGACCCGGCCGCGGATCCGGGCCGGCGCCACCACCTCGACGCGGTCCTCGGCGACGCGCTCCACCGCGCCCACCTGGCCTATTGTCGGCGCCGCCCCGGCGCCGGGCAAAAACTGCCCGGTACCGGCCACACTCCAGCTGCACTGCGCATAGTCCCCGATGTGCCCGGCCCCGGCGGCGAACACCGCGGCCCGCACCGCCTCGGCGTGCTCGGTCGGGGTGTAGATCACCCACTTGTCGGTGTCGGGAGGCCTGACCGCCGGTTCCAGCACGGCCTCCACCGTCAGCCCCAGCGCCTCGGCCAGCGCATCCGATACCCCGGGGCTGGCCGCGTCGGCGTTGGTGTGGGCGGTGAACAAGGCACGTCCGGAACGGATCAGCCGGTGGATCAGGGCTCCCTTGGGCGTGCTCGCGGCCACGGTGTCCACCCCGCGCAGCAGCAGCGGATGATGAGCCAGCAGCAGGCCGCCCTCGGGAACCTCGTCGACCACCGCGGCGGTGGCGTCGACGGCCACGGTCACCGAGCTCACCAGCTCGTCGGGGTCGCCGCAGACCAGCCCGACCGAATCCCAGGACTGGGCCAGTTCCGGCGGGTAGGCGGCGTCCAGCACGTCGATGACGTCAGCCAGCCGCGCAGTCACACTTCAAGACAGTAGTGCGCCACCCGGCGGGCCCGCCGCGCACGTCGGGGACAATGGGGGCCGTGACGCGCACGACCACTGCCACCGCCGAGCTGGTGATCTTCGACCTGGACGGCACCTTGACCGACTCCGCCGCCGGGATCGTCGCCAGCTTCCGCCACGCACTGGACCACATCGGGGCGCCGGTCCCCGGCGGTGATCTGGCCCAACAGCTCGTCGGCCCGCCGATGCACCACACGCTGGCCGCGATGGGCCTCGGCGAACAGACCGACGCAGCGATCGCGGCCTACCGCGCCGACTACACCAGCCGCGGCTGGATGATGAACACCATGTTCGACGGCGTCACCGCGTTGCTGGCCGACCTGCGGGCCGCCGGGGTGCGGCTGGCCGTCGCCACCTCCAAAGTCGAGCCGACCGCACGCAAGATCCTGGCCCACTTCTCACTCGACGGGTTCTTCGACGTCGTCGCCGGCGCCAGCGTCGACGGCAGGCGGGCGACCAAGTCCGACGTGCTGGCCCACGCGCTGGAGCAGCTGGCGCCGCTGCCGGACCGGGTGCTGATGGTGGGCGACCGGCGCCACGACGTGGACGGGGCGGCCGTGCACGGTATCGACACCGTGCTGGTCGGCTGGGGTTACGGGCAGGCCGATTACGACGACGCCGAGACAGGTCCGGCCGCCCGCGTCCAGACCGTCGCCGAGTTGCGGGAGGTGCTCGGTGTCTGAGCCGACCTTGCATGTCACGTTCGTCTGCACCGGCAACATCTGCCGCTCCCCGATGGCCGAGAAGATGTTCGCCCACGAGCTTGCGCAGCGTGGCTTGGGTGATGCGGTGCGGGTCACCAGCGCCGGGACCGCGGATTGGCACACCGGCAAGGGCGCCGACGAGCGCACCAACCGGGTGCTGCTCGCCCACGGCTATCCGGTGGAGCACAGCGCCGCTCAGGTCGACGCCGACCACATGTCGGCCGATCTGGTGGTGGCGCTGGGGCGCAACCATGTCGGCTGGCTTCGCGGGCTCGGGGTTCCGGCTGAGCGGATCCGGATGCTGCGCTCCTTCGATCCGCGTTCGGGTGCCGCCGTCCCCGACGTCGAGGATCCCTACTACGGCGGCCACGACGATTTCCAGCGGGCTTTTGAGGTCATCGCGGCCGCGCTGCCGGGCCTGCACGACTGGGTCGACGCGCAGCTGGCGGGCGGCGAGGGCGGCTGATGCGGCGGCTGGCCTTCCTGCTGCGCCCGAGCTGGCTGGCCCTGGCGGTGGTGGTGCTGGCCTTCGCCTATCTGTGTTTCACCGTGCTGGCGCCCTGGCAGCTGGGCAAGAACACCACCACGTCGCGGGCCAACAGCCAGCTCGAACACGCGCTGACCGCGGAGCCGGTGCCGCTGACAACGCTGTTGCCGCACCAAGATTCGTCGGCGCCGGACGATCAGTGGCGGCCGGTGAGTGCCACCGGGCACTACCTTGCCGAGGCACAGGTGCTGGTGCGGTTGCGGCTGGTCGAAGGGGTGCCGGCGTTTGAGGTGCTGACGCCGTTCGCGGTCCGCGGCGGGCCGACCGTACTGGTCAACCGCGGCTATGTGCGCACCGACGACGGCGGCTCGCGGATGCCGCAGATCCCGCCGCCACCGGATGAGCAGGTCACCATCACCGCACGGCTGCGGGATCCGCAGGAGGTGATTCCGGGCAAGAATCCGTTCAGCGAGAACGGTTTCCGTCAGGTGTATTCGATCAACACCGACCAGGTCGCGGCATTCACCGGGGTCCCGCTCACCGGCTCCTACCTGCAGCTGGTGGAGGACCAGCCGGGCGGGCTGGGATTGATCGCGCTACCGCGCCGCGATAACGGGCCGTTCTTGTCCTACGGGATCCAGTGGATCGCGTTCGGGATCCTCGCCCCGATCGGCTTGGGCTACTTCGCGTACGCCGAGATACGCGCCCGGCGGTCGGAGAAGGCTCTCGACGAACGGACCATCGATGACCCCGACACCGACGAGCCCGCATCGCCGATGACCGTCGAGCAGAAGCTCGCCGACCGGTACGGCCGCCGGCGCTGACCGTCGCCGGCGCCGTGCCATCCTGGAGTCATGGTGAACATCACGGGCGTCGGGATCTGGAGTGCGCCGCTGCGCTACGGCGATCAGGGCGAGGCCGCCGAGGCGGCCGCCGAGCTGGAGGACTTGGGCTTCGGCGCATTGTGGATCCCCGACGTCGGTGGCCCGGTGTTCGACTCGGTGGAAAACCTGCTGTCGGCCACCCGGCAGGCGGTCATCGCCACCGGAATCCTGAACCTGTGGATGCACACCCCGGCCGACGTCGCGGCGTCCTACGCATCGCTGACCGCGACGCACGGTGACCGGTTCCTGCTCGGCATCGGGGTCAGCCACGCTCCGCTGATCGACGCCGGGGACCCCGGGCGATACCGCCGGCCGCTGCGCGCGATGAGCGAGTTTCTCGACGGGCTGGACGCCGCCGACGCGCCCGTCCCGGTCGATTCGCGGGTGCTCGCGGCGCTGGGCCCGAAGATGCTCAAACTGGCCGCCACCCGCAGCCGCGGGGCCCACCCCTACCTGACCACCCCCGAGCACACCCGGTTTGCCCGCGAGCACCTCGGCGACGGACCGTTGCTGCTGCCCGAGCAGACCGCGATCCTGTGCACCAGCCGCGACGAAGCACGCGCGATCGGCACCAAGTGGCTGGGCCCCTACCTGGCACTGCCCAACTACGCCAACAATCTGCTGCGGTCAGGTTTCTCCGAGGACGACATCGCTGAAGTCAGTGATCGGTTATTCGACGCGATCATCGCCTGGGGCACCCCGGAGGCCGTGACCAGCCGGATCGCCGAGCACCGGGCCGCCGGCGCCGACCACGTCTGTGTGCAGTTGCTGGACGCGGACCCGCGCGCCTTTCCGCGCGCGCAGTGGCGCCGGCTGGCTGAGGCGCTGGGCTGACCTCAGCCGACCGAACGTGCTGCGCCGGACCAGAATTGGGCGCGCACCGCCTTCTTGTCCGGCTTACCCAGCGCGGTCACCGGCAGCGATTCCGCGACGACGACCTGCTTGGGTGATTGGACCGAGCCCTTGCGTTCTTTGACCGCGGACTGGATCTCGGCTGCCATCGCGGCGATGGCCGCGGCACCGGTGTCGACACCGGCACGCAGCACCACCACCGCGGTCACCGCCTCACCCCACTTCTCGTCGGGGGTGCCGATCACGCACACCTGAGCCACGCAGGGGTGCTCGGCGATGACGTCCTCGACCTCGCGGGGGAACACGTTGAAGCCGCCGGTGACGATCATGTCCTTGGTGCGGTCCACGATGTAGTAGAAGCCGTCTTCGTCTTCACGGGCCAGGTCGCCGGTGTGCATCCAGCCGTCCTTGAACGTCTCGGCGGTGGCCTCCGGAAGCTTCCAGTAGCCACCGGAGAGCAGCGGCCCGGACACACAGATCTCGCCGACCTCGCCCTGGGCCACCGGTTTGCCGTCCTCGCCGAGTAGCGCCACCCGGGCGAACAGCGTCGGGCGGCCGCAGGAGGTGAGTCGCTTCTGGTCGTGGTCCCCCTTGGCCAGGTAGGTGATCACCATCGGCGCCTCGGACTGGCCGTAGTACTGAGCGAAGATCGGGCCGAACCGATCGATGCCCTCCTGGAGCCGGACCGGGTTCATCGCCGAGGCGCCGTAGTACACCGTCTCCAGCGAGGACAGGTCGCGGGTGTGCGAATCCGGGTGATCCAGCAGCGCGTAGATCATCGACGGCACCAGCATGGTGGCGGTGATCTTCTGCTCCTCGATCACGCGCAGCACCTCGGCCGGGTCGAACTTGGTCAGCACCACCAGTTGGCCGCCCTTGACGATGGTCGGCACGAAGAACGCCGCGCCCGCATGGGAGAGCGGGGTGCACATCAAAAACTTGGGCTGTTCCGGCCACTCCCACTCGGCGAGCTGAATGGTCGTCATCGCGGTGATGGACCCCACGGTGCCGATGACGCCCTTCGGTTTTCCGGTGGTCCCGCCGGTGTAGGTGAGCCCGCCGATGTGGTCTGTGGGCAGATCGGCGGCCACCAGGGGCTGTGGCTCGAATTTGGCGGCTTGGGCGGCCAGGTCGACCGCCTTGCCGTCGAGCTCCGGTGGCACCGGCCCGATGGTCAGCACCTGTCGCAGCGCGGGCACCTTGTCGAGCAGGCCCAGGGCGCGCTCCACGAAGGCCGGGGTGGGGTCGATGATCAGCGTGCTGACCCCGGCGTCGGCCAGCACATAGGCGTGGTCGTCCAGCGACCCCAGCGGGTGCAGGGCGGTGCGCCGATAGCCTTGGGTCTGCCCGGCGCCGATGATCATCAGCACCTCGGGGCGGTTCAGTGACAGCAGGCCGCAGGTGTCGGCGCCGAGCGCCTCGAAGGCCTGAATGTATTGGCTGATGCGCTCGGCGAGCTGGCCGCCGGTCAGCGTGGTGTCGCCGAGGGCCAGCACCGGTTTGTCCTTGTTGCGCTTGAGGGCGCCCACGGTCAGATGCCCGGAATGGATGGGGTGGCGCAAGTCGTACGTCGACATCGGTTCACCTCTGCTACTGCGCTGACGGGTTGTCGCTGGAGACTACCGACAGCCCCGGGACGGGCCGAGGGTTGACACCCCGCCGCCCCGAAGATCTATTATTTGCGTATGCATGCAGATACTGGCCCGGCCGACCGGCTACCCGACGATCAGGTGGGCCTGATCGTCGAGGTGTTCCGGATGCTGGCCGACGCCACCCGGGTGCAGGTGCTCTGGGCGCTGACCAGCCGCGAGATGTCGGTGAGCGAACTCGCCGAACACGTCGGCAAACCGGCCCCGTCGGTCTCCCAGCACCTGGCGAAACTCCGGATGGCACGGCTGGTGCGCACTCGCCGGGAAGGCACCACGGTCTTCTACAGCATGGAGAACGAGCACGTCTGCCAATTGGTCACCGACGCCGTCTTCAACGCCGAGCACGCCGGCCCCGGAGTGCCGCCACATCACCGTGGCGCCAACTACCTGCCGGCCGCTGCCGGCCAGGCGTTGCCCGCGCTGAGGCAACGAATCATCGAACAAGGGAGTTGAGCCCCATGTCGCACCACAACCACGACCATGACGCGCCGCATGCGCACGAGCACGTCGAGCACGAACACGAACACACTCATGACGACGGCACCGTGCACAGCCATCCGCACGTGCATGAGGCCGGACTTGCCGACGAGGGGCACGCCCATTCGCACTGAGCCCTGACGGAGCTGGCCACCTCGAGGTGCGGGGGGTAAGCCGTTGCGACGTCGAGGAGGCACTCGACCTCATCGGGCACGTGCGCGTGCTGCAAGCCGATCACGCCTCGACGACCCGCACCGATCTCCTTCGGGCGCTGATGGCACGCAATGTTGGGGACACCACCACTTCCAACACCCGGACGTGGCTGACCCGCCGCCGCGAAAGCCACGAGGTATTCACCCTTACCCACCAGGGGCGGACCGTGATCCCGGCGTTCCAGCTGGACGAGCTCGGCCGTCCCCGCCCCGAACTGCAACCCATACTGGCGGCGCTCGCCGAGGCCGGCATCACCGGATGGCCACTGTGGACCTGGCTGACCAGCCCCACTGCCCTGCTGTCCGGCGAGATTCCCGAGCAGCTCGCCCTTCACCAGCCTCGGCGCGGTCGCGCACTCGCTGGACTGATTTGGCACTCGCGCCAAGCCGAACTCGCTGGCACCGGTCCGGACTGACCGGCGGCGCTCATACCGCTAGCACGATCAAGACGATGATGATCACGGCCAGCACGGCCAGTCCCACCCACAGCATCAGCCCTGGTGATGCCCCCGGCCGGCCCGCCGGCGTCAGCTGCGAGCCGGTCGTGGGGGGTACGTCCGATGTGCCGGTTCCAGCCGCGCCGGGTGTTCCCGGAGCCGGAGGCGGGATCGAACCTGGATCTGGCGGCAAGGGAGAAGTGGTCATGGGCGTTGCATTGACCGTTTACGCCGACGTCAAACCACGCTGGTGGGCGCGGACGGTATCGAACCGCCGACCGCTGGTGTGTAAAACCAGAGCTCTACCACTGAGCTACGCGCCCCTGCCTCGGGGAGGTTACCGGGCCGGTACCGCAGACCCAAAACGGCTACACCCCGCGACGACCGTGCACAGAATGCCGCCTCAGGCGGCGTGTCGGCGGGCGGACCGCACACTCACCGCGAACAGCGTCAGGACTTCAGCGCCGCCAGCGCGTCGACCCAGAGCTGCTGGTCGCGGGCCTCGCCGGGCGCCTTCATCTCGGCGAACCGGATGATCCCGGACTTGTCGACCACGAAAGTGCCGCGGTTGGAGAAGCCGGTGTCTTCGTTGAACACCCCATAGGTCTGGCTGACCGCGCCGTGCGGCCAGAAGTCCGAGAGCACCGGGAACAGGAACCCGCTCTGGGTGGCCCAGATCTTGTGGGTGGGCGGCGGACCGACCGAGATGGCCAGTGCCACGCTGTCGTCGTTGACGTAGGTCGGCAGATGGTCACGCAATTGACCCAGCTCACCCTCGCAAATGCCGGTGAACGCCAACGGGAAGAACACCAGCAAAACGTTCTTCTCACCGCGGTAATCGCTCAGGGTGACCTGCTGCTGATTCTGGTCCTTGAGGGTGAAATCAGGAGCTTCGGTACCGACTTCCAGCATCAACGCTTTCCCGTCCTCGATTTGGGCTGAACCAGTCGACTGGCACTCCAGTCGCCGAGGTTGACCGACGAGGTCGGCATCAGCCCGGCGGTCGGCGCCGCCTCCGCGATCTCGGCGGGCTGAACATGGCCGGACTTGCCGGTCTTGGGGGTCAGCACCCAGATCACGCCGTCGTCGGCCAGCGCGGTGATCGCGTCCATCAGGGTGTCCACCAAGTCGCCGTCGCCGTCGCGCCACCACAGCAGCACCACGTCGACCACCTCGTCGGTGTCTTCATCGAGCAGTTCACTGCCACAGGCCTCTTCGACGTCGACACGGATGTCGTCGTCGGCGTCGTCGTCCCAGCCGAACTCCTGGACCAACTGCTTGTTTTCTATGCCCAATTTGCGGGCGAAGTTCGGGGCGTTATCCGCCGCGACCACCGTGTGACCTCCTTCGACTTTCACCGTGCTGAGTGTTGGGCATCATCGTTGCACAGCCGGGTCCGAAAAGATCGGTGACCTCAGAAGGCTCGGCACAGCTGCATCCCCTTCTCCCGGGCCCGGTTGAGCTCGTCTTTGCGGGCGTTGTACACCGAGACCGGCGCCTTGGACGAAATCGCGGTCGCCACGCCGCGGGCGGCGTCGGCATAGGTGGTGAACGCGTCCTTGAGTTCCGTCGACAGCTTCTCGTTGATGGCGCCGGACACCTCGTCGGCGCTGTGGTTGAGCGCCTCGACCGCGGGCCCGGCGGTTCCGGGGATGTCACCGCCGCTGTTGAACGCCTCCACGTACTTGTTCACGGTGTCGACGGCGTCGCTGCTGCTCGAGGCGAACCTGCCGCATGCGCCGCGCACCGCCTGGGTCGTCATCGACTGCTGGCGCTGGGTCTCACGGATGCTCGAGGTCGCCTCCGAGGCCGACACCGACGCCGACACCGAGGAGCGGTACGCCGGCGCCGCCGAGGTGTCCGCCTCCGGCGTTCCGCCGATGATGCTGGTGCAGCCGACGACGCCCATCGCCACCGCCGCGGTTCCACCGGCCACCAGCGCACCCGCCCGGGCGTGTCGCCGCGCCCGCCCCCGCGGGACGGTCCGCCATCCGGTCAGCACAGCGTCAGACGTTACCGGGTAGGCGGTCACATGCCGAGATCAGCCCACCCCCATCCGTCACTCACCCACCGCCGGTCCCGGGCCCGGTGAGGCAGGATAGAAAAGACAAGACCGGCGAAGCGATCGGTCCGGTGTCGTTCTGGCCACAAGCCGGGAGACACGTCTTGACCTCCAAACCAAGGAGTAATGCGTTGACTACCGAGGCCGTGCACCAAGATCCGGTCAATAAGTTAAGCGCCGCAAGCGAATCCGACCGGGTCCGGGTGATCCGCGAAGGGGTGGCGTCCTACCTTCCCGACATCGACCCGGAAGAGACCTCCGAGTGGTTGGAGTCCTTCGACCAGCTGCTGGCCCGGTCTGGTCAGTCCCGCGCCCGCTACCTGATGCTGCGGCTACTGGAACGCGCCGGCGAGCAGCGGGTGGCGATTCCGGCGCTCACCTCCACCGACTACGTCAACACCATCCCCACCGAACTGGAGCCCTGGTTCCCTGGCGACGAGGACACCGAACGCCGCTTTCGCCGGTGGATCCGCTGGAACGCCGCAGTGATGGTGCACCGTGCGCAGCGGCCGGGAGTCGGTGTCGGCGGGCATATCTCGACTTACGCGTCGTCATCGACGCTCTATGAGGTCGGGTTCAACCACTTCTTCCGCGGCAAAAACCACCCCGGCGGCGGAGACCAGATTTTCATCCAGGGCCACGCCTCCCCCGGCATCTACGCGCGGGCGTTCCTGGAGGGCCGGCTGAGCACCCACCAACTCGACGGCTTCCGGCAGGAGCACAGCCATCCCGACGGTGGGCTGCCGTCCTACCCGCATCCGCGGCTGATGCCCGACTTCTGGGAGTTTCCCACGGTCTCGATGGGGCTGGGCCCGATGAACGCCATCTATCAGGCCCGGTTCAACCACTACCTGCACGACCGCGGCATCAAGGACACCTCCGACCAGCACGTATGGTGCTTTTTGGGCGACGGCGAGATGGACGAGCCGGAGAGCCGCGGCCTGCTGCACGTCGGCGCGCTGGAGGGCCTGGACAACCTGACCTTCGTGATCAACTGCAACCTGCAGCGCCTCGACGGCCCGGTGCGCGGCAACGGCAAGATCATCCAGGAACTCGAATCGTTCTTCCGCGGGGCGGGCTGGAACGTGATCAAGGTGGTCTGGGGCCGCGAGTGGGACGCCCTGTTGCACGCCGACCGGGACGGCGCCCTGGTCAACCTGATGAACGTCACGCCCGACGGCGACTACCAGACCTACAAGGCGAACGACGGCGGCTATGTGCGTCAGCACTTCTTCGGCCGCGACCCGCGTACCAAGGCCCTGGTCGAGGATCTGTCCGACCAGGACATCTGGCACCTCAAACGCGGCGGGCACGACTACCGCAAGGTCCATGCGGCCTACCGGGCCGCCGTCGAGCACAAGGGCCAGCCGACCGTCATCCTGGCCAAGACCATCAAGGGCTACAGCCTGGGCAGCTATTTCGCCGGCCGCAACGCCACCCACCAGATGAAGAAGTTCCGCCTGCAGGACCTCAAGGATTTCCGCGACGAGATGCGAATTCCCATCTCCGACGCTGAACTCGAGGACAACCCGTATCTGCCGCCGTACTACCACCCCGGCGAGAACGCCCCGGAGATCCGCTATCTGCTGGACCGCCGACGCAGTCTCGGCGGTTTCGTCCCGCACCGCCGCACCCAGGCCCGCGCACTGACGCTGCCCGACTCGAGGCCGTATGCGGCGGTCAAGAAGGGATCGGGCACCCAAGAAGTCGCCACCACCATGGCAACCGTGCGGGTGTTCAAAGAACTGTTGCGGGACAAGGAAATCGGGGATCGGCTGGTCCCGATCATCCCCGACGAGGCGCGCACGTTCGGGATGGACTCATGGTTCCCGTCGTTGAAGATCTACAACCGCTACGGGCAGCTCTACACCTCCGTCGACGCCGATCTGATGCTGGCCTACAAGGAAAGCGAAGTCGGCCAGATCCTGCATGAGGGCATCAACGAGGCCGGCTCGACGGCGTCGTTCACTGCGGTCGGGACGTCGTATGCCACCCACGATGAGCCGATGATCCCGATCTACATCTTCTACTCGATGTTCGGCTTCCAGCGCACCGGTGACGGGCTCTGGGCGGCCGCCGACCAGATGGCGCGCGGTTTCCTGCTCGGCGCCACCGCGGGCCGCACCACCTTGACCGGTGAGGGTCTGCAGCACGCCGACGGGCACTCGCTGCTGTTGGCCAGCACCAACCCGGCGGTGGTCTCGTACGATCCGGCGTTCGCCTTCGAGATCGCCTACATCATCGAAAGCGGGCTGCAGCGCATGTTCGGCGCGAACCCGGAGAACGTGTACTTCTACATGACCATCTACAACGAGCCCTATGTCCAACCGGCGGAGCCGGAGGGCTTCGACCCGGACGGACTGCTGCGCGGCATCTACCGCTACCAACAGGCCGCGGAGCCCCGATCCCACGCCGCCCAGATCCTGGCCTCCGGCGTGTCGATGCCCGAGGCGCTACGGGCCGCCGACATGCTGGCCGCCGACTGGGATGTGGCCGCCGACGTCTGGTCGGTGACCAGCTGGGGTGAGCTCAACCGGGACGGCGTCGCGGTCGAACGCGAGCGGTTGCGCCACCCTGACCGAGAGGCCGGGGTGCCGTATGTGACTCAGGCACTGGCGGACGCGACCGGCCCGGTTGTCGCGGTGTCGGACTGGATGCGCGCGGTGCCCGAACAGATCCGGCCTTGGGTGCCCGGCAGTTACGTCACACTGGGCACCGACGGGTTCGGCTTCTCCGATACCCGACCGGCCGCGCGGCGTTACTTCAACACCGATGCCGAATCAGTCGTGGTCGCGGTGCTGGCGGCCTTGGCCCGCGATGGGTCGATCGACGCATCGGTCGCGGCCACGGCCGCGGACCGGTACCGGATCGACGACGTGATGGCCGCGCCTGAGCAGACGTCGGACTCGGGCGTCGCCTGACACCCGCCGCCTGACACCCGCCGCTTATTGTTGGGAGTCACCAGAAATCTGGCGTAGCTTTTAGGGATGGTTGACAACAGTCCGGGTGGGCCGGTCCTGCCGCGGTCCACTCTGGAGCTGCTCAGCGCCGTACCGGACACGCTGCTGCGCCGGCTCAAGCACTATTCGGGCCGACTGGCCACCGAGGCGGTGTCGGCGATGGGCGACCGGCTGCCCTTCTTCGCCGACCTGGAGGCGTCCCAGCGCGCCAGCGTCGCCCTGGTGGTACAGACCGCCGTGGTCAACTTCGCCGAGTGGATGCACGACCCGCACGGCAACGTCAGCCACACCGCGCAGGCGTTTGAGCTGGTGCCGCAAGAGCTGACCCGCCACATCGCGCTGCGGCACACCGTGGACATGGTGCGGGTCACCATGGAGTTCTTCGAGGAGGTCGTGCCGCTGCTGGCCCGCTCCGAGGAGCAGGTCACCGCACTGACGGTGGGCATCCTCAAGTACAGCCGTGACCTGGCTTTCACCGCCGCCTCCGCCTACGCCGACGCCGCCGAGGCTCGCGGCACCTGGGATTCCCGGATGGAGGCCAGCGTGGTGGACGCCGTGGTGCGCGGCGACACCGGCCCGGAGCTGCTGAGCCGGGCGGCGGCGCTGAACTGGGACACCACCGCGCCGGCCACGGTCGTGGTGGGCACCGCACCGCCGGGCCCGGACGCTCCCCCGCAAGCGGGAGGTGCCCCCATCTCCGGCCAGAAGGCCAGCCAGGACGTCCGCGACGTCGCCGAACGCCACGGCCGGGCGGCGCTGACCGACGTGCACGGCACCTGGCTGGTGGCGATCGTGTCGGGCCCGCTGTCACCGACCCAGAAGTTCCTGGCCGACCTGCTCGGCGCGTTCTCCGACGGGCCGGTGGTGATCGGCCCGACCGCGCCGAGCCTGACCGCGGCCTACCACAGCGCCAGCGAGGCGATCTCCGGGATGAACGCCGTGGTCGGCTGGACCGGAGCGCCGCGCCCGGTGCTGGCCCGCGAGCTGCTGCCCGAGCGGGCCCTGATCGGGGACGCCTCGGCGATCGCGGCCCTGCACACCGACGTGATGCGGCCCCTGGCCGAGGCCGGGCCGTCGCTGACCGAGACGCTGGACGCCTACCTGGACTGTGGCGGCGCGATCGAGGCCTGCTCGCGCAAGTTGTTCGTTCATCCAAACACCGTCCGCTACCGACTCAAGCGGATCGCCGACTTCACCGGTCGCGATCCCACCCAGCCCCGCGACGCCTATGTGCTGCGGGTGGCGGCCACCGTCGGGCGGCTGGCCAATCAGGCCCAACATGCCAGCTTCAGCAGCCCACCGGTGACATACGCCACGCCACCGGTGGGCGGGGGCGCGCCCCACGAACATCGGGTCGGGTGAGGCGCGCCGGACGGTCGGCTTCGGCAGCACGTCCTCAACCAGGCAGTTGTCGCGGGAAGGTATCAAACACGTCGCATCGGATGGCACGTTTGTAGGACCTCCACAAAAACATAAGACAATGTTCATGTTCTAGGACATCCTGCAAACCGCGCTTCACAATGTTCTCTTAAAGATGTGATTGCGTTGCTCGCTCCCGGACAGGGATCCCAGACTCCCGGCATGCTGTCGCCGTGGCTGGAACAGCCCGGTTCCGCCAGCCAGCTGGCCGCGTGGTCGGAGATCAGCGGTCTGGATCTGGTCGCCTTGGGCACCACCGCGACCGCCGAGGAGATCACCGACACGACGGTGACCCAGCCGCTGGTGGTGGCCGCGACGCTGCTCGCCTACAACGAGCTGTCCCAGCGCCGCAATAGCCCGCTGGGCGAGGACGTGATCGTGGCCGGCCACTCGGTCGGCGAGATCGCCGCCTACGCCATCGCGGGCGTTATCTCCCCCGACGACGCCGTCATGCTGGCCGCCACCCGCGGCCGGGAAATGGCCAAGGCCTGCGCACTCGAGCCCACCGGTATGGCCGCGGTGCTCGGCGGCGACGAGACCGAGGTGCTGACCCGCCTCGAGCAGCTCGACCTGGTCCCGGCCAACCGCAACGCCGTCGGCCAGATCGTCGCGGCGGGCCTCGTGACCGCGCTGGACAAGCTCGCCGAAGACCCGCCCGCCAAGGCCCGGGTGCGCAAGCTGGCCACCGCCGGCGCGTTCCACACCCAGTTCATGGCGCCCGCGCTGGAGGCCTACTCCGCCGCTGCGGAGCAGGTCGCCGCATCCGATCCCGCCGCTACACTGTTGTCCAACCGCGACGGGCAGCCCGTCACCTCGGCGGCCGCCGCGATGGAGAACCTGGTCGCCCAGCTGACCCGGCCGGTGCGCTGGGATCTGTGCACCGAGACGCTTCGCGCCCGGGGCGTCAGCGCGATCGTGGAGTTCCCGCCCGCGGGGACCTTGGCCGGCATCGCCAAACGCGAACTTCGGGGGACCCCGACGCACGCCGTCAAATCCCCCGCAGATCTGGACGGGCTGCCAGAGTTCTAACCCTTTTCAAGCCCGCTCCAACCTGCACAACCAGATACGCAGTAATCAGCCCGCACACCCCGTGCGGATCCAACCGAAGGGAATCACAGTGCCTGCTAGTCAGGAAGAAATCATCGCCGGTCTTGCCGAGATCATCGAAGAGGTGACCGGTATCGAGCCGAGCGAGGTCACCGTCGAGAAGTCGTTCGTCGACGACCTGGACATCGACTCGCTGTCCATGGTGGAGATCGCCGTGCAGACCGAGGACAAGTACGGCGTGAAGATCCCCGACGAGGACCTGGCCGGTCTGCGCACCGTGGGTGACGTAGTGGGCTACATCCAGAAGCTCGAGGCCGAGAACCCCGAGGCCGCCGCGGCCCTGCGCGAGAAGTTCGGTTCGGAGAGCTAAGTGACCAAGCCCTCCACGGCCAACGGCGGTTACCCCAATGTGGTGGTAACCGCCGTTGAGGCCACCACTTCAATCGGGGCGGACGTCGAGAGCACGTGGAAGGGCCTGTTGGCCGGCGAGAGTGGAATCCACGTCCTCGAGGATGACTTCGTTAGCAAATGGGATCTGCCGGTCAAGATCGGCGGGCACCTCAAGGACCCGGTCGACGACCACATGGGCCGGCTGGACCTGCGGCGCATGTCCTACGTCCAGCGGATGGCAAAACTGCTAGCCGGGCGCTTGTGGGAGAACGCCGGTTCCCCCGAGGTCGACCCGGACCGGTTCACCGTAGTCGTCGGTACCGGACTGGGCGGCGGCGAGAAGATCGTCGAGACCTACGACCTGATGAACGAGGGCGGCCCCCGTAAGGTGTCGCCGCTGGCCGTGCAGATGATCATGCCCAACGGTGCCGCTGCGGTGGTCGGACTGCAACTCGGCGCCCGCGCCGGGGTCATCACCCCGGTCTCGGCCTGCTCGTCGGGATCCGAGGCCATCGCGCACGCGTGGCGTCAGATCGTGATGGGTGACGCGGACTTCGCGGTCTGCGGCGGTGTCGAAGGCGGCATCGAGGCGCTGCCGATCGCGACGTTCTCGATGATGCGCGCGATGTCGACCCGCAACGACGACCCCGAGGGTGCGTCGCGGCCGTTCGACAAAGACCGTGACGGGTTCGTGTTCGGCGAGGCCGGTGCGCTGATGATCATCGAGACCGAGGAGCACGCCAAGGCCCGTGGCGCCAAGCCGCTGGCCCGGTTAATGGGGGCCGGAATCACCTCCGACGCCTTCCACATGGTGGCTCCCGGCCCCGACGGCAAGCGGGCGGGTTACGCCATGAAGCGGTCGCTGGAGTTGGCGGGCCTGTCCGCCAAGGACGTCGACCACGTCAACGCCCACGGAACGGCCACTCCCATCGGTGACACCGCCGAGGCGAACGCCATCCGGGAAGCCGGCTGCGAGCACGCCGCGGTGTACGCACCCAAGTCGGCGCTGGGCCACTCCATCGGAGCGGTCGGTGCGCTGGAATCGGTGCTGACCGTGCTCTCCCTGCGCGACGGGGTCATCCCGCCGACGCTGAACTACGAGACGCCCGACCCGGAGATCAACCTGGATGTGGTCGCGGGAGCGCCCCGCTACGGCGAATACCAGTACGCGATCAACAACTCGTTCGGGTTCGGTGGGCACAACGTGGCGCTCGCCTTCGGGCGGTACTGACACTTCCCGTCACAAGAGGAGTTCGGAACACCCATGTCAACACTGGCCACTGGCAACGGTTTACCCAACGTCGTCGTCACCGGTTTTGCCATGACGACCGCTCTGGCCGCCGATGCAGAGTCCACTTGGAAGGCTTTGCTCGACGGCCAGAGCGGGATTCGAGAGCTCACCGACCCGTTCGTCGAGGAATACGACCTGCCGGTCCGCATCGGTGGGCGCCTGATCGAGACGCCCGAGGCATTCGATGAGGGGCTGAGCCGAACCGAGCTGCGTCGACTGTCCTACCTGCAGAAGCTGTCCACCGTGATCAGCCGGCGGGCCTGGGAGCACGCCGGCTCACCCGAGGTCGACACCCGCCGGCTGCTGGTGTCGATCGGCACCGGGATGGGCTCTTCCGAGGAGCTCATCTGGGCCTACGACGGCATGCGGGAACGCGGCCTCAAGGCGGTCTCCCCGCTGACCGTGCAGAAGTACATGCCCAATGGTGCGGCCGCGGCGGTCGGGCTGGACCGGCACGCGAAGGCCGGAGTGATCACCCCGGTCTCGGCGTGTGCGTCCGGCTCGGAGGGCATCGCGCACGCCTGGCAGCAGATCGTGCTCGGCGAGGCCGACATCGCGATCTGCGGCGGGGTGGAGACCCGGATCGAAGCCGTGCCCATCGCCGGCTTCGCCCAGATGCGCATCGTGCTGTCCACCACCAACGACGACCCGCCCGGTGCCTGCCGCCCGTTCGACCGGGACCGCAACGGGTTCGTGTTCGGCGAGGGGGCCGCGGTGATGATCATCGAGACCGAGGAGCACGCGAAAGCCCGCGGCGCCAACATCATCGCCCGGATCATGGGCGCATCGATCACCTCCGACGGCTACCACATCGTGGCGCCGGACCCCGACGGCGCGAGCGCTGGTCGGGCGATGACGCGGGCCATCGAGCTGGCCGGCTTGACTCCCGGCGACATCAGCCACGTCAACGCTCATGCCACCGGAACCTCGGTGGGCGACGTGGCCGAGGGCCACGCCATCAACAACGCGCTGGGCCCCCACGGCGGCGACGCGGCCGTTTATGCGCCGAAGAGCGCGCTGGGCCACTCCGTCGGCGCGGTCGGCGCGGTGGAATCGATCCTCACCGTGCTCGCCTTGCGCGACCAGATCATCCCGCCGACGCTCAACCTGGCCAATCTCGACCCCGAGATCGACCTGGATGTGGTGGCCGACAAGCCGCGCGCCGGCGACTACCAGTACGCGATCAACAACTCGTTCGGATTCGGCGGGCACAACGTGGCGCTCGCCTTCGGCCGGTATTAACGGTCGCCCCAGCGAGACAAGAATCGATTAAGGAGACGCGCGATGACGACCATGGCTCCCGAGACGGTGGGCGAATCACTCGACCCGCGCGACCCCCTGCTGCGTCTGTCGACGTTCTTCGACGACGGCACGGTGGAACTGCTGCACGAGCGTGACCGCTCCGGAGTGCTGGCGGCGGGCGGCAACGTCAACGGCGTGCGCACCATCGCGTTCTGCACCGACGGCACCGTGATGGGCGGTGCGATGGGTATCGAGGGCTGCGACCACATCGTCAACGCCTACGACACCGCGATCGCCGAGCAGAGCCCGATCGTGGGCCTGTGGCACTCCGGTGGCGCCCGGTTGGCCGAGGGGGTGCGCGCACTGCACGCGGTGGGGCGGGTCTTCGAGGCGATGATCCGGGCGTCGGGTTACGTCCCGCAGATCTCGGTGGTGGTCGGCTTCGCCGCCGGCGGCGCCGCCTACGGCCCGGCGCTGACCGACGTCATCGTGATGGCCCCGGAGGGCCGGGTGTTCGTCACCGGCCCCGACGTGGTGCGCAGCGTCACCGGTGAGGACGTCGACATGGCCGCACTCGGCGGCCCCGACACCCACCACAAGAAGTCGGGCGTGTGCCACATCGTCGCCGACGACGAACTCGATGCCTACGAGCGCGGCCGCCGCCTGGTCGGATTGTTCTGCCAGCAGGGCCATTTCGACCGCAACAAGGCCGAGGCGGAAGAGATCGACCTGCACGCGCTGCTGCCGGAGTCGGCGCGACGCGCCTATGACGTGCACCCGCTGGTGCACAGGCTGCTCGATTCAGACGCACACTTCGACGAGTTCCAGGCCAAGTGGGCGCCGTCGATGGTGGTCGGGCTGGGCCGGTTGTCGGGGCGCACCGTCGGGGTGCTGGCCAACAACCCGCTGCGGCTCGGCGGCTGCCTGAACTCCGAAAGCGCTGAGAAGGCAGCCCGTTTCGTGCGGTTGTGCGACGCGTTCGGGATTCCGCTGATCGTGATCGTCGACGTGCCGGGCTACCTGCCCGGGGTCGGCCAGGAGTGGGGTGGCGTGGTGCGCCGCGGCGCCAAGCTGCTGCACGCGTTCGGCGAGGCCACCGTTCCGCGGGTCACGCTGGTCACCCGGAAAACCTACGGCGGGGCCTACATCGCGATGAACTCCCGCTCGCTGGGCGCCACCAAGGTGTTCGCCTGGCCGGACGCCGAGGTCGCGGTGATGGGCGCCAAGGCCGCGGTCGGCATCCTGCACAAGAAGAAGCTGGCCGCCGCCCCCGATCACGAGCGCGAGGCCCTGCACGAGGAGCTCGCCTTGGAGCACGAGCGGATCGCCGGCGGGGTGGATTCGGCCATCGACATCGGCGTCGTCGACGAGAAGATCGATCCCTCGCACACCCGCAGCAAGATCACCCAGGCGCTGGCCGAGGCTCCGGCCCGGCGCGGGCGCCACAAGAACATCCCGCTGTAGGTCGGTTCGGTTCCTTTCCTCCCCGCGAGAGTGCGTGTTAGTACCGCGACACGCCGGTAGCAGTGTGCAAATGTGCACGCTCGGGAAGAAGTAAGCGGACTTGGCGTTGATGTCGAACATCGAGTCGTACCCGGCCTCGGTGGTCTCCAACATCGGCTTCCGCAGCATTTTGCCGACGGTATTGACCGCCCCGGGGCTTCGTACTACTGCGACTTTCTGATCAACGCCTGCCGGCGTGCCGGATTCGATCCGCAATACCGGGTCAGTCGGGTGCAGGGCTGCTTACCCCAGGCGGCGGCATTGCCAGAGGACGCCGCCGCGTTCGTCACCGCACCGTCGGGCCCCGCCGTCGACGGCGCCGTTACCGTGATCGATCTCGACGAACCCCTGCTGGTGCCGGCGCAGGGCCTGTGGCAGCCACACACGAATTCAGCTGTGCGGGATCTGATCCTGCGTTGACCCGGAACTCGCCGCAACAGCGCTCAGGCGCTGTCGCTGAGTCCCTGGCGGATCAACGACTTGGCGTTCTCCACGACCGCATCGATGGATCCCAGACTGGGCGTCCACCACTCCACCGCCCAGTTCAACGAGCCGAGAACGAGCATCTGCGCGATATAGAGGTCCAGTTCTGGGCGCAGTTGACCATCGCGGGCGACGTCGTTGATGAGCCGGCGCCAGATCTCGCCATAGCGCTCCTCCTCGACGATCTGCCGCTTGCGAATCGCCATCGGCACCTGCCCGGCATTGCGGATCCACGCGGTGGCGTAGTCGGAGGTCTGCAATACATGACACAGGTGAGCCTCGACGCTGGCGAGCAGGCGCGTCAGTGGCGGTGTGCCGTCGGGCAGCTCGTCGAGAACCGCCGCGACGTATTCGCGCATACCCGAGATACCCGCGAACATCACTTCCTCGACCAGCTCGTCACGTGAGGCGTAGTAGTGGTAGATCGCCGGGGCTTGCAAGTCGGCTGCGGCGGCAACGTCACTGAGGCGAAGTCCGGC
>NZ_LZIN01000054.1 GCF_001667375.1 Mycolicibacter sinensis | reverse complement strand
TCTCATTACAGACCTCCCCCGCCCCGCGCGGGGGGCCGGGGGGGGGGGGGGGGGGGGGCCCCCGCGCGCCCCCCCCCCGCCGCCCCCCCCCCCCCCCCCCCGCGGCGAGAGGTAAGCGCTAAAGATTTTTCGATGAGACCCTTGTCACAACTACCCTAACCAACCTACTGTGTGTTCACTTGGTTGGTTGATCGAAGGAGCCCGGTGACCTCACCACGGCCGTACGCCACACTGCTCGCCAAAGGCGAGGACCGCCGGCAGCGGATCCTGCTGGCGGCGGAACACCTGCTGGCGCGCAACGGCTGGCGCAACACCTCACTGGCGCAGATCGCCCGCAATGCCGGGGTCAGCGCGGCCGGGCTGCTGCACCACTTCTCCTCCAAGGAACAGCTACTGCACGCGGTGCTCGACGCCCGCGACGCCGACGACGACTCGCACGCCGACCGCAGCGGCGACCTCATCGAGGAGATCCAGCGGGTCGCCGAGCGGTTCGCCCGGGCGCCCGAACTGGTCGGCACGTTCACCGTGCTGCTCGCCGAGAACGTGCTGCCCGAGGCGCCGCTGCACGACCGGATGCTGAAGCGGTACCGCGCCGCGGTGGACATCGTCGCCGACCTGATCCGGCGCGGCCAGGACGCCGGCCGCTACCGCACCGACTTCGACGCGGGCATCAAGGCCGCGGAAATTCTCGCCTTTATCAACGGAATGGAGATGTCATGGCTTCTGGACCCTTCAATACCTCTGAACGAGGTGTTCACGGCGTACACGGAAACACTGGCCCGCGACTTCGCTCCGCCGGTAAAGGACGCCCACCGGTGACCGGGGACCCGGACATGCGCTACCGGTTCGACGTCGTCGGCCGCAGCGTCCTCGACGTCGTCACGGCCGCCGGCGGTTGGCTCTATGACCGCGCGACGGCGGGGTGGGACGTCACCGTGATGATCCTCGACAAGGAGGACACCCGCCCCCTGCAGATCCTCGGGGCCCGGGTGCTGAACCTGGCGTCGGTGCTCAAGCAGTGGGAGCAGTGGCCGCACCCCCAGACGATCGCCGTCTGTGCCGAGATGTTCGACGGGCATGCGCAGGTGCGCCAGGGCGTGCTCGACGCGCTGGAACACAGCAGCACCGAGGTGACGCTGTGGGGCACGGTGCCCGCCGAGCTGCACAGCGACGTCGACGCCCGGCAGCACCGGCTCAGCGCGGCGGCCCGCGCGTTCAAAGCCCAGGCGTTGCGGGCAGCCGGTGTCGACCCGGCCGAATCCGGAGCGGGACACATCGAGACGTTCCGCTGCGGGCCGGCGGTGTGTGCGGCAGTCGCAACGGACCTGAGCCCGGCCAGTTGACGGGCGCAGCCGCGCCTTGACCGAGAACGTGTCCGAGTCGCTGTCGCGTTCCCTGGTGTTGGTGACGGACTATCGGGTGCCCGATCCGGCCCGGGTCTGGCCGCTGTTGCAACGCCACCGCGGCAGCCTGGCTCACCTGGGTGCCCGCCATGTCCTCGTCTACACCTCGTCGGTCGATGCCGGCCGGGTGCTGGCGCTGATGTCGATCCGCGCCGCGCAGCCGGTGACCGACCTGCTGCGCGACGAGGCCTTCATGGGCTGGTTCGACGCCGTCGGCGTCGACGACATCCCGGCCGTTTTCGCCGGGGCGCTCGCCGAGCGCATCGAACTGGCCGACCCGCAGCCGGCCCCGCCGGGCGTGGTGGTCGCGGCGGTGGCCGAAGTCGTCGACGCCGAGGCGCTGATCGCCCACGTGCGTGCCACCGCGAAGGATTTCACCGCCGCGGGTATCCGTAAGATCCTGATATTCCAGGCTTTTGACAATCCCCGTGAAGTGTTCATGCTGCAGGAGGCGGACGACGAAGCCGGCGCCGCGCAGTGGATCAGCCAACCCGAATTCGCCGCCGACTGGATCACCCGGGCCGGCGTCGGCGTCTACCCGCCGGTCTTCGTCGGCCGGCTCCAGCACCTGATGCGCGTTGCGGATCAGCCCGATACCCAAGAAGACCAAGCAGAAGGAGAACCCATTCGATGACCGCTTACGGCGTGGGACTGTTGATCGTCCGGCTCTGCCTCGGCCTGACCATGGCCGCGCACGGCTACAACAAGATCTTCTCCGGGGGCCGGATCGCCGGCACGGCACGCTGGTTCGACAGCATCGGCATGCGGCCCGGTACCTTCCACGCCCGGATGGCCGCCGGAACCGAGATCGCCGCCGGACTGGGTCTGGCCGCCGGTCTGCTCACGCCGATTCCCGCGGCTGGCTTCGTCGCGCTGATGCTGGTGGCGGCCTGGACGGTGCACCGCGGCAACGGCTTCTTCATCGTCAAGAGCGGCTGGGAGTACAACCTGGTGCTGGCCGTCGTCGCGGTCGGCATCGCCATGCTCGGCGCCGGCCCGCTCAGCCTGGACCACCTGCTGTTCGGGCAGAACTGGTGCGACGGGTGGACCGGCCTGCTGATCGCGGCCGGGCTGGGCCTGGCCGGTGGGATCGCGCAGCTGGTGGTGTTCTTCCGGCCGGTGCCAGAGCAGGTCTGAGGGAGGCCGGAGCTGCCGGTCAGTCGCTGGCCGGCAGCGGCTTGGCTTCCTTGATGGCCATCGGCGCGGTGCCGATGCTCAACGTCCCGGCGCCGGCCTTGGTGACCAGCACCTCGGCGCCGGCGTCGTCGACATAGCGCTTGCCCATCACCGCGCCGTCGGCGAACTCGGGGTCCAGCGTCGCGCCGCCGGAAGCGCTGTCCTCCAGGGGCACCATCGGGGCGCCGCCGGCGCGCAGATCATCGAGGCTGTCGGCGGTCTTCACCACGATGACCTGGGTGTCGCACACCTGACTCTTCAGACGGGTACCGGACTTGATCATTGCGCCCCTTCGGCATTCACTGTTTGCAGTTCGTTCACGATCTCCCGGCGCAGCACCTTGCCGGTCGGGGTGGTCGGCAGCTCCGGCCGAAAGACGATCCGATCCGGCGTGCGGGATCCGCGCAGCTGTTCCCGAACATACTCGCGCAGCGCGTCGGGGTCGGGTGAGGCACCCGGCGCCGGAACCACGCACGCGACGATGATCTGGCCCCACTCCGGATCCGGCGCGCCGACCACCGCGACCTCGCGGACCTCGGGGTGCTCGACCAGCACGTCCTCGATCTCGGCGGGGGCGATGTTCTCGCCGCCGCGGATGATGGTGTCGTCGGAGCGCCCGCCGATGAACAGGTAGCCCTCGTCGTCGAGCACGGCGATGTCGCGGGTCGCGAACCAGCCGTCGGCGTCGAGCACCGACCCGATGCCGGTGTAGGTGCCCGAGACCTGCTCGCCCCGGACGAACAACTCACCGGGCACTCCGGTGGCCACCGGCCGGCCGTCGTCGTCGCGGATGACGACCTCGATCCCGGGAACCGGACGCCCGACCGACCCGAGCCGCTTGCGGACGGCGTCGTCGGTGGACTCATACGCCGTGCGGTGGTCTTCAGGGGTGAGCACCGCGACCGTCGAACTGGTCTCGGTCAGCCCGTAGGCGTTGACGAAGCCGACCTCGGGCAGCAGGTCCAGCGCGCGGCGCACCAGCGGCAGCGCCACCTTGGAGCCGCCGTAGGCCAGGTTGCGCAGGGTGGGCAGCGGGATCGGGCGGGCTTCCAGTTCCGAGACGATGCGCTCGAGCATGGTCGGGACCACGGTCGCGGTGGTCACCGCCTCGGCGCGGACCAGCCGGATCCACTCGGCGGCGCTGAAGCGGCGCAGATAGACCGACTTGCGTCCGGCGTAGAGGTTGCTCAGCGCGGCGCCGACACCGGCGATGTGATACGGCGGAACGCAGATCAGCGCGGCGTGCTCGGGCTCCGCCGAGCCGAACTCCACCGTGCCGGTCACGTAACTGGTCAGGTTGTTGTGAGTCAGCTCAACGGCTTTGGGCGCCGAGGTGGTGCCCGAGGTGAACAGCACGACCGCCACGTCGTCGGGGTCCGGCCACTGTACCGCCGGCGTGGTGGTGCGGGCCCGGGCGCAGAAGGTGGCTGAGTCGATCACCGCGACGGCAATCCCACCGCTACCGAGGTCGCCGGCCTCGCCGATCAGGTCGAGGTATTCCTTGTCGACGACGAGCAGCGGTTGCGGCAGCCGGGTGATCAGCTCGCGCAGCGCCTGCCCGCTGAGCCGGTAGTTCAGCGGAACGAAGGGCTGACCGGCGCGTGCCGCGGAGAACAGCAGCAGCGGCAGCATGTCGCCGCCCATTCCGACGTAGGCCACACTGCGCGCGCCGGTCTCGTTGATCACGCCGGCCCCGGCGTCAGCGAGGGCGTTGAGCTCCTCGGTGGTGTAGCGCGTCGATTCGCAGACGACGGCGACCCGGTCCGGGTCGGCGGACACCGCCATTTCCAACAACAACGAAATGCTCACCGCTCGGCTCCCCGTAATGCGTCGTGAATGAGAACGACATTATCATTTTTTGATAGTTTCGCTACCGCCAGGAGCCGGTCGAGCACCGGCGATCGGTACGCTGACGTGCGTCATGATCAGCGTGGTCGACCTCGAGGCGACGCCCGACGCCGAGCCCGGCGCCGGGATCGTCATCGCGACCGGCGCCCGGTTGGACAGCGCGCACGCCGAGCACTGGCTCGAGCGCGCCAGCTTCACCCTCTCGGAGACCGAGGTGGCCGATCGCCGGGTGATCACCGTCGGATCGGTGGCAGAGGCGCTGGCCGACATTGCCGATCGGTGCCGGCGCCGACCGCACACGGCGGCGATCTGCGATGACGTGCTGCGCGCGGTGGATCCGGCCGCGCCCGCTTGGGCCGGTGTGGTCACCGAATCACTGGCCTACTCGGTGCTGCAGGCCGGCCCGGAGTTCGCCGGCTGGCTGGCCGAGCGGGGGCCGGCTACCGCGCCCGACACCAGCGACCCGGTGCTCATCGATCGGGACGGCGACACCCTGCGGCTGCGGTTCAACCGGCCGCAGCGGCACAACGCCTTCACCAACGCGATGCGGGCCGCCCTGCTCGACGGGCTCGCGGTAGCCGCCGCGGACACCTCGATCGACGAGGTGGTGCTGTGCGGGGCCGGGCGGTCCTTCTGCAGCGGCGGCGACCTCGCCGAGTTCGGCGGCTTCACCGATGTGCCCAGCGCGCACCTGGCCCGCACCCGCTACAGCCCCGCGCTGGCGCTGGACGCGCTGACCGCCCAGCTCGGCGACCGCTGCCGCGCCGACATCCACGGCCAAGTACTGGGCAGCGGACTGGAGATGGCCGCCTTCTGCGGTCGGGTGCGGGCGCACCCCGACGCGGTGCTGGGCCTGCCGGAGCTGAACCTCGGGCTGATACCGGGCGCCGGCGGCACCGTCAGCATCACCCGCCGCATCGGCCGGTGGCGCACCAGCTATCTGATGCTGTCCGGACGCACCATCGACGCGCCGACCGCCCTGCGCTGGGGGCTGGTGGACGAGATCGCGACGCCCCGATGACGGAGGCGGCTTGGGGCGCATCCGGTTTGGCTTGGCTGACCGGTGCGCAAGACGGCCCGCCGGATTTCTCTCGCGCCGCCGTGCTGCTGCGCGCGGGGGAGGCCGTTGATCGACTGGGCCTGGGCGTAGACGCCGCGACCCTGCTGGCCGGGCGTGCCGGGCTGCGGGGCTGGAGTCGCGGCGGGCGCCGCTCGGCCGGGGGAGCCACCCGGCTGCTGACGGCGGCAGATGGCTGGTGGGCGATCACGTTGTCGCGTCCCGACGACATCGACGCCGTGCCCGCCCTGATCGAAACGGAGCGTCCAGGCGAGCCGTGGGCGGCCATCGCGGCGTGGGCGGCCGATAAACCGGTGACCGACGTCGTCGGGCGTGCCCGGTTGCTCGATCTACCCGCCGCCGTGCTGGGCGAGGCCGCTGCCTCGGCGCCTCTGGCCCGCCGGGTCGGGCCTTCGGGGCCGGGCCGCGGACCGCGGGGTGCCCTGGTCGTCGACCTGACCTCGCTGTGGGCCGGGCCGCTGTGCGGGCAGCTGCTGGCGCAGGCCGGCGCCACGGTGGTCAAGGTGGAAAGCCCGTCCCGCCCGGACGGAACCCGTGCCGGGGACCGCGCGTTCTTCGACTGGATGAACGCCGGGAAGCTCTCGTGCGCCATCGATTTCGATCGCGACACGGCGTTTCTGGCGCGGTTGCTGGCGGCCGCCGATGTGGTGTTGGAAGGCTCGCGTCCCGCCGCGCTGGCCCGCCGCGGGCTGGGGCCACTCGACGTGGCGGGCCGGCCCGGGCGGGTGTGGCTGCAGATCACCGGCCATGGCGGGTTCCCCGGGTTCGGCGACGACGCCGCGGTGGCCGGCGGGCTGGTGGGCTTCGACACCGCCGGGGACCCGGTGTTCTGCGGCGACGCCATCGCCGATCCATTGACCGGTATCGAGGCGACCGTCGCGGTGCTCGACGCGCTGGCCCGCGGCGGCGGCGAGGTCATCACGTTCTCGTTGGCCGCCGTCGCCGCGAGCTACGCCACGTTGCCGCTGCATTGCGGCGGGAAGCACCCGGCGTCGCCGCCGGAGCGCCCGCGTATCGAGGCCGCCGGCCCGCGGCTGGGCGCCGACAATGCGCGGGTCGGCGAGTTGGCGTCACGGTGCTGATCCAGCGCGCGGTACTGCTGGACGGATCGGTGGTCGATGTCCGCCTCGGAGACACCATCTCCGAAGTCGCGCCCCGGCTGGACGCGCGCCGCGGCGAAGACGTGCTCGACGCGGCCCACGCCACGCTGATTCCGGGGCTGCACGATCACCACCTGCATCTGCGCTCGGCGGCCGCGGCGCTGGATTCGGTGAGCCTGGGGCCGCCGCAGGTGCGCACCGTCGACGAACTCGCCGCTGCATTGCAGGCCGCGACCGCTGATTCCGACGGCTGGGTGCGCGGGTATGGCTACCACGAATCGGTCGCGGGAGAGCTCAATGCCGCACTGCTGGACCGGTTCTGCCCCGAGACCCCGGTGCGGGTGGCGCACCGCAGCGGGGCGCTGTGGGTGCTCAACTCCGCCGGCCTGGCCCGAATCGGAATGGCCGACCACGCGGACGGCCGGCTGCTGCGCGCCCACGGCGACCCGGCGCCGCGGCTGCCGCAACGCGAGCCGTCGCTGACGGCATTGAGCCGCCAACTGGCCGCCCGCGGCGTCACCGGGATCACCGAGGCCACCCCCGGCCACGGCGACACCGATCTCGCCGCGTTCGCCGCGGCGCGCCGCAACGGCGAGCTGCTGCAACGCCTGCACTGCCTGGCGCCCGCCGGAACTCTGGTCAGACCCGGGGTCACCCTCGGGCCGACCAAGATCATCCTCGACGACGCTCGCCTGGACCTGGACGCATTGGCGAAAACGCTGTGCGACAACCACACCCGTGACCACGGCATGGCACTGCACTGTGTCACCGATGCCCAGCTGACCGTGGCGATCGCGGCCTGGCAGTCCGCCGGGGTGCACCGCGATGATCGCATCGAACACGCGGCGGTGGTGCCCGACGACCGGCTGGCCGACCTCGCTGAGCTCGGCATCACCGTGATCACCCAGCCCAACTTCGTCGCCGAACGCGGCGACGACTACCTGGCCGCCATCGAGCCCGACCGCCAGCACGAGCTGTGGCGGCTGGCGTCCTTGCGGGACAACGGGATTGCGGTGGCGCTGTCCACCGACACGCCCTTCGGCGACGGTGATCCCTGGGCGGCCATGCGCGCAGCGGTGCACCGGAGCACACCGAGCGGAGCGGTGTTGGGCCCGGCCGAGCGGGTATCGGCGCGCGCCGCACTGGCGATGTTCACCGGCCACGCCGACCGGCCCGCAGTGCCGCGCCGGATCGCGCCCGGCGAACCCGGCGACCTGTGCCTGCTGGCCGCCGGCCCGGCCGAGGCGCTGGCCGCGCTCGACGCCGACCTGGTCGCTCTGACCGTCGTCGCCGGCGGCGTAGTGTCCCAGCACAGCGACAGTCGGTAGCCTGTCTAGATACTTTGGTTGATGGAGAACTCGGAAGGAACGGTTGATGACACGTTCGGACAGTGACAGCTGGGACCTGGCCAGCAGTGTGGGAGCGACCGCGACCATGGTGGCGGCGCAGCGGGCGTTGGCCACGACCGGCCCGGACAAACTGATCAACGACCCGTTCGCGGCGCCGCTGGTGCGTGCCGTCGGCATCGACTTCTTCACCCGCATGGTGGACGGCGACATCGCGTTCCCCGAAGGCGACGACTTCGATCCGGTCCGGATGGGCCACGGCATGGGCGTGCGCACCCGCTTCTTCGACGAGCACTTCGAGTCCGCCACCCAGGGCGGCATCCGCCAGGCCGTCATCCTCGCCGCCGGGCTCGACGCCCGCGCCTACCGGCTGGCCTGGCCGGCCGGCACCGTGGTCTACGAGGTCGACCTGCCGCAGGTCATCGACTTCAAGACCACCACGCTGGCCGGTCTGGGCGCCGAGCCGACCACCGAGCGCCGCACTGTGGCCGTCGACCTGCGCGACGACTGGCCGGCCGCGCTGCGGGCCGCTGGCTTCGACCCGCATGCTCCCACCGTGTGGAGCGCCGAGGGCCTGCTGGTCTACCTGCCGCCCGAAGCCCAGGACGCCCTGTTCGACACCATCACCGCGTTGAGCGCACCGGGCAGCCGGCTGGCGTGCGAATTCATTCAGGACACCACGGTGTTCTCCGGCCCGGAGTGGCAGGAGCACCGGGAGAAGCTGCAATCCATCGGTTGCGAGGTCGAGATCGGCGAGCTGATCTACCACGGCGAGCGCAACCACATCGTCGACTACCTGACGGCGGCGGGCTGGACGGTATCGGGCCGACAGGTCACCGAGCTCTACGCCGAGGCCGGCCTGGAGTACGGCGACGATCCGCTGGCGGTGGCGTTCGGCGATCTGACGTATCTGAGCGCCGCGCTGCCCGGCTCGTCGGTATGAAAAGCATCACAGCGGCTGATCCGGTGGTGCGGCGACGACGCCGTACCTCCGACGTCGATGAGGTGCCCCCAGCAGGGCTCGAACCTGCGACCTGCGGATTAAAAGTCCGTAGCTCTACCAACTGAGCTATAGGGGCCGTGCCGGAACAGGATACTGCCTTCCCGATCGAGCCCGCGTTTGAGGATTGGACCCGCCGTGCCCTAAGCTAGCGAAGCTCCCAACGTGACCACGTTGCGAGCCCCCGGAGAGATTCGGTTCTGGCCCCCTTCGTCTAGCGGCCTAGGACGCCGCCCTTTCAAGGCGGTAGCGCGGGTTCGAATCCCGTAGGGGGTACTCGTATCGCGGAGACGCGGAGCGAACAGCAAGGCCCTGTGGCGCAGTTGGTTAGCGCGCCGCCCTGTCACGGCGGAGGTCGCGGGTTCGAGTCCCGTCAGGGTCGCTTTATACGGCGAGGCACACGTGCCTTCCGGCCAGGTAGCTCAGTTGGTACGAGCGTCCGCCTGAAAAGCGGAAGGTCGCCGGTTCGATCCCGGCCCTGGCCACCAGCATTGCTCTGCACGGCTGTCGGAACTTAGGTTTCGCAAGCTGAATCGCGTTGTCGCCGGGCGGACCGCAGAATGGAGCCGGCGGTCAGGCACACGGGTTTGTTCTGGTCCGCAGCCGCGATGGGTAGGTTCGCGGCGCAGCGCATCACCATCAAAGCCAGCGCGGTGTGGGTCGCATACGGGATTACCAACAGATTCACGCAAGCCTGCGCGCCGCTCACAGTCACCACATGTTGGCGTTTACCCTCCCAACCCGACCAGTTGAGGTCGGGTGGTCGTTGCAGTGGTGACCAGTTGACGTTGATGGCGGTGATCTCGCCGAGCCGCGGAGTCAGGAGCGCGACCAGGCTAGGCAATTCCTTGGTGATGCGGTCGGCGAGCGGCCACCAGGCGCCATCGATGTCACCGCCGAGCTCACGAGCCACCGTGATCCGGAGAGGGCGGGCATGGCGGGTGCTGCCCAGCGGGTGGATCATCGTCGCTGCTCTTGCGGGCACCACAATCCACAGTTCATGGGGTTCCTTCACGGTCGGATGCGACTGACCCGCGGCTGCGGGTAGGCGGAGGAATCACAATTGTCCGTGGGGTCGCCCGTGGCGAGTCTGGGTGGACCACCGCTGACAATGAAGCGGCTCATGCTTGACCGTACGCGCTCGGCAGCGTTTCGGCGGCGGTTCGACAGCGCTCGGACCATAGACTGGGCCGCTGTGCGACGTGCGTATCCTGGGCGAACAGCTGCGGTCATGGTGGCCGTTGCCGCGCTGACCGCGTCGATCCCCGTCAGCGCTACAGCCGGGGACCAGATTCTGCTCGGCGGCGGTGCCGCGATCGTGCTCCACGACGACACCCTGTGCACACTGACCGCCATGGGCCACGACAGCGACGGCCGGCTGATCGGATTCACCTCAGCGCATTGCGGTGGACCCGGCTCGCCCGTTGTCGCAGAGGGCGCCGAAGAGCGCGGCACCGTGGGCACTGTGGTGGC
>NZ_LZIN01000053.1 GCF_001667375.1 Mycolicibacter sinensis | reverse complement strand
TCAGAGGCAGCGGCGGGGCCGGCGGCCCGGGCGGTGCGCCCGGCGCTGGCGGCACCGCGTCTGCGACCGGCAACGGCAGCGTGGAGCACGACGGTACGGCCGGTGAGGCCGGGCCGGACGGCCAGCCGGGGGCGGCCGGACCGACCAGCACCACTCCCTGACCCGCCTCGGAGTAAAAGTGCCCGCACGCTTCGGCGTGCGGGCACTTTACGTTGTGGTGTTCGTCCGGCGCTGAACAGTGCGGGGCTAGAAGCGGCCACCGCCGCCGAAGAAGCCGCCGCCACCGGAGGAACCGCCGAACGAGGTCGGACTCCAGCCGCCCCCGCCACCGCCGAAGCCACCACCGAAGCCGCCGCCCATCCGGCCGCCGCTGAGGATGTTGCCGATGATGATGCCGCCGAGCATGGCGCCGGTGTCGTTGCCACCGCCGGGTCCGCCGTAGCGGCCGTAATACTCCCGTTGCGCAGCTTGCACGTCCGCCTTGGCCAACGACTGCGCCGCGGCGGCCAGCGTGGCCGCGCCGTTGGCCTGGCTGATGGCGCCGGCGACGTCGGTGCCGCGCATGTCCTGCGCGGCGTCGAGCCGTCGTCGGGCCTCGGCGAGCCGGGTACGCGCCTCCGGGCCGACGCTGCCGCGGCGGGTGTCGATGTAATCCGAGACCGCGCGGATCCGCGACGACGCGGTGAACAGCGCCTGTTCCAGGGTTCGGGCCATTCGCTCGGCGGCCGCGCGTTCCTCGGCCACGGTGTCCAGCAGGGCGTCCAGGTCTGAGTCGGCCTTGGTCAACGCGGTGAACGCCCCCAGCGGGTCACCGGTGGCCCGAGCGGCGGCGACGGCCTTGACCGCGGTGTCGCGGGCTGCGGTCAGCTGGGCGCGGTGTGCGCCCGCCCCGCGCCGCAGTTGCGTGTTGGCCTGCTCGATACCGGTCTCGGCGTCGGCGATGGCTGCCGGCAGCGTGGCCACCGCGTGGCGGATGTCGCGCGCGGCGTTGTCCACCGCGTCGAGCAGGGCCCGGCCCTGACCCAGCCCCGACTCGGCGGCCCGTACCACGTCGACCAGTTCGCTCTGCCCGCCGGTCACCGGGTGCTCGGCCAGCCCGCGCGCCCGGGTCATGTTGCGTTCGGCGAAGGCCACCCGGTCCTGCGCGGTCTTGACGTTGCCGGCCACCGAACTGAGTGCCGTGGCGTCGAATTCGCGGTGCAACTCCACCAGATGCTGCTCGGAGGCCGGGATGCGCCCGGTCAGCTCGACGAGCTGCCGGGTCAGATCGTCGAGGCGCGCCGGTGCGTTGAGGACCAGGTCGCGCAACTGCTCGAACGACGCGCGCTGGGTCTCCAATTCCCGGTCGGCCTTCGAGGCGGTGACGATGACCCCGGTCAGCAGGTCGCGCTGCTGGGCCGGTGTCTCGGGAATGTCGTCGTCGAGTTGCTGTCGCACCGTGAAGGCGTGCTCCATGGCGGACTTGGCACTCGCGACCGCCTGCGCGAACGGCCGGGTGCGGTCCTCGCCGAACTCCTCGACCGCCAGCTGCAACTCGTTGCTGCTGGTGCGGACCGCGTTGTCGACCTGGACCACCTTCTCTCGCGACAGCGCATCCAGGGCGAACACCGGCACATCGGCCAGCGCATTCGGATCGGTCGCATCGACCCGCCGGGCCGCGGCGAGCGCCGCGTTGTGCCGGCGGCGCCGCAGGTGACGTGCTACCAGCAGCACCGCCACGCCGGCGGCGGCTACCGCGCCCAGCGCGATCAGGATCGGCAGCCAACTCACCTCCGCCGGCGCTGCCGCGGCGTCCAGCCCGCTGGCGGCGAGGGTGGCCGCCCCCGCCCAATCGCCCCGGTGCAGGGCCGGCTCGATCTGGTTGCGCCGCAGTGCATCAACCTTGCCGCTACTGATTTCCGAGATGCCGCTGGACACCAAGAACGCGTAGCTGCGGTCGGCGGTGGCGACCGCCAGCATGGCGTCATTGCTGCCCAGGTCGCTGAGCCGGGCCGTGCTGCGGCCCCAGTCGTCGGCGGTCTGCCCGGAGAAAACGTCGACGTAGACCACCCACAGCCGGATGTGCCGGTCGGCGTAAAGCTTGTCGAGCGCGGCCTGCACTCCGGCGCGATCGGAGGGCGCGAGCACCCCGGCGCTGTCGGTGATCGAGCTGGGCAGCCGCAGCGGGGGTTGCGCCGCGGCGCCCGGCGCCACCAGCAGCACCGCGGCCAGAATCGCCAGGGCGGCGCTGATCAGGCGAGTGATTCGCATGCTCGCCAATGTATATGCGTTCGGCGGCTGACCGCCGGAATCCTGCGGCCGGTACCGCCGGTGCGCACCGGGTCAAAATAGACTGGCGGCGGTGGCCATCAACGAGTACGACAACTACGGCGCGCACGACCGCGACCGCCTGGTGGGGGAGTCGTCGAAGACGGCCGGCCTGCCCGGGACCGGCGGTCAGCACCGCACCGACTTCGCCCGCGACCGGGCCCGGGTGCTGCACAGTGCCGCCCTGCGCCGGCTGGCCGACAAGACCCAGGTCGTCGGCCCCCGCGACGGCGACACCCCGCGCACCCGGCTGACCCACTCGCTGGAGGTGGCGCAGATCGGGCGGGGGATGGCGATCGGGCTGGGCTGCGATCCCGACCTGGTCGACCTGGCCGGGCTGGCCCACGACATCGGACACCCGCCGTACGGGCACAACGGCGAGCAGGCGCTCAACGAAATCGCTTCGCCGTGCGGCGGATTCGAAGGCAACGCGCAGAATTTCCGCCTCCTGACCAGTCTGGAACCCAAGGTTGTGGGGCCGCGCGGGGCAAGCGCAGGACTGAATCTGACCAGGGCGGCGCTGGACGCGGTCACCAAATATCCGTGGCCCCGGCTATCGGGAACCGGCCCGGCCCGGACCAAGTTCGGGTTCTACGACGAGGACCGAGCCGCCGCCGAATGGATGCGTCGGGGAGCGCCGGAGGGCCGGGTCTGCCTGGAAGCGCAGATCATGGACTGGGCCGACGACGTCGCCTACTCGGTGCACGATGTCGAAGACGGTGTCGTCGCGGGCCGTATCGACCTGCGGGTGCTCGCCGATGCCTCGACGGTGGCCGAACTGGCGCGCCTCGGCGATCCCGACGGGGTCCACGATCTGGCGGCGGCCGCTCAGCGACTCACCGAACTGCCGGTGGTGGCCGCCGTCGCGGCCTACGACGCGACCCTGTCGGCATCGGTGGCGCTGAAGCGCCTGACCAGCGAACTGGTCGGCCGGTTCGCGTCCGCGGCGATCACCGCCACCCATGCCGTTGCCGGCCGTCGGCCGCTGAGTCGCTACGAGGCCGACCTGGAAGTGCCGGAACTGGTGCGGGCCGAGGTCGCCGTGCTGAAAACCCTTGCGGTCCAGTTCATTATGTCCGAAGATCAGCACCGCAAGATTCAGGCCGCTCAACGTGAGCGGGTGCACGCGGTGGCCGAGCGGCTGCTCGTCGGGGCACCGGAGACCCTGGATCCGATCTTCGTCCCGGCGTTCGCCGCCGCAGCAGATGACGGCGCGCGGCTGCGAATTGTCATCGACCAGATCGCGTCGTTCACCGAGGGCCGGCTGGAGCGCCTCGCCGAGTGACTCAGCCGAGCTTGGTGACCTTGTCCATCATCGCCTGCACGGCCTGGATGCTGCTGGTCTGAGGATCGCCGGAGCCGGTGGCGTTCTCGGTGCCGGTGAACGCGATCAGCACCCCGACGATGCAGTTGCCGCGTACGCCGATGGCGCGGGTGTCCGGGGCCTTGGGGCTCTTGTCGAGCACGATGGAGGCCGCCAGCACGTCATCGGTGACCCGGACGTCGGTGATGTGCATTTCAGTGCCCTGCAGGTGCGGTTGCCCGCCCGAATTCGAGTCGGCGTTGACCGGACGTCCATCGCAGCGTTTCCACTGCTCGGTGAACTCGGCGAACAGCGCTTGGGCGTCCGCCGCGGTGGGCAGCGCGACCACGGCCTCCTTGACGAACATCACCTGGGTGGTGAGCGGCTTATAGCCGTCCCGGTTGGGTTCGGAGTCGATCCAGGTCTCGCGTGCGTAGCTCTGTACGTCGGCCGAGGCGTAGACGCTCTTGGGTGCGACGTCCACGACGCCGACGCATTCGTCCGGCGCCGACGAGTCCTCCATCGCTTCCAGGCCGCCGTAGGCCGGCGGGCCGGTGACGGTGGTGAAGGGCTGATCGAGCATCTTCGACAGCTCGGCGCCGTCGAGCAGAACCTGCTTGACGGTTTCGCCGGTGATGCCGGCGGCGCCGCGCGACCGGTCGGGCAGGCCCATCCAGGTCACCACACCCAGCAGAGTCAGGGCGACGGCTGCGAGCACGAGCAGGAGCCGAGGTCGTCTGGATTTCGCCCCCGGTGACTGCTCGGACTGACTCATGCGCACTCCCTGACGTCGACGTTGACGAACCGAGCTTAAAACATGGCGGCTTGAGACTCCCTGTGCGCTCTAGACTGGCCCGGTGCCCGGCCGTATCTCCGATCGCGACATCGCCGCCATCCGCGAACGTGTCCGCATCGAGGACGTCGTCGGCGATTATGTGCAGCTCAGACGCGCCGGGGCCGACTCGCTCAAGGGGCTGTGCCCGTTTCACAACGAGAAGTCGCCGTCGTTTCACGTCCGGCCCAACCACGGCCTGTTCCACTGCTTCGGTTGCGGGGAAGGCGGCGACGTCTACGCCTTCGTGCAGAAGATCGAGCACGCCAGTTTCGTCGAGGCGGTCGAGTTGCTGGCCGACCGGGTCGGGCACACCATCACCTACACCGGGGCATCGGCCACCAATATCCAGCGCGAGCGCGGCGGCCGCAGCCGGCTGATCGCGGCCAACGCGGCGGCAGCCGAGTTCTACGCCGCGGCGCTGGGCTCCGCCGAAGCCGCACCGGCGCGCAAATACCTGACCGAACGCAACTTCGACGCCGCCGCCGCGCAGCGGTTCGGCTGCGGGTTCGCCCCGTCCGGCTGGGACAGCTTGACGAAACACCTGCTGCGCAAGGGCTTCGAGTTCAAGGAGTTGGAAGCCGCGGGCCTGTCCCGGGAGGGGCGGCGCGGTCCGATGGACCGCTTCCACCGCCGGCTGCTGTGGCCGATCCGGTCCTCGGCGGGGGAGGTGATCGGGTTCGGGGCCCGCCGGTTGTTCGACGACGACCCGATGGAGGCCAAGTACGTCAACACCCCCGAAACCACGCTCTACAAGAAGTCCAACGTGCTGTTCGGTCTGGACCTGGCCAAGCGCGACATCGCCCGCGGGCACCAGGCGATTGTGGTCGAGGGCTACACCGACGTGATGGCGATGCACCTGGCCGGGGTGACCACCGCGGTCGCGTCGTGCGGAACCGCCTTCGGCGACGAGCACCTGGCGATGCTGCGCCGACTGATGATGGACGACAAGTTCTTTCGGGGTGAGTTGATCTACGTCTTCGACGGCGACGCGGCCGGACGAAAGGCCGCGCTCAAAGCTCTAGACGGCGAGCAGCAGCTGGCCGGACAGTCGTTCGTCGCGGTGGCCGCCGACGGCATGGACCCGTGCGACCTGCGTCTGGCACACGGCGACGAGGCGCTGCGCGATCTGGTGGCACGACGAACTCCGTTGTTCGAGTTCGCAGTTCGCACCGCGCTGGCCGAAATGGACCTGGACAACGCCGAAGGCCGGGTCGCGGCGTTGCGCCGCTGTGTGCCGATGGTCGCCCAGATCAAGGACGGCACGCTGCGCGACGAATACGCGCGCCAGCTGGCCGGCTGGGTGGGTTGGGATGACGTCGGGCAGGTGATCGGCCGGGTGCGCGCCGCGGCCAAGAAGGAGGCCAAGAATCCGCGGGGCGGCGCCACCCGGGTGTCCGCCGCCACCGCGGCCCCGCAAGCGCCGGTGGCGCGGCCCAATCCGACCGATCCGACGCTGTGGCCGCAGCGCGAGGCTCTCAAGGCAGCACTGCAGTTTCCGGCGCTGGCCGGGCCGGTGTTCGACAGTCTGACGGTGGAGAGTTTCACCCATCCCGGCTACGCGGCGGTGCGCTCGGCGATCGACTCGGCCGGGGGGACCGGCGGCACCGCCGCCGCGGCCGCCGGTGCGCAGTGGATCGAAACGGTGCGGGAGCAGACCACCTCGCCGCTGACCGTCGGGCTCATCCACGAGTTGAGCGTGGAGGCCATCCGCGTCGACGAGGACAAGGTGCCGCGCTATGTCGGCGGGGTGCTGGCCCGGCTGCAGGAGGTATGGGTGGGCCGGCAGATCGCCGAGGTCAAATCCAAACTGCAGCGCATGTCACCGGTGGACAACAGCGACGAATACCACGCGCTCTTCGGCGACCTGGTCGCGATGGAGGCCTATCGGCGCAGCCTGCTGGAGCAGGCCAGCGGCGATGAGGTGACCGCCTGATCGCAAGCTAGAGATCGGGCGCAGCGGGTCAGGCGTGGTTGGCACCGCCTGATCGCAAGCTAGAGGTCGGGTTCGTCCGGGTCTTGCGGCCGTACCACCGTGGTGCCGTCCTCGAGTTCGGTCAGCGTCACCATCGTCGGCTCGGGATGGATCCGGTTGGCGATGCTGCGCCGTCCCTTGTCGATCACCGCTTTGGCCATCGGGCTGCTGGTGAGCGCGTGGTAGGTGCCGACGATCTGCTCGTAGCGTCGGCGGCCGGCCTTGGTGCCCATGACGTAGCCGACGCCCATCACGACGACGTACCCGATCAATGCTGCTCCCTACATCGTGCGGTGCTTCCATCCTGCCCCATCTGCCGGTGGGGCAATTCGCTGCGACCCCCGTGAGACGGTGGTGCTGTCGGGATGCGCTAGAGTCGTGCACGTCCACGCGACAGCAGTCCCCTGTAGCTCAATTGGCAGAGCATTCGGCTGTTAACCGGAGGGTTGGTGGTTCGAGTCCACCCGGGGGAGCCACGTTTGACCGGCGTCAGTCCAGCCTGGGAATCACCGAAGGACCGGACTGCTGAGGCTGCGCCGGCGGCGCGAACATCTGCTGCTGTTGCTGCTGCTGAGTTCCCTGCTGCTGCTTGGCGGCGCGGGCCTGAGCGATCGCGTTGACCAGCGGGCTGGCGGCCATCAATTCGCGGCGCTCTTCCTCGCTCAGCTCGTAGATCGCCCACGCGCCCCATGCGGCCGGGCGCACATACAGGGTGACCTGTTGGCGGCCGTTGTTGAAGACGGCGGGCACCGCCACCGCCCGATCGGCGGCGGCGTAGGTTGCCATCTCTTCGGTGATCCGCTCGATGTCAGCGGATTCCTGCAGCTCATAGGTCGGCGACTGGCCACCCTTGGTCGGGGTGGCGTTCAGCGCGAGGAACCACGCCATGAGTGATACTCCTTCGTTCGAGCGTCGATGCCGACAGCCTATAGACGACGGCCCGCCGGATGCACCGGCGGCTAGTCCAAGTGTTCCGGGTGCAGCATCTCGGCGTAGCGCAGCTGTTCGGGGATGCCGAATCCGTCGACCAGGGTTTGGGCGTGCGGCCGCAACTTCCGGCACCGGTCATTGATGGCGCGGGTGACAGCCTTGGCCCGATCGGTGGACAGATACCGGTGCTCGATGTACCACGCCTTGTCGTCCTCGATGACGCTCAGTGCGTACAGGTCGCACACCAGCTCCAGCAGCTCCTTGGCTTCGGGGTCCGGGCACGAGTCGATGCCGGCGACGAACGCCTCCAGCACCACCCGGTCGATGTGGGCGGCGGCCGCGTGCAGCACGTGGTCCTGAACGGCGTTGAAGGCGTCGAAGTCGCTCATCTCCTCGGACTTCGCTCGCAACCGGCGTGCCACCGACGTCAGCAGGTATTCCTCGCGGTCCTCGAACATGTGCACCTGGGTGCCCCGGTTGAACAGGCTGCCCTCTTCTTCGCTGTCCTGGCGGGCGTCGATGATCCGCTGGATGATCGTCTCTGCCGCAGTGCGTTTGAGCACCCGCTCGCCGACGGTCTCGGCGGCGAACCGCACCCAGTCGACCGGGCTCATGCCGGCGATGTCGTCGGCGTAGGCGGTCAGCAGTTGCTTGGCCACCAGCTGGGTCAGCACGTGGTTGTCGCCCTCGAAGGTGGTGAACACGTCGGTGTCGGCGCGCAACGCGATGAGCCGGTTCTCGGCCATGTAGCCGGCGCCCCCGCAGGCTTCCCGCGCCTCCTGGATCGCCCGGGACGCGTGCCAGGTGTTGGCGGCTTTCAGCCCGGCTGCCCGCGCCTCGAGCTCACGCTGCTCTTCGGCGTCGGGGTCGTCGGCGGTCTGCAGGTCATGGCAGGCGCTGACCAGCTCGTTCTGGGCGAACTGCAGCGCATAGGACCGGGCGATCAGCGGGAACAGCCGGCGCTGATGCGCCAGGTAGTCCATGATCAGCACCTCGTGTTCGGTCCCGTCCTCGCTGGGCGCCGCGAACTGCCTGCGCTGCAACGCATATCGGGTGGCGATGTCCAGGGCGACGCGAGCGGCCGCCCCCGCGCTGCCGCCCACCGAGACCCGTCCCCGGATCAGGGTGCCGATCATGGTGAAGAACCGCCGGCCGTCGCTCTCGATCGACGACCGGTAGCTGCCGTCGGGCTCGACGTCGGCGTACCTGTTCAACAGGTTCTCCCGCGGCACCCGGACGTGATCGAAGACGATGCGGCCGTTGTCCACTCCGGGCAGACCGCCCTTGTAGTGGCAGTCCGAGGTGGTGACGCCGGGCAGGTCGTTGCCGTCGGCGTCCCGGATCGGCACCAGGAAACAGTGCACGCCATGGCTTTTACCGTCCGTGATCAGTTGGGCGAAAACCGCTGCGATAGTGGCGGTTTCGGCAGCACCACCGATGTAGTCCTTGCGTGCGGGACCGGTCGCGGAGTCGATGACGAACTCGCCCGTCTCCGGCTCGTAGGTGGCGGTGGTCTCCAGCGCCTGCACGTCACTGCCGTGGCCGGTCTCGGTCATCGCGAAGCAGCCGAGCAGCTCGAGGTCGATGATCTTCTGGACGTAGGCCTGGTGGTGGCGCTCGGTGCCCAGGTTTTCCACGGCGCCGCCGAACAGTCCCCACTGCACTCCGGCTTTGACCATCAGGGACAGATCCGACATCGCCAGCATCTCGATCATGCTGACCGCCGCTCCCACGTCACCGGTTCCGCCGTGCTCCTTGCGGAAGCTGTCGGCGGCCACGCCGGTGCTGGCCATGATCTTGAGCTGTTCGGCGACCTTGGCACGGGCGATCACCGTGTTGGGGGTGTAGTGCGGACGGAACTTCTCATCGGAGAGGGTGGCCCGAACCCGGTTCTTCGCCGCACGCCAGCGGCCGTCCAAGGTGTCGCGCAGAGCTTCGGAAGTGGTCACTCCTGCACCGTATCCGCGCGGGACGACCGGCAAACCGGGTTTACATTACGGGTGTGCGCTCGAAGCTGGCCCGGCTGCCGTTGCTGGCGTTGCTACTGGTCGCCGGCTGCGCACCGTGCCAGGCTCCGGCGGTTCCGGCACTGGAGTACCTGGGGCAGCTGCAACTGCCGCCGAACAGCACCTTCGCGGGCACCACGGTCGGCGGCCTGTCCGGAATCAGTTATGACCCCGGCCGGGACTGCTATTACGTGATCAGCGATGACCGGTCGGCCAGCGGGCCGGCCCGGTTCTACACGGTGCGGCTGTCGGTGTCGGAGCGAGGCGTCGACGAGGCGACGGTCACCGCCGTCCACCCACTGCTGGACGAGAGCGGGCGGGCTTTCGGCCCGCTGGACCTCGACCATTCGCCGCCGGTGGTGCCGCCCGACCCGGAAGGTATCGCGTTCGACAGCGGCCGGCAGCGGCTCTACTGGTCGTCGGAGGGTGAGCGGCTCACCGGGGCCCCGCCCGGCCCGACGCCGCTGGCCGACCCCTGGGTCAGAATCGCCGGGCTCGACGGCGGCTACCTCGGGCGGTTCGCCATACCGCCGCAGCTGGCCATGTCCGCGCAGCGCACCGGGCCGCGCCGCAACACGACACTCGAGGGCCTCACCGTCACCGCCGATGGCCGCCTACTGTTCGCCGCGATGGAGGGACCCGGCTACGCCGACGGCGCCCTGCCGGATCAGGCTGGCGGCGCGCTGACCCGCATCACCGCCTATCGCCTGGATGCAGACGGAAAGCCACGAGTTCCGGTGGCCCAGTACGCCTACCCGCTGGAGCCGGCGACCGCGCCCGCCGAAACCAACGGCCTCACCGACCTGGTGGCGCTGTCGGACACCGCCTTCCTGGTGATCGAGCGGGCGTTCAGCACCCGCCCGACGGTGCGGCTGTATCGCGCCGAGATCGCCGGCGCCACCGACGTGCTGCGGGTGCCGGCACTGGCCGGACACCCCGTGACCCCGATGACCAAGACTTTGCTGGCCGACCTGTCCGCGACGCCGGGCCTGGACCCGCTGGACAACATCGAGGGGATCACGCTGGGGCCCCGACTGCCCGACGGCCGGCAAGCGGTGGTGCTGGTCAGCGACGACAACTTCTCGCCGCGGCAGGTGACACAGTTCGTGGTGTTTGCGATGGCCGCGCGATGACTTCACACCACAGGGCCTGCGCAGACCGAATACACCCGGCCGCAGCGTATTTGATATTTTTCGAATGCCGCACGGTGCAAATGATGAATCGGAGTATCGAAAACAGTCACTTTCAACAATGCTTTGATAGCGTTAGCACAATGCGGTACGAGTGCCGGCCAGTGACGAGGCTGAGATCGCGCGTTGGCTGAACCCACAGACCGGCGCGCCGATGCTACGCGCCAGCAGATCATCCGCGCCGCTGCGCACCAGTTCGCCCAGCGGCCCTATCACGACGTCGGCCTCGACGACATCCTCGCGGACGCGGAATTGACCAAGGGCGCGATGTATTTTCATTTCCGCTCCAAGCATGCGCTGGCCCTGGCCGTCATCGACGAACAACTGGCCCGGGCCGGGGCGGCCATACAGGCGCTGGTCGACCGGAAGCTCTCCGGCCTGGAGACCCTGATCGACGTCGGCTACCTGATGGCGATCGAAGATATCTGCCGGGACACCGCGCGCGCGGTGCTGCATCTGTTGCCGGTGGTCGGCCGCGCCGAGGGCCTGCAGACCACGGTGCTCAACAACGCGGTCCAAGCACTGAGCGTGGTGGCCGAACGGGCGATCGCCGAAGGCGACGTCGTCGACAGCGATCCGCAAGACGTCGCCCGAGTGTTGTTGACGCTGTACCTCGGCCTGCGCCAAGCCGGTAACCTCGACGAGCCCGAGCAGTTCCTGCGCCAGATCGAGCAGGCCATGACCGTCGTGCTTCCCGGTATGGTGCCCGCCGACCGGCTCGACTACTTCCTCCAGTTCCTCCGGCGGCGCACGGCGCTGGCGATCAGAACCACGTCGGCCAATTCCCCCCTGGCCGGCGACCGGGTGGGCTGATGGCGCGTCAGGTTCGATCCGAGGCGACTCGGCGGAAACTGCTCGATGCCGCGATCGATGTGTTCAGCGAGGTCGGCTACGTCGCGGCCGGACGCACCGCGATCATCGACCGGGCCGGAGTGACCAAAGGTGCTCTCTACCATCACTTCGACTCGATGGAAGCGCTGGTGGTCGCCATCATCGAGGGCGGATTCGCCACCATGCTCAACACCTTCCGGAGCATGTGCCAGCCGTCGGCGCCGGCGCTGGAGGGCATGATCCACGGCATGTTCGCCGTCACCGCGATGTTGGCCACCGACAAGGAGGCGCGCGCAGCGGGCCATCTGATCTTCGCACTGTCCGAATCCAACGACCTCGGTGATGAGGTCGCCGGAGAATGGGCGGCCGCGGTGGCCGCGCAGACCGCCCGCGCAATCGCCGAGGGCGATCTGCGCGAGGGCATCGACCCCGCACGGGCCGCCAAGTCGATCACCGGGGCCATGCTCGGCACCTGGCTGCTGTCGCGCCCCGGCGACAGTGTCGCGCGGCTGACCGGGATGTGGGAGATGCTGCTTCCGGCGATCGTGGCCGCGGACTCGCTGTCGTACTTCGAGCAATTTTTGGCCCGCGAGGCGCTGCGGTACCAGGACAGTCCCGGCCTGGACGGTGGCGGCGACTCAGCCGTCGACCGCTGAGGCGCTACCGCTCATCGAGCCACAGCTGCTCGGTCAGGTCTTGGAACGTCGCGAGCGCAACCCGGTCGTCGGCACGTTCGAGGGCTGACTTGCTCATCAACGCCCGCACCGTCGAACCATCTCGATGTTCAAGGGAGACAACGAGGTTGGCCAACGAGTGCATCACAGCCAAGGCTGATTCCTCAGCGGGCGGGACTTCACCGAAGATCTGCCTGAACTCCAGGGCCAGCACCTCCTCCTGGGTGTAGCCCAGCATGTCGGCGAAACCGGTGTTGGCGAACAAGATGGTGCCGTCGTCGACAATCGCGAGCACCGGCACCGGGATCCGTTCGAGTACGACCAGGGCCGGCAACTGTCGCAAAGTCTCCATCGGGGCCTGAGGGGTTTGCGGGTTCCGCCGTCGCTCCATGCCTCTGATTATGACGGGCGGGGCCCGCCAGGCGGGCGTCCTTCCCGCTGCCGGAGAGTCGGCCGGTGCGGACGACGGCGTCGGCGTCCGATAATTGCCAACTTGCAGTCTCATTTGAGTTGGACATCATCCAAAAGGTATGTACTATCTCCAGTTATGCGAGGAACTGGTTTGCACGGCACGGGCGCGCGGCAGCGTGCGCTGGAGCCGGCATCGGTGCGTTCCTCCCACAGCTTCGCCCGGGGCACCTCGAGGGGTCCGCACCGCCGATTGCCGCCGCACGCCGAGCCGCGTTGGTGCACCGCACCGACTGCTGCGCTCGCCGGCAGGCAGCCGGGGGTGCGGTTGTGTGCCACGTTCTACCGGGCGTTGTTCTTGTCAGATCACCAGGGCCTGGCTGTCGGCTAGGAAGGGCATCGCCATCCAGCGCGACGCCAGCATCGCTTCGGCGGCGGGGCCCGGCACCGGGCGGGAGAACAGGAATCCCTGCGCCCGGTGACACCCGTGCCGCATCAAGGTGAGTGCGGCCGCGGAGGTTTCCACGCCCTCGGCGACCACCTGTAGGCCGAATGCCTCGGCAAGCGCGATGATCGCCCGGACGATCGCGAGATCGCCGGGGTTGACGCCCAGTTCACGCACGAACACGGTGTCGATCTTGAGCGTGTCGACCGGCAGATCCTTCAGATGCGACAGCACGGCATAGCCGGTTCCGAAGTCGTCGATGGCGATCTGCACCCCGGCTTCGCGCAGCTCTGCCAGGGTGCGCCGGGTGCTCTCGATGTTCTGTACCACCGCGCGCTCGGTGATCTCCAGGCACAGCGACCCCGGCCGTAGGCCGAACTCGTCGACGGTCTCCACCACGTTCTGCACGAAGCCCCGCGCGGCCAACTGCACCGGGGACACGTTGACCCGCAGGGTGGCGTTGGTCCGGACGCCGTTGGCCTGCCATGAGCTGAATTCCGCGCACGCACTGCGCATGACCCACCGGCCCAGATCGTCAGCCAGGTTCGCGGATTCGGCGATGCTGATGAACGAGCCGGGCAGCAGCAGCCCACGGGTCGGATGCCGCCAGCGCACCAGCGCTTCCACCGCCACGATCGCGCCACTCCACAGGTCGACCTCGGGCTGGTAGTACAGCAGCAGTGACTCATCGTCGATCTTGCCCTGCAGGTGCAGTTCGATGTCCTTGCGGAACAAACTCTTCAGCGACATGTCGTCGGTGGAGCTGACGGTCTGGTTGCCGCCGCCGCGTTTGGCCGCCAGCACCGCCTCGTCGGCGCGGTGCAGCAATCCCGCGGCGGTGTCCTCGCCGGGCAGCCCCACCGTCACACCCACGCTGACCGTGCTGGTGACGGTGTGGCCCTGGATCTCCACCTTGTCGCGCAAGGCGCCCTGCAGCCGATCGGCGAAGGTCTCCGCACTGGCCATCGACATCGGCCAGTCCGGGATGACGACGAACTCGTCGCCACCGATGCGGGCCGTCATGGTCCGGTTGCCGGCATAGACCCGGAGCCGGCGGGCGAAGTCCTGGATGAACCAGTCGCCGGCGGAGTGCCCGAGGTAGTCGTTGATCGGCTTGAGCCGGTCGAGGTCGATGTAGAAGACGCCGACCGGGCCCGGGTTGCCCTCGACGAGCCGATCGGAGAGGTGCGCGACCAGCGCGCGGCGGTTGTGCAGACCGGTCAGGTCGTCGTGGTCGGCCAGGTAGCGCAGCCGCTCCTCGGCGACGACTCGGGCCTGCAACTGCGCGAACAGCGACGCGATCGCCTCGATGGTGTTGAGCTCCTCCGGGCGCCACTTGGGCCGGCGGAACTTGACCAGGTAGAGCATGCCGGTGGTCACCGGCCCGGAGATCAGCGGCGCGGTGGCCACCGACAGTGACTCGATGGCGTGCTCCATCGCCATCTGGCGTACATAGCCGGACTCGGCCGGCTCCGGTCGGATCACGGCGACCCGCTTGCCGTGCGCGCAGGTGGTGAAGACCGGGTCGGCGGTGGTGAACGAGACGACGGCCAGGGGATCGGGGTCCGGCCGGGCGGTGCGCGGTGGCCATTCGGCGACCAGCTTGGACGCCCTGATCTCGTGGTCGTTGTGGCGCAGGAACCCGGCGTCGACGTTGAGCTGCTCGACCAGCGTCTGCAACACCCGCTCGCTGACCGCCGGCGCCGTGGATGGTGTGGTGGCCATCAGCTGGGCGGCGATCGAGGTGACCAACGCCAATCTATCCGCCACGATGTCCTTCCCCCGAAGACCGCCAGCCCAGTGCGGGAGCCGCCGGAGGCCTGGAATCGCTTCGGGCCGATGCCGCACTGAGCATATTCGACAAACCGCTCAGGCTGGAAACTTCCGAGCCGAATTCCCGCTGGTCCGCCTGCTAGCGGTCCGGCCGTGCCGCAGCGGTCTCGGCCAGGAAGCGGTGCAGCACCTCAACCGCGTCGGCAAGCGTGCGGCGGTCATCGGCCGGCAGGCGGTCCAGCTCCGGGTCGATCGCCGCGGCCCTGTCCCGTCGAACCTGGTCCAGGGTCTGCACCCCTTTGTCGGTGATCCGGATCAGTACCGCGCGGGCGTCCTGCGGGTCGGGCGTGCGGGTGGTCAGGCCGGCGTCCTCGAGCCGGCGCACCTGGGTGGTCATGGTCGGCTGCGAGCAGTGGTCGACCATGGCCAACTCGGAGATACGGGCCTCGTCGAGATCCTCGATGGTCGACAGCAGGCGGGCCTGCGCTCCGGGTATCGGCAGGGCGACCCGTTGGGTGGCCAGCCGGTTGAGTCGGGCGACGACGCTGAGCAGGTCGGCGCCCAGGCTGGCGTGGGCGGGGGCGGCGGCGGCCATCGCGCGAGTATTGCACAGCAGTGGAAGAAAGTTGAGGAACTCGGTCGTCGTCGCCTTTCCGGACCTGTCCGGCCCGGCTGGCAGAATCGACGGGTGACGAAGACCGGCCAGGGCCCCATCCGCTTCCGGGGCCGGTCTATGCAACCCGTCGAGATCGCCCACGCCGCGGTGATGGCGGCGCTGTGCGCGGCGACGGCGATCATCGCGGTCGTGGTGCCCTTCGCCGCCGGATTGGCGCTGCTCGGCACGGTGCCGATGGGCTTGCTGGCCTACCGCTACCGGATCCGGGTGCTGATCGCGGCCACGGTGGCTGCCGCGACCATCGCGTTTCTGATCGCCGGCATGGGCGGGTTCATGACGGTGGTCAACTGCGCCTACATCGGCGGGCTGACCGGAACCATCAAACGCCACCGCCGCGGTCTGCCGACCGTGATCGCGGCCTCGGCAGTGGCCGGGGCCATCTTCGGCGCCGGCGTGGTGGCGGCGTTGACCGTCCTGTCGCGGCTGCGGCACCTGATCTTCGATGCGATCACCGCCAACGTGAACGGCGTCGCGGCCGCCATGGCCAAGGTGCCGCTGCCGGAATTCCAGCAAGCTGCCGCCGACCTCACCGGATTCCTCGGGGTGCTGCTGCGCTACTGGCACTGGCTGCTGCTGGCGCAGACGACCGTCAGCATCATGATCGTCTCGCTGCTGGGCTGGTGGGCATTGTCGCGGGTGCTCGACCGGCTGCGCGGGGTGCCCGACGTGCACAAACTGGACCTGCCCGCCGAGAGTGGCCCGGTCGCGCCGGTGCCGGTGCGGCTGGACCAGGTGCGGTTCCGCTACCCCCAGACCGACCACGACGCCCTGGGACCGGTCAGCCTGGAGGTACGCCCGGGCGAGCACGTCGCGGTCACCGGCGCCAACGGGTCGGGCAAGACCACCCTGATGCTGCTGCTGGCCGGGCGTGCTCCCACCGCGGGCAGCGTCGAGCGCCCCGGCGCGGTGGGCCTGGGCGCCCCCGGCGGCACCGCCGTCGTCATGCAGCACCCGGAGAGCCAGGTGCTGGGCACCCGCGTCGCCGACGACGTGGTGTGGGGCCTGCCGTCGGGCACCACCACCGGCATCGAGCGACTGCTGGAGGAGGTCGGCCTGTCCGGTTTCGCCGAGCGGGACACCGGCGGTCTGTCCGGCGGTGAGTTGCAGCGCCTGGCTGTAGCCGCGGCCCTGGCCCGCGAACCCGCCCTGCTGATCGCCGACGAGGTCACCAGCATGGTCGACCCGCAGGGGCGCGAGGTACTGCTCGGAGTGCTCTCGGGGCTTTCTGAGCGACACAGCACCGCACTGGTGCACATCACCCACTACAACGATGAGGTCGGCAGCGCCGACCGGACCATCGATCTGTCCGGCTCGGCGGACAACACCGCCATGGTGGAGACGGCCGACGTGCCCACTCCGCCGTCCGCCGGCCGATCCGGCCCGCCGGTGCTGGAACTGGCCGGCGTCGGACATGAATATGGCAGCGGCACCCCGTGGGCCAAGACCGCACTGCGCGACATCAGCTTCACCGTCGACGAGGGCGACGGGTTGCTGATCCACGGTGGCAACGGCTCCGGCAAGTCGACGCTGGCCTGGATCATGGCCGGCCTGACGACGCCGACCGCGGGCAGTTGCCTGCTGGGCGGGCGGCCCGCCGACGAACAGGTGGGGGCGGTCGCCTTGTCGTTCCAGGCGGCTCGGCTGCAGCTGATGCGCAGCCACGTCGGGCTGGAGGTGGCTTCGGCGGCCGGCTTCTCCCCGCACGACCGCGCCCGGATCGACGGCGCGCTGGCGGCGGTCGGCCTGGATGCGGCGCTGGCGGGCCGGCGCATCGACCAACTCAGCGGTGGTCAGATGCGCCGGCTGGTGCTGGCGGGCTTGCTGGCCCGCTCGCCGCGGGCCCTGATCCTCGACGAACCGCTCGCCGGTCTGGACGCGTCCAGCCGGGACGGGCTGCTGCGGCTGTTGGAGGATCTGCGGCGCGAGACCGGCCTGACCGTGGTGGTCATCTCCCATGACTTCGCCGGCCTGGAGAAGTTGTGCCCCAGGACCCTGCACCTGCAGGACGGCGTGCTGGTGCCGGCGCAGGCGGGTGCGGCATGACGCGCCGCAACGCGCGCCCGGTGGTGCTGCTGCGCCCGGTGCCCGGCGACTCCGCCGTGCACCGCTTGTGGGCCGGGACCAAACTGCTTGTTGTCTTCGGCATCTCGGTGCTGCTGACCTTCTACCCCGGCTGGGGGCCGATCGGCGCGGTGGCGCTGCTGGTGTTCACCGCGGCCCGGGTCGCCCACATTCCGCGGGGCGCGCTGCCGTCGGTGCCACGCTGGCTGTGGGTGCTGCTGGTGGTCGGCGGTGCCACCGCGGCCATGGCCGGCGGCGAACCGGCCGGGTTGGGCGGCCTGCTGTACTTCCTGCGGATCACCGCCCTGTCGATCGTGCTGCTGGGGCTGGGCGCGATGGTGTCATGGACCACCAATGTCGCCGAAATCGCGCCTGCAGTAACCACTCTCGGCCGGCCTCTGCGGCTGCTGCGAATCCCGGTGGACGAGTGGGCCGTTGCCCTGGCCCTGGCGTTGCGCGCGTTTCCGATGCTGATCGATGAATTCCGGGTGCTCTACGCCGCCCGCGGGTTGCGGCCCAAGATCCGGCCGAGTACCCGCCGGGAGCGCCGCCGCCGCTGGGCGCGGGAGGCGATCGACCTGATCACCGCGGCCATCACGGTCACGCTGCGCCGTGCCGACGAGATGGGGGATGCGATCACCGCCCGCGGTGGCGTGGGCCAGATTTCGGCGTCGCCGGCGCGGCCGCGGCTCGGTGATGCGTGGGCGTTGGTATTGGTCGTCGTGATTTGCGGGGCGGGGTTGGCGCTCGAGCTGACGGTGCTGTCGAGCAGGGGATAGGTGTGCGCGGCCCTGCTCGTGCCTTCCGTCCCGCTTCTCAACCTCGGCGTGGTTGGGGTGGTTGCTACCGGCGCGCTGCCGCGTTGGCGGCGTCTTGCGCTTTGCGCAAGGTGGTGGCGACGTCGGTGCGGCCCAGGAACATCTCGTCGAAATAGGGTTTGATCGCCTGGTTGCCGGCCGGAAACCCCGCGAATCCACCGGGAGCCGTAATACGTGGCCCGGCCAGCACCGCGAAGAACGGGGTGACGTCGACGCCGCGGTGCGCCCAGTAGTCGAAGTAGACCTGCTGCGCGCTCGGCACGGCGGGGATCGCGGCCCCATGGCGGCCCAGGTATTGGTTGCCTTCGCGACTGCCGAGCCAGGCCAACACTTTTCGCACCGCCTCGGGGTGCGCTGAAGCGGCGTTTCCGGCGGCGGCGATACCGTTGGTGACACTGACCCGACCGGCCGGGCCGACCGGCAGCATCGCCACCCCCCACCGGAACGCGGCCTGCTCGGCCACGGCCGCCAGGTTGTAGGTGCCGGACTGGAACAGCGCCATCTTCCCGGCCAGGAACTGGTTGCGGGAGAAGTCGCCGTTGGTGTTGGTGTCCGAGGCCGGCGGTGCCACGTGGTCGTCGTTGATCAGTCGCACCAAGTAGTCGAATGCGGCCACCGCCGCGGGGTTATCGAAAGCGAACTCGTCGTCGCGCTGGAACACCCCGCCGGCCGAGCCGAGGTAGTTCAGGTAGATGCCCTGCGGATCGTTGGCGGCGTTGTAGCCCCACTGCCGGATCCGGCGCTCGTCGAACCCCGCAGTGCCCGCACTGCGCCCGGCGGCATCGCGGGTGAGTTCGGCCAGAAGCGGTCGCAGCGTGTCGTTGCCGCCGTGCGGATCCCAGCGCAGGTGCGCCAACCGGGCGGGATCGACTCCGGCGGCGGCCAGCAGATCCGCGTTGTAGTACACCGCGATACCGGCGTCGGTGAGCTGGGGTACTCCCCACAGCGTTCCGTGGCGGGTGAACTGGCGGACCACCGACGGCTCCCAATCCGAGCCGGCGGCATCGATGTGCATCAGCCGGCCGCTGTCGGCGTACCCGGCCAGGTAGGCGTCGGAGAGCCAGAAGATGTCGTCTGCGCCGCCGCCGGCCACGTCGGTGCGCAGCGTGTCGAAGTAGCTGGCGTAGGACACGACGTTGGCGCGCACCTCGATGTCGGAGTGGGCGCGGTTGAACGCGGCGAACGACTGTCGGTAGGCGGTCGCGACCTGTTCGTCCCACAGTCGCACCGTCACCACCGTCTTGGCGCCGGCCGAGCGAGTCGCGGCGTGATCGAGCAGAACCTCCGACGCGCCGAACAGTGCGGCCACGGCGATGACCGCGGCCGCGAAGAGGGTGGAGAACCGCGGGCGGTTCATTTGATCCCCGTGACGACGATCGAGGCCACGATCCGGCGCTGGAACACCACGAACAACACGATCAGCGGGACCATCGCCACCGTCGTCGCCGCCATCACCAGCGTCCACTGCGCGTTGTAGCGGGACTGCAGGGCGGCCGTCGCGACCGTGAGCACCCGCCACTTGTCGCCGCTGGTGATCACCAACGGCCACATGAAGTTGTTCCACTGCGAGACCACGGTGATCAACCCCAGCGTGACCAGAATCGGCCGGCTGGCCGGCATCATCACGTGCACGATGACGTCGAGAGTGTTCGCGCCGTCGAGACGCGCAGCGTTGACCAAATCGTCGGGAACAGCGCGAAAGTACTGGCGCAGCAGAAAGATCGCGTACGGGGACCCGAATACGAACGGCAACACCAACGCCCAGAAGGTGTTGCGTAGACCCAGTTGCGCCATCATCAGATACAGCGGCACCACCGTCACGGTGGCCGGCACCATCAGGGTGGCCACATACACCCAGAACAGCTTGTCGCGGCCCGGGAAGTCCAGCCGCGCGAATGCGTAGGCGGCCAGCACCGAGAAACTCAGTTGGCCCAGCACGATCACCGCGGTCATCAGCGTGGTGACCGCGGCCGCCCGGCCGAATCCGGCACCGCCGAGGTCACGAAAGTTGTCCAGAGTCGGCGGGTCGGGCCAGGACAGCGGGGTGCCGGTGGCGAACTGACGTGCCGGGGTGAACGACGTCAACAGCGTCAGTGCAAACGGCGCCAAGGTGATCAACGCGCCGAGCGTCAGCAGCGCGTAGACGCCGGCGTTACGTGAGGTCATAGCTGACCCGCCGCCCGAACGACAGTTGCTGCACCACCGTGACACCGACCAGCACGGCGAACAGCACCAGTGCCATCACCGCCGCGCGCCCGATCGCTGCCGCCCCGAATGCCTCGTCGTAGATGCGGTGTGCGATCAGATCGGTGCGGCCGGACGGTCCGCCCCCGGTCAGCGCGTAGACGGTGTCAAACACCTGGGCCGCGCTGACCACGCCGGTGACCAGCACGAAAAACATGGTGGGCCGCAGCATCGGCAACGTGACCCTCCAGAACCGCTGCCAGCCGTTGGCCCCGTCGATGCGGGCCGCCGCCAGCACCTGGGCGGGAATGGCCAGGATCCCGGCCAAAAAGAACAGCGCGACGTAGCCGACGTTGGTCCACACCACCACCGCCGAGGTCACCGGCAGCGCCAATCCGGGATCGGTCAGCCATTCGATGCGATGCCCCAGCACGGTGCTCACCGCGCCGTCGGTGGGGCTCAGAATCCAGCGCCATAGCACCGCGATCGCCAAAGGTGCGCAGATCCACGGCAGCACGTAGACGGTACGGAAAATTCCGCTGCCGGGTAGCTCGCGGGCCAACAACACCGCCACCCCCAGGCCCAGCAGGGTCTGCGCGGGAACGACGATCGCGACGAAAAGCACCGTCACCACAAGCGAATTTCCGAACACCGGATCGGTCAGCACCGTTCGCCAGTTCTCGGCGCCCACATAGCTGATCGGCCCCAACAGATCCCAGCGGTGCAGGCTCAGCCACACCACCACCAAAATCGGCAGCAGCAGGAACGCCACCACGCCGAACAGGCTGGGGGCCAGCAGCGCGTAGCCCAGGGCGGTGGAGCGGCGCGGCGAGTCTGCCATGCAGGTATTAAAACCGCTCGTTACCGTGGACCGGTGACATCGAACCGGGAGATCGACGCCGATTTTCTGGCCCTGCCCCGCCACGAGCTGGCCGATGCCGCCCTGTCGGCGGCTCGAAGGGCCGGTGCCGAGCACGCCGACCTGCGGATTCACCGTATCGCCACCGAGATCGTCCGGCTGCGCGACGGCGAGCTGGAGACCGCCGTCGTCAACCGCGAGCTCGGGTTGGCGGTCCGGGTGATCGTCGACGGCACCTGGGGCTTCGCCTCGCATGCCGAGCTGGCCCCCGGCGTCGCCGCTGACACCGCATGCCGTGCCGTGCAGGTGGCCAGGACGCTGGCCGCCCTCAACGGCGAGCGTGTCGAGCTGGCCGCCGAGCCGGTGTACCGCGACGCCAGCTGGGTGTCGGACTATGCGATCGACCCGTTCGAGGTGCCGACCGCGGACAAGATCGACGTGCTGGAGGACTACTCGGGCCGACTGCTGGCTTCCGATGGGGTGAACCACGTGACGGCCGCGCTGACCGCGGTCAAGGAGCAGAGTTTCTACGCCGACACGTTCGGGTCGACGATCACCCAGCAGCGGGTGCGGGTGATGCCGGTCTGTGAGGCGGTCACCGTCGGGCCGGACGGTTTCGATTCCATGCGCACGCTGGCGCCGCCGACCGCGCGGGGCTGGGAGGCGGTGGCCGGCGACGAGGTGTGGGACTGGTCGGATGAGCTGGCGCAGCTGCCGGTGCTGCTGGCCGAGAAGATGAAAGCGTCCAGCGTGACGGCCGGGCCGACCGACCTGGTGATCGACCCGACCAACTTGTGGCTGACCATTCACGAATCGATCGGGCACGCAACCGAGTACGACCGGGCGATCGGGTATGAGGCGGCCTACGCCGGCACCTCGTTCGCCACCCCGGACAAGCTCGGCACGTTGCGCTACGGGTCGCCGGTGATGAACGTGACCGCCGACCGCACCGTGCCCTATGGTCTGGCCAGCATCGGCTACGACGACGAGGGTGTGGCCGCCCAGAGCTGGGATCTGGTGCGCGACGGGCGATTCGTGGGTTATCAGCTGGACCGGGTGTTCGCGCCGCGGCTTGGTCAGGCCAGATCCAACGGATGCTCCTATGCCGACTCTCCGCACCACGTCCCGATTCAGCGGATGGCCAACGTGTCGCTGCAGCCGGGAGACGAGGACCTGTCGACTGCTGATCTGATCGCCCGGGTCAACGACGGGGTCTACATCGTCGGAGATCGATCGTGGTCGATTGATATGCAGCGCTATAACTTTCAGTTCACCGGGCAACGGTTCTTCCGGATCCGCAATGGCCGGCTCGACGGGCAGCTGCGCGACGTCGCCTATCAGGCCACCACCACCGATTTCTGGAACGCGATGGAGGCTGTCGGCGGCGCCTCGACGTGGCGGCTGGGCGGGGCGTTCAACTGCGGCAAAGCCCAGCCCGGTCAGGTGGCCGCAGTCAGCCACGGCTGCCCGTCGGCACTGTTCCGGGGGATCAACGTGCTCAACACACGGGCCGAGGGGGGCAGGGGATGATTCCGGCGCAGCAGGTGATCGACCTTGCCCTGAAGGCCGCCGGCAGCGGTCGGCACGCCGGCACCGAAACCGAGACCATCGTGCTGGTCACCGACCGCGCCGAGGCTTCGCTGCGCTGGGCGGGCAACTCGATGACCACCAACGGGGTGTCCAACAGCCGGACCACCACGGTGGTCACGATCGCCCGCGACGACGAGGGGCCCCGGGCCGGATCGCTGTGCTCGGCGGAGGTGGATCCCGCGCTGATCCCCGAGCTGGTGGCGGCATCCGCGGAGGCCGCCGCGGGCGCGCCGGAAGCCCGCGACGCCGCAGAGCTGGTGGGTGGCACCGGCGTGCCGGACGATTGGGATGCCGAGGTGCCGGGAACCGGCGCCGAGGTCTTCGCCGGGCTGGCGGCGTCGTTGAGCCGGGGTTTTCGCGGTACCGACCAGTTGTACGGCTTCGCCCGGCATGAGATGGCGACGACGTTTTTGGCGTCCTCGACCGGGCTGCGGCGCCGCTTCACCCAACCCACCGGGACGGTGGAGATCAATGCCAAACGCGCTCGCGCCAGCGCCTGGGCCGGAGTGAGCACGCCGTATTTCGTTGATGTGCCGACCGATTCGCTGCTCGAGCAGCTGTCGACGAGGCTGGGGTGGGCGGCGCGCACCGTCGAACTGCCGGCCGGGCGGTACGAGACGTTGATGCCGCCGTCCACGGTGGCCGACATGATGATCTATCTGGGCTGGACGATGAGTGGCCGCGGCGCCCAGGAGGGCCGCACCGCGCTGTCGGCGCCGGGGGGCGGCACCCGAGTGGGGGAGCGACTCACCGATCTGCCGCTGACGCTGTACTCCGACCCGCACGCGTTCGAACTCGAGTGCGCGCCGTTCGTGGCGACCGGCACCTCGTCGGAGACGGCGTCGGTGTTCGACAACGGGCTGGACATCGGCTGCGTGGACTGGATCCGCGGCGGGGTGATCAACGCGCTGGCCTACCCGCGAGCGGCCGCCGCGGAATTCGGTGCCCCGGTCGCTCTACCCGCCGACAACCTGCTGATGACGGGCGGGTCGGCCAGCATGGACGAGATGATCGCCTCCACCGAGCGCGGTCTGCTGCTGACCACGCTGTGGTACATCCGCGAGGTCGACCCGACCACGCTGTTGCTGACCGGGCTGACCCGTGATGGCGTCTACCTGGTCGAGGACGGCCAGGTGAGCGCCGCGGTGAACAACTTCCGGTTCAACGAGAGCCCACTGGACCTGCTGCGCCGGGCCAGCCAGGCCGGAATCGCCGAGCCGACGCTGCCGCGGGAGTGGGGCGACTGGGCGACCCGGGCGGTGATGCCCTCGCTCCGCATCCCCGATTTCAACATGTCGTCGGTCAGTCAGGCGCAGTGAGTTCGTCGAACCGCGCGAGCGCGGCGTCGAGGCCTGACGCGTCGAACAGTTCAGAACGATTGACCAGGATGCCGTCGACGGTCAGTACGTTGATATCTCGCCACTCGGCATCGAATCCTCCTTGCGAAATGCCCTGCGCCACATGGGTGACAACCGCACCGGCATCGCTGAGCCGATGCACCGCTGCGATGTAGATCCTGGTGTCAGGCGAGTCATCCCAGGCGGCCTCGATGTACGGGATCATGTCACCGGAGGCGAAAGCAGCCCCGCGACGGTGGTCAATGCTCACCCAGTCCGGCGTTGTCGCGGCGAGATCGCGCCGATTGAACCCGTCATACCCGCCGGTGATCAGCGACCACGTCTGCGCGTGCGCGGCCGCTTCGCCGGCGAGGTAACGGGCATCGAGTTCGGCGAGGGCGGCTTCGATGTCGTCGGGGTCGAAGCTCACGGTGTGCTGCATAAGGCCGGCGGTGTCGACTTCCATGAGATGAAGCAGCTCGACGGCGATCGTTCCATTGGGATCACCCACGTCGCGATAACTGTCGCGGGTCAGCGAGAGCCGAGAGCCGCGGACGGCGATGGGCTCGATCTCCAACCGCCAGGTGCTCGGGACCGTCTTCAACGTGGCGTCGATGACCTTCCTCCGCTCAGGGCCGTCGAGGATGGATTGCAGGCCTTTGCGGCGGTCCTCGTAATGCCCATCGTCGTTGGCAAGCGCGAAGATCGCGTCCCCGTCGCGGCGGTTGAACGCTTCGGCAATGAGGACGCAGTTGCGGGTGGCTGCGTTCTCCAGCGCCGGCCTCGATCGACTGAGCTCATCGAACCGAGCGAGCGCGGCATCGACGTCCGTCTCGTCGAAGATCTCTACGCGGCAGAGCAACTCGCCGTCGACCGTGCCCAGGATGATTTCTCGCCATTGGGCCTCGAAGCCCTGTTGCGAGGTGCCATGCGCGGCTGCAGTGAGGACGATTCCGAGGCTGCTCAGCCGATGCACGACGGCGATGCAGACATTGAAGTCCCGGGTGTCCTCCCACAAGTCGTTCATGTAGGCGGCCATGTCGCCGGTCGCGAATGCTGCTCCGCGTCGGTGGTCGATGTTGACCCAGTCTGGTGTCAGCTCGGGTAGTTCATGTCTGTTGATCGCGGCGAAGGCTTCGGTGACGACCGACCAGGTGTGCGCGTAGGCCGCCGCTTCGCCGGCGACGTAACGGCTGTCGAGTTCCTCGAAGGCGGAGTCCATGTCATCGACATCGAACGCCAGTTGCGCTGTGATCCGATCGTTGGCGTCGACCTCGGCGAGGATGAGCATGTCGCTGCTGAACTGTCCGTATTGCAGATTTCGGTTCGGCGAGCAGACGTGAGTGAGGGCGAGACGCTCACCGCGGGTCGCGACGACGCTCAGCGGCATGGGCGCCGCGTCGGCCAGGGCGCGCAGGTTTTCGGTCACGGCATCGCGACCGCTCCAGAACCCGGAACTCGTCACGCGACGGCGATCGTCGACGACGGAATCTTCGGTCAGGGTTTCGGCCAGATCCGTCCAGGCGCCGGCTCGGAAATGCGCAAGGTTTCTGTCATGTACCCGGCTTGCGGTGTTCTCCAGCTGTTTTGGCTGCGGATGCAGCTCCGTGAATCGCGCGAGGGCGTCGTCGAGGTCGGCCTCGTCGAACAGTTCGCAGCGGGTGATCCGGTCGCCCTCGACAATAAGAACTTGAATCATGCGCCACTCGACCTCGGCGCCTTCGAGCGAGGTCCCGTGCGAGTAATGGGTGATGACCGCCCCCAAGTCGCTGAGTCGATGCACCGTTTCGATCTGAATCCTGAACTGCGGAGTGAGATCCCAGAAGGAGCGGAGGGCTGCGGCCAGGTCGCTGGACGCGAACGGCGAACCGCGACGGTGGTCGACGTTGACCCAGTCCACCGCGGGCAATTCATACCGATTGAATGAAGCACAGATGTCTGTGATCACCGACCAGGTGTGTGCGTGGGCGGCAGCTTCGCCGGCGAGGTAGCGGGCATCGAGTTCGGCGAACGCCACGTCGATCTCGTCGAGATCGAGCATGAGCGCCGACTCGATCCGCTGGTTGGCGTCGAGCTCTACGAGACCGAGCACGTCGGTGCGGAATGCCTCGGGCCGCTGGTCATGGCCCGAGAAACGGTAACGACTCAGCACGAGGCGTCCTCCGCGGGTGGCTATGGGCGTGGAGGTTACGTTCTGAACGCCGACATCCGCGGTCGCCCGCCAGTCGGCGATGACGACGTCTCTACCGCACCGGACGCCGACGCCCACCAGTCGACGACGATCGTCGGTGGACGAGTCGTCGGCCAATAACTCCGCCATTGCATCCCAGTCCCGGACCGCGAAACTCGCGCCGAAGCGCTCGGCCACGTGACTTGCCGTGTTGCCCAGCCGTTTCGGCGCTTGCAGCTCGTCGAAGCGGGCCAGGGCCGAGGCGAGGTCGGCCTCGTCGAAGAATTCACCGCGGCTGATCAGGTCGGCCTTGAAGGTCAGAAGGTGGATGTAGCGCCACTCCGCGGCGAATCCCTCTTGCGAGGTCCCGTGACCCTTGGCTGTGATGACCGTTCCGGACGCACTCAGCCGGTGGACCGACTCGATGTAAACCTTGACGTCCGGTGTGACGTTCCATGACGCTTGGATGTACGGAATCATCTCGCCGGCCGGAAATCCGAGCCCGCGACGGTGGTCGATGTTCACCCAATCTGGCGCCAACGGCGATATCTGGTGCTGGTTGAATGCCGTATAGGCCTGGGTGGTGAGGGACCATGTGCGCAAATAGGCGGCCGCCTCGCCGGCGAGGTAGCGCGCGTCAAGCTCTTCGATGGCGGCGGTGATGTCATCGGCATCGAAACTGACGCGGGCCACTCCCCGGCCGTCGGCGCCTACCTCGACCACATCGAGAAAATCGGTGTTGAATGCCTCGTAGCCCTCAGTCCGAGCACGACTCAGGACGAGGCGATCGCCGCGGGTCGCAATGGCTTCTGATGTGAAGGTCTTGACGAAATCGACGAGCCCCGAGTATTCGGCTATCACGGCATCCGGGCCCTGTCGGAGGCCGGCATTGACTGTCCGGCGGCGGTCCTCGGTCGAAACGTTGTCGGCCAACATGTCGGCTATGGCGCGCCAGTCGCGGGCCGCGAAGCACACCTTGAATCGCTCGTACAGTTGGCTGGCAGAATTTTCCGGTCGGCGTGCTGGCTGGCTGAGCTCATCGAACCTGGCGAGCGCGGCGTCGAGGTCTGCTTCGTCAAAGACTTCGACGCGGTTGAGCCGATCGCCGTCGACCGTTGACAGGTTGATCACGCGCCATTCCGCATCGAAGCCCTGTGGCGAGGTGATATGCGCTACCTGCGTTACGACTGCCCCGAGATTGGTGAGCCGATGCACGACCTCGCTGTAGATCCTGACAGCAGACGCGTCGTCCAGCGTGTTGTGAAGGTACTCGGTCATGTCGCCGGGCGCGATCCTGATCGCTTGCCGATGATCTATGTTCACCCAATCCGGCGCGAAATCGGGCATTTCCCGCCTGTTGGCTGCGGCGAATCCCGCTGCGATGACCGACCACGTGTGCACGTAAGCGGCGGCTTCGCCGGCGAGGTAGCGGGCGTCGAGTTCGGCCATGGCAGCGTCGAAGTCGTCGAGGTCGAACGCAACCCGCGCCACCAGTAGCCCGTCGGTGTCAATCTCGACTACCTCCAGGCCATCGATGTAGTAAGCCGCTTGTTCGTCGCTGGCCGTGTATCGGCTACGCGTAAGGATGAGGCGCCCGCCACGGGTGGCAAATATTTCTGACGCGAGCTTGTGATGCTGAGCGCCCGAAGTGGCGAGTGCCGACAGTTCGGCGATCGCCGCGGCGCGGCCGCGGCGGATGTCGGAGCCCACCAGACGGCGACGGTCATCGGTCGATACGCCGTCGGCCAGGATCGCTGCGACGGCCGCCCAGTTGCGGGCCGCGAAGTAGGCCCGGAATCGCTCATAGACTCGGCTTGCCGCGTTGTCGAGACGACGAGTCTGCGAGTCCAGTTCTTGGAACCGTGCGAGCGCGGCCTCGAGGTCGTTCTCGTCGAACATTTCGCACCGGTCGACCCTGTCGCCGTCGACCGTCGTCAAGGCGATCTCACGCCACTCGGCAGCACAGCCCTCGCGCGAAACGCCATGCGCTGTATAGGTGCAGACCGCTCCCAGTGCGCTCAGCCGGTGCACTACCTCGATGTAGATCCGCAGGTTCTGGTCGAGGTCCCACCCGGCGTGGGTGTATTCGGGCAACTCGCTGAGCGCGACACCTGCGATCGCCGACCACGAACGCGCATAGGCCGCCGCTTCCCCAGCGATGTAACGGGCGTCGAGTTCAGCCATGGCTGCATCGAAGTCGTCGATGTCGAACACTATGCGGGCCACGCCTAGGCCGTCGGCGCCTACCTCGACCACGTCGAGAAAATCGGTGATGAATGCCTCGTAGCCCTCAGTCCGAGCACGACTCAGGACGAGGCGATCGCCGCGGGTCGCAATGGCTTCTGATGTGAAGGTCTTGACGACCTCGACGATCGCCGAGACTTCGGCGAGCATGGCATCTGGGCCCTGTCTGAGTCCGGAATTGACTACCCGGCGACGGTCCTCGGTTGTGACATCGTCGGCCAGCATGTCGGCAATGGCGGGCCAGTCATGGGCGGAGAAGCTCACCTTGAATCGGTCATACAGTCGGCTGGCAGCGTTCTCGAGACGACGCGTCTGCGAGTCCAGTTCTTCGAACCTTGCGAGCGCTGTGTCGAGGTCTGCCTCGTCGAACATCTCGCAGCGGCTAACCATGTCCCCGTCAACCATCGTAATGGCGATCTCACGCCACTCTGCATCGAATCCTTCGCGCGAAACACCCTGCGCCGTATAGCTGCAGACCGCTCCGAGATCGCTCAGCCGGTGTACAACCTCGACGTAGATCCCGATAGTCTGATCGAGGTCCCACCCGGCACGGATGTACTCAGGCAACTCGCCGGGCGCGAACGCCGTCACCCGACGATGGTCAATCGTCACGCAATCGGGCGTCAACGCCGGAAACTCGTGCCGGCTGACTGATGCGTAGACTCCGGTGATCGCCAACCATGTGCGCGCGTGCGCCGCCGCTTCGCCGGCGACGTAGCGCGCGTCGAGCTCTGCGATGGCGGCGTCGAAGTCGTCGACGTCGAACACGACGGCCGCCGTAACCCGCCCTTCCGAGTCGATCTCGATGACATTGAGGGCATCGTTTTGAACCCCTCCAGGGTCGGGGCCGGACGCCCGGACGCGGGTGAGGACGAGGCGTTCGCCGCGGGTTGCCACGATGCCCAACAGGATCATCCCGAAGCCGACATCAGCAGTAGCCTGCAACTCCTTCATCTCGGCGTCGCGACCGCGCCGGATCCCGATATTCACCATCCGTCGGCGATCGTCGAGGACATAGTTGTCGGCTGCTGCTTGAGCGATGGCATCCCAGTCACGGGCCGCGAACTGCGGGTAAAAGCGTTCGATCATCAGCGCTGCCCTGTTCCAAGCGCGTGGCCCGGATGCGCGGTCGGCCTCGAATCGGGCATGCAGCGCATCGAGTTCGGCGATCGCGGCGTCCATGTCGTCGACGTCGAACCAGATCTGATGCGTGATCCGCCCCTGATCGTCGACGTCGTACAGCTGGAGGAGTTCGTCCCGCGGTGCCCCGGGACCCGTATCGGCAGTGCCTACGGTCACGCGAGCCAGAGCGAGGCGCTCGCCTCGCACGGCGACAACGATGGTGCTGGCCCGCATGGCCCCCGCCTCGAGGTCCTGCCGCGTCTGATGGATCACCTCGGCCGCTGAGAATTCCGTCGGTTTGAAGCCGACGACCTTCCGGCGGCTCTCGATGGAGCCCTGGGGTGCATACAGCTGCTCGAAGGCGTCCCAGTCCCCGCGATCGACAGCGGCCATGACGCGTTGACTCGCTCGGACAGCTGCGTTTTCCAGCTGCGCTTGCGCGCGTTCTCCCTCGAACCCGGCATGCAGCGCTTCGAGTTCGGTGATCGCCGGGTCCATGTCCTCGAGGTCGAACCACACCTGCAACGTGACCCGGCCGGCCTTGTCGATGCCATAAAGGATGAGGAACTCATCCTGTGGTGACCCAGGGCCCACGTCGGCAGTTCCTATCGTCAATCGGGCGAGCGCCGCACGCTCACCTCGAATGGCAAGAACCACTTGGCTGACCCGCATGGGGACGGATTCGAGAATTCGCCGGATCACATGCGGCGACTCACCCGCCGGAACGTCGATCGGTCCAAAGCCGACGATCTTCCGGCGGCTCTCAAAGGTGCCGTCTGGCGCGAACAGCTGCTCCACTTCGTCCCAGGCCTCACGATTAATAACGGCGATAACGTGTTCTCCTGCTCGCACGCATGCGTTGTCCAGCCCGGCGGCCGGCGCATCCGCTGGGGGCGGTTCGGCAGGAGTGACCTGCTCGCCAAGAACCAGCCGCGCCATGTCGGCAAGTGCGCCAGCGCCTTTCCGCTCATACAGGCCCAAAGACTGCTCGGCGGCGGCGCGCGCCCCGGCGGCGTCGCCGGCGGCACTCAACACCGTTGCCAGCGCCAGACACGCGTCGCCGTGATCGACCAAGAGGTCGGTGCGCTCGGCCAGGCCGACCGCGGCCTGAGCCATCCGCCGGGCCTCGTCGTGCTCGCCGCGACGAGCCAACAGCAGTGCCCGAAGCGTGCGCCAGGAGATCGACGCCTTCAGCGCGTGGCCGGCGAGTCGCTCACTTTCCGAGCACAACTCCGCAGCCTCGGCGTCCCGGTCGAGCGCAAGACACGCCCGGCCCAGCATCGCGGCGGTCTCGGCGGTGTCGGCGTCCAGGCCCATCCGGCGAAAACCGTGGTAGGCCTTACGTAAATGCGGCTCCGCAGCGCCCGGATCGTCGGCCACCAGCTCGACCATCCCGGCGAACTGCTCAACCTCGAGCAGCGCGTGGCGCAGGCCGAGTTCGGTGATGGTGCGACGGGCCGAGTCGATCATCCGTCGGGCCGCCTCGGTACGGCCGCGAAATGCCTCCAGTAGGGCCTGGCACCGTGTCGATGTCGCCTCGACCGCAGGCGAATCCGTCGTGATGCGTAGCAGCCGCACCACGTCCAGGCAGCGTCCGCCCGCTCGCGGAACCGGGTTGGGGCCCCACAACGCGGCCAGTGGCGCGTTGGCCAGCACGGCGTTGACCCGTCGGTGCTCACCTGCGCGTCGAGCGGCTGTGAGAGCGTCGTCCAAGGCATCTTCGCAGTCGCCTATCCGCCCGAGGCGGGCAAGACACCCGGCACGCACGGTGTGCGCCTTGGCCTCTCCCGACGCATCGGCGATTTCGGCAAGTCTGCGGGCGGCCTGCCCAACGGCGACCTCGACGTCGTCCAACCGTTCGGGGTGAATCAGCATCGACAGCTGGCCGTCGAAGCAGGTGGCCCATGCCGCCAGTCGGTCCGAATCGATTGTTGCCGCTTGTAATTGCGCGACCGCTCCGGCAGCCGAAGTCACATCGCCGGCGGCCAACAGTGCCTCGCAACGGGCGATCAGTAGCTCAGCAACCTGCTCGTCGCGGTCGGGCAACTCCTCGTCGAGCTCGTCCAAGGCGTGCAGCGCGTGGTCGTACAGATCGGCGGCACCCTCGTAGGCGAGGCGGGCCATCGCCTGGTCCGCGGCACGCCGGCAGTATTCAACAGCCTTGGCAGCGTTGCCCGCCCAAGCGCACTCGAAGTAGTGATACGCCAGATCGGCGAGCAATTCGTCGTCTGCGCCGAGCTCGCCCTCCAGTGTTGTGGCGATACGCTGGTGCAAGCGCATGCGACGCACCGACGGCAGTTCGGCCAGCAGCGACTGACGGACGATCGCGTGGTTGAAGCGGTAGCGCCCCCCGGACTCTTCGATGAGGATGCCGGCTTTTCCTGCCTGGTCGAACGCGTCGACGAGGTCTTGATCCACCACCCGCTCGACGAGTTCCAGAGCGAAGCGGCTGCCCACCACCGCGGCCGCGGCGAGGGCCTTGTTCGTCTCCGCCGGAAGCCGAGAAAGCCGGCGGCTCACGGCTTCGCGAACACCCTGCGGCAGGGTGCTCGGATCCCACACGCCGCCGCTTTCGGCGACATGGCGCAGTGCCTCGATCAGGAAGAACGGATTGCCGCCGGTGACCGACGCCAACGCGTGGGCGAGCTCTTCGTCATCGTGCCCGGCCTCGGTGACATAGGCGGTCACGTCATCCTCGTCGAGGCCACTCAACTGAAGGCGGTCGGCGGTGCCGTCCCGGTGGAGGTCGGCGAGCATCGCGGCCAGTGGGTGGGAGCGGTCGAGGTCGGTGCTGCGGTATGTCGCGACCACCTGTAGGCGGGTGTGGTCACCGAAGCGCAGCAGATGCCGCAGCAGCAACAATGTGGGTTTGGCCGCCCAGTGCAGGTCATCGAGAATCAGGACGACCGGTGCACTCGCAGAGGCCAGTTCCAACAGTCCGACGGCGGCGTCGAACAGTGCGTAGCGTTCGGTGTCGGGGTCTGCCCGCGGTGGCGTCACCAGATCGGGTAGCAAATCTGCCAGCCCGGGGACCAGGGAAAGCAGTGCTTCGAGACCCCGCAGCCCCCGCAGTCGCTTGGGTTCGATGCATGGCACAAGCGAGCGCAGGGCTTCGGCGAACGGCTGATAGGGCGCACCGAGGTCCTCGTCGGATCGGCCGTACAACACGACGGCGCCGTACTCGTAGGCCTGTCGAGACCATTCACCTGCCAGACGCGTCTTTCCGATACCCGGTTCACCGGCGATCAGCACTGCGTGAATGCCATCGGTGAGCGTGGTCTGCCACGCCGATGCGAGTCGCTCCAGCTCGCGGCTGCGTCCCACGAACGGCCCGGGGCCGGTCAATATCGGGGGAAGGTCGGGCCGCTGCAGCGCAGCAACGCTCGTGTCCTCGGGGCGCACGGCGGCCTCCAGCCGGAGCTCGAAGACGTGTTCCGGGCGCGGCAGGTTACGGAGCTGACGCATCCCGAGGTCGGCGAGCATGACGTCGTCAGGGAGTGCGTCGATGACCAGTTCGGCGGTCGCGCCGGAGCACAGGATCTGGCCGCCGATGGCCAGCGACCGCAGCCGAGCGGCGCGGTTGACCGCGCGACCGAAGTAGTCGCCGTCGCGCAGCTCGACTTCACCGGTGTGCAGGGCAACCCGGATACGGATGGGTTCTCGCAGGGCCCAGGGCTCGTGGTGGATCGCCTCTTGCAGCTCCAAGGCGGCAGCCGCCGCCGCAGACGGCCGATCGAACACCGAGAACGTGGCATCCCCCTCGCCGCGGGTCTTGATCAGCCGTCCGCCGCGGGACGTGACGACCTGTTCGGCGAGCTCGTCGTGGCGGGCCAACGCAACCGCCATGGCGTCGGCATCGGCCTCCCACGCCGCGGTCGAACCCTCGATGTCGGTGAGCAGGAAGGTCACGGCACGTGTCACCGATGGGGGGCGTTGCGTCGCAAGGTAATCCAGCGCGCTGTCCTGTGCGACGATCGCCGTCTCAAGCCGGCGCAGTTCCGGGCCGGGGTCGACCCCGAGCTCATCGGCGAGCAGCGAGCGTGCCCGCTGATAGGCACCCAGCGCCTCTCCCTGCCGGCCGGCGCGATAGAGGGCGAGGATCAGCTGGGCCCATCGCCTCTCTCGCAGCGGTGCGTCGCCCACCGCGGCCTCGAGCTCGCCGATGAGTTCGGCGGCCCGGCCTGTCGCGAGCAGCGCATCGGCACGGTCCTCGACCATCGCGGCGTGCCCTTCGAGCCAGCGGGTCTTCTCGGAGAGTCCTCGGCGCGAATCGGGCAGCTCAGGAGTTCCGCGCCAGAGCGCCAACGCCTCGTCGAAGCTGGCCATCGCCTGGGAGGTGTCGCCGCGGGCCACGGCATCCCGGCCCGCCTTGGTGGCGAGTTTGTAACGCGATGCATCGACCGTGGTCGTGCTGAGGATCCAGCCCATTCCCTCCGTGATGACGAAACCGTCACCCAGCGCCCGGCGCAGTGCGGAAATGTGGGTCTGCAGGGCCTTGACGGCGGTGCGCGGCGCATCGTCGCCCCACAGGAGATCGATCAGACTCTCGGACGACACGACGGAGCCGCCGTGCAGGCCGAGCATCGTGAGGATCGCACGCGGTTTGGCGCCCGGGATTGTCACCGGGGCGCCGTCCCGCCGGGCCTGGAGAGGTCCCAAAACCCCCAGCTCCACGGCTTGAATGGTAGTCACGTGACCAATGGTCGGTGGGGCGATTCAACAGGCGGTCAAGGTCGGGTAAAGACGGTTCTCGGGTTCACCCCCGAGTATCAGAACGATGCCGACAGCACATTCGACCCCCCGGTCGGCGAACGTGTGGAGCAGCGGGCGTTTCAGGCGCCGTGACGGCGCGGGTTCAGACCAGCGCGGTGGCGTCGAAGATCCAGGACATGTCCTCGGTTGCGAGGTTCTCGAGGTAGTTGGGTGGTGCGAAAGCCAGCACACTGGAGTAGTCCCAATAGTCCTTCCACACCGTGATTTTCCCGTCGACAACTCGGTGCACGGTGGCGAACCTCAGGGTGCCCTGCTCGCCGGTGGGAAACACCCACGTCTCGGAGTGTTCGTACATGACGTCCGGGCCGTTGGACACCAGTTGGCCGCCGTGGTGCCGGTATTCGGCCAACCGGTCGAACAACAGCCGGAGCCGTTTGACGATGTCCTCGGGCCCGCGGGCCGCGGCTGCCGGCATCGGCATGTCCACGTAAAGGCAATCCGGTGCCAGGAAGGTCTTGAGCGCATCCCAGTCAAATCGGGCCAACGCGTGCCACATGCCCAAGACAACGTCGCCGGTTGCAGTGGTTGAATCCGTCGTGGAGGCGTCCATCATGATGGTCACTGAACCGGGTTGCGAAGCCGGTGTCAATCATCGAGGAGGGAGAGCGCAAATGAGCTCGCGCGTGGAGCAACTGGAATTTCAGGCTGAGGCCCGTCAGCTGCTGGAGTTGATGGTCCACTCGGTCTACTCCAACAAGGACGCATTCCTGCGGGAGCTGATCTCCAACGCCTCCGATGCGCTGGACAAGCTGCGGCTCGAGGCGTTCCGTAACAAGGACCTCGAGGTCGACACTTCCGATCTGCACATCGAGATCGAGGTCGACCCGGCGGCGCGCACCCTGACCGTGCGTGACAACGGGATCGGCATGTCGCGCGACGAGGTGGTGGACCTGATCGGCACGCTGGCCAAGTCCGGCACCGCCGAGCTGCGCCAGCAGCTCAGGGAAGCGCAGGACGCCAAAAACACAGCGACCTCCGAGGAGCTGATCGGCCAGTTCGGCATCGGGTTCTACTCGGTGTTCATGGTGGCCGACCGAGTCGAGATGCTCACCCACAAGGCCGGCCAGAGCGAAGCCATCCGGTGGGAATCCAGCGGCGACGGCACCTACACCATCGAGCCGGTGGAGGGCGCGCGGCAGGGGACCTCGATCACCTTGCACCTCAAGCCCGAAGACGCCGAAGACGAGCTGCACGACTACACCGCCGAGTGGACCATCCGGGGTTTGGTCAAGAAGTACTCCGACTTCATCGCCTGGCCGATCCGCATGCAGGTCGAGCGCCGGACCCCGCCCGCCGAGGAGGGCGGCGAAGAGACGGTCACGGTGGAGACCGAGACGCTGAACTCGATGCAGGCGCTCTGGGCGCGCCCCAAAGACGAGGTCTCGCAAGAGGAATACAACGAGTTCTACAAACACATCGCGCACGCCTGGGATGAGCCGCTCGAAGTCATCGCGATGAAGGCGGAGGGGACCTTCGAATACCAGGCGCTGCTGTTCATCCCGTCACACGCCCCGTTCGACCTGTTCAACCGGGATGCGCAGGTCGGGGTGCAGCTGTACGTCAAGCGGGTGTTCATCATGGGTGACTGCGACCAGTTGATGCCGGAGTACCTGCGCTTCATCAAGGGTGTCGTCGACGCGGCGGACATGTCGCTCAACGTCTCCCGCGAGATCTTGCAGCAAGACCGGCAGATCAACGCGATTCGCCGGCGGCTGACCAAGAAGGTGCTCTCGACCATCAAGGAGTTGCAGTCGCAGCGGCCGGAGGACTACCGCACGTTCTGGACCGAGTTCGGTCGCGTGGTCAAAGAAGGACTGCTTTCCGACTTCGACAATCAGGAGACGCTGCTTGCGATCAGCTCCTTCGCCTCGACGCACAGCGACTCCGAGCCGACCACGTTGGCCGAGTATGTCGAACGCATGAAGGACGGCCAGGAGCAGATCTTCTACGCCACCGGCGAGTCCCGTCAGCAACTGCTGAAATCACCGCACCTGGAGGCGTTCAAGGCCAAGGGCTACGAGGTGTTGCTGCTCACCGACCCGGTCGATGAGGTTTGGGTGAACACGGTTGCGGACTTCGCCGGGAAGCCCCTGCAGTCAACGGCCAAGGGCGAGGTGGATCTGGACTCTGAGGAGGACAAGACCGCCCATGAGGCCGAGCGCAAGGAGCAGGAGAAGGATTTCGCCGAGCTGATCGCCTGGCTTCAGCAGACTCTGTCCGACCACGTCAAAGAGGTGCGGCTGTCGACCCGGCTGACCGAATCTCCGGCCTGTCTGATCACCGACACCTTCGAGATGACGCCGGCGTTGGCGCGTATCTACCGCGCCAACGGTCAGGAGGTTCCGGTCGGCAAGCGCATCCTGGAACTGAACCCCGGCCACCCGCTGGTCACCGGCCTGCGCGAGGCGCACAACGAGCGGGGCGACGACTCCGAGTTGGGCGAGACCGCGGAATTGCTTTATGGCACAGCGTTACTGGCCGAGGGCGGCTCGCTGGAGGATCCGGCGCGGTTCGCCGAGCTGCTGGCGCAGCGGCTGGCCCGCACGGTCTGAGCCCGCTGCCGCCTCAAGGCACCAGCACCACCTTGCCGATGTTTTCGCGCGCAGCCAGGATGCGGTGTGCTTCCGGGGCGTCGGCGAACGGCACCGCCGCATGAACGAGCGGTGCCGCGGTTCCGTTGGCCAGCGACTCGGACAGCGGAGTGATCCAGGGTTCGAGCGTGCCGCGATCGTCCCACAGCCGCAACATGTTCAGGCCGATGACGGTCTTGGACTGTTCCATCTGTGTGAGCAGATTGAAGCCGCGCAGCATCGGCAGCGCCTGCGGAGCCGCGCGGCGCAGTGAGCGCTTCTCGCCCTGTTGCAGCGACGAAAGACCGTAGGCCACCAGCCGTCCGCCGGGACGCAGCAGCGCGAAGGATCGCCGCACGGATGTGCCGCCGAGCGCGTCGAGCACGAGGTCGTAGGGCTGCAGCCCGCTCCACCAGCCCTTGCGGCGGTAGTCGATAGCCTGGTCGATGCCCAGCGCGGCGAGCCGGTCGTGCTTGCCCGGTGACGCGGTGCCGTGCACGATCGCCCCGGCGGCCTTGGCCAGTTGGATCGCCGCGATGCCGACACCGCCGGCCGCGGCGTGCACCAGCACCCGCTCGCCGGCTTGCAGCGACCCGTAGCCGTGCAGCGCCGCCCACGCGGTCGCATAGTTGACCGGGATCGCGGCGCCCTGCTCGAAGCTCATCGCTTCGGGAAGCGCCACCGTGTCGGCGGCGTTGGTGTTGACGATCTCGGCGTAGCCGCCGAACCGGGTGCCGGCCAGCACCCGCTCGCCGACGCGGGCAGCATCGACACCCTCACCGACGGCCGTAATGGTCCCGGCAACCTCGTAGCCGACCACGGCGGGCAGCTTGGGTGCTTCGGGATACAGCCCGACGCGGGCGAGGTGGTCGGCGAAGTTGACCCCCGCCGCGTGTACCGCAATCTGCACCTGGCCGCTGCCAGGCGGTGGCGGGTCGGGGCGATCCTGCACCTGAAGCACCGAGGGCGGCCCGTGTTTGGTGATGACGACGACGCGCATGGCTTTCACCCTATTGCTGTTCAGTCCATAATCCTTGACATGGACGTCCTGGATGAACTGAACCGATTGGTGGCCGTGTCGGGCGGGGTGGCGGCCGACGCAGATCCCGCGGTGGACGAGTTCGCCGAACAATTCCGTGTCGACGTCTCGATGATCACCGACGAGCAGCGCGCCCGGCTGCGGGAGGTGCTGGGCGACGGCACCTTTGATGCCGTGGTGCGGATATTTGTCGCCGACTTCGCGCCGCGGGTGCGCGCCGGACTGGAGGCGCTGGGTGTGCCGGTGTCCTGGCCGGAGCCGGTTGCCTCGGATCGCTCGGTCCAGCCGGCCGATGCGCTGTTCAACGGGTTCATGCCCGCGGTCGCACGGCTGCGATCCCTGGACGCGGTGACGTCTGAGGTGGTGCGGTTGCGCGGTGCGGCCCAGCACAATTGCCGGCTGTGCAAGTCGCTGCGGGAGACCACCGCCCTGGACGCCGGCGGCTCGGAGTCGCTCTATGAGGAGATCGAGCGGTTCGAGGATTCCCGGGTGCTGAGCGAGCCGCAGAAGGCGGCGCTGCGCTACGTCGACGCACTGATCTGGACGCCGGCGCACATCGACGCCGAGGTGGCCGCCGGGGTACGCCGGCACTTCACCGACGAGCAGGCCGTCGAGCTGACCTTGGACGTGATGCGCAACGCCGGCAACAAGATCGCGGTCTCGCTGGGGGCCGACGCACCGCGGGTCGCCGAGGGCACCGAGCGCTACCTGCTCGACGCCGACGGGCAGACGGTGTTCAGCTGACGTCAGTCGCCGTGGCGGCTCAGAAAACCCAAAATGGCGTCGGCGAAGATGTCGTTGCGGTCACCGGCGACCATGTGACCGGCGCCGGCGACGTCAATGAACTGCACCTGCGGGAATCGGGCCACGAACGCCTCGGCGCTGCCCTCGCTGACCAGGTCGCTGAGTTGGCCGCGCACCAGCAGCATCGGTACGCCGCCGTTGAGGATGGTCTGCACCGCGGTATTGAGCCGGTCGACGTCGTGGATCTCCAGGGGTCCCTGGTGCTCGGGGCCGCTGATGAATTGCGGATCCCAATGCCAGTACCAGCGATCGCCGCGGCGACGCAGGTTGGCGGTGAGGCCGGTGAGGTCGGTGGGGCGGGGCCGGTGCGGGTTGTAGGCGGCGATCGCGTCGGCGACCTCATCGAGGGAGTCGAAGCCGGACTCCATGTTCTCGGCCATGAACGCCTGCACCCGTTCCGCGCCGGATGAGTCCATGTTGGGCACGATGTCGACCAGCACCACCGCGCTGGCCGCACCGGGAGCCAGCTCGCCGCAGAGCAGCATCGCGGCGCACCCACCCAGTGAGGCGCCCACCAACACCGGATCCGGCGGCAGGGTCCGCAGCACCTCATGGACGTCGGTGGCGAAGCTGACCAACCGATAGTCGCCCTCGGCCGCCCAGTCCGATTCGCCATGCCCGCGCAGGTCGACGGTGACGGCCTGCCAGCCGCGCTCGGCCACCGCCGCGGCGGCCCTGCCCCAGGAACGACGGGTCTGCCCGCCGCCGTGCAGGAACACCACGGCGCGGGCGTCGGGGTCACCGTGGCGGTCGGCGATGATGCGCACATCGCCCGGCGCGTGGGTGACGAACGTTTCCGCGGTCATCCTGGGATCGTAAGCGGGTGCCGCCAGGCGGCGATCAGCTGCCCAAAAAAACCCTAGTGACCTGCGGCTCGACGGGGCTACCATGGGGTATTCCTCAGCTCGGGAGGGCGCCATGGCCCGCTTCCTCGCACTCGCCTACGGGGTGCTCAACTATCTGGCTTTCCTGGTCGTCTTCCTCTACGCCATCGGCTTCGTCGGCGACCTCATCGTGCCGCGCAGCGTCGACCGCGGCCCGCAGGCGCCGGTGGGCGAAGCGATCGTGATCGACGTGGTGTTGCTGGGCGTGTTCGCCGCGCAGCACAGCGTGATGGCGCGCCCGGCGTTCAAGCGGTGGTGGACCCGCGTGGTGCCGCAGGTTATCGAGCGCAGCACCTACGTTCTGGCATCGAATCTGGTTCTGGCCCTGTTGTTTTGGCAGTGGCGCCCGATCCCGGCAGTCATCTGGGACGTGACGACGCCGGCAGCGCGCATCGGGATTCACGTCCTGTTCTGGCTCGGCTGGGCCATCGCGCTGACGTCGACGTTCCTGATCAGCCACTTCGATCTGCTCGGATTGCGCCAGGTGTACGCAGCCTGGCGGGAGAAGCCGTACAAACTGGTCGGGTTCCGTGCTCCGGCGTTGTACCGGGTGGTGCGGCACCCGCTGATGTTCGGTTTCGTGATCGCGTTCTGGGCGACGCCCACCATGACCGCCGGCCACCTGCTGTTCGCCGCGGCGAGCACCGGCTACATCCTCATCGCGTTGCAGCTCGAGGAGCGCGACCTGATCGGGATGCTCGGCGACGAATATCAGCAGTACCGCACCGAGGTGCCGATGCTCGTGCCCGTGCGGTGGCGCGGCGAGTTCAGGCGAACGGTTGCAGGGCGAACCGGCCCCAGGCCAGGAACGCGAACAGGGCGATGAAGACGACGTCGCCGGCCAGGTAGCCCCACTCGCTGCGGCGCAACCTGGTTGTGGCGGCCCCGGCCATGAACAGCATCAGGCCGCACGCGGCGATCGGCACCAGCCGTGGTGCCACACCGACGGCCGCGGGAAGCACCAGGCCGATCGCCCCGACCAGCTTGATGGTCCCGATGGCCTTGAGCTGGCCGCCGCCGAAGTCGTCGACCCAGTGCTGGTTGCTGCCCAACGCCCGGTACTTCTCCTTCGGCAGCAGTAGCAGGGTGGCGCCGCCGGCGACAAACCCGGCGGCGACGACGCCGGCGATGATCCACAGCGCGGTGTTCATGGTGTACTCCTTCGTGGTTACCTCGGTCGGGTGGGGCTCGTCATCACCTATGACGGACCAGGACCACGAGAGGTAACCCATGACCACCGAATCGCAGCTGGCGGAAGCTTTCGAACAGCAGCGTCAGCGCCTGCTGGCGTTGGCGCATCGCGTGCTGGGCTCGCGATCGGACGCCGAAGATGCCGTCCAGGAGGCGTGGTTGCGGCTGTCCCGCCACGGCGCCGACGCGATCGACAATCTGCCCGGGTGGTTGACGACCGTGATCAGCCGCATCTGCATCGACACCCTGCGCTCGCGCGCCGCGCGGCCCGAGGTCCCGATCGATCAAAATCTCCCCGAACTCATCGTGACCGATGACCGTGACATTCCCGAAGATGCTGCGGTGCTGTCGGATTCGGTGGGACTGGCACTGCTGGTGGTGCTGGGGTCGTTGCGTCCCGATGAACGGCTTGCGTTCGTGCTCCACGACATGTTCGCGGTCCCGTTCGCCGAGATCGGGCCGATCGTCGGCAAATCGGCCGACGCCGCCAAAATGCTGGCCAGCCGGGCGCGCCGCAAAGTTCAGGACGTGCCCAGGCCGGCGGGAAATCGCCATGAGCAGCGCGAGGTCGTCGATGCCTTCCTATCGGCCGCCCAGCTGGGCGACTTCGACGCGCTGCTGCGGGTGCTCGATCCCGACGTCACCTGGCGCCAGCACACGGCCCGCGGCGTCACCGTCACGACCGGATCCGGCAAGGTGGTGGAGGCGGTCCGCCGCGGGCAGGGGGCGCGGGTGCGCGCTCAGCGAGTCCTGGTCAACGGCGAACCCGGCATCCTCGGCTGGGGCCCATCCGGGCGGCCACTGAGCCTGATGGCGTGCACGGTGCGGAATGGTCGGCTAGTGGGCATCGTGTCGATCGCCGACCCGGTCCGTTTGGCCGGCCTCGCTCTGCCTAAGCCTTCCGAGCCGTAACCGCCGGGGCGCATCGAACACACCACCATGTCGTCGGGGAGCCGCGCGGGCGCTAGTGTCATGGTCGCCGGTAGGCGCCGGGGGCGGTAGCTCAGTCGGTTAGAGCCGCGGACTCATAATCCGTTGGTCGCGGGTTCGAGCCCCGCCCGCCCCACAAGTTCCTTTATGACGTCGGGTGATGCTTGACAGTTACTTCGGCTGATCCTTGACACTGCGCGGCGCCGCTCGATTCAATGCGGCCCGATGCCTCACCCGGCGCTGAGCGCGTTGAGCAGCGCATCCCACAGTTCGGTGGAGGTGAGTGTGGGAATGTCGTTGATCGTGGTCATTCCGTCGACGACCGTTGTGGCCGAGTCGATTTCGGCCGGTGTCAACCCGAGGTAAGCCTCGTGGAGTTCCAGCCCGAGCATGAGGTCCTGCCAACTCATGCCCAAGACGCCGGGTTCCGCGTAGGCGTCGCCGTGAATGTTGTACACGTCGGTCGGGTACAGGTCGTTGGGAACGACGCTGGTGTTGGCGCCGAGCATCACGAAACGCAGAGCGTCGCTGGGGACGCCGGCGTCGGCGAGTTGCTGTTCGGCGAGGGAAGCGACCAGGCTGCTTTGCGAGTAAGTGAAAATGGTCAGCGGGTCGCTACACCCACCGGAGGCGTCGCAGTCCATGTCGCCGGCGGCGTAGTCGGCAAGGACCGCGTCGACCAGGATGGTTTCACCCTGCGCAACGCTCTGGCCGAAATCGTTGGTTTCGGGAGTGGTCAGTGCCAGCGTCGAGGCGGTGGTGCCCTCATACCCATTCGGCTCGAGATACAGGTTGAGCGCATCGCTGATGTACGCGGCATTCGGCGTCGGGATGCCGGTCGGGCCCAGGATCAACGCGTAGGTTGATCCATAGAGAAAGTCATAGCTGTCGTCGGCGGCGTTGGCAGCAGCGGCCAACCCCAGCGCGGCGCCGCACAGCGCAGCGCCAACGATCACTTGCTTCATAGGTCCCCCTGGTTGCAAGTTCACAGATGAGGGCGCCGAGCTGCGCTGATCGGCAGATGATTTGCGTCGGCCGACCCCCGCGGGTAGATGACGAGCGCTGAGGCAGCGGTTGTCGACCGCGCAATTATTTCAGGTGGCGCCAATCTTGGTCGGCGGAATCGAAATATCGCCGTGCGACATTGATCACGTCAGGCCACTCGATGCCCACGGCCGATCGGCTGGTGCTCTTGGCTGAGCCCAGTGCCCGGCCGCTGCCGTCGAAGTCAACGGCAGCGGCCGAACAGCGGTCACACGTGCGCGAGTCCTGCTCTGCGGGCGCTCAACTCACGCCCCCGCATCACACGATCACACGTGGAAGAACGCACTGAACAGCGCTTGGAACAGCTCGGGGAAGCTGAGCTCTGGAATCTCGTTGAACGTGGTCAGCCCGACGCTGTCCGAGGTGGCCGAGGCAATCTGGTCCGCCGTCAAACCCATGTAGGCATTGTGGACCGCCAACCCGTACAGCACGTCCTGCCAGTTCGTGTTCCCGAGCAGCAAGTCGAGCCAACTCTTGGTCAACGAGTGCGTCGTGTAGATGTCGCCCTCGATGTTGAAGACTTCGGTCTCGTACATGCTGGTGGGCACGGCGCCGGGGGTGGCGCCGAGCATCACGAAACGCAACGCGTCGGTCGGGATGCCGGCTTTCACCAAGTCGTCTTGGGCGTAAGCGGCGATCAGGCTGCTCTGGGAGTAGGTGAAAATGGTCAGCGGATCGCTGCACACACCTGCGTCGTCGCAGCCCATCGTGCCGGCGTTGTACTCGGCCAGGATCGCGTCGATGAGGATCTTCTCGCCCTGCGGGACGCTGTCAAGGAACTCATAGGAGTTGGGGAGCGTCAGCGCGTGTGACGACGCAACGGTGCCCTCGTACCCCAGCGGCGCCAGGTACAGGTCGATCCCGTTGCTGATGTAGTTGGCGCTCGGTGTCGCGATTCCAGTCGGGCCCAGGACCAACGCGTCGGTTGAGCCGTACAGGAAGTCGTAGCTGGCCTGGGTGGTGGCGTCGGCGGCGGTGTCGGCGTTGGCGTGAGCTGCGCCGGCCAGTGCCAGCGCGGCTCCACACAGTGCGGCGCCGAAGATCACTTTCTTCATGATGTCCCCCTTGTTCGGAGAGGTCAGATGAGGTCGCCCCGCTGTTCTGCAGGGCGCGTGATTGCGTTGGCCGACACCTGTCGGGGTAGGTGTCGGTCGCGCTGGTTGGGCACCGGTTGCCTAAGTTGAATTATTACCGCTGGCGTCAATTCCGTCCAAGGATTCGAAATATTTCCTGAGCGACGTTGAGGGCGTCATCAGGTCTCTCGCGCTCGCTCCCGGCGGCCGTTGGGATCGCGTCATCACAGACCGCGCCATTGACAAATGGCGCAATCAATGATGTCCTCGCAGGCGTGATGGAGCCCGACGGACCGGACCTGCCGGCCGTACCGACCCGCGCTTCGTTGCGTGCGGTGCTGTCAGCCACCACCGCCCGCTGGACCCTGGGATGTCTCACCAGCGCGATTCCGATGAATCGGCCGGGTGTGAGGTTCGGACGCGGGTTGATCGCCACCATCATGGCCACGTTCGGGTCGATGCCCGGCGGCACCCGGATCGAACCGGTGACCGGCCCGGGTGTGCGGGGTGAGTGGGTGCTCGGGCCGGGCGTCGAGTTCGGCAAGCGGGCCGGCTACTACGTGCACGGCAGCGCCTACGTGATCTGCTCGGCGCGCACCCACCGCAAGCTGGTCGCGAGGCTCTCGCAGGCCACCGGTCTGCCGATGTTCGTGGTGGACTACCGGCTGGCGCCCGAGCATCGGTTCCCGGCCGCCGCTGACGACGTCGAAGCCGGCTACCGGTGGTTGTTGGGCCAGGGCTATGCGGCATCGGACATCGTGATCGGTGCGGACTCCGCGGGCGGGCACCTGACCTGTGACCTGTTGCTCGCCCACGCCGACGACCCGGATCTCCGGCCGGCCGGTGTGGTGTTGTTCTCGCCGCTGATCGATCTCAGCCTGGATCTAGCCCTGCAGCAGGAAGCGGTGCGCCGTGACCCGGCGATGTCCGCGCGCGCGGCGCGCCGAATGGTGGGGCTTTACCTGCACGGACAGGACCCGGCCGACCCGCGCCTTCGCCTCGACTTCGGCAAAGCGGATCGGTTGCCGCCGATGCTCATTCAGGCCGGTGGGTTCGAGATGCTCAGCGCCGACGCGCGCTACCTGGATGCGGAACTGCGCCGGGCCGGCGCCACCAGCACCCTGGAGATCTGGCCGGGGATGGTGCACGTCTTCCAAGCCCTGCCGCGGCTGGCGCCGGAGGCGTCGTCAGCGCTGCGCCGGGCGGCGGCCTTCATCGCCGAGGTGTTCGGTGACACCCGATCTGACGAACTCGAAGAGGTGAGCTGATGTTTGGAATCGACACGGTGCTCAATGTCTTTCGCCGTGAGCAGCGCACGGTCAACGCCAAGGCGGTGGTCACCGGCGCCGGCAGCGGCATCGGACGTTCCTTCGCCCTGGAACTGGTGCGCCGCGGCGGCGACGTCATCTGCGCGGATATCGACGAAGCACGCGCGGCCGAGACGGTGGCGCTGATCGAGCAGCTGCCCACCGGCACCGGACACGCGGTGCAGTGCGACGTTTCGGACCGTGCCGCCGTCGAGCGGCTGGCCGAGCAGGCTCAGGAGATATTCGGCGGTGCGCCGACCCTGGTCATCAACAATGCCGGCGTCGGTATCGGGGGAAAGCCCGTGGGCGACATCGGCTTCGAGGACTGGGACTGGGCCCTTGGCATCAACCTGTGGGGCGTGGTCTACGGCTGCGAGGTCTTCACCCCGCTCCTGCGCGAGGCGGGGCGCGGCGGAATCATCAACGTGGCCTCGGCGGCCGGATTCGCCGCCGTCCCCTCGATGGCGGCATACAACGTGTCGAAAGCCGGGGTGATGTCGCTGTCGGAGACACTGGCCGCCGAACTCGACGGCACCGACATCGCCGTCACCGTGCTTTGCCCGACCTTTGTCAAGACCAACGTCTTCACCGACGGCCGGATCACTCCCGGTTCGATGAGCCTGAGTCAGCAGCTGGCCCGCTGGACCGGATTGTCCGCCGACAGTGTCGCGGCACGCACGCTGGACGCGCACGACGGCGGCCGGCTGTATGTGGTGCCGCAGATCGACGCCACCGTCATCTGGCACCTGAAGCGACATTTCCCCGCGCTGTACGCCCGTGGCGCCGGCCTGCTCGGCCGCGTGCTACCCAAAAACTGACCCGTCTCACGAAAGGAAGCCGATCATGGCGATGGACCTCGACGACATGCTGCAGAAGATCAAGGACAAACAGTGGGCCTTGGTCGATATCGACTGGGATGCCCCGGGAGCCGAGCTGATCGAGCCGGAACTGTGGGCCAAGCTCAAGCCGTTCATGACCGACCTGATGTGGATCGAGAACGTCGGCGCCCGCGGCTTCGCGGCGCTGGCGAAGAAGGCCCCGACCCCGACGCTGAAGAGCATCTATGAGCACTTCCACGCCGAGGAGCAGAAGCACGCCAACGCCGAGCTCGCGTTGATGCGCCGGTGGGGCATGCTGGAGGACGACGAGATCCCGCCGCCGAGCGTCAACGTGCAGCTGGTGATCACCTGGCTCGACAAGTTCTCCGATGGCATGTCGCTGTCGATTCTGGGCACCGTCATCCCCATGCTGGAGGTGGCCCTGGACGGCGCGCTGATCAAGTTCATCACCGACGAGGTCAAAGACCCGGTGGCCCAGGAAGTATTCAAGCGGATCAACTCCGACGAGTCGCGCCACCTCGCGGTCGACTTCGAGGTGATGGACATTCTCGGCCACGCCAACATGCGGAAGCTGGCTGTCGAGTTCGTCGGCAGCTGGATGAACCCGGCGCTGCTGATCGGTACGTTGAGCTACTTCCCGCTGCTGAACAAGATGCGCGACAACATCGTGGCGATGGGCGTCAACGAAGAACGCCTCTACCAGGCCATGCGTCGTTTCCGGAACGTCGGTGAGCGAAGCGCTTTCGTCCGTCGGGTGCCGATGTACCAGTTCATCTCCTGGCACAGCAAGAAGGTGATCGACCGCACCTCCAAGTACCACTGGCTGGCCGACTCCCTGGTTGCGGTCACCAGCGTCATCCCCAAGTCACTGGTGGAGTACACCCCGTCGTGGTCGGAAGAACTGACCTACGAGCCGGTCGCGTGATGGGGCAGCACATGACGATCTCCGTAGCGATCATCGGCGCCGGGTTCGCCGGTGTCGGTGCGGCCATTCGTCTCAAAGATCAGGGTGTCACCGATTTCGTCATCCTCGAACGCGATTCACGCGTCGGGGGCACGTGGCGGGACAACACCTATCCCGGTGCCGAATGTGACATTCCCTCGCGGCTGTACTCCTACAGCTTCGCCCGAAACCCCGAGTGGTCGCAGACCTATTCGGGCAGTGCGGAGATCCTTGGCTACATCGACAGCATGGTCGAATCCGCCGGAATCGCACCGCATATCCGGTTCGGCCACAACGTGACCGGTGTCGCCTACGACGCTGAGGCAGGGGAGTGGACCGTCGGTCTTTCTGACCGCGAGCCGCTTCGGGCCCAGGCCGTGATCGTGGCTTCCGGGCCGCTGGCCAATCACAGCTTCCCGAGCATCCCGGGTATCGAGTCCTACGAGGGCCACAAGATCCACAGTGCCCGTTGGGATCACGACTACGACTTCGCCGGCAAGAAGGTGGCCGTCATCGGCACCGGCTCCAGCGGGGTGCAGATCATCCCGGAGCTGGTCAAGGTCGCCAAGTCGGTCAAGGTGTTCCAGCGGACGCCGGGATGGGTGCTGCCGAAGCTCAACACGTCGACCGGTGATCGGCTCAAGCAGATCTACAAGCACGTGCCGCTGGCCGAGAAGCTGATGCGGTCCGCCTGGTACTGGGGGCACGAGTCGGTGGCCCTCGGGGTGGTGTGGGACACCCCGCTGACGAGGCTGGTGGAGGCCCTCAGTGCCGCCAACCTGCGTCTGCAGGTGAAGGACCCCTGGATGCGTCGCCAGCTGACACCGGACTTCTCGGCCGGCTGCAAGCGGTTGCTGATGACCAGCGACTACTACCCGGCACTGCAGGCGGATAACTGCACCTTGGTGACCTGGCCGATCGCCCGGTTGTCGCCCAAGGGCATTCGCACCGTTGAGGGGATCGAGCACCAGTTCGACGCCATCGTGTTCGCCACCGGCTTCGATGTCTCCAAGGCCGGGACCCCGTTCCCGGTCACCGGCCTGGACGGCCGCGATCTGGCCTCGGAGTGGAGCCGCGGCGCTTACGCCTACCGCAGTGTCGCGGTGTCGGGTTATCCGAACCTGTATTTCACCTTCGGTCCGAACTCGGGGCCCGGCCACAACTCGGCACTGGTCTACATGGAGGCCCAGATCGACTACATCGTCGAGGCGATCGCCAAACTGCTGCAGTTCGACTGGAAGTCGCTGGACGTGCGGCCCGAGGTTCAGGCCCGCTACAACCAGAACATCCAGCGGCGGCTGAAGTCCACGACCTGGAACTCCGGGTGCCAGAGCTGGTATCTGACCGAGGACGGCTTCAACGCCACCATGTTCCCGGGGTTTGCCACCCAATACGTCAACCAGCTCAAGACGGTTGACCTGAAAGACTTCAAGATCACCGTGGCCGAGACCAGCCGCGACCCGGTCCTGACCACCTAGGCTGCGCTGGTGACCGAGTACCGGATCGACGACCTGGCACGGGAGGCGGGTACGACCACCCGTAACGTCCGGGTCTACCAGGAGAACGGCCTGCTGCCCCGGCCCCAGCGCCGGGGCCGGGTCGCGATCTACACCGACCGGCACCTCAGCCAGCTGCAGGCGATCATCCGGTTGCTCAGCGAGGGCTTCACGGTCAAGCACATCCTGAAGTTTCTGACCGGGCTGCAGCGCGGTGAGGGCCTGGTCGAGGCGCTCGATCTCGCCGATCTGGCCGAACTGGTGACCACTCCGTGGTCGAACCCGGTGTCGCAGAACATGAGCCGAGACGAACTGGAGACCCGGCTGGGCGGGTTGGATGAGCCGATGCTGCGTCGATTGGCCGATAGCGGGGTGATCGAGCCGACCGACGTCGAGAACAACTACGTGGTGACCGATCTGCGTCTGGTCGAGGACTTCGCCGCCTTGGTCTCCCGCGGTATGCCACTGGCAGCGCTGCTGGACGCGGTGGGCATCGTCGACGAGAAGCTAGACGAGGCCGCCGGAGTCATGGCCCGCAGCGGATATTCGGAGGTGGTGCGCCAGCGAGGCACCGGGTGGCTACCCGGCAACGACGCCGAACTCGCCTGGGCCGCCGATCTGGTCGATGCCATGCGCCGGGTGGCAAGGCGGGTGGCACACGCGAGTCTGGACCGCGCGTTCGACGCCGCGGTACGAGCCGAATTGTGGCAGTACCAGCAGGAAAGCAAAGAGTACGGCGCTGGCCGCGACGAGAGCTCCTGACCCAAGCGGTGGGGCAACCGCACGGAAGAATCGCCGTGGCGTTACCGGCCAGGCGAAACTACACTCTTGAGTTCATGGCCATCCGGCGCGCGGTGCTCGTCATCGCCGACATCGGCGGTTACACCGCCTACATGAACTGGAACCGGACCCACCTGGTGCACGCCCAGATGGCGGTGGCCGCGCTGCTGGAATCGGTCATCGACGCCGCCAAAGGCATGAAGCTGGCGAAGCTGGAGGGCGACGCCGCCTTCTTCTGGGCGCCCAACGGCGACGCCCACGCCTTGGTCAGCGACCGACTGGCGCGGATGCACCAGGCGTTTCTCAACCGGCGGTCCCGTATTGAGAACGGCCGCAAGTGCAACTGCGACTGCTGCAAGCAACTGATGAACCTGTCGTTGAAGTTCGTCGCCCACGAGGGCGAGGTGGCCGAGCAGAAGGTCAAGCGCCACACCGAACTCGCCGGCCTCGACGTCATCCTGGTGCACCGGATGCTGAAGAATCAGGTGCCGGTGCCGGAGTACGTGTTGATGACTGATCCCGTCGCACAGTGCCTCGACGAGCCGGTCCGGCAAACCTGCCTGCCGCTGATGCACGACTTCGAGGGCCTCGGCGAAACCTCGACGTACTACCTGGATCTGGCGAACTCGGCGGAGCAACCGCCCGCCGAGGCCATGGGATGGGGCGGCCGGATGAAATTCCGGTTCAAGGCGCTGCCGTTCGTGGTCGGCGCCAAGGAACCGTGCGCAGGATTTCGCGGTCTGGGCCGCGGCACTCCCGAACTCCCGCAGGCCTGAGGGAGCACTGACCTCAGCTGATCCGGGACCCTTCGAGATAGGCCGCCAGCGCATTGGTCAGACCGCGCCGGGCCTCCTCGAGGTCGGCATAGGAGCCCAGCTGACGCTCGGAGACCAGCCCGCGCATCGCACCCGGGATGAGGGCGGCCACCTCGCGCACCCGTACCGGGTCGACCCCGAGGTCGGCGAATGCGCTGTGGCAGGTCTGTAGCCAGCTCTTGCCCCAGGAGAACAATTCCGCGGCCGTGCGCGGATACAACCGCTCCAGCTCGTGGTGGTCGCGAGGGAGTGCGGCCCGCAGGTTCTCGATCGCCCGGGAGTCCTGCGACGCCAACCCGTGATAGAGCGTGTCGATGATCGCGGCTACCCGATCTCGCAGCGGCGCAACACGTTCCAGCCCGGCGAACGCCGACATCGCCGCATCCCGGCGCTCAGCGGTCCGGCGCAGCACCGCCGCCCAGAAGCCGTCGACGTCGCCGAACTGATACTGCACCGCACCCCAGGTGGCGCCGCTCTCCTTGGCGATCCGGCTCGCCGACACCGCCCCCGGGTCCCCGGTGGCCAGCGAGCGCACCGCGGCATCCAGCATCGCCTCGCGGGTCGCCTGCCCGCGCTTGTTGCTGCGCCGCGGCGCCGGAGGACTCATCCTCCGAATCCTAGCAACATTTACATAGTGGGCACTATGATTCCTGGGGACGGCGAACTATGCTGCGACACAGCCGCCCGGGAAAGACCGCCGAGAGGACACCAGCCCATGGCCAAACCGCCGCTGTCGATGAAGCCGACCGGCTGGTTCCAGGTCGCGTGGTCCGACGAGATCGGCATCGGCGACGTCCGCACCATGAAGTATTTCGGCCAGGAGATGGTCGCCTGGCGCGCCGAATCCGGTCAGCTCACCGTGATGAACGCCTACTGCGAGCACCTCGGTGCGCACCTGGGTTACGGCGGCACCGTCTGTGGCGAGGTGCTGCAATGCCCGTTTCACGGCTGGCAGTGGAACTCCCAGGGGCGCAACGTCTGTATCCCCTACCAGGACAAGCCCAACCGCGGCCGGCGGATCGGCACGTACCCGGTCATCGAGCGCAACGAGTCGGTCTACATCTGGCACGACGTGCACCGCCGCGAGCCGTTCTTCGACGCACCGGATGTGTTCGCCGCCTTCGATGATCGCCGCGCCGCCGACTACTACCCCCAGCAGCGGCTGTACCGGCAGGCCCTGGAGATGCACCCGCAGTACGTCCTGGAGAACGGGGTGGATTTCGCGCACTTCAAGTACGTGCACCGGACCCCGATCGTGCCGGTGTTCACCCGCCACGATTTCGCCGAACCGGTGTCCTACGTCGACTTCACCATCACCTTCGAAGGCGACGACGGCCAGCGCATCGAAGACGTCAACAGCGGCGTGGAGGCCATCAACGGCGGCTTGGGCATCGCGGTGACCAAGAGTTGGGGGATGATCGACAACCGCACCATCTCGGCGATCACCCCCGTCGACGACTCCACCTCCGATGTGCGATTCATGGTCTACATCGGCCGCACACCGGGCGGTGATCCGGCGCGCGCGGAGACCAGGGCGGCCGAGTTCGGGCGGGAAGTGATCCGTCAGTTCGAACAAGACATCCACATCTGGTCGCATCAGCGCTACTCGGACCCACCGGCACTGGCCAACGCTGAATACCAAGGCTTCACCGCAATCCGCCAGTGGGCCAAACAGTTCTATCCCGACGGTATCGGCGGCAGTGCTGCCGAAGTCTATGCCCAGAAAGGCTCACCCGCATGACCGTTTCTGCTGCACCGATCCGCGTGTTCCAGGTCGCCACCGGCAACGTCGGCTCCGAAATGATCAAGCGGATCGCCAATCGCCCCGACCTCGAACTCATCGGTGTGCACTGCTATTCGCCGGACAAGATCGGCAAGGACGCCGGGGAGCTGGCCGGCATCGCGGCCAACGGGGTCAAGGCGACCGGCAGCATCGAGGAGATCATCGCCGCCAAGCCCGACGTGCTGACCTTTCACGGGGTGTTCCCCGATGAGGATCTCTACGTTCGGGTGCTGGAGGCGGGCATCAACATCGTCACCACCGCCGACTGGATCACCGGCTGGCACCGCGACCACAACCACCCGCACCCGTCGGGAAAACCGGTGACACAGCTACTTTCCGAAGCGTGTGAAAAGGGTGGCGCGACGTTCTACGGCACCGGGATGAACCCGGGACTCAACCAGATCCTGGGCGTGGTGGCGGCCGCCGACGTCGCCGACATCGAGAACGTCACCACCATCGAATCGGTCGACGTGTCGTGTCACCACTCCAAGGAGACCTGGATCGAGGTCGGCTACGGGCAACCGGCCGACGACCCGGAGATCCCGGCCAAACTGGAGAAGTTCACCCGCGTCTTCGCCGACAGCGTGCTGATGATGGCCGACTGCTTCGACCTGACCCTCGATGAGGTCACCTTCAGCTACGAGCTGGGCGTGTGCACCAAAGACGTCGACCTGGGCTGGTACACCCTGCCCCAGGGATCGCTGGGCGGCAGCTACATCAAATACCAGGGCATGGTGGACGGCGTCGCGCGCATCGAAACCCACCTGGAGTGGCAGATGACCCCGCACACCGAACCGAACTGGAAGATCAAGGGCTGCTACATCACTCGGGTGACGGGCGACCCGTGCGTCTACAACAAGCACATGATCTTGCCCAAACCCGGTGTGGATCTGTCCAACCCGGACAACTTCGCCTCGATCGGCATGACCGTGACCGGTCTGCCCGCCCTTAACGCGATCCGATCCGTGGTGGCCGCGCCGCCGGGCTTGTTGACCAGCGCCGACTTGCCGCTGCGCGGGTTCGCCGGGCGATTCAAGCTCTGACCGGCCGAGGGCCGGCGCAGCGCTAAGGAGCCTCGGCGGGAAGCGGTGTGCCGGCGCTGCCTTCAGGCAGCGGGGTGCCGGAGCTGACGGCGGGCGGCGCGGCCGGGCGCGACGACGGGCCTTGCGCCGGCGCGGGCGCCCGATTGCTGTTGCCGCCGTTCGTCGGAGCCTGCGGCTGCGGTGCGGCCGGACGGGCCTGCGGCTGCGGTGGCGGTGCCACCCATCGGATCAAATCGGCGCCGCCGGCCTGATAGACCATGCTGTCGGGGGCGTCGCCGGTGACATCGAAATAAACCTTGCCGCTGGTCTTCTGGCCCTGGGACAGGGCCGTCGGCACGATGCCCTGCGGAGTGGCCACGGTGAACAGCGACTGATAGTTCTGGCCGCTGGCCGAGCGGGCGCTGAGGTTGGCGACGATCGGGACAACCGTGCCCTGGATCGCCTCGTCGGTGGCGGTGGCCTCCCACAGGGTGCCGCGCGGCTGGTAGGGGATGGTGTCGGTGCTGGGCCGCAAATCGTTGACCGTCCAGCCGTGCACGCCGGGCCCCTCGGGCAGCGTCCCCTGGGCTCCGAGCGGATGGGTGACCGGGGCCGGGTCAGGGCCGTCGGCGGCGGCGGTCCCGGTGCTGAACGCGCCGGCGGCAGCCAGTGCTCCCACTGCCAGGGCGGTCGAGATCGACTTCATGGGTCTGCTCCTCAGGTCGGTGACATCCCGCTTAGTGGTACTCAAGTACTGAATCGTAACGGCCACCGGTCGGGCTGCCGTGAAACGAGCCCGGCCCGGCCCCGCGTGAGCGGAGGCCGGGCCGGACGTACGACGTGCTCGGTGCTATCCGGTCGCGTTGTTCGCGCCGCCGGCCGCCGGCGTGCCCTGGCTTCCCGCCGGAACCGGCGAGGTGCCGGCCTCGGTGCCCTGCGAGCTGGCCGGAGCCGTGCCTTCCGATCCCGCGGCCGGCGCACCGGCGCTCTCCGCCGGAAGCGGCGTGCCGGAGCTGCCTGCCGCCGCCGGCGTGTTTCCGGTAGCCGCGGGTGCCGAAGCCTCCGGGGTGCCCGCCGAAGCCGAAGCCGGCGTCTCCGAGCCGTTTGCCGCTGCCGAGGTGCCCTCGGTGTTGGCCGCGGCCGCCGGGGCGCCGTCGGCCTCGGCCGGCAGCGGAGTGCCCTGGCTACCGGCCGCAGCCGGGGTGCTGCCGGTCTGGTTACCGGCCGGGTTGGTCTGGGTGCCCGACTGGGCCGGCTTCGGGCTGGTGGCCGCCGGGCTGTGTCCCGCGGCGCCGGTCGGGGCCGACGAGCCGCCGGACGGGGCGGTCGAAGCGGCCGGGGTCCAGATCAGCTGGTCCTTGCCGGCGAACTGGTAGACCGCGCTGTTGGGCGCGTCGCCGGTGACGTCGAAGTACACCTTGCCGCTGGTCTTCTCGCCCTGTGCCAGGGTGGAGGGGTTCACCCCCTGCGGGGTGGCAACGGTGAACAGCGCGGGGTAGGTCTGGCCGCTGGCCGAACGCGCGCCGAGGTTGGCGATCACCGGGGTGACGTTGCCCTGGATGGCCACGTCGGTGGCGGTGGCTTCCCACAAGGTGCCGTGCGGCTGGTAGGGGACGGCATCGGTGCTGGGGCGCAGGTCGCTGACCGTCCAGCCCTGGATGACGCCGTTGTTGTCAACGGTGCCCTGCGTTCCGAGCGGATGCGTCGTCGGGGCGGCGTCACCGGCGTCCGCGCCGGCGGTCGGGATGCTGAGGGCTCCGGCTACAGTCAACGCTCCGGCGGCGGCTACGGCGGTAGTGATCAACTTCATTGTCGCTTGACTCCTCGGTTCGGCTGGAATTTCGGGGTCGTGCACTCCAGACCGCAAATCCTAACGGATTTGACCATGACGTTTGTTTACGTCACAGGGTTGAATCGCAAACAGCGCGCCGGCGCCGTCGGTGAACGGCGGTCAAGAATGCGAACTCCACCAGGTGTAGAGCTGCTCCAGCGACGGCGTGCTGTGCTCAGTGTGCAGACGGGCCAGCACCAGGTTGGCGTCGTTGGTCCACGCCAGAGTGGGTGAACCCTGGCGCATACCGCACAGCAGCATCCCGCTGGGCTTGTCCGGGGTAGCGGTCCGGTGCCAGGCGCCCGGCGACTGAATCCGGCCGGGGCAAATGACGACGGTGGCGGCCTGCACGGTGTTGTCGAAACTCAGGTGCAGCGCCCCGGCGTCCGGAAACAAAGCGTAGGTCGCTGAGGGCGGGCCGCCCGGGTCGATGTTGCGGCCGCAGCTCACCTCCGCGACGGCGCCACCCATCGAGGCGGCCGGCGTGCAGGTGTCCTGCGGATAACCGGGGGGCAGCAGCTTGAGCAACCGGGCCTGGGCTTCGGCGGACGCCATGGACGCAGCGGGCCCGTTCGCCGCCGCGACGGTCCCCGCGTCGCCGGCATCGGCGGCGAGCTCTTCGGAACCCGACCGGTTCGTCATCCAGGCGATCAGCCCGACGGCCACGGCCAGTGCCGCGGCAAGGCCCAGCAGCTGATTGCGTCTACCGGGGTTGCGGTAGCCGGGCAGCGGCCGCGGCGAGCTGAACCAGTCGTCGTCGGGGGTAGAGATGCGCGGAACGCTGGATTGCGCGACCGGGCGGACGGTGCCGGCCGAGGGTTCTAGCGGGGGAGCGGACTCGGGTTCTGCAGCGGTGACCGGTGGAGCCGGCGGGGCCTCTGGCGGCACGCTCGGCTTCGACTGCTCGATCAGCGGCGGGGTGGACTGCTGGCTGACCTCGTACATGTGCAACGTCCGGTGTTGATCAGGTGCACTCAACGCCTGATAGGCCGCGGTGGCCAGCTCGGCGGCGTTGGCGAAGCGCTCCCTGGGATCCTTGGCCATGCCCATGGCGATCACCGCGTCAAAGGCCGGTGGGATCGTCGAGCCGGCCTGGCTGGGCCGCGGAATCGGCTTGCTCAGATGAGCATTGGCCAGCATCGTGACGCTGTCGGCGCGGTACGGCGGCGAACCCGTCAGGCACTGGTAGAGCACGCACGCCAACGAGTAGACGTCGACGGCCGGACCGAAGTCACCGCCGGAGAACAGCTCCGGCGCGGAGTACTTCCAGCGGGCACCGGCCTGTTCGGCGTCGGTCGCGTTCGCCCCGGGCGCACCGGCGATCCCGAAATCCACCAGGTAGACGAAGTCATCACTGGTCAGCAGGATGTTGCGCGGCTTGACGCCCCGGTGAATCACCCCGGCGGCATGCGCGGCATCCAGCGCCGACGCGGCCTGCCAGACGATGTTCACCGCGCGGGACGGGGGCAGCACACCGGTACGTTTCAACAGGGCGGACAGGTCGGCGCCGGGCACCAGCGGCATGTCGATGAACACTTCGCCGTCCAGCTCGCCGTAATCGCGGACCGGGACGACGTGCGGCTCCTGGACCCGCCCGACGGTGAGCGCCTCCCGCTGCAACCATTCCCGAAACGCCGGATCCCGGCCCAACGCCGGTGCGAGCAGTTTGAGCGCGGCGGTGCGGTCCTTGTGGGTGTCGACGGCCTCATAGACCTCGCCGGTGGGACCGCGGCCCAGCAGGCGTTTGAGGAGATAGCGCCCAACCCGTGACCCAGCCCGCGAACCAGGCGCGGTCTCGCTCATCATCAACTCCTCAAGTCACACCCGTGAACGCCGATCACCGCACCGGCGGCCCGACGACATTGCCGTCGATAATTTCATCATCGAACCGGTCGGCTATCAGCCGATAGCGGCAACGTCGCCCGAATCGGGCGCGGCCTTCGGAGGTCAGCGGCCGGTCAGGTTGCTGATCGTCATGATTTCCAGGTTGCGGTAGGCGCGGCCGTTGGGCTGCACCAGATCGTGGAACCAGACCTGTGGGGCTGAGGCGTAGGGGCTGTCCCAGGAGTCCCACGGCAGGTAAGTCTGTGTCCTACCGGCGACGAAACCCCAGTTGTATGCGCCCACATTGTGACGCTTCATGATCGGCAGGATCCCGTCGATGGTGTTGCCCTTGGTGCGCGCCAGGTACTCGGTGCACATCATCGGCCGCCCCAGTGGCGCGAGCTCAGCGATCCGCTCACTGAACATCGCCGGCTTGTCATAGGAATGGAAGGTGATGATGTCGGAGCTGTTGAGCTGGGTGTTGACGATGGCGCTGCCCTGCCGCGAGCCCTCCCAGATCCCACTGGTCAGCGGCTGACGGGCATCGACCGACCGGGCCCAGTTGAACACCTGGGGAAGCAAGTCACTGATGAGGTCGAGCTTGTCGGACCGCTCGACGCTGCTGTACTCGCGGGCCATGTTGTCCGGCTCGTTCCACAGATCCCAGGCCAGAATCCGCTCGTCGTACCGGAATTGGGTCATCACGCCGGTGACGTAGTCATACAGGGTGCGGTAGTAGTCGCGGTCACCGAGCCGCTCGGCGCCCGGGCTCTGCACCCAGCGGGAGTTGTGGATGCCGGGCTGCGGTGCGGGCTGCGGTCCCGCCTTGGGGTGCGGGTCCCAACAGGAGTCGAACAGCACGAACATCGGTTTGATGCGGCGCCGGGCGGCGACGGAGACGAACTGGGCCAGCCGGTACTGGAAGCCCTTCCGGTCGGCCGCCCACAGCTGGTCGTGCAAAAAGACCCGCACCGTGTTGAAGCCGGCCGAGCGGGCCCAGCCCAGCTCGGCGTCGATGCGCCGCAGGTCGAAGGTTCCGGGTTGAAACATCTCGAGCTGGTTGACGGCGGTCGAGGTGATGTAGTTGGAGCCGACGGGCCAGCCCTGCGCCTGATACCAGCGATTGGCCCGGTCGATCGACCACCGGCCGGGGTCTGCGCCGGCCCGCGGGATCCGGCTCAGGGTGGGACCCGCCGCCAACAGGAGCGGCAGCCCCAGTGCTGTACGACGTCTCACGCTGTGACCATAACGTCCGGACTCCTCGAGCGGGGTTTGGCCGTCCGGCCTGTCGCCGGGCAAATCGGGCGCCCGCCACCGTGGCAACAGCGGCCACCTACACTGCACCGAATACCTTCCCTCCGTTTCGCGTTGTCGAGAGGCCGACTGTGTCACAGCACCTGCAGGACAAGGTCGTCGTCGTCACCGGCGCCGGCGGCGGATTCGGCAAACTCATCGCCGAGAAGTGCGCCGCCGCAGGTGCCCACGCCGTCGGGGTGGACATCGGCGAGGCGAACCTCGCGGCCGTCTTCGACGGGATCCGCGCGGCCGGGTACTCCGGCACCCATTACGTCGCCGACGTGACCGACTTGGCGCAGATGCAGGGCGCCGTTCAGCACGCGGTGCAGACCTTCGGCGCGGTCGACGTGATCGTCAACAACGCCGGCGTGATGCCGCTCGCCTACTTCGCCGACCACGCGCGGGCCTGGCAGCAGTGGCACCGCGCCATCGACATCAACATCAAAGGCGTGGTGAACGGGATCTCGGCCGTCTACGACCAGATGATCGAGCAGGGCCGGGGCCACGTGGTCAACATCTCGTCGATCTACGGCAACGCCGGGGTGGCGGGCGCGGGCGTCTATAGCGCGACCAAGGCAGCGGTCACCGTGCTGTCGGACTCGTTGCGCAGCGAGGCCAAGGGAAAGATCAAGGTGAGCACCGTCAAACCGACCGGCGTGCTGGGCACCAACCTGGCCAGCGGCGTGGTCAACGGCGCAGCGATCATGGGCATCGTCGGATCCCGCGCTGAAAGCTATATGCAGTCGCTCACCGCGTTCGCCGACGGCACCCTGACGGCCGAGCAGACCGACATCGACTCGGTGAAGTACTGGCTGATCACTCCCGAGGACCTCGCCGACGCCGTGGTTCACGTCATCGACCAACCGTGGGGCATCAGCATCAGTGACATCACGGTGCGGGCAAGCGGCGAAGACTACCTCTACTGACCCCGATGTCTGGCCAAACCGCCTGGAATTCGCCCGCTTTCACCGCCGCTGACGTAGCCCGCTATCACGACGCCGGCTGGTGGTCGACGATCACGCTGTCGGATGCGGTTCGCCGCAACGCGCAACGATTCCCGCAGCGCGCCGCCTATGTCGACTACCTCGGTGCGGGACTGAGCTGGCGGGAATTCGACGCGGCGGCAGACACCCTGGCGGCGCAGCTGGCCGGTATCGGCGTGCGCCCGCAGAACCGGATCGCGGTGTGGCACCGCGACTCCGCGGCGATCCATGTGCTGTTCGTGGCGATCGAACGGTGCGGCGCGGTGGTGGTGGGCATCGGTGCGCGCGCCGGCACCCGAGAGGTCAACGCGATCCTGGCCGGCGCGCAAGCGAAGCTGCTGATCACCGACGAGCAACGGTACCTGGCAGCTGCAGGCCTGCCGATAGAAACGCTGAACATCGATGAACTGGGAGCGGCTGCCGAAAATGCTGTGCCGGGGCGCCAACTCGGCGCCGACGATGTCTTCTTGATCAACTCCACCTCCGGCACCACCGGGCTGCCCAAGTGTGTGGTGCACACCCAGAACCGTTGGCACTACTTTCACCAATGCGCGGTCGCCAACGGAGCGCTGCGGGCCGACGACGTCTTCGCGCCGATCATCCCCACGCCGTTCGGCTTCGGGCTGTGGACCAGCCACACCACCCCGATCCACCTCGGCGCTACCGCGGTGCTGTTGGACCGCTTCAGCGCGGCGGCGACCTGTGCTGCCATCGCGCAGCATCGGGTCACCGTGTTGTGCTGTGTGAGCACGCAATTGACGATGATGATGGCCGACGCGGCCAGCCGCGACTTCGACCTGAGTTCGCTGCGGGTCGTCTTCACCGGCGGGGAGGCGCTGCCCTACCGGCCGGCCGCGGAGTTCGAGGAGCTCACCGGCGCGAAGATTTTGCAGTTCTACGGCTCCAACGAAACCGGGCTGCTCAGCGGAACCACCCTCGACGACCCGTTGGAGAAGCGGCTGCGCACCGGCGGGCGGATCGTTCCGGAGATGCGGGTCCGGCTCTTCGGCGGCGAGGACGGCAACACCGACGTGACCGGCACCGGCCGCGGCCAGCCGGCCTGCCGCGGCCCGGCGACCAGCCTCGGTTATTTGAACGGGACTGATCACGACAAGCTGTTCACCCCCGACGGGTGGATGCGCATGGGTGACATCTGCGAGATCGACGCCGAAGGCTACCTGAGCGTCACCGGCCGGACGTCGGACTTCATCCTGCGCGGCGGAAAGAACATCAGCGCCGCCCAGGTCGAGGATGCCGTCATGACCCACCCGGCGATCGCGGTGGCCGCCGCAGTCGCGATGCCCGATCAGGTGTTCGGCGAAAAGGTCTGCGTCTACGTGGAATTGGCCAAGGCGGGCGGCCTCGAATTGCCCGAGCTGGTCGAGTACCTGCTGTCGCTCGGGGTGTCTAAAGAACTGCTGCCCGAACGCCTGGTCGTCCTGGACGAACTGCCGCGCTCATCCGGCGGAAAGATCGCCAAAGGGCACCTGCGGGACTACTCGTAGCCCTCGTAGACCTGCGATGGCCCGTCCGGGGTGATTCGATACCCCACCGTCGCAATATGCACCTCGCCGACCGGGTCGAGTTCGCGGTAGCCACCGAACAGGTCGATGTCGTTGTCCGCCAACCCCACCCGAAAACCGCCCCACAGATAGGGCACCGGGAACCACAGCTGCTTTCCCGGCAGCTCGTGCAGCACCTCGACCGGGGGATAGCGGAACATCTGGCGCAGGTCGACACCGCGGAACAGCTGCTGGATCAGGTCGTCGATGATGCCGGTCAGCTGGGCGTTGAGCGCGGCGATCCGGTCGGGTTCCAGCGGCGCCGCCGGGGGCCGCAGCACCGCCAACAGCTCCGCGGGCCGGCCGTGCTCGACGGCGATGTCATAGGCGGTGCGCCCGGCGGCATCGGGCTGACTGCGTAGCGCACCCTGCTCGATGAGCCACGACGCCACATCCGCCGGCGCCCCATGCCAACCGGCCTGATGCAGCACGGTCAGCCAGGTCTTGCCGCCCGGCCGCCAGGCCTTGACGTCGACGACGTGGTCGCCCCGGTTCAGTTCGCGAACGACGTGGCGCCACTTGCCCCGCTTGGCCGCGTCGGCCAGATACAGCGCGGCCTGGGCCTGCCGGTTGCCCAACAGCGAGCGGTCCATCACGCCCGGCCACAGCGGTGCGTTGTTGCGGATCTCGTTGTAGGTCGTCACGCTGCCATCATGCCTTGAAACCCCGCCGCCACGTCGGTCCCGGTTCTCGTCGGAGCGGTTCGGTAGGGTCCCTGCGCGTGACCCAGAACGTAACGCTTAAACCGGTGAACGCCCGTCTGGCAGCGGAACTGGCCGTTGCTGAACGCCAGGTCGCGGCGGCCGTCGCCCTGCTCGACGAGGGCGCGACGGTGCCGTTCATCGCCCGCTACCGCAAGGAGGCCACCGGCAGCCTGGACGACGGCCAGCTGCGCACCCTCGAAGAGCGACTGCGCTACCTGCGTGAGCTCGACGACCGCCGAGCCGCCGTGCTGACCTCGATCGAAGAACAGGGCAAGCTCACCGATCAGCTGCGGACTGCGCTAATCCAGGCCGACACCAAGGCCCGCGTCGAAGACATCTACCTGCCCTACAAGCCCAAGCGCCGCACCAAGGCGCAGATCGCCCGGGAAGCCGGTCTGGAGCCGCTGGCCGACCGGCTGCTGGCCGACCCGACGCTGGACCCGCAGAAGATCGCTGCGGAGTTCATCGGCGACGCGGTGGCGGATGCCGCGGCGGCGCTGGAAGGGGCGCGCGCCATCCTCGTCGAACGCGCCGCCGAGGACGCCGAGCTGGTGGGCGCCGTCCGGGAAAGATACTGGTCGGCCGGTTGTTTGAAGACCGCGTCGCGGTCGCCGGAAGCCGCGAAAGACGCTGCGGCACAGAAGTTCCGCGACTACTTCGAGTTCAGTGAAGCGCTGGAGGGGATGCCGTCGCACCGGGTGCTGGCCGTACTGCGCGGCGAGAAGGAGGAGGCCCTGGCGCTGGCCTTCGACGGCGGCGACGGCGCGCCGTATCAGGCGATGGTGGCGAAATCGCTCGGCGTGGATCTGACCGCACCCGGTGCGGCCACGCCCTGGCTGGCCGAGACGGTGCGGTGGGCGTGGGAGACCCGCCTAGCGTTCTCCGCGGCGGTCGATGCCCGGATGCGGCTGCGGCAACGCGCCGAATCCGATGCGGTCGCGGTGTTCGCCCGCAACCTCAAGGACCTGCTGTTGGCCGCGCCGGCCGGCAACCGCACCACCCTCGGGCTCGACCCCGGCTTCCGCAGCGGGGTGAAGGTGGCCGTGGTGGACGGCACCGGCAAGGTGCTCGACACCTGCGCGATCTTTCCGCACCAGCCGCAGCGCCAGTGGGAGGCGGCCAAGGCGACGCTGGCCGCACTGGTCGCCCGGCACGGCGTGGACCTGATCGCGGTCGGCAACGGCACCGCGTCGCGCGAAACCGACGCCCTGGCCGCCGAGCTGATCGCCGACCTGCAGTCCGCGGGTGCGGCCGCACCGGTCAAGGCGATGGTCAGCGAGGCCGGCGCCTCGGTATATTCGGCGTCGGCCTACGCCGCCCGCGAACTGCCCGATCTCGACGTAACCCTGCGCGGGGCGGTGTCGATCGCCCGGCGGCTGCAGGATCCGCTGGCCGAGCTGGTCAAGATCGAGCCGAAGTCGATCGGGGTCGGCCAGTACCAGCACGACGTCACGCCGGGAAACCTGGCGCGCAGCCTCGATGCGGTCGTCGAGGACGCCGTGAACGCCGTCGGCGTCGACCTCAACACCGCCTCGGCGCCGTTGCTGGCCAAGGTCTCAGGGGTGTCGGAGTCGTTGGCCGAAGCCATCGTGTCCCACCGCGACCAGACCGGGCCGTTCCGTAATCGGGCCGCGCTGCTCGATGTACCGCGGTTGGGGCCCAAGGCATTCGAGCAGTGCGCGGGATTCCTGCGCATCCGCGACGGCGACGACCCACTGGATTCCTCCGGGGTGCATCCGGAGGCCTACCCGGTGGTGCGGCGCATCCTGGACCGCTCCGGGATTTCCCTGGCCGAGATAATCGGCGACGAACGACTGCTGCGGTCGCTGCAACCCGGTGACTTCGCCGACGACCGGTTCGGGATCCCTACCGTGACCGACATCCTGGCCGAGTTGGAGAAGCCCGGCCGTGACCCGCGGCCGGCGTTCTCCACGGCGACGTTCGCCGCGGGCGTGGAGAAGGTGGCCGACCTCAAGGCGGGCATGGTCCTGGAGGGGGTGGTGACCAACGTCGCGGCGTTCGGCGCCTTCGTTGATGTCGGGGTGCACCAGGACGGCTTGGTGCACGTCTCGGCGATGGCGGACCGCTTCGTCTCCGATCCGCACGAGGTGGTCCGCTCCGGCCAGGTGGTGAAGGTGAAGGTGCTCGACGTCGACGTCGACCGCCAGCGGATCGGGCTGAGCCTGCGGCTGGGGGACAAACCGTCTCGCGGCCCGGCCGCCAAACCGGCTGCGGGCCGGGACACCGGGAAGCAGAATCGGGGGGAGCGGCGGGGTAACGGCGGCGGTCGCCGGGACGCGGCCCCGGCCGGCGGGTCGATGGCCCAGGCGCTGCGGGACGCCGGATTCGGAAGGTGAGGACTCCATGGGGACGGTAGATACCGACGTCGCAGCACAATTCGCCGGCATCGTCGGTGCCGGCGGCCTGCTGATCGGTGAACAGATCGGCCCCGACTACTCCCACGACGAGGCACTGGTGGGCGCACCGGTGACGCCGGGCTATGTGGCTCGCCCGCAGACCGCCGAGCAGGTGGCGGCGCTGCTGGCCGCCGCCACAGAGGCCAAGACTCCGGTCACCGCGCGCGGGTCGGGCACCGGTCTGTCGGCGGGTGCGCGGCCCTGCCCGGACGGACTGCTGATCTCCTTCGAGCGGATGAACGCGGTCCTGGAGATCGACACCGACAACCAGGTCGCCGTGGTGCAGCCCGGGGTCACCCTGGCCGACCTCGACACCGCCACCGCCGAGGCGGGGTTGATGTACACCGTCTTTCCCGGGGAGCTGTCGGCCAGTGTCGGCGGCAACGTCGGCACCAACGCCGGTGGCATGCGCGCGGTCAAGTACGGGGTGACCCGCCACAACGTGCTCGGGGTGCAGGCCGCGCTGCCGACCGGCGAACTGATCCGCACCGGCGGGAAGATCACCAAGCTGTCCACCGGATACGACCTCACCCAGCTGATCATCGGCTCCGAGGGCACCTGCGCGCTGGCCACCGAGGTCACCGTGCGGCTCTACCCGCGGCTGGCGCACTCGGCCACCCTGCTGGCCCCGTTCGCCGACCTGCCCGCGGTGATGCGCGCGGTGCCGACGGTGGTGCGCAGCGGGGTGGACCCGGTGATCCTCGAATACGTCGACAAACTCACCCTGGCCGCGATCAGCTACGCGCAGAACCTCAACCTGGGGATACCCGACGCCATCCGGGAGACTGCCGAGGCGCACCTGGTGATCGGGGTGGAGAACCGTGCCCGCGACCGCCTCGACGACGACGTGGCCATGCTGGGGGAATTGCTGGGCGCGCTCGGAGCGGTCGATGTCTATGTGCTGGAGGGCAATTCGGCGCATGCCTTGATCGAGGCTCGGGAGGAGGCGTTCTGGACGGCCAAGGCCGCCGGTGCTCACGACGTCATCGACGCGGTGGTCCCGCGTGCGGCCATGCACGAGTTCTTCACCCGCGCACAGGCTTTCGCGCAGCAGGTGGGCGCCGGTGTGGTCGGCTGCGGGCACGCCGGCGACGGCAACGTCCACCTGGCGGTGTTCTGCGCCGACGACGATGTCCGGCACCGGTTGCTGCACGACATCTTCTCCGCGGCGATGGCGTTGGGCGGCGCGATCTCCGGTGAGCACGGCCTGGGGCGGGTCAAGACCCAACATTTCCTGGAACTGGAAGATCCGGTCAAGATCGCCCTGATGCGCCGGATCAAGGACGCCTTCGACCCCGCCGGCATCCTCAACCCCGGCGTGCTTCTATAGGCAGCAGATCGCGAGCGCTACGCATTCTTCGGCGCCCGGCAAGAAAGGCAGCCAGATGACCAACGGAGCACAGGCCCTGATCACCACCCTGGTCGACAGCGGCGTGCAGGTCTGCTTCGCCAACCCCGGCACCTCCGAGATGCACTTCGTCGCCGCCCTGGACTCGGTGCCGCAGATGCGCGGGGTGCTGTGCCTATTCGAAGGCGTGGTGACCGGCGCGGCCGACGGCTACGCCCGCATCGCCGGAAAACCGGCCGCCACCCTGCTGCACCTGGGCCCCGGGCTGAGCAACGGCCTGGCCAACCTGCACAACGCCCGCCGTGCGCACGTGCCGGTGATCAACGTCATCGGGGATCACGCCACCTACCACAAGAAATACGACGCACCGCTGGAGTCCGACATCGAGCCGCTGACCGACTGGACCCACGGCTGGGTGCGTCGCACCGGCGCCGGGACCGAGGTCGGCCGCGACGCGGCCGAAGCGGTGGCCGCGTCCATGGCCAGCCCGGCGCAGGTGGCCAACCTGATCCTGCCCGCCGACATCTCCTGGGACGACGGCGCTCAGCCGGCCGGGCCGGTCGACCCGGTTCCCGCGGCCGCCCCCGACGAACACGCCGTCGCCGAGATCGCCGAGGTGCTGCGCAGTGGCGAGCCGGTGGCGCTGTTGATCGGTGGACCCGCCGTTGCCGACGTCGGCGCGCTGCAGGCCACCGACCGGATCGCTGCCGCGACCGGGGCCCGCGCGCTGGTCGAGACCTTCCCGGCCCGGCTGGCCCGCGGCGCCGGCGTGCCGGCGATCGACCGGCTCGGCTACCTGGCCGAGCAGGCCGCCTTCCAGCTCGACGGGATCAAGCACCTGGTGGTCGCGGGCACCCGGGCCCCGGTGTCGTTCTTCGCCTATCCGGGCAAGCCCAGCGACCTGGTCCCCGAAGGTTGTGCGGTGCACAATCTGGCCGGCCTCGAAACGGATGTGGCCGCCGCGCTGACGCAATTGGCCGACGCGGTCGCGCCCGGGGTGCCGCCGCGGCCGGCGCCCGCCGCCGCACCGGAACTCCCGGCGGGACCGCTGACCCCGCAGAACTGGGTGCAGGTGATCGGCGCGCTGCTGCCCGAGGGCGCGATCATCTCCGATGAGTCCAACACCTCTGGCCTGATGCTGCCCGCGGCCACCACCGGGGCGCCGCGCCACGACGTGCTGGCGCTCACTGGCGGGGCGATCGGGCAGGGGCTGCCGGTCGCCCTGGGTGCTGCCGTCGCCGCGCCGGATCGGCCGGTGATCGCGCTGCAGGCCGACGGCAGTGCCGCCTACACCATCTCCGCGCTGTGGTCGATGGCGCGGGAGCACGCCGACGTGACCACGGTGCTGATCAACAACAGTTCCTATGCGATTCTGCGGATGGAGCTGGCCCGGGTGGGCGCCGCGGGCGAAGGGGGCCGGTACGGCGCCAAAGCTGAAGCTTTGCTCGACCTGTCGCGGCCGAACATGGACTTCGCCAAGATCGCCGAGGGGTTCGGGGTGCCGGCGAGCGTGGCGACCACCTGCGAGGAACTCGCCGAACAGTTCCAGCGCGCCCTCGCCGAACCGGGGCCGCACCTGATCGACGCGCGGATCCCCAGTGTGTTCTGAGGGGACGCGGTCTAACTGATCGTCAGGCGATTCGCGGCGAACGCGGCGCCCTCGTGGGCCTTGCCGTCCTGCACGTACATCAGGTGCGGGATGACGCTGCCGCTCTCTTCGCAGTAGATGTCACCGGCGAGGCAGAAGTCGATGGCCTTGGGTTGGTACGACGCGGCGAGCACCGGCAGCGGTCCACCCCACAGCGAGGTGGAGTACGGACTCGACGGCGGACCGAACAGCGCCACCGCGACGACATGGTGGGCGATCGCGGGAGGCAGCGAATTGCTCGACATCTCGATCACGCTGGCGCCCTGCGAATAACCGCCGAGTACGAGTTTGGTGTTCGGGCAGTTGGCAACCGTGGCCTGGATGTGCGCGGTGGCGTCGCTCTCGCCGAGCAGTGCGCTGTTGCGGTAGTCGGTGCTCGCCGGGTACTCGACCGGGTAGACCCGCACGTCGCCGTTGGGCAGCTGGTCCTTGAGGGAAGCGACGAAAGCCTCTCCGACGTCGCCGAGACCGGGGGGTTGCCCGGAGCCGCGGGCGAACACCACCTCGGTGTCCGGGCAGGGCTCGGCGGCGGCGGCCGGCATGCACGCCGGCGCGCCCAGCAGGGCCCCGGCCAGCGTCGCCGTGGCGACGACGGCGCCCACAGTGTCACGCAAAGTCATCCTTGAATGCTGACATGTCGCCGCCTCGCGAGGGGCCCGCGGGTCGAAATTCGGTGCGACCCGCAGGCCCGACAGCAAACCACCGCGGCGGTGCTGCATGGCAAACACAGTGGTTACAGCCGGTTTGCCGCGTAGGCGGCGCCTTCTTCGACGATCCCGTCGTAGGCGCCCGGGTAGTGCGCCGAAAAATTCATTCCCTCGGAGCAGACCGGGTCTTCCGGCACGCACAGCTGGATGGTCTTCGCGGCGTACGCGGGACCGATGACCAGAGGCGGCTGGCCCAGGAAGTTCATCGCCCGCTCATTGGGCGTGCCGAAGAGCACCACCGCCGCGACGTGGTCGGCCACCTCGGGGGCCATCGGCCGTGGTACATCCACGCCGACGACGCCGTCGGGGATGGCATTGGCGGTGGAGAATCCCATCACCGCGGCGCCCTGCGAGAAGCCGCTGAGCACCATCTTGGTCTTGGGGCAATTCGCCGCGGTGGCCTCGATGTGGGCGGTGGCGTCGCGGATGCCCTGAATACCGGTCGGCCAGTCATTGGTGGCCGGGTAGTCGACCGCGTAGACGTCCATGGAACGCTCGCCGATCCGGGGCCGCAGCGCGTCGACGAATGCTTGCCCGGTCTCACCGACCCCGATGGCCTCATCGGTGCCTCTAGCAAACAAGACTTGGACGTCGGGACAGGGTTCGGCGAAGGCTGAGGGAGGGGTGACGGCGGTGCTCTGCAGCAGCCAGGTCAGCGCTAGCACCACACCGAGGGAGCGAAGAATCCGACGTGTGTTCACCCGTACATGGTGGCATAAGTCGTGGCGCGACGTAAGCAGATAATGGTGGGAATTCACGCATTCGATGAATCGCGAGCGATCGCGCGAGGCGCCGCTGTGCAGGTCATATCGAAGATATGAATTTGGACTGAGTTCCGCTGCGGTGAGCGTGCGGTTACCGTGAGGTGTCTGCCGGGTGTCGTCGGGGCGAGCACCCGGTGGCGGCACCGGAGCAAACTCACACTCGGACGGCCCGGCCGGCGTCGCTGCCCTGGTCCGGGCGCGGGGCCACCGGGTACCGGCGCGCGTCGGCTCTCAGGAGTTTGACGCCCCTCGCGGGCCGTTCGGCGCACCAATGCCGCTGCAATGCCGGGTAAACAGGGCACTCCTCGATAAAATTGCCTACGATCCGGTGCGTTCGATCGCCGGTAAACATCGTGGACGGGACAGCATGGCGCATGACACGGGCCCCGCGATGGGCATGTCCGTCGGAGCGACCACCCTGGCGGCGGTCACCGCCGATCGTGCGATCACCCGGCGGCCGGTGCTGACGCTGTTCCGCGACCGCCCCTCCCAGATCGGCATGCCCTCGGAGAATTCGGCGGTCAATGCCGCTCTCGACGACCGCGGACTGGTGGTGACCGATTTCGTGGACCGGGTCGGCGGCGGCGGGCCGGTGGTGGCCGGCGACGGGTCCACCCACCGCGCCGAGCAACTGCTCGGCGACGGTCTGCACGCGCTGGCCTATGCCGCGACCGAGGGGCGCCCGATACCGCCCGCGGTGGCGGTCAGCCACCCCGCCCACTGGTCGCGGGAGGCCGTCGGCGCGCTGCGCACCGCGCTGGGCCGGGTCTCGGAGTGGGCGCAGCATCCGGTGACGCTGATCTCCGACACCACCGCGGTGCTGACCGCCCTGCGGTCCAATCCGGGCCTGCCCGACCACGGCACCATCGCGGTGTGCGACTTCGGCGGCAGCGGAACCACCATCAGCCTGGTCGACGCCGGGCGTGGTTTCGAACCGGTCGGCGCCCCCCGCCGCGTCACCGCGTTCTCCGGTGATGTGATCGATCAGGCGCTGCTGGACCATGTGGTGGCCGATCTGGGCGGCAACGGCGACGGACCCCCGACCGTGGGGTCGCTGACCAGGTTGCGCAGCCAGTGCCGCGACGCCAAGGAGCAACTGTCAACCGAGACGGTCGCCGAGCTGGCGGGATTCCACGGCGGCGTCTGGCTGACCCGCGCCGAACTCGACGAGGCGCTGCGCCAGCCGCTCGACGGCTTCTTCACGGTGTTGCAGAACACCCTGGACGACAACGATATTGTGCCCGACGACCTGTCGGCGATCGTGTCGGTCGGTGGCGGGTCCAACATGCCGACCGTCACGACCGGCCTGTCGCAACGCTTCGGGGCCCCTGTCATCAGCTCGCCGCGGCCACAGTTGACGGCCGCCATCGGCGCCGCGCTGAGCGTCGCGGGCAACGTGGTGGCCACCCCGAAGAAAGCACCGCCGCCGGCCGAGCCACCACCGTTCCCCGAGCCCCCCGCGCCGCCGGTGGAGCCACCGCCGCCGGCAGACACTCCGCCGAACGCTGCGTTGAAACCACTGATCACGCCGCCGCCGGTCCGCCCGGCGCCGGTATCGCCGCGCGAACCGGCCGCGCCGGAGCCCGACGAGATGGACGGCCGTGGTGACGTCCGGTGGTACCGGCGGCCGGTTCCGGTGGTCATCGTGGCCGCATTGGTCGCCATGCTGTTGGGCACGGTGGCCGTGCTGGTGCTGCGGCACGCCGCCGATGGCGAACCGGATTCCGGTGTGCCGGTGTCGGCCACCACGACCACCGTGTCGCCGACCGTCGAGCTGCCACCGGCGTTCGCGCCCCACCCCGCGCCTATTCCACCAGCTGCGCCGGCGGTTCCGGAGGCTCCGGCGGGCCCGGCCCACCCGGCTCCCGAGCACCCCGAGACCCCGGCAACTCCGTAGCGTTACGCCACTCGTTTGGCCAGCACCACCAGCGCCAGCGGAATCTGCACTTGTTGCGGGCTGCTCGCCAGCCGAGCGGCGACCCCGGCCTCCAGGCGCTGCACGAACTCGGCCGCCCGCGGGTCGCCGGCGGCCCCACCGGCCAAAGCGGCCGCCAGGGCCGGAAAGACCGCGGCGCTGGTGAAGGCGGACCACTGGGCGCCGAGAGCGCCCGCGTCGCCGTCGAGCAGATAGCGGTCCCAGAACCGGTCCTCGGCGTCGAACACGTCCAACCGCTCGATCGTCAGCGCTTCGAACCGCCCGGCGGGGGCGAACGGTGCACGCAGTTCCTTCTCGCTGCGCGCGAGCACCGGGATCGTCATGCGGGTGACCTCGTCGCGGCTGACGAAGCCCTCGCCGACCAGTTCGTCGAGTACCGCCACGATCGCGTCGAGCACGGGCCGGTAGCCCGACCGGCCCTGCGCGTCGACCGCAGCGGTCAACACCAGCAGCTTGCCGCCCGGGGCCAGTTCCCTTCCGCGGAAGGCCAGGAAGTCCTGCCAGTCCTGGGCGGCCCGACGGGCGTACTCCTGCCGGGCGGCCGCGTCGTCGCTGTGCTCGACATGGACGTGATCGTCGAATTCGGGCAGTTCCGCTGCCGGCCGGCGCAGCCACATCGTCGCCCAGGACGTCCAGGCCAGGTTGACGCTTTGCGACGGCAGGATCTGGGCGTAGAACGAGCGGCCGATCGCCGACGGGAAGCTGGCCGCGTCCTTGCGGGTGTAGCTGTCCGGATCATCGGCCAGCGTGCGGAACAGCGCGGTGAAGTCGTTGTCGGGCAGGTCGGTGTGGGTCACCAGGACGGCGTGGTCGGGCCGGGTGCGCCGGCGGAAGGCCGCGATAGCGGCGCCGATCGGCAGCAGCGAGTTGTAGCCGGTGGCGGCGCCGTAGTCGGCGACGACGATCGGACGCGGCGCGGGAGGCAGCGGAACCGTCGCCGCCAGCTGCTCGAACACCGCGGTGGCATGGCCCAACCCGGCCGCTTGCAATCGCCGCGAGGGGGTTCCGGCGGGCTCCGGGCGGACGACGATGCTCGACTCTGGCATGGACACCTCCGACCGGTTTCGGCGATACCTCCGACGGTAGCGAATGCGGCGGCAGCCGGTCCGGCGCCGGCGGGATCGGTTCCGGGGCCAGGCGTGGCACACTGCCCGAATGAGCGCTGCACGGCCGGTCCGACGGCTTGCGGTCCCGGTCTCGGTGGCCCTGATGGTGGTCGGGGTCGTCGGTTTCGTGGGCGCGCTGGCCCTCAACGTGTTCGTGCTGGACCGCTACAACGCCTACGGCGAGGTGCCGATCCCGGGGACCGGCATTATCAGGCTGCCGGCCGGGGAGGTGACGGTGAGCCTGCATACCCGGGTGATCTCCAGTCCCAGCGGCGGTGGCCTGCCGGTCCCGCCGCTGAGCCTGCGTCTCGAGCCGCCGGCCGGGGTGGCCGACCCGGAGTTCACCGAGAGCATCGGCAGCACCACGACGGTCAACAACGACTCCCGGCGGCGGCTGTGGCGGATGCGGGTGGCGACAGCGGGCGACTATCAGATCAGCACCGACGGGCAGGTCGGCGGGTTCATCGCTCCGCGACTGGCTTTCGGGGCGCCCAGTGCCTACGGGTCGCTGGTGTGGGTGTTCCCGGTGGTGTTCGGGGTCGGCATCGTGGGCCTGATCGCCGCGCGCTACTGGCCTTCCCGCGGCCGCAGCCCTGCGCCGGCCGGCGCGGAATTCGTCCCCGACGGCGAGGGTGTTCGTCTTGAGCAGCTCAAAACCATTACCGCGCTGCGGGACTGCGGGGCATTGACGTCCGCGGAGTTCGAGGCCGAGAAGCGGCGAATCCTCGACGAACGCTGAGCGTCAGGCCTGACTGAATGGGCCGCCTCCTCTGCACCGCTCGTTCCTCGCGGTGCATCGTCAGTGGCCGCGCGCCACCCACTCGTCGTAGTTCACCAGCTCATCCCCGATACGGGTGCTGTCGCCGTGACCGGTGTAGACGACGGTGTCGGCCGGCAGTTTTCCGAGCTGCTCGGAGATCGACACCAGGATTGTCGGGAAATCCGAGAACGAGCGTCCGGTCGCTCCCGGGCCGCCGGAGAAGAGTGTGTCGCCGCTGAACACCGCGCCCAAATCCGGTGCGTACCAGCACACCGAGCCCGGTGAGTGGCCCGGGGTGTGCAGTGCCCGGATCTCGGTGCCGGCCACCTGCAACGTCTGGCTCTCCGAAATCGGCTCAAAGTTCTTGTCCGGGTGCGTCATCCGCCACAGCATCTCGTCGGCCGGGTGCAGCAGCACCGGCGCATCAAGAGCTTCACCGAGCTGCGGTGCCACCGTGATGTGGTCGTTGTGGCCGTGCGTGCACACCACCGCCGTCACCTTGCGGCCGCCGACGGCGTCGAGGATCGGGGCCGCATCGTGGGCGGCGTCGAAGACCACCACCTCGGAGTCGTCACCGACGATCCAGATGTTGTTGTCGACTTCCCAACTGCCGCCGTCGAGTTCGAATGTGCCGCTGGTGACGACTCGCTGGATCGGGCTGCTCACAGCACCACCACCGAGCGCAGCACCTTGCCGTCGTGCATCTTGTGGAATGCCTCCTCGACGTCGTCGAGGCCGATGCGTTCGGAGACGAATCTCTCCAGCGGCAGCCGGCCCTGCAGGTACAGGCTGATCAGGGTGGGGAAGTCGCGTTCGGGCAGGCAGTCGCCGTACCAGGACGACTTCAGCGACCCGCCGTGGGAGAAGAAGTCGATCAGCGGCATCTCCAGGCGCATCTCCGGTGTCGGCACGCCGACCAGCACCACGGTCCCGGCCAGGTCGCGGGCGTAGAACGCCTGCTTCCAGGTCTCGGGGCGCCCGACCGCATCGATCACCACGTTCGCGCCGAAACCGTCGGTGAGCTCCTGGATGGCCTCGACCGGGTCCTGGGTGCGGGCGTTGATGGTGTCGGTTGCGCCGAAGTCACGGGCCCAGGCCAGCTTGGTGTCGTCGGTGTCGACGGCGATGATCTTCTTCGCACCGACCAGGGCCGCGCCGGCGATCGCGGCATCACCGACACCTCCGCAGCCGATCACCGCCACGGTGTCATCGCGGGTCACCGCGCCGGTGTTGACCGCCGCACCCAGACCGGCCATCACCCCGCAGCCCAGCAACCCGGCCACCGCCGGATCGGCGGCCGGATCGACTTTCGTGCACTGGCCTTCATGCACCAGGGTCTTGTCGGCGAACGCGCCGATGCCCAGCGCCGGGGTGAGCTCGGTGCCGTCGGTCAGCGTCATCGGCACCGAGGCGTTGAAGGTGTCGAAGCACAGGTGCGGCCGGCCGCGTTTGCAGGCCCGGCACTGCCCGCACACCGCGCGCCAGTTCAGGACCACGAAGTCGCCGGGAGCGACCGCGCTCACCGCCGAGCCGACCGCCTCCACGGTCCCGGCCGCCTCATGGCCCAGCAGGAACGGGTAACTGTCGTTGATGCCGCCGTCGCGGTAGGTCAGATCGGTGTGGCACACCCCGCAGGCGCTGATAGCGACGACGACGTCGTTCGGCCCGGGATCGGGGATCACGATGTCGGTCACCTCGACCGGCTTGCCCTTTTGCCGCGAGATCACCGCGCGCACCGTCTGACTCATGAGCTCAACCATAGGTGGCCGGGGCGGCGCCCGGCGCGGTGGCTTGCGCGGCGACCGCCGGGGTGCGGGTATCGGCGCGCAAGAAGCTTCCGGTGCGTTGCGTGCCGAGCACATCAGTGGGCCGGCCGTCCAAGACCACCGCGCGACCCGAGACGAACACGGCCGCCACGGTGTCGTCATTGCGGTTCACCATGCGTGACATTCCGCCGTAGGCCGCGAAGGGCTCCTCGGCGTAGGCGTCCAACGTGGCGTCGAGGCGGGCGGGGTCGAGCACCACGATGTCAGCGCGGTCACCGACCCGCAGATGGCCGGCGTCGATCCGATACCAGTCGGCCAGTTCGCCGGTCAGCCGGTGCACCGCCTGCTCGACGGTCAGAAACGCCTGCCCCGCTCGTTGGGCGTCGACGACGTGGCGCAGCAGCCGCAGGCCCATGTTGTAGAACGCCATGTTGCGCAGGTGCGCGCCCGCGTCCGAGAAGCCCATCTGGATGCCGGGTTCTGCGGCAAGTTGCTTGAGCACCTCGGGCCGGTCGTTGGAGATCGTGGTGTGCCAGCGCAGCGCGGTCCCGTGTTCGAGCACCAGGTCGAGGAACGCGTCGACGGGATGCACCCCGCCGCGCTCGACCCCGACCTGCCCGAACGACTTTCCGATCACCGAGGCGTCGGGGCACTCGACGATCTCAGCGTCGAAGAAGTCGCGGTGCCAGACCCGGGGCCCGTACTTGTTGGCGTAGTCCTTGCGGAAGCGCCGCCGGTAGGACTCGTCGCGCATCAGCTCGTCACGCTCGACCGACTCCCGCAGATGCAGCGCCTCAGCGCCCGCGCCGAACTCCTCGAAGATCACCAGGTCGATGCCGTCGGCGTACACCTCGAACGGCACCGGCAAGTGCTGCCAGCGGAAATCGGCGCCCAGCTTGGTCAGCATGCGCGAGGCCTTGACCATGGCCGGAATCGCCAGCCGGTTGCTCTTGACGTCGGCGGCGGCCAGCAGCGTGGTCTTGAGCGGCCGGCGGAAGATCCCCAGGGCCTGCGCCAGCTGCGAGACCACGTCGAACGGGTTCTTGACGTCGGGGCCGGCCTGCAGAATCCGTCCGCTGCGGCGCAGCTTCGACTTGAGCCGGCGCAGTTCTTTCGCCTTGGCATAGGTCGACGGCAATGTCCGTGACCGGCATACGTCGCCGTCCATCTTGTCGAAAAGCAGCTGCTGCGAAGACATTCCGACGAATCCCGCCTGCAATGCCTCGTCGAGCATCTGTTCCATCCGGGCCTGTTCGGCCGCGGTGGGCCGGACATCGGAGCGGGTGGCGCGGTCCAGCCCCATGGTCGCCGAGCGCATGTCCGAATGTCCGATGAACGCAGTCACGTTCGGGCCGAGCGGCAGATTCTCGAGGCTGGCGATGTAGTCCGCACAACTCGACCAGGTCTTGAAGCGGTCGATCGTGTCGACCACGTACTGCCGCGGGATGGCCTCCACCCGCCCGAACAGGTCGCCGGCATCCGGGCCGTCGACGTGGATGGTGGACAGCGAGCAGGAGCCCACCAGCACGGTGGTCACGCCGTGGCGCACCGATTCGGACAGCGATGGCGCGGTGAGGATCTCGACGTCGTAATGGGTGTGGATATCGATCAGGCCGGGCAGCACCCATTTGCCCGCCGCATCGATCACCTGGGGGCAGCCGGCCTCGTCGAGCGGTTCGGCGCTGATGGCGGCGACGTGCCCGTCACGGATGCCGATGTTGCGGATCGACGAGGGGGCGCCGGTGCCGTCAAACCACCGGCCGTCGCGGATCACGGTGTCAAAGCTCACGGGGAGGTCCTTTCAAGCGGGATGCTGTTCCCAGCATGGCCCTCGCCCGGCCCGAAGTCTTGACATCAGCGGACATTTCTTTGACAGTTGCAGACATGTCGGTGGTGCGCGGGACGGCGCTGTCCGGTTACCCGGAACTGGTCAGCGAACTCGGCGGTGATCCGGCCGAGTTGCTCGCCGCTGCCGGGGTGCCACCCGCGGCGGTCGGGACACACGAGGTATTCGTGCCGTACCGCGCGGTGATCCTGGCCGTTGAAGGGGCGGCAAGTGTGACCGCCACACCGGATTTCGGGCGGCGGCTGGCACTGCGCCAAGACATCGGCAACTTCGGGCCGCTGGGGGTGGCGGCGCGCACGGCCGCCACCGTCGGTGCCGGCTTCGCGATCGTGGAACGCTTCCTGTCGGCCTACAGCCCGGCGATCTCGGCGCGGATCCAGCCGGGTGCGAGGCGCACCGAGTCGTTCTACGCCTTCGAGGTGCTCATCGAGCGGTCGCCGCCGCACCCGCAGACCACCGAGCTGTCATTGGGGGTGTCGCTGGGCATCATGCGGATGATGTTCGACGCCCCCTATGCGCCGCTGTCGGTGCACCTTCCGCACGAGCCGCTGACCCCGGTGCGCGAGTACCTGGCCTATTTCGGCTGTCGGCCGTACTTCGCCCAACCGGTCGCGGGTTTCACGTTCCGCACCGCCGACCTGGACCGCCCGCTGCACCGCGACGACCACGCCCATCAGGCCATGGTGCATTACCTGCGCGGCATCACCGCCGAGTCGTCGGGCCTGGCCGCATCGGTACGCGCCATCACCCGGCAGCTGCTGCCCACCGGCACGGTGACCCTGGAGCTGATCGCGGGCGAACTGGGCTTGCACCCCAAGGCATTACACCGGCGGCTGGCCGCCGAGCAGACCACGTTCGCCGCCCTGGTCGACGGCGTTCGCCGGGATGCCGCCGACCGCTATCTGCGTGACACCGACATCAGCCTGTCGCACCTGACCCGGGAACTCGGCTACGCCGAACAAAGCGTGCTCAGCCGGTCCTGCCGGCGCTGGTTCGGGTGCAGCGCGACCAGTCACCGCAAGGCGGTTCGCGCCGCGATCCGCGCGGAGGCCGGGCTCGGCAGGCTCTAGGCTGGCTTGCGATGTCCGCCCTCGACGCTCCCGGAGCCCTCGCTGCCCTCGACGACTGGCCGGTCGGTCACGCGGCCGCCGCAGTGATCGGCCCGCAAGGCGTGTTGGCCACCCACGGCGACACCGAGCGGCCGTTCTATCTGGCCTCGGTGACCAAACCACTGGTGGCCCGCGCGGTGCAGGTCGCGGTCGAGGAGGGGGCCGTCGAGCTCGACACGGCGGCCGGGCCGCCCGGGGCGACGGTGCGGCATCTGCTCGCGCACGCCTCCGGGCTCTCGGCGGACTCCGACCGGGTACTGGCCAAGCCGGGCACTCGGCGGGTCTACTCTAACCACGGCTTCGCCGTACTGGCGGCGGCGGTGCAGGACGCGTCGGGCATCGAATTCGGCCGCTACCTGGCCGAAGCGGTGTTCGAGACGCTGGGGATGGCGTCCAGCCGGCTGGACGGCGGTGCCGCGGCGGCCGGTTTCGGGGTCACCTCGACCGTCGCTGACCTGGCCGCTTTCGCCGGTGACCTGCTGGTACCGGCCACGGTGTCACCGCAGCTGCACGCCGAAGCCACCAGCGTGCAGTTCCCGGGACTGAACGGCGTGCTGCCCGGTTATGGGCCGCAGCGGCCGAACGACTGGGGGCTGGGGTTCGAGATCCGGGACGGCAAGTCGCCGCATTGGACCGGCGCGGCCAACTCGCCTCGGACCTACGGTCATTTCGGCCAGTCAGGCACCCTGATCTGGGCAGATCCGGCGATCGAGCGGGTGCTGGTGGTGCTCACCGACCGCGACTTCGGCGACTGGGTGACGGGCCGGTGGCCCGAGCTGGCTGACGCCGTCGTATCGGAGTACGCCCGGGACTAGCCAACAGGCGTCACACAAGGCACAATAGACCCATACGACACTAGAATATGCAGCAGTATCACTGCTCAGCTCGGTTCCGCCAGGCCGTTGGGGAAGACGTCCCTCGTGGATCCGAAGGAGCAACTGATGCGCGCGACGAATCAATTCGCCGACGTGACCAGCGGCGTGGTGTACATCCACGCGTCGCCTGCGGCGGTGTGCCCGCATGTCGAGTGGGCGCTGACCTCGACGCTGAATGCCCAGGCCAAGCTCAACTGGACGCCGCAGCCGGCCATGCCCGGACAGCTGCGCTCGGTGGTCAACTGGGTCGGGCCGGTGGGCACCGGTGCCCGGCTGGCCAGCGCGCTGCGCTCGTGGTCGGTGCTGCGCTTCGAGGTCACCGAGGACCCCAGCGCCGGGGTCGACGGCCAGCGGTTCAGCCACACCCCGCAACTGGGGTTGTGGAGCGGGGCGATGAGCGCCAACGGTGATGTGATGGTGGGCGAGAATCGCCTGCGCACGATGATGGCGGCCGGCGCCGACGCGTTGGCCGCCGACCTGGAGACCGTGCTGGGCACCGCCTGGGACGAGGCCCTGGAGGCCTTCCGCGACGGCGGCGACGGCGCCGAGGTGTCCTGGCTCAGCCGCGGCGTGGGCTGATTTCCTGCCGCTTGCGGGGGACTGCTCGCGCGTTAGGGGCGACGCAGGATCTGCAGCGCGCCCGGCACCGCCGACACCGTCACCGGCAGTGGGGCGACGAAGTCGCCGTCGGCGTAGGCGTTGATGCCCGGGCACTCCACCCGTATTGAGGCGGCCCGCCGGGTGCTCACCTCGTCCAGGCTCACATGGGTGCCCTTGAATACGGTGGGGAAGAGCCGGATCAGCTTCGTGCGCGAATCCGAGTGCACCATGGTGACGTCCAGCAAGCCGTCGGAATGATCGGCGCCCGGGCAGATCTGCATGCCGCCGCCATAGCTTCGGGTGTTGCCGAAGGCCGCCAGCGTCAGATCGATGTCCAGCGGCTCGTCGTCGTCGAAGGTTAGCCGGAACGGCAGCAGCCGCAGCTTGGAGATCTCCGCCACCATGGCCACGTTGTAACGCATCCGGCCATGCGGCCACCGCATCCGGTTGACGCGGTCGCTGACCAGCGAATCGAAGCCGGCCGCCATCACGGTGCCGAACCACGACGGCCCGGCACCGTCCGGGACGATCCGGCCCAAATCGACCGTCTCGGTCCAGCCGTCGGCGACGACGTCGGCGGCGGCTTCGGGATCACCGGTGGGCAAACCGTATTCGCGGGCGTGATCGTTGCCGGTGCCGGCTGGGATGATGCCCAGCGGTACGTCGCCGAGGGCCAGCGCCTGCAGCGCCAGTGAGATGACGCCATCGCCGCCGGCCACCACCACCGCGTCGGTGCCCGCGGCCAGCGCCTCGTCGAGCAACTGGCGGGCGTGCCGGGCATCGGCGCCGACGATGTGGTTGACGTCGACGCCGCGCTGCTGGAAACGGGCGAGTGCCCGCTCGGCGGCGTGCCGGGCGTTGCCGTGCCCGGCCGCCGGGTTGGTCAGCAGCGTGATCCGCTTGTTCACGGGATGAGTTTGCCGGGGTTGAGGATCCCGGCCGGGTCCAGGGTGGCTTTGACCGCCCGCAGCACCTGCACACCGAGTTCGCCCACCTCGTCGCGCATCCAGGGCCGGTGGTCGGCGCCGACGGCGTGGTGGTGGGTGATGGTCCCGCCGGTGCGCATGATCGCTTCGCTGGCAGCGGTTTTGGCGGCCCGCCACTGCTCGATCGGGTTGCCGCGCTGGCCGGCGACGACGGTGAAGTACAGCGATGCGCCGGTGGGGTAGACGTGCGAGATGTGGCACATCACCAACGCCGGGGTGCCGCTGTCGGCGAGCGCGGTGGTCAATGCCTCGGTGACGGCGGCCTTGAGGGTGGGCAGGTTGGACCAACTCGTGGCGGTCTCCAGCGTTTCGCACAGCGCCCCGGCGGCCAGCAGTGAATCCCGCAGGTATGGCGCCGAGAAGCGGCCGTGTTCCCAGGCGCGTGCCGGTTGCTCGCCCAGCGAGGTGCCGCCCTGGGCGGCAAGCAACGCCCGGGTTTCGGCGTGCCGGCTCTCGGTGTGCTCGGCGGTTCCTTCGAACAGCGTGATGGCCAGGCAGCCGCCGGTGATCTGCTGTTCGCCGATCTGCTCGGTGCTAGCCAGGTTGACACCGGTCTCGGCTTCGTCGGAGAGGCGGACGACGGTGGGGCCGGTGCCGGTCTGGGTGATCGCCCGCAGGGCCGCGGCGCCGGTGGCGAAGTCGGGGAACGACCACGCCTCATAGCGGGTGGTCGCCGGCACCGGATGCACCCGCACCCGGACGCGGGTGATGACGCCGAACACGCCCTCCGAGCCGATCAGCAATTGGCGTAGGTCAGGGCCGGCGGCGGAGGCCGGGGCGCGGCCCAGATCCAGCACGCCGGCCGGGGTGATCATCCGCAGGCCGCGGACCATGTCGTCGAATCGGCCGTAACCGGCCGAATCCTGGCCGGATGACCGGGTGGCGGCAAATCCGCCGAGGGTGGCGAACTGGAAGCTCTGCGGGAAATGACCCAGTGAGAAGCCGTGCTCGCCGAGCAGGCGTTCGGCGTCGGGTCCGGTGACGCCGGCGCCGAATTCCGCTTCGCCGGAGATCTTGTCGAGGCTGATCAGTTCATCGAAGCGCCGCAAGTCCAGTGAGATCACCGCGGCGAAGTCGCCACGGATCGGGTCGAGGCCACCGACGACGCTGGTGCCGCCCCCGAACGGGACCACCGCGATCCCCTGTTGGGTGCAGTAGCTCAAGATCGCGGCGACTTCGTCGTCGGTGGCGGGTAACAGCACGGCATCGGGCGCATCCTGGGACCCGGAGGCGTTGCGCCGCAACAGGTCCAGGGTGGATTTGCCTCCGGCGCGCAACAGCCGGCCGGCCTGATCGATCCGGCAGAACTCCTCGCCGACGATCGCGGCCAGTGCCTGGTGGTGCGTATCGGCCAGCGCCGACGGGCGCAGCGGCACCTGATCGGGGGCGACTTCGGCGACCGGGGTTCCCTCGATGCCGAGCGCCGCCTTCAGCAGCTGGCGGATGCCGTCGGACAGTGGTTTGGCCGCTGCGGGGTCGCCCCAGGCGTTCCACTTCATCGGGGGAAGGAGGGCATCCTGGGCATCACGCGCGGTCATGCGTTACAGTATTACATATGCTGTCAACTAGTAATGATGAGCAGCTCGATGTGGGGGAGCGGATCCTCAACTCCGCGGCGAGTTGTCTGCTCGCGCTCGGCGTTGAGCGGGTGACTTTGGCCGCGATCGCGCGCCGCGCCGGGGTCAGCCGTCCGACCGTCTACCGGCGCTGGCCCGACAGTCGATCGGTGATCGCCGCACTGCTTACCGCGCGGGTCGCCGAGGCCTGGACGGAGCTGGCCGGCCCTGGGACCGGACGTGAGGTGCTGGTGATGCGGATCGTCGCGGTGGCCGCGCGGCTGCGACGGGACGAGGTGGTGATGCAGGTCCTGCATCACGCACCGGACCTGGCGATGGTCTACATCACCGAGCGCATGGGAGCCAGCCAACGGCGGCTGATCGACCTGGTCGCCGCCGAGTTGGCCGATGCCCAGAAGACCGGCAGCGTACGGGCAGGTGACCCGCGTCAGCTCGCCGCGATGTGCCTGCTGATCACCCAGTCGGCGATCCAGTCCGCGCAGATCGTCGCACCCCTCCTTGATGAGGACGCCCTGGCCGCCGAACTGGCCTACACGCTGAACAGGTACCTGTCGTGACAGCCGATGCGGCACTCAACGCCGCGCGCCGCACCGCCGAGCTGACGGCGTTGGCCGAGGATCCGGCTGTAGATGTCGTCGTGATCGGCGGCGGGATCACCGGCGCGGGCATCGCCCTGGACGCCGCCACCCGGGGCCTGCGGGTGGTGCTGGCCGAAAAGCACGACCTGGCGTTCGGCACCAGCCGGTGGAGTTCCAAGCTGGTGCACGGCGGGCTGCGGTATCTGGCGACCGGCAACGTGGGTATCGCGCGGCGCAGCGCGATCGAGCGCGGAATTCTGATGAGCCGCAACGCTCCTCACCTGGTACGGGCGATGCCGCAGCTGGTGCCCTTACTGGGCTCGATGCGTGGACGCGACCGGGCACTGGTGCGCGCCGGATTTCTCGCTGGTGATGCTCTCCGCCGGCTGGCGGGCACACCGGCGACGACACTGCCCCGCTCGCGACGGATCTCGCGCGAACAGGTCATCGCCTTGGCGCCGACCGTACGACGCGATGGACTGGACGGTGGGCTGCTGGCCTACGACGGACAGCTGATCGACGACGCCCGGCTGGTCGCCGCGGTGGCCCGCACCGCAGCCCAGCACGGTGCGACGGTCCTGAGCTATGTGGCCGCATCGCAGGCCACCGGCGAGTCGGTTCGCCTGACCGACCGGCGTTCCGGTGAGTCGCTCGACGTCACCGCGCGGGCAGTCATCAGCGCGGCCGGGGTGTGGGCCGCCGACCTCGACCCGGCGCTGCGGCTGCGGCCGAGTCGCGGCACCCACCTGGTGTTCGACGCGTCGGCCTTCGGCAACCCGGCGGCCGCGTTGACCGTGCCGATTCCGGGGGAGCTCAACCGGTTCGTGTTCGCCATGCCCGAACAACTCGGCCGGGTCTATCTGGGTCTCACCGACGAAGATGCTCCGGGGCCGATTCCCGATGTCCCACAGCCTACTTCGGCGGAAGTTTCCTTCCTGCTGGACACCGTCAACACCGCGTTGGGAACCGCGCTCGGGACCGGTGACGTCATCGGTTCCTATGCGGGTCTGCGGCCGCTCATCGACGCCGGCGCGGGCCGCACCGCCGATGTCTCGCGCAACCACGCCGTCGTCGAATCGGAGTCCGGGGTGTTCAGCGTGATCGGGGGCAAGCTGACCGAGTACCGCCACATGGGCGAAGACGTGCTGGATCGCGCGGTGCGATCGCGGGGGCTCGGCGCCGGGCCGTGTCGCACCCGGGATATGCCGCTGATCGGTGCACCCGAGAACCCGGGATCGCCGACTCCGTTGACGGCTGACCTGCCTGAATCGCTGGTGCTGCGCTACGGCGCGGAGGCGGCCAACGTGTTGGCCGCCGCCACCTGCGAGCGGCCCGCAGAGGCGGTGGCCGAGGGCATCGACGTGATCCGCGCCGAATTCGAGTACGCGGTCAGCCACGAAGGGGCGCTGACCGTCGAGGACATTTTGGATCGCCGAACCCGGATCGGACTGGTGGCCGAGGACCGCGACCGCGTCGTGGAGGTGGCACGCGAGTTTCTCGCGACGGCCGATTGAGGGAAAGGCCCAGGGATACCTGCGGCCTCGGCTGCAGCCTCACGGCCGTAGCTTGCGCCGGCTGCTTCCTCGCGCAGTACCTGGCGGTTGAACCACCCCACGCCGGCGAGCAGGTAGACCAATCAACGGGTGCCGGTCGTGATTACTGCTTAGCCGAAGCGCCCGTACCCCGGACGGATCGGCTGGGTTTCATAAATTAAGTCTGTATTCAGGGCAGGGTCCTGTACAAGTCGTCAGCCGGGTCGCTATGTCATGATGCGCGCAAGAAGCGCGAAAATGCCTGCGATGCAACAGATAATGACGGATATCGTAGGCGTGGCAGAAGGACCGTAGCGGGAGGTTTCGCAGAACGCTTGCATGCCCTGAAGGAATGTTGTTTAATTTCGATTCAACACGTGAACCACTTCACTCTGTGGCAGCGGCAAGACTGACCGACGGCTGGGGGGACTGGCTTGTACTCTCCGAATACTGCGACATGCCCGCCCTCGAGGTCGGCGGGGAATGGTAGGGCTGTATGCCTTGGTCACCGGACGGTCCTGCTCACGGTTCCGCTCCGGTCAAGCCCAGCCGATGCGCGGTGTTGTGATGCGTAGCGCCGTGGCCGTGGACAAGCCGGTGCGTGCACTCGGTGAATTCTTCGCGATGGCGCTCGACACGGTGATCCAGATGTTCCGGCCGCCGTTCGCATGGCGTGAGTTCTTGCTGCAGGCTTGGTTCGTTGCGCGAGTCTCGCTGGTTCCCACCATGGTGTTGTCCATCCCGTTCACCGTCCTGGCGGTGTTCATGTTCAACATCTTGTTGAGCGAGATCGGGGCGGCAGACTTCTCCGGTACCGGTGCCGCATTGAGCGCGGTACTCCAGATCGGTCCTGTGGTTACGGTTTTGGTGGTCGCTGGCGCGGGGGCCACCGCGATGTGCGCGGACCTGGGGGCGCGCACCATCCGGGAGGAACTTGACGCGCTACGGGTCATGGGCATCGACCCGATTCAGGCGCTGGTGGTTCCGCGGGTGTTGGCCGCCACCCTGGTCGCTCTGTTGTTGTCGCCACTCGTGGTGTTGGTGGGGCTGTCCGGCGGCTTCGTCTTCTCGGTCTACTTTCAGCACGTCACGCCGGGTGCTTTTGTAGCAGGCCTGACGTTGATCACCGGGCTCAGCGATGTCGTCGTCTGCTTGGTCAAGGCCACGTTGTTCGGCCTCACGGCCGGTCTGATCGCGTGTTTCAAGGGCATTTCGGTAGGAGGTGGTCCTGCCGGTGTGGGCAACGCGGTGAATGAGACGGTGGTGTTCTCGTTCATGGCGCTGTTTGTCATCAATACCGTGGTGACCGCCATTGGTTTCAGGGTGACGCCATGAACCGCCCGGCAAGCCTCGGGTCCATCGAATTCGGCCGAACCCTGAGTCGATGGGCGTCGGGCTGGGACCGGCTCGGCGCTCAGATCCAATTCCACGTCATGACACTGACTTCGATCCGAGAGGTCTTCCTGCACTACCGGGTCGAGCTGGTGCGGCAGGTGGCACAGATGAGCCTGGGGGTGGGCGCCCTGGCGATGATCGGCGGCACTGTGGCGGTGGTCGGCATCCTGACGCTGTCCACCGGCGCACTCATCGCCGCGCAGGGCTTCAGCCAGCTGGGACAGATCGGGGTGGAAGCCCTGACCGGATTCGCGTCGGCCTACTTCAACGTGCGGATCCTCGCACCGTTGACCGCTGAATTCGCCTTGGCGGCAACGATCGGCGCCGGTGCAACAGCCCAACTCGGGGCGATGCGAATCAATGAGGAGATCGACGCCCTCGAGGTCATCGGGGTCCGCGCCATCTCCTACCTGGCTTCTACCCGAGTGCTGGCCGGACTGATCGTGGTCATCCCCTTCTACTGCGTGGCCGTGCTGATGACCTTCTTCTCCGCACGTTTCGGCACCACGGTGATCTATGGTCAGTCCTCGGGCGTCTACGACCACTACTTTCACACGTTCTTGAATCGAACGGACTTGATCTGGTCGTTCATTCAGGTCGCGATCGCAAGCATCACGATCATGATCATCCATACCTATTACGGATTCACCGCGTCGGGTGGTCCGGCCGGAGTCGGTGAGGCCGTGGGCCGGGCTACTCGCGCTTCGGTGCTGGCGGCGGTCCTGGTCACGGTGGCGATCACGTTGGCCGTCTACGGTCAATCGGGCAACTTCCACCTGGCGGGTTAGCGATGAGAGCCAGGAGAACCGAATCGTGGATCCACCCCCGTTGGTGGGCAGCGATCTTCGTCGTCTTCGTGATGCTGGCGGCGTGGCTGGTGGGGCAGTGCTTCAACCGGTCATTCCAACGCTCTGTCCCAGTGACGATGGTGTCCGACCGTGCCGGTCTGGTCATGGAGACCGGCGCTCAGGTGAAGATGCGTGGAGTTCAAGTCGGCCGTGTCGGCCAGATCGTCGGTGGCTCACAGCCGGTCAGCCTGAGGCTCGAATTCGACCCGCGGCTAATCCGTCACATTCCGAGCAACGTCGGGGTTCGGATCTCGGCTACCACCGCCTTCGGCGCTAAGTTCGTCGAACTGGTCGATCCGGACCGCCCCAGCCCGGTGCCCCTGGCGGCCGGCTCGGTCCTCAAATCGGAGAACGTCACGACCGAGGTCAACACCGTTTTCCAGAATCTGGTCGGCGTGATCAAGCAGGTCGACCCGGTCGAATTGAACGCGGTGCTCTCCGCCGTTGCCGACGGTGTGGGCGGACAGGGGGAGCGGATCGGCCAAGCCACCACCGGGGCATACCACACATTGGTCGCACTGAATGCCCGAAGCCGGACCGTTCATGGGGATTGGCGCGCATTGAAGAGTTTCTCCGATACGTACAACGCTGCGGCAGAAGACATCTTGAGAACGCTGTCAGCGGCCAGCATAACCAGCGCGACGATCGCCGACAACGCGGCAGACCTGGATGACCTGTTGCTCAACCTGGTGGGTTTCGCGCACAGCGGTATCGACCTGGTCGGGCCGAACCGCGACAACCTGGTCCGGTCGGTCAACGCCCTCGAGCCCACCACCGGCCTGCTGCTCAAGTACGATCCGCAACTCACCTGCACACTGCTCGGGGCCAAGACGGCGCTCGATGACTACGGGCTGGCCGACTATATGGGCGGCGCGAACGGTTCGTCGCTGATCGTGGACGTCGCTTTGCTGCTCGGTGACGAGATCTACCGGTACCCCGACAACCTGCCGATCACTGCGGCCAAGGGCGGCCCGGGAGGCAAGCCGGGATGCGGCTCGCTGCCCGACGTCGCCAAGAACTTCCCGGTTCGCCATCTGGTCACCAATACCGGCTGGGGAACCGGCCTCGACCTGCGCCCCAACCCGGGCATCGGGCAGCACTGCTTCGCGGACTGGTTCCGCGTCACCCGCGCGGTGCCACTGCCTCCGGCAGTCCGGCAGTGCCTGCCGGGGCCGGCGGTGGGGCCTCAGCCCGAGTTGGGGTTCGGCACGCCTCCCTACGGGGCGGCGCAGTACGGGCCCGGTGGGGTGCCGCTGTTCCCCGGCGTGCCTCCGGCGCCGACACCGGTGGCACCGCCCCCGGAACCCTGATCCGCGAACCCGTCGTCATGAACCCACAAGACAGCTGGAGGGGGCACGGTCACCGTGAAAGCTAATTTGAGGCACACCGTGTGGCGCCTCGGCGCCTTCGTGGTCGTCACCATGCTCGGAATGTTCGCACTGCTGACCATATTCGGTCAGTTCCGGTTCGATTCCGCGCGCCACTACACGGCGGAGTTCGTTGATGTGACCGGATTGGCCAACGGGAACTTCGTACGGATCGCTGGGGTCGAGGTCGGCAAGGTCAAACGTATTGCGCTGAAAGACAACGGGAACGTCGAGGTGGCGTTCAGCGCGGACGACTCGGTGGTCTTGACCGAGGGCAGCAGGGCGGTGATCCGGTGGGGGGACGTGATCGGCGGCCGCTATCTGTCCATCGAGCAGGGGGTGGGCGGAACGCGGACCCTGGCTCCGGGCGGCAACATCCCGGCCGACCGGACCGAGCCGGCGCTGGACCTGGACGTGCTGATCGGCGGCTTTCGTCCGCTGTTCCGCGCGCTGGACCCTGAGCAGGTCAACGCGTTGGCCGGCCAGTTGATTGCGGCCTTCCAGGGCCAGGGCGTCACCATCGGATCCTTTCTGAGCCAGACCGCGGCGCTGACGAACACCCTGGCCGACCGCGACCTGCTGATCGGCCAGGTCATCGGCAACCTGAACACCGTGCTCGGATCGCTGGGCGATCGCAGCGATAAGTTCGCGACGGCGGTCGAGTCCCTGTCCGGTCTGATGAAGGGACTGGCCGACCGCAAGCAAGACATCAGCGACGGTGTCGCCTACGTCAATGCGGCGACGGCGTCGCTCGCCGACCTGCTTGCGCAGGCCCGGCCGCCCCTGCAGAAAGCGGTGCAGGAGACCGATCGCACCGCATCGACCGTGCTCGCCGACCAGGGCTACGTCGACCATGTGCTCGAGAATCTGCCCACCGCGCTGCGCATCCTGAATCGCCAAGCGCTCTACGGTGATTACTTCACCTTTTACTTCTGCGAAGTGGCGCTCAAGCTCAACGGCAAGGGCGGTCAGCCGATGTATGTCAAGGTCGCCGAGCAGACCTCGGGAAGGTGCACGCCGAAGTGAGAACCTTCCGGGAACGCAACCTCGCCGCGATCGGGATCATCGGATCGGTACTCACCGCCGCGGTCGCCCTCGGCGCCTGGTACTACGACGAGCTTCCGGTCATCTCTTCGGGGAAGTCCTACTCGGCGTTTTTCGCCGAGGCCGGTGGCCTGACCCCCGGCGCCGAAGTCCAGGTCGCGGGTATGCGGGTCGGCAGCGTCAACAGCGTCACCCTCGACGGCGATCGAGTACTGGTGAAGTTCAAAGTCGCCGACAAGGTGCGGCTCGGTGACCGGACCGAGGCGGCGGTCAAGACGAAGAGCCTGCTGGGCACCAAGATGCTGGGCGTCACCCCGCGTGGCGACGGTCGGTTGTCCCAGACCATCCCGCTGGAACGCACCACTTCGGCCTATCAGCTGCCCGATGCGCTCGGAGATCTGACCGCGACCATCAGCGGGCTCGACACCGAGCAGCTGTCGGATTCACTGCGGGTGCTGGCCCAGACGTTCCACGACACCCCACCGGACCTCAAGATCGCCACCGCGGGGGTGGCGCGGCTGTCCAGCGTCCTGAACAAACGCGACGCCCAGCTACGGAACCTTCTGTCCAACGCGCGCAATGTGACCGGCGTGTTGTCTGAGCGCAGTGATCAGATCGTCCGCCTGGTCCATGACACCAACGATCTGCTGGGCCAGCTCAACAGCGAAAGCGCCGCGCTGGACCACATCTCCGGCAACATCTCCCGAGTCAGCAAACAGCTCAGCGGGTTTGTGGAGGACAACAGGCAGACCCTCAAACCGGCACTGGAGAAGCTGAACGGGGTGCTGGCCACCGTCGAGAATAGGAAGGCGGAGGTGCAGGAGTACCTGAAGCGGCTCAGCTGGTACGTCATCGGATTGGGGGAGTCGCTGTCGTCGGGGCCGTTCTTCAAGGCCTACGTCGCCAATCTGGTTCCCGGACAGTTCATCCAGCCCTACATCGACTCGGCGTTCTCCGATCTGGGCCTTGATCCGAACGTGCTGCTGCCATCCGAGCTGACCGACCCGCCGACCGGCCAGCAGGGCACGCCGCCGTTGCCGGTGCCCTATCCGCGCACCGGCCAGGGCGGGCCGCCCCGGGTGTACCTCCCGGATGCCATCACCGGAAACCCCGGCGATCAACCTTGCGCGCTGCCGGGCACGGGCTGCTACCCCTATCGGGAGCCGCCCCCGGCGCCAGCGCCGGGAGGACCACCGCCCGGACCGCCGGCACCGTCGCCGCCCGGTCAACAGTCCACGGCCGAACCCACCCCGAAACCGGTGTTCGTTCCGGCCCCGGGTGAAGTACCCGCTGCCGCACCGGGAGAGGGCCGATGATCACATCCCGAAAACTTCGCATGGGATTGGCCGCTCTCCTGGTGGCCGTGCTGGCAGCCGGGGTGTACACGCTGGGCTCGTTGAGCAGTCGACTCGGGCGGACACACGTGACCGCCTACTTCGAGAACAGCAACGGAATCTTCGTCGGCGACGAGGTCCGCATCCTCGGTGTCCGGGTCGGTCGCATCCAGAGCATCGAAGCGCAACCCGAGCGGGTGAAGATTCGCTTCTGGTTCGACGACAAGTACCAGGTGCCGGCCGACGCCAAGGCGGCGGTCCTGTCACCGTCACTGGTCACCGCGCGTGCGATTCAGCTGACGCCGGTCTATGCCGGCGGTCCGGTTCTGCCGGACAACGCGGTGATCCCCCGCGAGCGCACCGCCGTCCCGGTCGAGTGGGACGACTTCCGCGACCAGTTGCAGAACCTCACCGAGATGCTGCAGCCGACCGAGGCCGGGGGAGTGAGCACCTTGGGGCAGGTCGTCCAGACCGCAGCCGACAACCTCCGCGGTGAGGGTGCCAACATCCGCACCACCATCATCGAGCTCTCCCAAGCGATTTCCGCGCTGGGCGATCACAGCGGCGACATCTTCAGCGTCGTAAGGAATCTGTCGATCCTGGTTACGGCGCTTCGGGACAGCGACACGGTACTGCGGAAGCTGAACCAGAATCTGGCATCCGCCACCGCGGCGTTGGCCAACAACCCGAACGAGGTGGCCAACGCGATCAGCGACCTCAACAGCGCGGTGAAGCAAGTCAAGACGTTTGTCGCGGACAACCGCGAAACACTGGGCACCACCTCGGGCAAGTTGGCATCGGTGTCGCAGACGCTGGTGGACAGCCTCGACGATCTCAAACAGACCCTGCACGTTCTGCCGACCGCCGCACAGAACTTCGTCAACATCTACCAACCTGCCCAGGGAACGCTGACCGGAGCGCTGTCGACCAACAATCTCAGCGATCCGCTCTCCTTCGTATGCGGCGCGATACAGGCCGCATCGCGCCAGAACGCGGAGCAATCGGCAAAACTGTGTGTGCAGTACCTGGCCCCGATCGTCAAGAATCGCCAGTACAACTTCTTCCCGTTGGGCGAGAACCTGTTCGTCGGCGCCAGCGCACGCCCCAACGAGGTCACCTACAGCGAGGACTGGCTGCGGCCGGATCACGTGCCCGAACAAGATCCGGCGCCGCAGGCCGAGGCCGTGTCGCAGGATGCCGCCGTGCTGCCACCGGGGCTGACCGAAGTGACCGTTGCGCAGCAGACGGATCCGCAGGCTGGTCTGCCCGGCCTGATGATGCCGAGCGGAGCGGGATCATGAGCCGGTGGTGGCGGGGGGTGGCTTCGACGGTCGTCGTCCTCATCGCCGTTGTCGCACTGTCGGGGTGCGGATGGCGAGGGCTCAACTCACTGCCGATGCCCGGGACTGAGGGAAGATCCCCCGGTGCCTTCACGGTTCGGGCGCAACTGCCCGAGGTCAACAGGCTCGAACCCAACTCGCGGGTGCGTGTCGGTGACGTCACCGTGGGCAGCGTGACCAAGATCGAGCGGCAAGGCTGGCATGCATTGTTGACCATGCGGCTCAACCCCGATGTCGACCTGCCGGCCAACGCCACGGTCGCACTGGGCCAGACCAGCCTGCTGGGTTCGCTTCATATCGAGTTGGCGGCTCCCCCCGATGTCACACCGGAGGGAAAGCTGCGCGAGGGTTCGCTGATTCCCCTTTCCGCCGCGGTCAGTTACCCGACCACGGACCAAACACTGGCCGCTGTCTCGATGTTGCTCAATGGGGGCGGCGTCGGGCGGATCCAGGAGATCACCCGGGCGTTCAGCACCGCCTTCGCCGGGCGCGAGAAAGAGCTGCGCGGTCTGATCGATCAGCTGGACGAGTTCATTGCCCATGCCAACGAGCAAAGCGATGACATCATCGCGGCGACGGACAGCTTGAACAATCTGGCCGGCAAGTTCGCCGAGCAGAAGCCGGTGGTCGATGAGGCGCTGGAGACCTTTCCCAAGGCGCTGTCCGTGCTCAGAGACGAACGCCGACAACTGGCCGATGCCGCCGACCGGCTCGGCAAGTTCGGCGGGCTGGCCGCGGACGTGACGAACCAGACCAAGCGGGCGTTGGTGCAAGAACTCAAAGACATCGGTCCGGTACTGGAATCACTGGCCAACGCCGGTCCGGCGCTGACCCGGGCGCTGGGTTTGTACCCGACATATCCGTTTGCCACCGAAACCATCCCTAACTGGTTCCGCGGTGACGCCGCCAACCTCACCGCCGTGATCGATTTGACCCTGAGCCGGTTGGACGCGTCGTTCTTCACCGGGACCAAATGGGAGTGCAACCTCACCGACCTGGAAATGCAGTGGGGCCGCACCATCGGACAGTTTCCGAGCCCCTGCACCGCCGGTGGCCCGTTCAATCCGGGAAATCCGCTGGTGATTCCCTACCACTTCGATCAGGGGCCCTGACATGTTGAACAAACGCATCATGGCCCAGTTGGCCGTCTTCATCGCGATCAGTCTGGTCGGTGGCTCGATCATGGCCTTCCGGTACATGGAACTGCCCGACCTGCTGCTGGGGGTCGGGCGCTACGAGGTGACCGTGCAGCTGCCCAAGACCGGTGGGCTGTACAAGAACAGCAATGTCACCTATCGCGGTGTCGAAGTCGGACGCGTCGAGAACGTCGCCATGACCGACACCGGAGTCTCCGCGGTGCTGGCCCTGAAATCCGGTGTCCGGATTCCGGCCGACCTCGACGCAGAGGTGCACAGCCAAAGCGCGATCGGCGAACAGTACGTGACGCTGGTGCCCCGCAGTGGCGCGGGCCCGCTGCTCAAGGACGGCGACGTCATCCCGGTCGAGCGCACGGTGCTTCCCCCGGATATCAACGAGCTGTTGGACGCCACGAACCGGGGATTGCGGGCGATCCCCGGCGACGATCTGCGCACCGCCGTCGGTGAGGCCAAGACCGCGGTCGGAGGGCTGGGCCCGGAGCTCTCCCGGTTTGTGAAGGGGTCGACCAGACTGGCCATCGACGCCCACGAGAATCTCGAACCGCTGACCACCCTGATCGATCAGTCCACACCGCTGCTCAACACACAGATCGACACCGCCGACTCCATCCAGCGATGGGCTGCGAACCTGGCCGGTGTCACCGAGCAACTGCGTGCCCAGGACGACGCGGCCGCCGACCTGATCAAGAACGGCGCGTCGGGGGTCGACCAGGCACGCCAACTGTTCGACAGCCTGCAACCGACCCTGCCGATCGTGCTGGCCAACCTTGTCAGCGTCGGCGACGTCGCGGTGGCCTACCAGCCGAATCTTGAACAGGTTCTGGTGTTGATCCCGCCGTTGACGGAGATCCTGCAGGGGGCTGGGCTGGCCAACCGCAACACCAAGCAGGGCTACCGCGGTGCGTATCTGAGCTTCAACTTGAACGTCAACCTGCCGCCCCCGTGTCTGACCGGCTATCTGCCGGCCCGGCAGGCGCGCGCGGCCAGCCTGGAGGATTTCCCGGATCGGCCGGAGGGTGAACTGTACTGCCGGATTCCGCAGGATGCCATGTTCAATGTCCGCGGAGCGCGGAACGTGCCGTGCGCGACGCGGCCGGGCAAGCGGGCGCCGACGGTCAAAATGTGTGAGAGCGACGAAGAATACGTGCCGCTCAACGACGGCTGGAACTGGAAGGGCGATCCCAACGCCACCATCACCGGCCAAGACATTCCGCAATTGCCGCCCGGGACGCTCAGCAGCCCGAGCCCGTCGTCCGCCCCGCCGCCGGCGATCGCGGTCGCTGAATACAACCCCGCCACCGGAAGCTACATCGGCCCGGACGGGCAGGTGTACACCCAGACCGATCTGTCCCGAACCGCGAACAAGGAGCAGACATGGCAGTCGATGATGATGCCCCCGAACGCCGAGTAAGCGAGCCGCAGACGTCGCCGGACGACCCAACCGGTCCGCCCGCCGGTGCGCCGCCACGCCTGCTGGATGCGGCCGTGTTCGCATCGGTGGCGGTGCTGGCGTTCGGGGGGCTGGCCGGCTGGCTGGGTTTCCGGACGTACGAGTCGCACCGCGCCGAGGTGCAGCGCGAGCAGTTCCTCCGTGCGGCGCAGCAGGGTGCGCTGAACCTCACCACCATCGACCACGAGCATGCCGAGGCCGATGTGCAGCGCGTGCTGGATTCCGCGACCGGAACGTTCTACGAGGATTTCAGCAACCGTTCGCAGCCCTTCATCGAGATCGTCAAGACAGCTCAGGCGAAATCGGTCGGCACCGTCACCGAGGCAGGCATCGAGCAGCAGACCGCCGACGAGGCGCAAGTGCTGGTCGCGGTCAGCGTCAACACCACCAACGCCGGTGCGGCAGAGCAACTCCCGCGGGCGTGGCGGATGCGGATCTCGGTGACCCGAGTCGACGGCCAGGAAAAGGTCTCCAATGTCGCATTCGTCCCGTAACCGAACCCCGGCGAAGCAAATCGACCACAGAGCAGGGAAGTGATCACAGGTGACAGTTCTGGCCAATCTTCGACCCGCAGAAGACGAGGTGGGATCCGTCGACGTGGTGCCCGCACCGGATGACGATGACCTCGCCGAACCCGGCGATGCGGCGGATTCCGGTGGCGGCGCTGATGGGGGTGCCGGCGCCCGACGGCGATTGTTGCGGCGTCCGGTGTTCGTCTACGGGATGGCGGCGCTACTGGTACTGGCCCCGGCCCTGGGCGCGTCGGTGTTGAAGTACTGGGATTCGTCCGCTCGCAACTCCCAGATCGCGCGCACCGAATCGGTCGAAGCCGCAAGAGAGTCCGTCGTGGCGATGCTGTCCTATCAGCCCGAGAACGTAGAGGGCCAGTTGGCGGCGGCGCAAGATCGGCTGACCGGCGAATTCCGTGACTCCTACGCAGGCCTGACGCGTGATGTCGTCATTCCCGGAGCGAAACAGAAACGCATCTCGACGGTGGCCAACGTCCCCGCGGCAGCATCGGTGTCGGCCACGCCCGATCACGCCGTGGTGCTGGTCTTCGTCAATCAGTCCGCGATCGTCGGCAGCGACGCCCCAACCGACACCGCCTCCAGCATCCGCGTGACGCTCGACAAGATCGACGGCCGCTGGCTCATCTCCGGTTTCGATCCCATCTGAGCCGGTGGCGACCATGGACTTCTTCGCGAAACTCGACAGATCGGTGAAATCGCTGGCGGTGATCGCGTCGGTGCTGTCCGGGATCGCCCTGACGTCCGTCGCCCCGTGCTCGCATGCAGATGTGGAGCCCGACAAGAAATTGGCCTATCTGATCGGAGTGACGATGCGGCCGGGCTATGGCTTCGCCAACGCCGAAGAGGCCCTCGACTACGGGTACGGCATCTGCGCAAAGGTGTCCCGCGACGTCGGTTACGGGCGGCTCATCACCGAAGTGCAGGCCGACTTCCGCACGTCCGATGACTACCACGCGTCATATCTGATCTCGCAGGCGGTAAACGAGCTCTGTCCCGACCTGATCTGGCAGTTACGCAACTCGGCAGCGCACTACCGGCCGCCGGGCCCGGGGTTCCCCTAGCCGGAGACGGGCCCTGACGAGGAGAAAGGAGCGGTATGAAGTTTCAGTTGCTCACGCTGCCGGCCCTGGGAGCCGTGCTCACCGGGGTGCTGACAGCACCGGCCGCGTACGCCGATAACGACAACAACACCCTGATCCCGAACAACAAGCGGCTCAATGACGGCGTGGTGGCCAACGTCTACACCATGCAGCATCAGGCCGGCTGCACCAACGACATCAGAATCGACCCGCAATTGCAGCGGGCCGCCCAGTGGCACACCGACGACCTGCTCAATCACCGTGAGCTGACCGGGGACATCGGGTCAGACGGCTCCACCCCACAGGCGCGCGCCAGCGCGGCCGGGTTCCGCGGTGCGGTGGCCCAGACCGTGGCGATCCACCCCGCGCTGGCGATCAGTGGCATCGAACTGATCAACAAGTGGTACTACGATCCCGTCTCCTTCGACATCATGTCGAACTGCGCCAACACCCAGATCGGTGTCTGGTCGGCGAACAGCGCCGACCGCACCGTGGTGGTGGCCGTCTACGGGCAGCCGCAGGACCCGATCGATATGAGTCAGCGGGGAACTCACCCGGTGCCGATCGGGCCGAGCCCGGACTACGACGCCAGTGACGAGATCGAGTTCGGCAACAACTGGTGGGCCAGGATTCTGCGGGGGATCTTCCCACCGCCCGCCTACCCGGCGACTTAGGGAAGCGGCGGACCTAGTCGACTGCGTCGAATCAGGCTGTCCAACAGCGTAATCGACACCGGGCAGGAACCAGATCAAGTCAGCTATTGAATTCAGATTAAAAAATTAGTACCGTCGAACCGGGTGGCACGCAGCTGCCAAGGACAGGGAAAGACATGACGTACCAGACCTTCTCCGCCACCGGCCCGAGTTCCAAGCGATTCTCGACAGGAAGACCCATGAACCTTCTTCGGGGCATCATCATGGTGATGCTCGGCCTCTGCGTGGGGAACGCGGCACCGGCGCGTGCGGATTCGGTCGAGTATCTGATGGTTCCCTCCGCGGCGATGGGCCGTGATATCCCGGTCGCCTTCGCGCCCGGCGGGCCGCATGCCACCGTGCTCCTCGATGCCTTCAACGCAGCGCCCGAGACCAGCAACTGGGTGACGCTCGGTGATGCCATGAACGCCTTCGCGGGCAAAGGCATAGCGGTGGTGGCGCCGGCCGGCGGAGCCTGGAGCCTCTACACGGACTGGGAGCAGGACGGCAGCCGTCGGTGGGAAAGTTTCCTGTCCCAAGAGCTCCCGGACTGGCTGGCCGCGAACAAGGGGTTGGCGCCGGGCGGGCACGGGATCGTCGGGGCCGCGCAGGGCGGAACCGGCGCCCTGACCCTGGCCACCTTCCATCCCGACCGCTACCGCTACGCGGGGTCACTGTCCGGGTTCTTGACGCCGTCGAAGACGAACGTCGTCGGCGCCCTCGGCGACGGTCTCGCGCGCTACGGCGGGGTGGACACCCAGAACATGTGGGGGCCGGCGCAATTCGGACGGTGGAAGTGGCATGACCCGGACGTCCACGTGGCGACCCTGGTGGCCAACAAGACCCGGGTGTGGGTGTACAGCCCGTCGAACCCGGTGTGTGCCGACCCCGCCGCGATGATCGGCTACTGCGATCAGGCGCACGGCAGCAACCTCGCCTTCTATCGCCACTTCCGGGCCGTCGGCGGGGACAACGGGCATTTCGACTTTCAGGAAGGCGGCAACCACGATTGGCCGACCTGGGCCCGGCAACTGAAGGCCATGTCAGGTGATCTGGCCGCCGCCATCCGATAGCCCCGTGCGATGCCCGAACGCAAGCCACCCAAACAGATGAGGAGCCGCAGATGAGACCGTCCGCATTGGTCGCAGGGGTCGGGATGATCCCGTTCACCACCCCGCGAAACACCGACACCTACGACGTGATGGGGGAGCAGGCGACCCGCGCGGCGCTGGCCGACGCCGGACTGTCCTACGAGACGGTGCAGCAAGCCTATGTCGGTTACGTATACGGGGACTCGACCTCCGGCCAAGCCGCGCTCTACCGAATCGGGGCCAGCGGTATACCGGTGGTCAACGTCAACAACAATTGCGCCACCGGTTCCTCGGCACTGTTCCTGGCACGCCAGGCGATCGAACACGGCATTGCCGACGTGGTACTGGCCCTGGGGTTCGAACAGATGCAACGGGGCGCGCTGGGGATGTCCTATACCGACCGGCCGACACCGTTCGACAGCTTCGGAACCGTGGTCCATGCAATCCAGGGCGACAGCGACGCCCCTTTCGCCGCACAGTATTTCGGCGGCGCCGGCCGCGAATACTGCGAGCGATACGGGATGGATCCAGCGGTATTCGCCCAGATCGCGGTCAAGGCCCGGGCACACGCGGCGAACAATCCCTACGCGGTGTTCCGGGATCCGGTCACGGCCGAAGAGGTGCTCGCCTCACCGGTGATCTACGGACCCCTGACGCGGCTGCAGTGCTGCCCGCCCACTTGCGGTGCGGCCGCAGCCGTTCTGGTCAGCGAAAGCTATGCGCGTAAACACGGGCTGAATCCCGTTGTCGCCGTGCGGGCCCAGGCCATGACCACCGATTCGGCGTCCACGTTCGAAGATCGCTCGATGATGAAGATCGTCGGCGTCGACATGTCCAAGGCGGCCGCACAGCAGGTGTACGAGGCAGCCGGCGTCGGCCCCGAGGACATCGCGGTAGTGGAACTGCACGACTGCTTCACCACCAACGAGTTGCTCACCTACGAATCGCTGGGCCTGACCCCCGAGGGCACCGCGGAGAAGTTCATCGCCGACGGCGACAACACCTACGGCGGCCGTGTCGTCACCAACCCCTCCGGCGGACTGCTGTCCAAGGGACACCCACTGGGTGCCACCGGACTTGCGCAATGCGCCGAATTGGTCTGGCAACTGCGCGAGACCGCCGGCGCACGGCAGGTCGAGGGCGTGCGGTTGGCACTGCAGCACAACATCGGACTCGGCGGCGCGGCTGTCGTCACGCTCTACGAGAAGGTGGGCTGACCATGGCCATCGATCCCGCCGCGATCGGCACCGAACTGCCGCACACCCACCTGGTCATCGACGCCGGCCGGCTGAGGTTCTTCGCCAAGGCCATCGGCGAGACCGATCCCGTCTATACCGATGAGCGCGCGGCGAAAGACGCTGGTTACCCCGCGCTTCCGGCGCCGCCGACGTTCCTGTTCTCCATCGAGCTGGAGCGCCCCGATCCCTTCGACTGGGTCAGCGGACTCGGCATCGACCTGCGTCACGTACTGCACGGCGAGCAGCGATTCGCCTACCACGGCCAGTTGTACGCCGGCGACGAAGTGGTCGCCGCGCCGAAGATCGTCGACGCCTACACCAAGAAGGGCGGCGCACTGGGCTTCGTCGTCAAGGAGACTGCCGTGACACGCGGCGACGAACTCGTCGCCGAGCTCAGATCAGTTCTGGTGGTGCGGAAACCGGAGGCAGCGAAATGACGAACACTATTGCGGCACAGGTGGGAACCGAGCTCCCGCCGCTCCGTTTCGGAGCCGTCAGCCGCACCACACTGGCTTTGTTCGCCGGCGCCTCCGGAGACCATAATCCGATTCATATCGACATCGATGTGGCCAAGTCAGCCGGGCTGCCGGACGTTTTCGCCCACGGCATGCTGTCGATGGCCTACCTGGGGCGGCTGCTGACCGCTTGGGTTCGCCCCGAGGCGATTCGGTCCTACGGCGTGCGGTTCGCCGCCATAACACCGGTCAACGCCGAACCGACCGCTCGGGGCCGGATCGTGTCCGTCGAGACCGTGGACGGCGAGCAGCGGGCCACGCTCGAGCTCTCGGTCACCCTGGCCGACGGCACCGTCACGCTGGCCGGCGATGCCGTCGTGGCGCTCTGACTCAACCAACACGAGAGGACTCTCATGGGAAATCTGCACGGCAAAGTGGCCATCGTGACCGGCGCCGGTCGGGGAATCGGGAGCCACATCGCGCTGAAACTGGCGGCCGAGGGCGCCGCGGTAGTCGTCAACGACCTCGATGAGGTGCCGGCCAGGGAAACCGCGCAGGCCATCGTCAGTGCCGGTGGCCGGGCGGTACCGGCGGCAGGCAACGTCACCGAGGACGCTTTCGCCCAACGATTCGTCGACGCCGCGGTGGACACCTTCGGTGGGCTGGACATCATTGTCAACAACGCCGGCTACACCTGGGATTCGGTCATCCAGAAGATGAGCGACGAGCAGTGGGACGCCATCTTGGATGTGCATCTAAAGGCGCCCTTCCGCATCCTGCGGGCGGCGCAGCCGGTCATCTCGGGGCTGGCCAAAGCCGCGAAAGCCGCCGGCGAGGCGGTCCCGTGCCGCAAGGTCGTCAACATCTCCTCGGTCGCGGGGCTGGGCGGAAACCCCGGGCAGGCTAACTACGCGGCCGCCAAGGCCGGCGTGACGGGCCTGACCAAGACTCTGGCCAAGGAGTGGGGCCGCTACAACGTCACGGTCAACACGGTTGCGTTCGGCCTGATTCAGACCCGGCTCACCAGCACCGCCGGCGATGAGGACGGCAGCATCGAGATCGAGGGCCGCGAGATCAAGGTCGGCGTCAACCCGGACCTGTTGGCGCAGATGGAGATGTCGATCCCCCTGGGGCGCAGTGGCAGTCCCGACGATGCAGCCGGCGCGGTGTACCTGATGTGTACGCCGGAGTCCGACTACATCAGCGGGCAGATTGTGGTCTGTGCCGGTGGCTTCAACATCTGAGCATGTCGCCACCTCGATTCACCGGGGGATCGGCACCATCACACTGCGCCGTCCGGAACGGCTGAACGCGCTGACCTGGAGCGTCATGGACCAGACGCGCGCTGCAATCGAGGGTCTCTGTACCCGTGGCGACGTGCGGGCGCTGGTGATCACCGGCGCCGGCCGCGGATTCTGTGCCGGCTACGATCTGGTCGAACTGGACGCCGGTGGCGGGAATCTTCAGGTGTCGGTACCCGCCGGCATCGCCGCCAGCCTGAATCCGTTGTGTGAAGCGATAGCCCACGCGTCCGTCCCGGTGGTAGCCGCGGTCAACGGTCCCTGTGCCGGTGGCGGACTGGGGCTGGCGCTGCTCGCCGATATCGCGATCGCGGCCGAGTCGGCGTACTTCGTTGTGCCGCAAGTGAGTGCGCTCGGGGTGGTGCCGGACGCCGGTGCCACCTGGGCGCTGCCGCGCACCCTGGGTCGGGCCAGGGCACTCGGTATGTCAATCACGGGCGCCCGGATCAGCGCGGATCGAGCCGAACAGTGGGGCCTGATCTGGCAATCGGTCCCCGACGAGGAGTTGACGCCCAGGGCCCACACGCTCGCCGAAGAACTGGCCCGGCGGGCCCGGCTGGTGGTGGCGACCCGGAAGCTGATCGATGGGGCCGCTCGGTGCGGTCTCCGGGAACAACTGGCGGCCGAGAACCGCGAACAGGAGATCGCGCTGCGCACCGGGACCGCAGCCGAGAATATCCGGGGATTCGCCTCGAAGCGCAACCGCGAGTCCCGTCCGACCGCATCGCCCGGCGGGGGCTGAGCGGGGGGTTTGTGCGGTGGGACAAAGTATCGGCCTGCTGTCCACGGCTGGCACAGACATCGAAAAACATTCGGCCAGAAGGCTATTCCATGACATATCTTTCGGGCAAAGACCTTCATCGCAATGGTGACCAGGTGCAGGGCCGGCCGGGAGGACGGAAAATGTATGTGACGCAGGGACTGCACCGTGGGCTGCAGCAGACGCCCGATGCGACCATGATCGTCGGTGACGGCAGGGAACTGACATTTCAGGCTGTGGCCCGGCGGGTCGGGCGGCTGGCCGGAGGCCTGCGTGGCCTGGGGGTGCGTGCGGGTGACCGGGTCGCGATGCTGTCGCTGAACTCGCAGCGCTATCACGAGTACCTACTGGCCGTCCCGTGGGCAGACGGAGTGCTCAACCCGCTGAACATTCGTTGGAGCCCGGACGAGATCAGCTACGCGCTGACGGATTCCGCCACCAACGTGCTGCTCATCGACCGGGCCCACCGGGAGATGCTCGCCGAGATCTGGGCGGCCTGCCCGCACCTGACGACGGTGATCTACTGCGGCGATGATGCGGCCCCCGAGGGAACGGTGCCCTATGAGCAGCTGATCAACGACGCTGCGGGGGTGCCGGATGCGCGTCGGGGTGGTGATCAGCTGGCCGGCGTCTTCTACACCGGTGGTACCACCGGAGAGCCCAAAGGAGTGATGCTGTCCCATGCGGCGATCATGACGTCGTGGCTCGGTGCCGCCGCGTCCGGCTACATGTTCCGATCACGACAGCTGAGCCGGAGCCTGCATGCGGCCCCCATGTTCCACCTGGCGGGATTGACCGCATGGGGGGTCACCACACTGCTCGGCGGCACGCATGTGATCGTGCCCCGGTTCGAGGTGACGGCCGTATTGGCGGCCGTCGAATCCCACCGGGTGACCGACGCCGGGTTGGTGCCGACCATGATCCAGGCGATCGTCGATGACCCCGACCTGTCCTCCTACGACCTGTCCAGCTTGCGGGGAATCTTCTATGGGGGGTCATCGATTCCGAAGGCGTTGCTGGAGCGGGCCTCGGCCGCACTGCCGCAGGTGGCGTTCACGCAGGCGTACGGAATGACCGAACTCGCGCCGATAGCGACCCTACTCGGGCCGGAGGGCCACGCCTCGGAGAGGCTGCTGGCCTCAGCCGGCCGGGCCGCGCTCAACTGTGAGGTCCGCATCGTCGATGAGGCGGGTGCGGAAGTGCCGCGGGGAAGTGTTGGCGAGATCGTCGTTCGCGGAGGCAACGTCATGCTCGGCTATTGGAACAAGCCCGCGGCGACCGCGGCCGCGATTCGGGACGGGTGGTTGCACACCGGTGATGGCGGTCGGATGGATGAAGACGGCTACGTTTTCGTCGTCGATCGGATAAAGGACATGATCGTCACCGGCGGCGAGAACGTGTACTCGGTAGAAGTGGAGAACGCGGTCGCCCGCAATCCCGCGGTGGCCCAGTGCGCCGTGATCGGTGTTCCGGATATGCAATGGGGTGAACGCGTACACGCCGTCGTCGTCCTGCAACCCGGTGCCTCGGCCACCGGTGCGGAGATCCGGGCGGACTCCAAGCGCTACATCGCCGGCTACAAGGCCCCGCGGAGTGTGGATTTCGTCGAGGCACTGCCGACGTCTGCAGCAGGCAAGGTGCTCAAGCGAGAACTGCGCAGGCGATACCGAGACAAAGCCGGTTGCCGGGTCGGGTGAGACCTAGGACGGCTTGGTCGGCGATTCACCTTCTGCCGAAGCGGGTTTGGCCGGCAGCCGGTGTTCGAAGGGTAAGACCTCGTCGCCGAACGTGTCGACGAACAACAACGCCACCTCCACGTCCAGCCGTCGTTTGTCGAGAGGATGGCCGATCAGCTCCTCGATACGCCGCAGCCGGTAGAGCACCGTGTTTCGATGCATGAACAACCGTTCGCCCGCTCTGCGGGTGTTGCCCCCCTCCTGGAGGAAGACCCTCAGGGTTTCCCGCAACTGTGCGGAGGCCGCCGTCCGGCTGGCGAGCTCGCCCAGGGTCCGGATGACGAACCGTCGGGCCTCCTGGTAATCACCGGCGAGCAGTGCGACGGTGGCGACATCGGCATGCAGGGTGATGCGCGGTGGGGACGGCATGTGGGAGGCGACGTGGCGGGCCCGCAGCGCCTGTTCGTGACTGATCCGGAACGCGTCCTCACCCTGCACGGTCTGGCCCGCCGCGACCAGTACGTCGTTGTCCCGTGGCACGCCGGAGCACTCGGCGAGGCGGTCGGTGTCGAGGTTGCCGGCGATCCACGCCCACACCGTGCAGGTACCGGCCGGCAGCATCAGCATGCGCGTCACGCCCGCCGCCGACCCGATAGCCGTCAGGGATGTCTCGAGGGTCGCGAGCTGTTGGTCCACCTCGCCCTGCGTCGGCATCCATGCCACCAGCGCGGTCTGGGGTGCGCGCAGATCATGGCCCAGCTGGCGGCTGGCATGGTCGATCGGTATCCGATCGCCTCGCAGCAGCCGGCCGACGAGTGCGGCGCGGCGCGCTGCCTCTCCGCGTAGCCACCGCTCCCGCTCTCGCTCATAGTCGGCGACCAGCTGAGCCACCACGCGGTCGAGGTAGACGTTGAGTTCGTCGAAGCTGCGGTGCAGCGCACCGACGAAAACCTCTTGCTCGTTGATCTGTTCCGCCAGCGCATCCATCCAGAGGCGGGAGAACAGGGTCTGCCCCACCCGGTAGGCCTGAATCAGGGATTCCAGCGGCAGCTGCCGACGGACGACGGCGGCGGCGAACGCGGTGACCTCAGGCCGGATCGGCACGTCCTCGGCGGCCGTCTCCCCGCGAAACACCGACAGCATCGCGGCGACGTTGCCCTGGGCGCTGGCTTCGACCTCCCGCACCAGATCGTCGTCCTCGAAGAACTCAGGGACCGATCCGGCGAGCTGTTTGGACAGCTTCACCGTCACGTCGTCGATGCTGGCGAGCAGACCGGAAGCGCACGCGATGATCGCCTCGTTCGCAGTGAGCCGGTTGGCCATCGGAGTCACCTTACCGGCCAATGGTGGCCCGATGGTCAGGTTGAACGGCCGATCGCGGGTGCAGCCTGCGGGGCCGGTCGGGTGCTGCGAGCCGATCCTAGTTGGCGGGCTCTCCGGCGCCCCACGCGGATCTCGCGCCGCAACGCCTTGAGGTAGTGATTGTGATCGACTTGGACGGTGTGGCGGGTCGAGGCGATGAACCGCTTACGCAGCGCACGTTGGTCGGCCTCGATCGCCCGCCGCATCTGATCGGTGTCGGGCAGCGCGCAGCTCCCCGACAACAGTTCACCTATCCATTTGCCCTGCAACTCGGCCAGCGGCTGGATGGCGCCGAGCGGTTGGCACAGGCCGACGAAGAACAATCCGGGCCGATCCGGGTGCACCACCCGGTGGTAGAGCGCGATCTGATTGTCGGGCGCTGAAACGTACGATTCGTCGAAGAACGGGAAAGTGATGTTGTAGCCGGTGGCACAGACGATCAGATCGACTCGCTCGACGGATCCGTCGACGAAGCGAACCTGGTCGCCGAGCAGTTCGGCGATCTGTGGTTTGGGTGAAATCCTGCCCAGCCGTAGCTCATCCATGATGCCCGCCGACATAGTGGGATGCGCGTCGCCGAATGCGTGATCCGGGACGGGCAGGCCGTAGTCCTGGGCGCGGCCGTTCACCAGCCGCATGAGCGCGCCCAGCACGACTCGTCCGGGCTTGTGCGACGCGGAATTGAGCAACCAGTTCGGCGGTGCCATCCCGAACGCGTACTTGGGCATGATGTGAGCTCCCCGGCGAACCGAGAGGTAGGTCGCCTCGGCGACGTGCGCCGCCTCGCAGGCGATGTCGACCGCGCTGTTTCCGATACCGACGACCACGACTCGTTTGCCCGCCATGAACGCCGGCTCGCGGTAGTCGCGAGAATGCATGATGGTTCCGTCGAACGTCCCGGGAAACATCGGGTCCGGCATCCGCCGGTCCCAGTGGTGACCGTTGGCGACCAGCACGAAGTCATACGTTTCGGTGGCGCCACCGGCCAGGCTCACCTCGAAGCCCCCGCCGGACACCGGCGACACCCGGGTGACCTCGGTCTTGAACCGGATGTGCTCGTGCAGACCGAAATGCCGTGCGTAGTCGTCGAAATAGCGGGCGAAGTCCCAGTGGCTGGGGTAGTCCGGAAGGTCATCGGGCATGGCGAAGTCGTGGTAACCCATGTAGGCCTTCGGTGCGTTGGAGCTCAGGGTGCGGTACGCGGCGGCGGTACCGCTGGGGTTGTCGAAAACCCAGAGACCGCCGACGCGGTCACTCTTCTCATAACAGTCGAAGGCGACCCCGGCACGTTTCAGGCCCGCGCACGCGGCCAGGCCTGCCGAGCCGGCGCCGATCACGCAGGCGCGTTGGCGATCATTGGCTGGGAAGAGCATCATCTGGTCCTTTCCGAGAGAGACGCTAGGAACGAGATCTGGTCGGCGACTACCGCTTCGAAGGCGGAACCTCGGTCGTAGACGTCGAAGTGTCCGGAACCGGGGTACTCGCGTACGACGGCGTTTGCGAGCTGGGCAGCCGCGCGGGCCAAGTCGGGTGGTGCGTTGCGGTCGGATCCGGCGATCTGGACCAGCATGTGGCAACCGACGCGGTCGGCGAACAGGCCCGGCCGATATCTCGGCACGGCGAGCAGCACCCTGGCAGCGAAGGCGTTACGCCACAGTGGCGCCTCGCTCGCTATTGCCAGGTAACCTGGCAGGGCGTCGGGCGTGGTGAGCATCGCAGCACTTCGTGGTGGCCCGACGGCGGGCATCATCACCGGTGGACGTCCGGCCCAGGCGCCGATGGCATCACGAATTGCGCTCGTCCCCAGCCGGATCGCGGCCCGCGGAGGAATCGACCGCTGCATCCTCAACATGGTGGTCAGCCCATCGACGATCGGTGTCACGGCGATCGCCCCGATGAGGTCCTGTCGCTCGGTGGCGACCGCGAACACATGCCCGCCGGACAGCGATATTCCCCAGATCGCAACGCCGTCGACATGGGGCAGTTCACGGGCGGCATCTATTGCCGCGTGATAATCCAGTTGCTGGGCGACGAAATCGACGATCTGTCGCTCACGGCCTCCTGAAGCTCCGAACCCGCGATAGTCGAAACACAGTGCGTCGATCCCGGCGTCGGCGAAGCGCTCGCCGAAACCCACCAGTCCGGCATCCCGGGTACCGCAGAACCCGTGGGCCATCACCACACACGGTCGTTGCTGCGTGCCGTCGGCGGCGTAGTGCCACGCCGCGATCGTGGTGCCACCGGCCGGAATCGCGATCTCGGAACGCTTCATCGTCGCGCCGTAGGGGTGTTGGCACCCGGCGCGGCGAGAAACCGGCGATATGCCTCGCCGAACTCAGGCGTCTCGATGCACCGCAATTGCGCGTCGAGTTCCGCGTCCAGCGTGTCATCCCACGTCGGTCGTGCGGCACGGTCGATGATGCGTTTGGCCAACCCGTTGGCGGTGACCGAACAGGCGAGCAGTTCGTCGGCCAGCGACGCGGTTGCGGCCGCCAATTTGCTGCTGGGTGCGACGCGGTTGGCGATGCCGAGCCGGCCTGCGTGCGTTCCGTCGATCATCGCCGAGGTGAGGATCAGCTCCTTGGCCCGGCCCGGACCGACGAGCGATGTCAGTCGACCCGTTCCCCCGACGTCGGGCACCACGCCCATCCGGGTCTCCGGCAGGCCCAGGGTCGCGTCGGCGGCGACCACCCGCAGGTCACATGCCAACGCCAGCTCGAAAGCTGCTCCGATGGCCCATCCGTGCACACTGGCGATCGTCGGAATCGGGAGGCCTTCGAGGCGATCATAGGCGGCCACGAAGGCGCCGCGAATGCGTCGCAGTTCGTCGGGTGTGGCGAGCTTGGCCAGCGTGGACGCATCGATCCCGGCGCTGAACCCCGGCCCGTCACCCCGGACCACCACACAACCGATCCCCTCGGCGGCCTCGAGTTCGGCGATCGCCGTGATGAGGTCCTCGACGAGCTCCTCGTCGATGGCGTTGCGCCGCTCCGGGCGGTCTAGCACCAGATGCGCGACACGATCGATCCGATCGATCCGGACATGAGCCATGAGGGAAGCTAAGCGTGGAATTCGGCCGCGAACCATGTCATGCGGCACAGAGAACCCGAGTCGCTTTGTGCAGTGACACCGAAGGCGTCGGATGCCCTTCCCATACCGGTGTGCGACGCCACAATAGGGCAGGTGCGCAACACGTTTGACACGACCACAGTGGACGCTTCGTCCGACGAGGGGTAACACCATGACATTGCGATTCGACGGCAAGGTGGCACTTGTAACCGGTGCCGCCCGGGGTCAGGGCCGAGCCCACGCGGTGCGATTCGCCGAGGAAGGCGCCGACATCATCGCCGTCGATCTGTGCCGGCAGTTGGACAGCGTCGCCTACCCGATGAGCACACCCGAAGACTTGGATGAGACGGCCAACCTGGTCGAGAAGACCGGCCGGCGAATCATCGCGGAGCAGGCCGACGTGCGCGACCTCGAACAACTGACTGCGGTGGTGAACAACGCGGTCGCGGAGTTGGGCAGGATCGATTATGTACTGGCCAACGCCGGTATCGGACCGGTATTCGGCGATCAGTCGAGCCAGCTCGCCGCCTTCGTGGATGCGATCGACGTGATGCTCAACGGTGTGTACTTCACTGTCGAGGCGGCCCTGCCGTCCCTGCTGGCGCACGGTGACGGGGGCGCCGTCGTCATCACCAGTTCGGCGGCCGGCCTCAAATCAGTCGGACGCGGATTCGCGACCAAGAGCCATGGCGGCGCCGGGTATACCGCCGCCAAGCATGGTGTTGTCGGCCTCATGCGTTACTACGCAACGACACTGGCCGAACACGGTATCCGGGTCAACTCGGTGCACCCGACCGGTGTCGCGACGCCGATGATTCAGAATCCCCAGGTGGAGCAGTACATCGGCGAGCACCCCGAATTCGGTGCGGCACTGGAGAATCTACTTCCTGTTCCGATGGTCGAGTGTCGCGACGTGACCGAGGCGCTGGTCTACCTGTGCTCGGATTCGGGCCGCTACATCACCGGCGTCACGTTACCGGTGGATGCGGGTTTGACCGTCAAATAGCTCTCGGGAATGCACGCGCTTTCGGGCCACGCAAATGGAGGAGAAATGACTGTTTTCGCACGTCCGGGGTCCGTGGGGGCGCTGATGAGTTACGAGTCCCGCTATGGGAATTTCATCGGTGGGCAGTGGGAGGCGCCGGTGACCGGTGAGTACTTCGAGAACGCCACCCCGGTCACCGGCGAGGTGTT